>NZ_VWVQ01000045.1:105000-292500 GCF_015712745.1 Bacillus sp. SRB3LM
AAATACACCACCGAAGCTGCGGATTGATACCGAATGGTATCAGTGGTAGGGGAGCGTTCTAAGGACAGTGAAGTCAGACCGTAAGGACTGGTGGAGTGCTTAGAAGTGAGAATGCCGGTATGAGTAGCGAAAGACGGGTGAGAATCCCGTCCACCGAATGCCTAAGGTTTCCTGAGGAAGGCTCGTCCGCTCAGGGTTAGTCAGGACCTAAGCCGAGGCCGACAGGCGTAGGCGATGGACAACAGGTTGATATTCCTGTACCACCTCTTTATCGTTTGAGCAATGGAGGGACGCAGAAGGATAGAAGAAGCGTGCGATTGGTTGTGCACGTCCAAGCAGTTAGGCTGATAAGTAGGCAAATCCGCTTATCGTAAAGGCTGAGCTGTGATGGGGAAGCTCCTTATGGAGCGAAGTCTTTGATTCCCCGCTGCCAAGAAAAGCTTCTAGCGAGATAAAAGGTGCCTGTACCGCAAACCGACACAGGTAGGCGAGGAGAGAATCCTAAGGTGTGCGAGAGAACTCTGGTTAAGGAACTCGGCAAAATGACCCCGTAACTTCGGGAGAAGGGGTGCTTTCTTAACGGAAAGCCGCAGTGAATAGGCCCAAGCGACTGTTTAGCAAAAACACAGCTCTCTGCGAAGCCGTAAGGCGAAGTATAGGGGGTGACACCTGCCCGGTGCTGGAAGGTTAAGGAGAGGGGTTAGCGTAAGCGAAGCTCTGAACTGAAGCCCCAGTAAACGGCGGCCGTAACTATAACGGTCCTAAGGTAGCGAAATTCCTTGTCGGGTAAGTTCCGACCCGCACGAAAGGTGTAACGATTTGGGCACTGTCTCAACCAGAGACTCGGTGAAATTATAGTACCTGTGAAGATGCAGGTTACCCGCGACAGGACGGAAAGACCCCGTGGAGCTTTACTGTAGCCTGATATTGAATTTTGGTACAGTTTGTACAGGATAGGCGGGAGCCATTGAAACCGGAGCGCTAGCTTCGGTGGAGGCGCTGGTGGGATACCGCCCTGACTGTATTGAAATTCTAACCTACGGGTCTTATCGACCCGGGAGACAGTGTCAGGTGGGCAGTTTGACTGGGGCGGTCGCCTCCTAAAGTGTAACGGAGGCGCCCAAAGGTTCCCTCAGAATGGTTGGAAATCATTCGTAGAGTGCAAAGGCATAAGGGAGCTTGACTGCGAGACCTACAAGTCGAGCAGGGACGAAAGTCGGGCTTAGTGATCCGGTGGTTCCGCATGGAAGGGCCATCGCTCAACGGATAAAAGCTACCCCGGGGATAACAGGCTTATCTCCCCCAAGAGTCCACATCGACGGGGAGGTTTGGCACCTCGATGTCGGCTCATCGCATCCTGGGGCTGTAGTCGGTCCCAAGGGTTGGGCTGTTCGCCCATTAAAGCGGTACGCGAGCTGGGTTCAGAACGTCGTGAGACAGTTCGGTCCCTATCCGTCGTGGGCGTAGGAAATTTGAGAGGAGCTGTCCTTAGTACGAGAGGACCGGGATGGACGCACCGCTGGTGTACCAGTTGTTCTGCCAAGGGCATAGCTGGGTAGCTATGTGCGGAAGGGATAAGTGCTGAAAGCATCTAAGCATGAAGCCCCCCTCAAGATGAGATTTCCCATAGCGTAAGCTAGTAAGATCCCTGAAAGATGATCAGGTTGATAGGTTCGAGGTGGAAGCATGGTGACATGTGGAGCTGACGAATACTAATAGATCGAGGACTTAACCATATAATATGTAGCAAATGTTATCTAGTTTTGAAGGAATATGCCTTCATAGTTTGGTGATGATGGCAGAGAGGTCACACCCGTTCCCATACCGAACACGGAAGTTAAGCTCTCTAGCGCCGATGGTAGTTGGGACCTTGTCCCTGTGAGAGTAGGACGTCGCCAAGCAAAAAACCTAAGTCGTTTCGACTTAGGTTTTTTTGTGTTTATTTTTATATACCAAATCTTAATGAGGAAAAAGAATGAAAATGAGGGTATTGAGAGTAATAGGAATGATTTTTTGCTTGTCAGGTTTTCTAAGTGCTCCCAAACAATCCTTATAATAGGAACTGTTATTTCTACTACAAGTATATATTTTAAATAATGAGAGTGAAAAAAGCGGGATGATATAAACAAGTATTCAATCATTATAGTAATGGTTACGATACAAAGGAATATAAACGATATGCTTTATATTAAAGCATATGGAATTTGTACACAAACCGTTTTGTGTATGATAGATCTCTAGAAATATATATTCTAATTTCTTATCCTTCTTGCATATAGTTACAATTATTCTTTTGAATATAACTAAAACACGAACGTTATTGATTAGTAATAAAAAAACATTCGATTATTTGTTGACATTGTTTATGAAATATTGTTAATATAGCCATAGAAAGAATAATATATAAGACCTCATATAATCGCGGGGATATGGCCTGCAAGTCTCTACCTAACGACCGTTATTCGTTAGACTATGAGGGAAAGTCACTCGGTATTTTTCTATTCACAAGGGATACGTATGCCTGAGTAGAGCGCTTTCTCTCATAGTAAAAGAGAAACTGTTCTATTTCAGGCTTTTTTTATTTGAATCGGGGGGATTCTAATATGAAATCACTAGTTGGAGTCATAATGGGAAGCACGTCAGACTGGGAAACAATGAAATATGCTTGTGACATTTTAGATGAATTAAATATACCGTATGAGAAAAAGGTTGTATCCGCTCATCGGACTCCGGATTATATGTTTGAATATGCAGAGACGGCTCGTGAACGTGGATTGAAAGTTATTATTGCTGGAGCTGGTGGAGCAGCACATTTACCAGGAATGGTTGCAGCGAAGACGAATCTTCCTGTAATCGGAGTTCCAGTTCAATCAAAAGCGTTAAACGGCTTAGATTCATTATTATCCATTGTCCAAATGCCAGGAGGAGTTCCAGTTGCAACTGTTGCAATTGGTAAGGCTGGTTCAACGAATGCTGGTTTACTTGCTGCACAAATAATTGGATCATTCCATGATGACATACATGATGCATTAGAATTGAGAAGAGAAGCAATTGAAAAAGATGTGCGCGAAGGTAGTGAGCTAGTATGACGAGAATCATTTTACCTGGAAAAACAATCGGTATTATTGGAGGCGGCCAGCTAGGAAGAATGATGGCATTGGCAGCTAAGGAGATGGGATATAAAATTGCTGTTTTAGATCCTACAAAAAACTCACCATGTGCACAAGTTGCTGATATTGAAATTGTTGCATCATATGACGATTTAAAAGCAATTCAGCATTTAGCAGAGATAAGTGATGTTGTCACATATGAATTTGAGAATATTGATTATAGATGTTTACAATGGCTTGAAAAACATGCGTACTTACCACAAGGTAGTCAGTTGTTAAATACAACGCAAAATCGTTTTACAGAAAAGAATGCGATTGAGAAGGCTGGGTTACCAGTAGCAACGTATAGATTAGTTCAAAATCAAGATCAGCTTACAGAAGCAATTGCTGAGTTATCATTCCCTTCCGTCTTAAAAACGACGACAGGTGGATATGATGGGAAAGGGCAAGTTGTTTTAAGAAGTGAAGCTGATGTTGAGGCAGCAAGAAATCTTGTGGATAAAGCAGAATGTATTTTAGAGAAATGGGTGCCTTTTGAAAAAGAAGTATCAGTTATTGTGATTCGTAGTGTAAGTGGTGAAACAAAAGTGTTTCCAGTAGCAGAAAATATTCATGTAAATAACATTTTACATGAATCTATCGTTCCAGCTCGCATTACAGAAGAGCTTTCTCAAAAAACAATTGCTTATGCAAAGGTACTTGCGGATGAATTAGAACTTGTGGGAACACTAGCTGTAGAGATGTTTGCTACAGATAATGGTGAGATTTATATTAATGAATTAGCGCCAAGACCTCACAATTCAGGACACTATACACAGGATGCATGTGAAACGAGTCAATTTGGTCAACATATTCGAGCAATCTGTAATTTACCTCTAGGAGAAACAAATTTGTTAAAACCAGTTGTCATGGTAAACATTTTAGGCGAACATATAGAAGGGGTCCTAAGACAAGTGAATAGATTAACCGGGTGCTATTTACACTTGTATGGAAAAGAAGAAGCAAAAGCACAGCGAAAAATGGGGCATGTTAATATTTTAAATGATAATATTGAAGTCGCTCTAGAAAAAGCGAAGAGTTTGCATATTTGGGACCATCAAGAACAACTGTTGGAGGGAAAAAGATGATTAGTCGTTATACACGCCCTGAAATGGGTGCGATTTGGACGGAAGAGAACAAATTTAAAGCGTGGTTAGAAGTTGAGATTTTAGCTTGTGAAGCATGGGCTGAGCTTGGCGATATTCCAAAAGAAGATGTTAAAAAAATTCGTGAACATGCATCATTTGATATTGATCGTATTTATGAAATTGAAAAAGAAACACGTCATGACGTAGTTGCATTCACTCGTGCTGTATCAGAAACGCCAGCATTAGGCGAAGAACGTAAATGGGTTCATTACGGTTTAACATCTACAGATGTAGTAGATACAGCATTATCTTACATCTTAAAACAAGCGAATGAAATTATATTAAAAGACTTAGAGAACTTTGTAAGCATTTTAGCTAACAAAGCGAAAGAGCATAAATACACAATCATGATGGGAAGAACACACGGTGTTCATGCAGAACCAACGACATTTGGTTTAAAACTTGGTCTTTGGTATGAAGAGATGAAACGTAACGTAGAGCGTTTCAAACAAGCTGCTGATACAGTTCGTGTTGGTAAATTATCTGGTGCGGTTGGTACATACGCAAATATCGATCCATTCGTAGAAAAGTATGTTTGTGAAAACTTAGGATTAGAAGCAGCACCAATTTCAACACAAACATTGCAACGTGATCGTCATGCTCATTACATGTCAACACTTGCATTAATCGCAACATCTATCGAAAAGATGGCAGTTGAGATTCGTGGTTTACAAAAGAGTGAAACACGTGAAGTTGAAGAAGCTTTCGCAAAAGGTCAAAAAGGTTCTTCTGCAATGCCACATAAGCGTAATCCAATTGGATCTGAAAATATGACTGGTTTAGCTCGTGTTATCCGCGGTTATATGATGACAGCTTACGAAAATGTTCCATTATGGCATGAGCGTGACATTTCTCACTCTTCGGCAGAACGCGTAATTTTACCAGATGCTACAATCGCATTAAATTACATGTTAAATCGCTTTGGTAATATCGTTAAAAACTTAACTGTATACCCAGAGAATATGAAACGCAATATGACAAGAACATACGGCTTAATTTATTCTCAGCGCGTAATGCTTACACTAATCGACAAAGGTATGGTACGTGAAGAAGCTTATGATATCGTACAGCCTAAAGCGATGGAAGCTTGGGAAACACAAGTACAATTTAAAGAGCTTGTAGAAGCTGATGAGCGTATTACAAGCAAGTTAACACAGGAAGAAATTAATGAATGCTTCAACTATGAGCATCATATGCAACACGTTGATACAATCTTTGAACGCTTAGGATTAAACGAAGCGTAAAATTTCATATGGCACAGAATAGAGTCATTCTGTGCCATTCTTTATAAAAACATTATTCACATTTTTCAAACTACAGGGGGCTTGCGAAATGCAAAAGCTAGAATTGCTGTATGAAGGTAAGGCAAAAAGAATTTATCGTACAGAATCAGCAGATATGGTTTGGGTAGAGTACAAAGATAGTGCGACTGCTTTCAATGGGGAGAAAAAAGAGACGATTACAGGAAAAGGTCGTTTGAACAATGAAATTACAACTTTATTGTTCAGAAAGTTACAAGAAGTGGGAATTAAAACACATTTTGTTGAGAAGTTATCTGAAACAGAACAACTTGTTAAAAAAGTGAGTATTATTCCTTTAGAAGTTGTCACAAGAAATGTAATTGCAGGAAGTCTTTCAAAACGATTAGGAATGGAAGAGGGAACTGCACTTGCAGAACCAATCGTAGAATTTTACTTCAAAGATGATGATTTAGGAGATCCGCTTGTAACGGAAGATCATATTCGTGTATTAAACGTTGCATCACCAGAGCAAGTAAGTGTATTACGAGATATGGCTCTACAAATCAATCAAGTGTTGATTGATCATTTCGCAAGCTGTCGTGTAAGATTAGTAGATTTCAAATTAGAGTTTGGTGTAACGGAAGAAGGAGAAATCATTTTAGCGGATGAAATTTCACCAGATACTTGCCGTTTATGGGATGAAACGAGCAATGAAAAGTTTGATAAAGACGTATTCCGTCGCGATCTTGGAAATTTAACAGATGCTTATGAAGAGATTTTAAAACGTTTAGGGGGAATTTCACATGTATAAAGTTAAGGTATATGTAACATTAAGAGAAAGCGTATTAGATCCACAAGGAACAGCAGTAAAAGGAGCACTTCATAGTCTTTCATTCACAGAAGTACAAGACGTTCGAATCGGAAAGTACATGGAACTAACAATTGATAAATCTGTATCTGATTTAGATAGCAAGGTAAAAGAAATGTGTGAAAAACTATTAGCGAACGTTGTAATGGAAGACTTCCGTTATGAAGTTGAGGAGGTTGTCGCACAGTGAAATTTGCCGTAATAGTATTTCCGGGTTCGAACTGTGATGTCGATATGTTCCATGCAATTAAAGATGAGCTTGGCGAAGAAGTAGATTACGTTTGGCACGATACAGAGAATTTAGATGAATATGATGCAATTCTACTACCAGGTGGATTTTCTTATGGTGACTACTTACGCTGCGGTGCTATCTCTCGCTTTGCTAATGCAATGAAAGCAGTGCAAAAAGCTGCTGAGCAAGGAAAGCCGATTTTAGGGGTATGTAATGGATTCCAGATTCTTGTTGAATCAGGATTACTACCAGGAGCATTAATGAGAAACGAAAACTTAAAATTTATGTGTCGCACTGTTCAGTTGCGTGTTGAAAATAATGAAACGATGTTTACATCACAATATGGAAAAGATGAAGTAATTAATATTCCAATCGCGCATGGTGAGGGGAATTACTATTGTGATGAAGCGACGCTTAAACAATTAGAAGAGAACAATCAAATCGCATTCCGTTACGTAGAAAACCCTAACGGTAGCGTTTCAGATATTGCTGGTATTGTAAATGAAAAAGGAAATGTACTTGGTATGATGCCACACCCAGAGCGTGCTGTAGATGAATTACTTGGCGGTGCTGAAGGGTTAAAAGTCTTTCAATCTATCTTAAAACAGTGGAGGGAAACATATGTCGTTAATGCTTGAACCAAATCCAACACAAATTAAAGAAGAGCGTATATATGCGGAAATGGGGCTAACAGACGAAGAGTTTGCCATGGTTGAAAAGATTTTAGGTCGTCTGCCAAATTATACAGAAACAGGGTTATTCTCTGTAATGTGGTCTGAACATTGTAGTTATAAAAATTCGAAACCAGTTCTTCGTAAGTTTCCAACTACAGGTGAGCGCGTTCTGCAAGGACCTGGAGAAGGTGCTGGAATTGTAGATATCGGTGATAATCAAGCAGTTGTATTTAAAATGGAAAGTCATAACCATCCTTCAGCTATTGAGCCATATCAAGGAGCTGCAACAGGTGTTGGTGGTATTATTCGTGACGTATTCTCTATGGGAGCACGTCCGGTAGCTCTATTAAACTCACTTCGTTTCGGTGAATTACAGTCACCACGTGTGAAATATTTATTCGAAGAAGTAGTAGCAGGAATTGCAGGATACGGTAACTGCATCGGTATTCCGACTGTTGGCGGCGAAGTACAATTTGATCCATGTTATGAAGGAAATCCACTTGTAAATGCAATGTGCGTAGGTTTGATTAACCACGAAGACATTAAAAAAGGGCAAGCGCACGGTGCTGGTAACACAGTAATGTACGTAGGAGCATCAACTGGTCGTGACGGTATTCACGGTGCAACATTCGCGTCGGAAGAACTATCTGAAAGCTCAGAAGCGAAACGTCCAGCGGTTCAAGTAGGGGATCCATTTATGGAAAAACTTCTTATTGAAGCGTGTTTAGAATTAATTCAATCCGATGCACTTGTTGGAATTCAAGATATGGGTGCGGCTGGTTTAACATCATCATCTGCAGAAATGGCAAGTAAAGCAGGAATGGGTATTGAAATGTACTTAGATGATGTACCACAGCGTGAAACAGGAATGACACCATATGAAATGATGCTATCTGAATCACAAGAGCGTATGTTAATTGTTGTGAAAAAAGGTAGAGAACAAGAAATAGTAGATTTATTTGAGAAGTATGGTCTTGCAGCGGTTACGATGGGGAAAGTAACAGAAGATAAAATGCTTCGTTTATTCCATAAAGGTGAAAAGGTAGCTGAAGTTCCAGCAGATGCTTTAGCAGAAGAAGCACCAATTTATCATAAGCCATCAAAAGAAGCAGCATACTTTACTGAATTCCAAGCAATGAAAATGGAAACGCCAAAAGTAGAAAATTATAAAGAAACGTTATTTGCTCTATTACAGCAACCAACCATTGCAAGTAAAGAGTGGGTATACGATCAATACGATTACCAAGTTCGCACAAGCACAGTTGTTACGCCAGGTTCAGATGCTGCAGTTGTACGTGTACGCGGTACAGAAAAAGGATTAGCAATGACGACAGATTGTAACTCTCGCTACATTTATCTAGACCCAGAGATGGGCGGTAAAATTGCAGTAGCAGAGGCAGCGCGTAATATCGTATGTTCTGGCGGAGAGCCACTTGCAATTACAGATTGCTTAAACTTCGGTAACCCAGAAAAACCAGAAATCTTCTGGCAGATTGAGAAATCAGTAGACGGTATGAGTGAAGCTTGTCGCGCATTACAAACACCAGTTATCGGCGGAAACGTATCGATGTATAACGAGCGTAGTGGTGAAGCTGTATATCCAACACCGACAGTTGGGATGGTCGGACTTGTGCATGACTTAAAACATGTAACAACACAAGAGTTTAAGCAAGCTGGTGATTTAGTGTATGTAATTGGTGAGACGAAAGCTGAGTTTGGCGGAAGTGAATTACAGAAAATGATTCACGGCAAAATTTTCGGTCAATCACCAAGTATCGATTTAGATGTAGAATTAAGACGCCAAAAACAAGTATTAGAAGCAATTCAAGCTGGTCTTGTTCAATCTGCACATGATGTTGCTGAAGGTGGTTTAGCAGTTGCGATTTCAGAAAGTGCAATTGGTGCTAAAGGCTTAGGTGCTACTGTGAAATTAGATGGAGAAGCAACAGCAGCATTATTCGCTGAATCACAGTCTCGCTTTGTGATAACTGTAAAACGTGAAAATAAAGAGGCGTTTGAGAAAGCAGTAGAAGCAATCCAAGTTGGAGAAGTAACAAGTACAAATGAAGTAACAATTCATAATGAAGAAAATGAAGTATTACTTACAGCAAATGTAGATGAAATGAGAAAGGCTTGGAAAGGGGCAATCCCATGCTTGCTGAAATAAAGGGGTTAAACGAAGAATGTGGTGTTTTCGGAATTTGGGGGCATGAAAATGCAGCACAAGTTTCATACTACGGATTGCACAGTTTACAGCACCGTGGGCAAGAAGGCGCAGGCATTGTCGTAAATAATGGGGAAAAAATCGTCGGTCACAAGGGGTTAGGTTTAATATCAGAAGTGTTTTCAAGAGGTGAGCTAGAAGGATTAAATGGAAAATCAGCAATCGGACATGTACGATATGCAACAGCTGGTGGAAGTGAAGTTGCTAACGTTCAACCATTGTTGTTCCGTTTTTCCGATCATAGTATGGCATTAGCTCATAACGGAAATTTAATTAACGCAAAAATGCTTCGTCGTGAATTAGAAGCAGAGGGCAGTATTTTTCAAACTAGTTCAGATACAGAAGTACTTTTACATCTTATTAAACGTAGCACGAAAGATTCTTTAATTGAAAGTGTAAAAGAGGCTTTAAATAAAGTGAAAGGTGCGTTTGCGTATCTTTTACTAACTGGAAATGAAATGATCGTTGCATTAGATCCGAATGGGTTCCGTCCGCTTTCAATTGGAAAGATGGGGGATGCTTACGTTGTAGCATCTGAAACATGTGCTTTTGATGTAGTAGGTGCAACATACATTCGTGATGTAGAACCGGGTGAATTACTTATCATTAATGATGAAGGAATTCACGTAGATCGTTTCACAAACGATGTAGAACATGCAATTTGTAGTATGGAATATATTTACTTTGCACGACCAGATTCTAATATTGCAGGCGTTAACGTTCATGCAGCACGTAAGAATATGGGGAAACGTTTAGCGGCAGAAGCTCCTATTGAAGCAGATGTTGTTACTGGTGTACCAGACTCTAGTATTTCAGCTGCGATTGGCTATGCGGAGGCGACAGGTATTCCATATGAGTTAGGATTAATTAAAAATCGTTACGTTGGACGTACGTTTATCCAACCTTCTCAAGAACTGCGCGAGCAAGGGGTTAAGATGAAGCTTTCCGCAGTAAGAGGTGTAGTTGAAGGGAAACGAGTTGTTATGATTGATGACTCTATCGTAAGAGGAACGACAAGTAAACGAATTGTTCGTATGCTTCGTGAGGCTGGAGCGACAGAAGTTCACGTAAGAATTGCTTCACCACCTCTGAAATATCCATGTTTCTATGGCATTGATATTCAAACGAGAAAAGAATTAATTGCAGCAAATCATACAGTAGAAGAAATCCGTGAAATAATCGGAGCAGATTCTTTAACATTTTTAAGTGAAGATGGATTAGTAGATGCAATTGGACGTCCATATGAAGGGAAATATGGCGGCCTATGCATGGCTTACTTTAATGGGGACTATCCAACAGCTCTTTATGATTATGAGCAAGAGCTTTTAGAAAGTATGAAATAAGAAAAGTGAGAAAAGCTTCTACTTCTTTTGATGTAGAAGCTAGCTCCTTTCTTAAAATAGCCCGCCCTGGATGGGAAGAAATTAAAAGACGAGGTGTAAATAACGATGGCGAATGCATATAAGCAAGCAGGAGTAGATATTGAAGCTGGATATGAAGCGGTATCTCGCATGAAAAAACACGTACAAACAACTATGAGAAAAGAAGTACTAGGCGGTTTAGGCGGTTTTGGAGGTATGTTTGATCTATCAAAATTTGCATTAGAAGAACCTGTATTAGTATCTGGAACAGATGGCGTGGGAACGAAATTGATGCTCGCTTTTATGGCAGATAAACATGACACAATTGGTATTGATGCAGTAGCAATGTGTGTAAATGATATTGTTGTCCAAGGAGCAGAGCCGCTTTTCTTCCTTGATTATATTGCTTGTGGTAAAGCTGAACCTAGTAAAATTGAAAACATCGTCAAAGGTATATCAGAGGGCTGTCGCCAAGCTGGTTGTGCATTAATCGGTGGAGAAACAGCTGAAATGCCAGGAATGTATTCTACGGAAGAATATGATTTAGCTGGTTTTACAGTTGGGATTGTTGATAAAAAGAAAATTGTAACAGGTGAAAAGATTGAAGCTGGTCACGTGCTAATTGGCTTAGCATCTAGCGGTATTCATAGCAATGGTTACTCTTTAGTACGAAAAGTGTTACTAGAAGATGGAGAACTATCTTTAGAGCGTATTTATAGCCGCTTAGAACTACCTCTTGGTGAAGAATTATTAAAACCAACGAAAATTTATGTCAAACCTATTTTAGAACTATTGAAGAAACATGAAGTATACGGTATGGCGCATATTACAGGTGGCGGATTTATTGAAAATATTCCACGCATGTTGCCAGAAGGAATCGGTGCTGAGATTGAACTAGGATCTTGGGAAATTCAGCCGATCTTTAGTTTGCTTCAAGAAGTTGGAAAACTGGAAGAGAAAGAAATGTTCAATATTTTTAACATGGGTATTGGTATGGTAGTAGCAGTGAAGGAAGAAGATGCAAAAGATGTTGTTCGTCTTCTTGAAGAGCAAGGAGAAATGGCTCGTATTATTGGACGTACTATACAAGGAGCTGGCGTTACTTTTAATGGGGGCACAGCACTATGAGTAGATTAGCAGTTTTTGCTTCTGGAAGTGGATCTAACTTTCAATCTCTCGTTAATGCGGTAGAAGAAAAAAGATTGGATGCAGAAATTAGTTTATTAGTATGTGATAAACCAGAAGCACGCGCTGTTGGACGGGCAAATTATCATCATATTCCGTGTTTTGCTTTTTCAGCGAAAGCATATGAGTCAAAAGAAGTGTTTGAAAAAGAGATATTAAAGAAGCTAGAAGAATATGAAATTGATTATGTTATTTTAGCTGGATATATGCGTTTAATCGGGCCGACGTTACTAGAAGCATACGGCGGGAAGATTATTAATATTCATCCATCATTACTACCGAGCTTTCCGGGTAAAGATGCTGTCGGTCAAGCGTTAGAAGCAGGTGTGAAAGTAACTGGAGTAACAATTCATTATGTAGATGCAGGTATGGATACAGGGCCAATTATTGCGCAAGAAGCAGTGGTTGTTTCTGAAGGGGATACGAGAGAAAGCTTACAAAAGAAAATTCAACAAGTTGAACATAAATTATACGTAAATACAGTGAATCAAATTGTTCAGTCTGTGAAAGAATCAACTGTTAACTAACATACAACCAGGGGTGAAGGATAAATGAAAAAGCGTGCATTAGTAAGTGTTTCAGATAAAACAGGAGTAGTAGAATTTGTTAAAGGGTTACTAGAACAAGGGATTGAAGTTATTTCAACAGGTGGTACGAAAAAGTTACTAGAAGAAAACGGTTTACAAGTAATTGGTATTTCTGAAGTAACTGGTTTCCCTGAAATTATGGATGGCCGTGTGAAAACATTACATCCAAATATTCATGGTGGTCTATTAGCAGTTCGTGATAATGAAACACATGTAACACAAATGAATGAGTTAGGTATAGAGCCAATTGACTTTGTTGTTGTTAACTTATACCCATTTAAAGAAACAATCGCTAAGCCTGATGTAACATTTGCTGATGCAATTGAAAATATTGATATCGGTGGCCCGACAATGATTCGCTCTGCTGCGAAAAATCATAAATTTGTATCGGTAATTGTAGATCCAGTAGATTACGATGTTGTATTAGCAGAACTGAAAGAAGACGGTGAAGTAAAAGAAGAAACGAAACGTAAATTAGCAGCGAAAGTATTCCGTCATACAGCAGCGTATGATGCGTTAATTTCTAACTACTTAACAGAGCAAATGGGTGAAGAAAGTCCAGAAACATTAACTGTGACATTTGAGAAAAAGCAAGACTTACGTTATGGCGAGAACCCACATCAAAAAGCAACTTTCTATAAAGCGCCATTCGCAGCAACTTCTTCTGTTGCATACGCAGAACAATTACACGGTAAGGAATTATCGTATAACAATATTAATGATGCAGACGCAGCGCTTAGCATCGTAAAAGAATTTACAGAACCAGCAGTAGTAGCAGTAAAACATATGAATCCATGTGGTGTTGGAGTAGGAACTGATATTCACGCAGCATATACTCGTGCTTATGAAGCAGATCCGGTATCAATCTTCGGCGGTATTATTGCAGCAAATCGTGAAATTGATAAAGCTACAGCAGAAAAGTTACATGAAATTTTCTTAGAAATTGTTATCGCACCTTCGTTCTCGCAAGAAGCTTTAGAAGTGTTGCAAAGTAAGAAGAACTTACGTTTATTAACTATAAATATTGAAAAAGCGACAAGTGCAAGCAAAAAACTAACTTCTGTACAAGGTGGACTTCTAGTTCAAGAGGAAGATACGTTATCATTAGATGAAAGTACAATTTCAATTCCAACGAAACGTGAACCTTCAGAGCAAGAATGGAAAGATTTAAAACTAGCTTGGAAAGTTGTAAAACATGTGAAATCAAACGCAATTGTTTTAGCGAAAGATGACATGACGATTGGTGTCGGTGCGGGACAGATGAACCGTGTAGGTTCTGCAAAAATCGCAATTACACAAGCTGGTGAAAAAGCACAAGGTAGCGCGCTTGCATCTGATGCTTTCTTCCCAATGCCAGATACATTAGAAGAAGCAGCAAAAGCAGGAATTACAGCAATCATTCAACCGGGCGGATCAATCCGTGATGAAGATTCTATTAAAGTGGCAGATACTTATGGGATTGCTATGGTGTTCACTGGCGTACGTCATTTCAAACACTAATAGAGGATGTTTAAAAAGTCCGATTGAGATAACCTTTTATTGATATGAAAAAGCAAACTAGGAGCATAGCTTCTAGTTTGTACTTATTTAATTATTGGGGGATGAAATATGAATGTTTTAGTAATTGGCCGCGGTGGGCGTGAGCATGCTTTAGCTTGGAAGTTTGCACAATCTGAAAAAGTAGAAAAGGTATATGTAGCACCAGGTAATGAAGGTATGCGAGATGTTGCAACACCAGTTGACATTGATGAAAATGATTTTGATGCATTAGTTTTATTTGCAAAAGAGAATTATGTCGAGTTAACTTTCGTTGGACCAGAAATTCCGCTTATGAATGGAATTGTTGATTGTTTTAAAGAAGAGGGACTGCGTGTATTTGGTCCGAATAAAGCGGCTGCTGTTATTGAAGGTAGTAAAGCTTTTACAAAAGAGCTTATGAAAAAGTATGATATTCCAACTGCGGCGTACGAAACTTTTACAGATTATGAAGAAGCAGTACAGTACATTCAAAAAGTTGGTGCACCAATCGTTATTAAAGCTGACGGCCTAGCTGCGGGTAAAGGGGTAACGGTAGCAATGACGCTTGAAGAGGCATTACAAGCTGTGAAAGAAATGCTACAAGATGTGAAATTCGGCGCGGCAAGTAAGAAGGTCGTTATTGAAGAGTTTTTAGATGGACAAGAATTTTCATTAATGGCATTCGTGAATGGAACAACTGTACATCCAATGGTAATCGCCCAAGATCATAAAAGAGCTTTTGATGGTGATAAAGGTCCAAATACGGGCGGAATGGGTGCATATTCTCCAGTACCACAAATTCCAGAATCAGCAGTTCAAGAAGCGATTCAAACCGTATTGCATCCAACTGCTAAGGCGATGATTGAAGAAAACCGTTCGTTTACAGGTATTTTATACGCAGGTCTTATTTTAACAAATGATGGTCCGAAGGTAATTGAATTTAATGCACGCTTCGGTGATCCTGAAACAGAAGTTGTATTACCTCGATTAGAAAACGATTTAGTTGATGTATGTAACGCTGTATTAGATGAAAGTGAACTAACGTTACAATGGTCAGAAGAAGCGGTAATCGGTGTTGTACTTGCTTCTACAGGATATCCAGAAGCATATAAAAAAGGTGATATTATTAGCGGACTAGATGCACTGCAAGATGTGATTGTTTTCCATGCAGGTACAGCAATGAAACATGGGGACTTTGTAACGAACGGTGGCCGTGTATTATTTGTTGCTTGTAAGGCAAATAGTTTACAAGAAGCAAAAGATAAAGTATATAAAGAAATCGGTAAAATTGAGAGTGATGGTCTATTTTATCGAAGTGATATAGGATATCGTGCAATTGGGCATGAGATGACGAAAAGTTAATATGTAAAAATCCCGCTGAGGAATCAGCGGGATTTTTATGCATCTTTATCTTTTTTTAATTTCCCTTTTTGCTTTGCCATTTCTCGAAGTAAATACTCGATGTGTGCATTGACGCTACGAAATTCATCATTTGCCCATTTTTCGATGACTGCGTGTAATTCAGGATCAATACGTAATGGAAAGCTTTTCTTTTTAGCCATAATTACTTATAGCCCTTAGTATAGGCTTCCTGTATTAATAACTGGCTGCGCACCTTTATCTGAAACGATGGCAACTAATAAGTTGTTTACCATATTTGCTTTACGCTCGTCATCGAGTTCTAGTACGCCTTCTTCATCTAACATATGGATGGAATCTTTTGCCATCTTCACAGCGCCTTCAACAATTTCTTTTCTAGCAGCTAATACTGCTTTTGCTTGCTGGCGTTGTAGCATTGCATGGGCAATTTCTGTTGCGTAAGCTAAGTGCGTTAAACGAGTTTCTAATACCTCTACACCAGCAATTTCAAGACGTGCTTCTAACTCACGTTTTAATTCTTCAGAGATTTCTTCAGTATTTCCGCGTAACGTAACGCAGGTTTCATCTTGGAAATTGTCATAAGGATATTTTGTTGCAACATGGCGGATTGCCGTTTCGCTTTGAATTTCTACAAATCGATCATAATGTTCAACACCAAACATCGCTTTTGCAGAATCAACAACTTTATATACGATAACAGCTGCAATTTCAATTGGATTTCCATCAACGTCATTTACTTTTAATTTTTTACTGTTAAAGTTTTCAACACGTAAAGATACAGTTTGACGGAATGCGAACGGAATCGTTAAAAATAAACCGTTTTGACGAATTGTTCCTAAATAATTACCGAAGAACGTAATAACCTTCGCTTGATTCGGTTGAACAATACCGATACCTGTAGCGAGAACTGCGGCTAATATAATAGTTAGTGCCGCTCCTATGAAAATTTCTTGTGCAAGGAAAAATACACCGATAGCAGCTAAAATCAAAATTCCAATAATACCGAGAAAACCATTTACATAAAATACTTGTTTTTCTTTCATATGATCGCCTCCTGATATAAAAATGATATCACTTTTATATCATTTTAAGCAAGAGGTATGTATCTAATTTTCTGAATTTTATTGATTGATATCTTTTATATACATTTTAAGGTTGAAAAAGAGAATATACGTTCTGTTTTATGATAAAATAAAGAAGACTTAACCGCCCACTGCAGCAGCTAAGTCCCTTTGAGAGCATCTTGCATCGTGACAAATGATTCAAAGCGGTTTTGCCAGGATTATATCTTCAATCGCTGACTCAATCTCTTTGTCAGAAGCGTCATAACTTCCTTTTGACTCTGGCTTGGCATGAGTGGAAGTTTGATTCACTTCTTCTTTAGCATGTCCTTTTTTAGCAAAATTCATGCTAGGCATTTTAAATGCCCCCATATTCATGTATTTTCCGAATTTCCACATTTCAACAACAGGGCAGAAACGAACAATTCCTTCTGCAACTTTCATTGCACCAATCCATAGAAAAATGTTAGACCAAGTGCACCACGGCTTGCGTACAAGTTTAGTTGCACTACATCCGAAGAGGACAAGCCCAAGTGTAATTCGAATTAGAGCGTTTATTGTCCCGATATTTTGCTTCATTAGAAAAACACTCCTTTTTATGAAAGTTGAAATAGATAATACTATTTCTTTTATTAGTATCCCGTTTGATTTTTGGGATATGTAATCCAACATTTGACGTGGAAAAAGATGTTGGAATGTGCGTGTGTGTAAGTAACTTTTTTTGTTATAATGAAAGAATGCATAAAAGGAACTTCAAAATTAAATCCTCTAGTTTAAAAAATATGGAAGAGGTAATTCCAAACTTAATTCTCCGTTTTAAACAAATATTTAAGATGAAGTTAAAACAATAATGATGAAAATAAACTGTTATTTTGAACAGAAATATATATAACTAGAGAAAAGAAAGGGTGTTTTCATGTACGATATTTCCGGATGGAAACATGTATTTAAGCTTGATCCAAATAAGGAGTTAAGCGATGAACATTTAGAAATGATTTGTGAGTCTGGAACTGATGCGGTTATTGTAGGCGGAAGTGATGGAGTTACAATTGACAACGTATTACACATGCTAGTTAGCATTCGTAGATATGCAGTTCCTTGTGTATTAGAGGTTTCTGATGTAGAAGCAATTACACCAGGATTTGATTTTTATTACATCCCAAGTGTTTTAAATAGCCGAAAAGTAGAATGGATAACAGGTGTTCATCATGAGGCATTGAAAGAATTTGGGGATATTATGGACTGGGACGAAATTTTTATGGAAGGGTATTGTGTTTTAAATCCAGAAGCGAAAGTAGCCCAGCTTACAGAAGCGAAATGTGATTTAACAGAAGATGACGTTATTGCATATGCTCGTTTAGCAGACAAGTTATTACATTTACCGATATTTTATTTAGAATATAGCGGTACGTATGGAGATGTTGAACTTGTTAAAAATGTAAAAGCAGAATTGAAACAAGCTAAGTTATACTATGGCGGTGGTATTTCTAATGCAGAACAGGCGAAAGAAATGGCACAATATGCTGATACAGTAGTTGTTGGAAATATTATTTATGATGATATAAAATCGGCGTTAAAAACAGTTAAAGCAGTAAAAGGAGAGTAGGTGCAGGCGTATATGAGTATGACAGATAAGTTATTAAACGGTTTAAATCCACAGCAACAAAAAGCAGTACAAACAACGAATGGACCACTTCTACTAATGGCAGGTGCAGGTAGTGGTAAGACACGTGTGTTAACACATCGTATTGCGTATTTACTTGGTGAAAAAGGTGTAGCACCATGGAATGTACTAGCTATTACCTTCACAAATAAAGCAGCTCGTGAAATGCGTGAGCGTATTGATACACTTGTGGGACCAGAAGCAGAAGATATTTGGATTTCGACGTTCCACTCTATGTGTGTACGTATTTTACGACGCGATATCGATCGTATTGGTATTAATCGTAACTTTACAATCTTAGATTCAGGTGATCAGCTAACTGTAGTCAAAAAAATTATGAAAGAGCGCAATGTTGATCCGAAGAAATTTGAGCCGCGCTCTATTTTAGCGGGTATTAGTAATGCGAAAAATGAACTGTTATCTGCGGATAAATATGCAAAAAAAATTACAATGGCTGATCCATACGAAAAATTAACGAGCGATGTATACACAGAGTATCAAAAACGTCTTTTGAAAAATAATTCATTAGACTTTGATGATTTAATTATGACGACGATTCAGTTATTTGAACGTGTTCCAGAAGTATTAGAGTTTTATCAGCGTAAGTTCCAATATATTCATGTTGATGAGTATCAAGATACGAACAAAGCACAATATCTTCTTGTTAAACATTTGGCAGCGCGTTTTAAAAATCTTTGCGTTGTAGGTGACTCTGACCAGTCTATTTATCGCTGGCGTGGTGCAGATATTTCTAACATTTTGTCATTCGAAAAAGACTATGAGAATGCACAAGTAATTTTATTAGAACAAAACTATCGTTCGTCACAAAATATTTTAAATGCAGCGAATGCCGTTATTGAAAAAAATACGAATCGTAAGCCGAAGAAATTATGGACAGACAATCAAGTTGGAAGTAAAATCTCGTATTATCGTGCCGCAACTGAAAAGGACGAAGCGTATTTTGTTGCAAAAAAAATTCGCGACGATATTCAAATGGGGAAACGAAAATATACTGATTTTGCAGTGCTATATCGTACGAATGCTCAGTCTCGTATGGTCGAGGAGATTTTCCTTAAATCTAACATTCCGTACAAAATTGTGGGGGGTACGAAGTTCTACGATCGTAAAGAGATTAAAGATATTTTGGCGTACTTACGTTTAATCGGTAATCCAGATGATGAAATTAGTTTTGCACGTATTATTAACATGCCAAAGCGTGGTATTGGTGCGACTTCTATTGATAAAATTATTAATTATGGTGTGCAAAACGGAATTTCATTAACTGCTGTATTTGATGAGATTGAGCATGTTGGAGTAAGTGCAAAAATTACAAAGGCAGTAAAAGAATTCGCGAATTTATTAAATAACTGGGTAAATATGCAAGAGTATTTATCTGTTACAGAATTAGTAGAAGAAGTTATTGAAAAAACAGGCTATCGCGATATGTTGAAAAATGAACGTTCTTTAGAAGCGGAAGGTCGTTTAGAAAACTTAGACGAGTTCTTATCTGTTACGCAAACATTTGAATCTCAAAGCGAAGATAAGAGCCTTGTTGCATTCTTAACAGATTTAGCACTTGTTGCTGATATTGATCGTGTAGATGAAGACCCAACTGCTGGTGAAGAAGTTATTTTAATGACGATGCACTCAGCGAAAGGATTAGAGTTCCCGGTTGTCTTTATTGTTGGCTTAGAGGAAGGGATATTCCCGCATACTCGTTCTCTTATGGAAGAGGATGAAATGCAAGAAGAACGTCGTCTTGCTTATGTAGGTATTACTCGTGCAGAAGAAGAGCTATATTTATCTAATGCGCAAATGCGTACTTTATTTGGTAGAACAAGTATGAACGCTGCGTCTCGCTTCATTACAGAAATCCCGACAGAACTAGTGGAATCATTAAATGAAACAGCGCCGAAGCGTGAAAATTCGTTTGGTGCAAAAGGCAGAACAGCAAGTAGCGGCAAAACGACAATCACAACGACAACACGCTCTCGTTCAGCTTTCGCGCGCCCTGCAGCTAAGACGACAGGCGGTGAGCAAATTGGCTGGGCAGTAGGCGATAAAGCTTCCCACCAAAAATGGGGAATCGGTACAGTTGTAAGTGTAAAAGGTGAAGGTGATGCAAAAGAATTAGATATTGCGTTCCCAAGCCCGATTGGTGTTAAACGTTTGTTAGCAAAATTTGCACCTGTGACGAAACAATAGAAAGGAATGAGGATATGTCAAAAGAGATAGCAAAAAAACGTATAGAAGAATTACGTGATTTGTTAAATACATTTAACTATCAATATCACGTATTAGACAATCCTTCTGTTTCTGATGCGGAATATGACCGTAATATGCAGGAGCTTATAAAATTAGAAGCAGAGAACCCAGAGTTTATGAGTGAAGATTCTCCCTCCGTTCGCGTTGGGGGAACTGTTCTTGATATATTTGAAAAAGTAACACATAAGTCACCAATGTTAAGTTTAGGAAATGCATTTAACGAAGGAGATTTACGTGATTTCGACAGAAGAGTACGTCAAGGAATTGATGGTGCGAATGTAAGATATATATGTGAATTAAAAATTGACGGGCTTGCCGTTTCGCTTCATTATGAAAAAGGACGCTTCATTCAAGGGGCAACACGTGGTGATGGTGTAACGGGTGAAGATATTACTCAAAATTTAAAAACGATTAAAGCTATCCCACTTCGTTTAAATGAAGAAGTAACGTTAGAAGCACGAGGCGAAGCTTATATGCCGAAGCGTTCATTCGTTAAACTAAATGAAGAAAAAGAGCAAAATGGAGAAGATGTATTTGCGAATCCGCGTAATGCAGCAGCAGGTTCAATACGTCAACTTGATCCGAAAATTGCAGCGAAGCGTAACTTATCTATGTTTGTGTATGGTCTTGCGAATGTAGAAGAAAAAACAATTTCATCACATAGTGAATCGCTGGATTTCTTAGGTGAACTTGGATTTAAGACAAATCCAAATCGCCGTACATGTGAAACAATTGAAGAAGTTATAGCTTATGTAGAAGAATGGCAAGAAAAACGTCCGCATCTTGATTATGAGATTGATGGAATCGTTATAAAAGTAGATGATGTTGCTCTTCAAGAAAGTCTAGGAACTACAGCGAAGAGTCCAAGGTGGGCGATTGCTTATAAATTTCCGGCTGAAGAAGTTGTAACGAGATTAACAGGCATTGAATTAAGTGTTGGCCGAACAGGGGTTGTAACACCGACTGCAGAACTAGAGCCAGTGAGAGTTGCTGGTACGATTGTTCGTCGTGCTTCTTTACATAACGAAGATTTAATTCGCGAAAAAGACATTCGAATTGGTGACTACGTTGTTGTGAAGAAGGCTGGAGATATTATTCCTGAAGTTGTGAACGTTATTTTTGATAAGCGTACTGGTGAGGAAGAAGAATACCGCATGCCAACTCATTGTCCAGCATGTGAGAGTGAACTTGTTCGTTTAGAAGAAGAAGTAGCACTTCGTTGTATAAATCCAACTTGTCCTGCTCAAATTCGAGAAGGGTTAATCCATTTCGTTTCAAGAAATGCAATGAATATTGATGGACTTGGAGAACGTGTCATTACACAACTCTTTGATGCTGATTACATTCGTACATTTGCTGATTTATATGCATTGACGAAAGAGCAATTATTACAGTTAGAACGTTTTGGTGAAAAATCAGCAACAAACTTAATACAAGCAATTGAAAATTCTAAAGAAAACTCGTTAGAGCGATTATTATTTGGTCTTGGAATTCGCCACGTTGGAGCGAAAGCAGCACGTACATTTGCAGAGCACTTTGAAACGATGGATGAGCTTGTAAAAGCAACGGAAGAAGAACTAAAAGCAATTAATGAAATTGGCGAAAAAATGGCTCAATCTGTTGTGACATATTTTGATAATGAAGATGTATTAGAGTTATTACAGCAGTTTAAAGAGTATGGCGTGAATATGACATACAAAGGTATAAAAATTGCAGATTTACAAAATGTTGAATCTTACTTCGCAGGAAAAACGGTTGTTTTAACAGGTAAGCTAGAAGTTATGGGACGAAGTGAAGCGAAGAAGAAGATTGAGGCATTAGGTGGAAAAGTAACAGGAAGTGTTAGTAAGAGTACGGATTTGGTTGTTGCAGGTGAAGCAGCTGGTTCGAAATTAGCACAAGCGGAGAAACATAATGTTGAGGTTTGGAATGAAGAGAGGTTCTTACAAGAGCTAAATAAGTAAGAGGTGCAAACTTACCATGAAAAAAATAGCATTAGCGGTATTAAGCCTTGGCCTACTTGTAAGTGGGTGTAGTGCAGGTGCCGACAAAGATGAAAAAGTGGCTGGGAAATCGGGGAAAGCAAAAGAACAATCAGTTGTTCCAAAATACGCTATTTCGGATGAATATTATAAGACGACTATTCCATTTGATGGTGGAAAGGCACGTGGTTTAGTGGTGCAAGGGTTAAATAGTCGCCTTGATATAGATGAATTTGAAACAGGATTAATGCGAATTGCAAAAGAATCATTTAGTACGAAAGATAATTTTTTAAAAGGCGGAAAAGCTCTAGATACTCAAACTATACAGATGCTTGTTAAAAGAAAACGTACAGATGCTGAACAAAAGGAACTAGAGGAAAAATTAAAAAAAGATGCAGTTAAATTTCCTAATATAGGATTAAATCCTGCCTTAGGAACAGGATCCGAATCACTAGAAGTGAAAAATAAAAAAAATCCAATATATATTTCAAATATTTTAGAGCATGATTATTATGTGAAAAAAGGCGATAACGACGAGGAACGTGTTGGTATGGTAGTTGGATTAGCGATGAATTCTGTTCAATATTTTAACGAAGAGCATGGTTACCCACGTGAAGCTGCAATCCCAGATGAAAAGATGTTAGCTGAAGGGAAAAAAATGGCGCAAGAAATTTTGAAAGTCATACATCAAAAAGAACCTGAAACAAAAAATATTCCGATAACATTTGCGATTTATCGCCAAGCTCCAAAGTCTTCGCTCGTGCCAGGTAATTTTGTTTCTTATGCAAATGTCGAAAAAGGTAGTGAAACGGTTGAAGATTGGAAACAAATTAATGAAAAATATTATTTGTTCCCATCAGAGCAAGCGAAAACAGATAATAAACGTGAAGATCTTGCAAGAGTATCCAACTTTAAGGCGAAACTAAGCGATTATTTCCAAGGAGACTATACAGCTGTTATTGGTACTGGTATGTATAGAGATGATGAATTAAGAGAAATGAAGCTTGATATTCCTGTCCAGTTTAATGGAAAAGCTGAAATAGTTGGTTTTACACAATATGTGGCAGGGCTTGTTATGGAATACTTCCCGAATTATATGAAAGTACAAGTAACGATTAAATCTGTAGAACGCCCAGAAGCTATTATTATACGTGAAGCAAAAAAAGATGAACCACTTGTGAAAATTTTAGATTAAATATGAAGGCTGTTCCTCTATGGAACAGCTTTTTTTCTTATGTAATTTTGTTATAATTTAAAATGTTGTAAAAAATAGGGGGAAGGGGTAAAGCTCATGGACGAATTAAGTTTTCAAGTCATTATTTTATTAATTGCATTCGGTTTTTTAGCAGCTTTTATTGATTCCGTTGTTGGAGGAGGAGGGTTAATTTCGCTTCCTGCACTTATGTTTGTTGGCCTATCGCCAGCTTCGGCAATTGCAACGAATAAATTAGCGGCAACAATGGGGACATTTACGAGTGCGATGTATTTCATTCGATCAGGAAAAGTTGATTTTAAAATTGTAGGAAAGTTAATCCCGTTAACTATTGTTGGAGCTGTGGCAGGCGCTTTAGTAGTAAAATTTATTCCATCGGATATTTTACGCCCATTAGTACTTGTAATGTTGGTATTTATTGCTATTTATATTATTGCAAAAAAGAATTGGGGAAGTGTGTCTACCTATAAGAAGATGACGCAAAGAAAAACATTAATATTTTTCTTTGTTATTTTAATGATAGGATTTTATGATGGATTTTTTGGACCAGGGACAGGGTCGTTTTTAATTTTTGCATTTTTATTAATTGGCTTGGATTTTATTCAAGCAGCAGCATCTGGAAAACTTTTGAATTTTGTTAGTAATATTGTATCTTTAATTACTTTTTTATTTTTAGACATAATTCATTTTGAATACGGTATTATCATGGGATTATCAATGATCTTAGGTGCTTATTTTGGATCGAAGTTTGCGGTTCAAAAAGGTGTTGGATATGTGAGGACTTTATTTTTATTAGTTACCATATTATTGATTGGAAAAAATGTTTTGGAATATACTCATATTTTGTAGATTCATACCCATGTATGGATCTCTTTTTTTATTATATTTTAAAAATTTATTAATTTTTAAAATATAAGTCTAGGAATATTTGAATAAATCTAAATTATCGTGTAGAATAATGTTGTAAAATGTAAACGTTTTTCTAAGGGGAGGCTAAAAAGAATGGTAGTAGCATACAAACATGAGCCATTTACAGATTTTTCAGTGGAGGCTAACAAATTAGCGTTTGAAGAAGGTTTAAAGAAAGTAGAATCTTATCTTGGACAAGACTATCCATTAATTATTGGGGGAGAAAAAATCACTACAGAAGACAAAATTGTTTCTGTAAACCCTGCAAATAAAGAGGAACTTGTTGGTCGTGTTTCAAAAGCAAGCCGTGAGTTAGCTGAAAAAGCAATGCAAGTAGCGGATGAAACATTCCAAACTTGGAGAAAATCAAAGCCAGAAATGCGTGCAGACATTTTATTCCGTGCTGCAGCAATCGTTCGTCGCAGAAAACATGAATTCTCTGCTATTCTTGTAAAAGAAGCAGGTAAGCCATGGAATGAGGCAGATGCTGATACAGCAGAAGCAATCGACTTTATGGAATATTATGGTCGTCAAATGTTAAAATTAAAAGACGGTATTCCAGTAGAAAGCCGTCCAATTGAATATAATCGTTTCTCTTACATTCCATTAGGAGTAGGTGTTATCATTTCTCCTTGGAACTTCCCATTCGCAATTATGGCAGGTATGACAACAGCTGCTTTAGTTTCTGGTAACACAGTATTACTAAAACCAGCTAGTACAACTCCTGTAGTAGCAGCGAAATTTATGGAAGTATTGGAAGAAGCTGGATTACCAGCTGGCGTAGTAAACTTCGTTCCAGGTAACGGTTCTGAAGTTGGTGACTACTTAGTAGATCATCCTCGTACACGTTTCGTAAGCTTCACGGGATCTCGTGATGTAGGTATCCGTATCTATGAGCGTGCAGCGAAAGTAAACCCAGGACAAATTTGGTTAAAACGCGTTATCGCTGAAATGGGCGGTAAAGATACAATCGTTGTTGATAAAGAAGCAGATCTTGAATTAGCAGCTAAGTCTATCGTTGCATCAGCATTCGGATTCTCAGGACAAAAATGTTCTGCATGTTCTCGTGCAGTAATCCATGAAGATGTATACGATCACGTATTAAATCGTGCTGTTGAATTAACAAAAGAATTAACAGTTGCTAACCCAGCAGTATTAGGTACAAACATGGGTCCTGTTAATGACCAAGCTGCATTCGATAAAGTAATGAGCTATGTTGCAATTGGTAAAGAAGAAGGTAGAATCTTAGCAGGTGGCGAAGGAGACGATTCTAAAGGCTGGTTCATCCAACCAACAATCGTTGCTGACGTTGCAGAAGATGCTCGCTTAATGAAAGAAGAAATCTTCGGACCAGTAGTAGCATTCTGTAAAGCGAAAGACTTCGATCATGCACTTGCAATTGCAAACAATACAGAATACGGTTTAACAGGAGCAGTTATCTCTAACAACCGTGACCATATTGAAAAAGCACGTGAAGACTTCCACGTAGGTAACTTATACTTCAACCGTGGATGTACTGGTGCAATCGTAGGATACCAACCATTCGGTGGCTTTAACATGTCTGGTACAGACTCTAAAGCTGGTGGACCTGATTACTTAGCACTTCACATGCAAGCAAAAACTACTTCTGAAACTTTATAAGAAATAGTAGAGGGGCTCTTCACAGAATGTGAAGAGCTCCTTTTAAAATTGAAATCCTATATATTACTATCGTTCGAAAGGAATGAGCTAAAACCTATTAATAGCGGGATAAACATGTGAACAGAAATAAAATGATGAGAAAAGTTGACTTATTAGTCATTTTTTTTAGTATTCATTTTGAGAATTTCCTGTATAATACAATTTGAAAGAAAATCTATGGTTCGACAAGGAACACTCCTTTCGGTTTTGCTCACTGAAAGGAGTGTTTTTTTTATGTAGCTAAAAATTCTTTCGTGCTTATTACATTTGCATATACACCATTTAAACTAGCTAAAATTGTATTGTGAATATAAACAGCTGGTATAGTAGCGTTCTTAAAAGAAAGGTCTTTTGTAGCACAAGCATCATGTATAACGGTACATTGAAAGTCAAAATCGAATGCAGCCCTTACTGTAGCATCAATACACATATGAGTCATCATCCCGCATACAACGACATGTTCAATATCTAAACGTTTTAATTGCTCTAGAAGATTAGTTTCTCGGAAGCTATTTGGATAATGTTTGACTATAACTGTTTCTTCTCTAAGTGGACGTACGCTTTCGTGAATATGTACACCTTCTGTATTAGGTAGGAAAAAAGTAGCGTCATCTTTTATAGCTACGTGTTGGATATGAAAAATAGGTTCGTTGTTTGTTCTAAAGTGTTGTAATAACTGATTAGCATATTCGCTTGCTTCTACTGGATTACGCAATTCCATCTTTCCATTTGGAAAATAATCGTTTTGAATATCGACGAGTAAAAGAGCTGTTTTCATATATTTATCTTCCTCCGAGTTTCATATTCAAATAAATTTATTCAATTCGTAGAGAGGATTCTCCTGTTTAAAAATATGAGGAAAAAGAATTTTAAATAACCTTGAAAGTTACTATTTTCTCATGAATTTTCATCTGAAAATTTTAATAAATGAATAATTAATATTTTTCTAAAAAATGTATTGACTCTTATTATTCTGAGTTCTATAATGAGAATTAATTAAACGACAATTAAATCGATACATTCTTATCCAGAGAGGTGGAGGGACTGGCCCTACGATACCTCAGCAACGGGTTTTTTTAATACCGTGCTAACTCCAGCAAGCCATATAAAGGCTTGGAAGATGAGAAGATGTGAACGAGTACATATAAGTGCTCTCCTTCTTATCTTTATGGTTGATAAGAAGGAGGGCACTTTTTATTTTACCTCGAAAGCTCTGCTTCAAGTTTTTACAGCATATAGGAGGGGAAAAAATGATTTCTTTTAACAATGTAAGTAAAGTGTATGAATCAGCTGGGCAATCTGTTCATGCGGTGGAGGATGTAACATTATCAGTTGAGAAAGGCGAAATTTTTGGCATTATTGGTTTTAGTGGCGCTGGAAAGAGTACGTTATTACGCTTAGTAAATATGTTAGAGAGACCGACGGCAGGAACGATTTCAATAGATGATAAAGATATTACATCATTATCCACGAAAGAATTACGTAAACTGAGACAAAGAATTGGAATGATTTTTCAAAGTTTTAATTTATTTAATTCAAGAACAGTATTTGGAAATATTGCTTATCCATTAAAGTTAGCGAAAGTACCAAAGAATGAGATAAAAGAAAGAGTAAATGAACTGCTGAAGTTTGTAGGGTTAGAAGATAAAGCAAACTATTACCCAGAGCAGCTATCAGGTGGACAAAAGCAGCGTGTGGGCATTGCTAGAGCACTTGCGACATCGCCAGATATTCTTATATGTGATGAGGCAACATCAGCCTTAGATCCAGAAACAACGACAGAAATTCTAAACTTATTAAAGAAAGTAAATAGAGAATACAATTTAACAATTCTTCTTATTACACATGAAATGCATGTTGTGAAAGAAATTTGTCACCGTGTAGCTGTAATGGAGAAAGGAAAAGTTATTGAAGAAGGAAAACTGTTTGATGTTTTCACGCAACCAAAAACAAAGACGACTCAAAACTTTGTACGTTCTGTCATTAATGATCATTTACCGGAAAGTGTTCTAGCGAAAATTCAAAATGGTGGTCAAATTTATCGTCTAACATTTACTGGTGAGGAGACAGGACAGCCGGTACTATCATATATCGCAAAAAACTATAACGTCGATGTAAATGTACTGTACGGAAATATTATTGAACTTCAAAATGTGCTATTTGGAAATCTTCTTGTAGAGTTGCAAGGTGAGCAGAGGGAAATTCAAAAAGCATTACAACATCTAAGACTGCAAGTGCAGCTGAAGGAGGTAGAAGCTCATGCGAGTTGATTGGAGTATATTTTGGCCGCGCATACTAGATGCGACGGGGGATACCCTCTTAATGGTAATTGTAACCCTTATATTCGCTACAATTCTTGGTATACCCCTAGGTTTACTATTATATGTAACGAGAAAAGGAAACTTTTTAGAAAATAAATGGGTCTTTTCTATTCTTAATATCATTATTAATACAATTCGTCCGGTTCCATTCATTATCTTTTTAGTAGCTTTAAGCCCACTAACAAGAAGTGTTATCGGAACGACGATTGGAACAGCAGCAGCAATCTTCCCAATGACGTTAGTTGCATCAATCGGCATTGCTAGAATGGTTGAAACAAATCTTGTTTCTGTTCCAAAGGGAGTCATTGAAGCAGCTCAAGCAATGGGGGCTTCGCCAATTAGAATTGTTTTTGAAATTCTTGTGCCAGAAGCGTTAGCGCCATTGATCTTAGGGGTTACATTTATGACAGTTGGTTTAATTGAATTTTCTGCAGTTGCTGGGCTTGTCGGTGGTGGCGGTCTTGGTGATTTAGCGATGACATATGGTTATCAACGTTTTGATACATCAGTTATGTTCGTAACGGTCGTTTTACTTATCATTCTTGTACAGGTAGCTCAAAATTTAGGAAACTACTTTGCGAAAGTCTTTTTACGCAGATCATAAAAAGGAAGAGGGTAAAAGAAAATGAAGAAAATTTTAGCATTTGCATTATCAGCGATTGTAGGAGTTTCAGCGTTAAGTGGCTGTTCAAGTGGAGACATAGGGGCAGGAGCTAAAGAAAAAGTAGTTCGCGTTGGTGTAACTGGAACGGATGGAGACGCTTGGGAAATTTTGAAGAGGAAAGCTGAAAAAGAAGGAATTAAAATTAAACTGGTTGAGTTCTCTGATTACACAACGCCAAATAAGGCGCTAGCTGATGGAGATATTGAACTAAACTCATTCCAGCATATTGCTTTCTTAGAGCAATTTAAAAAAGAGCATAAGTTAGATATTACAGCTGTTGGTACAACGCAAATTGCGCCAATGGGTTTATACTCTGAAAAATATAAGAAAGCAAATGAAATCCCAGATGGTTCAGAAATTGCAATTCCAAACGATCCAACGAACCAAGCACGGGCATTAAAACTTCTTGATGCAGCTGGATTATTAAAGCTTAAAAAAGACTTTGGTCTATTTGGAGATCCAAGTGGTATTGCTGAAAATCCGAAGAAATTAAAAATTACACCGGTTATCGCACAGCAAACACCTCGTGTGTTAAAAGATGTAGCGGCATCAGTTATTAATAACGGTGTTGCTGGTCAAGCTGGATTAGATCCAGCGAAGGATCCTATTTTCTTAGAAGATCCAAAGAATGAAAATGCGAAGCCTTATATTAATATTTTCGCAGCTCGTACGAAAGATAAAGATGATCCAACACTGAAAAAAGTAATTGAATTATACCATTCAAAAGAAGTAACAGATGCAATTAAGAAAGAAACAAATGATGGTTCCATTTCAGTAGATCTTTCACTTGAGGAGCTTGAAAAAATCGTAAAATAATCATTGGGTTTAATGGACTAACAGAAGGAACCCCTCCGCTGTTAGTTCGTTCAACATATAATCTACTTAACAAACAAAACAAACCATAATTCTGTACCTTCCAATTCTGTATAATATAGAATCCAATGTTTGTTAAGTAGAGTAATAGACCAGGAGTTTTCCTGGTCTTTTTTTATTACTGAAAGCAGCTAGCGAGTAGTAAGGTAATCCCAATTATAATGGGATAAGAAAATAAGCTGAAAAGGAGTGTAATTACGAATTACTGTTGCTGCTGAAATGCTAGTTTTTCCTACGCCGCCTTTACCTGTATACAAGATAATTCTCATCATTCATATCTCCTTTGTTTCGAATATCGAATATTACGAGTATCGAAGTAAATGATTGAATAAAAACCCAGATAGGGTTTTATTCAATCGGAATGTTTTTCATTTTAGGTGTAGAAACTTTTTCTTCTGTTTTTTGCTGTGACGTAGCAATGTGATTCATAATCTTTTGGAAGATTTGTAGTAAGAATGCTTTTTCTTCTTCTGACAATGCTTCTGTCACTAAGCTAAAGTAGTGGGCTGCATTTTGTTTTACTTCTTGAACGAGCATTACGCCGTTTTCTGTTAACCGAATTAATACAATACGTCGGTCGTTTTCATCACGGTAGCGCTCAATATATCCCTTTTTTACAAGGCGATTTACAACGCCCGTCGTTGTACTCATCGGTATATCAAGAAGGTCAGCAATTTTCGTCATTGTAATATCTGTATTTCGTTCCATCCAAAGTAAACAAAATACTTCTGTTTTAGAAAGTGTTAAATCTAGGCTTACCCATTCTTCAGGATAGAAAAGTTTCTTGGCGTTATCTAGCAGTAAGTCTAAAAAATGTTCATATTGCAACAATTAATTCCACTCCCGTATATTTCGAGGTTCGTAATATTTATTTTTATTTTATGTATAATAGAAAAAATTGTCAATGATTTTAATTATTTTTTCAGATTAGACAGAAAACTTTCTTTAAAATAGTATTCTTTTATGATAGATTTATAAATATAAAACTAGAATTTACATAAAAATCCATCATGGTAAATATACTTATCTATAATGGGTATACAGCTAACGAGGGGGAGAACGATGAGAAGACGTAATACGCAAGCGTTCACATTTTTAGCATGGACTTCATTTGTTTGTGCGCTTTCAGGTATGCTAATTGGGATTTATACGCTAGATGAAACGCTTAGTGTAAAAGGATACTATTTAATTGGAACATTATTTTTAACGATGTCTTGTTTTGTATTACAAAAAACAATTCGTGATAATGAAGAAGATAACGAGAGATTTCCAAAAAATAAACCGTTAGATAAAGAGTAAATTGTAAAGAAAGGCATTTGCCTTTCTTTTTTTATGTAAAAATGGCGTAAGTACTCTGTGTTGACTTGCTTGAAGTACTGAAAATTTGGTATCATCAATAGTATTGTAGATTGAACGATATATTATGGAGGTGGCCTAGCCGTGTCAAGAATTTCCGTTGAGAATGTAAAGCACGTAGCACATTTAGCACGTCTTGCAATTACTGATCAAGAAGCAGAAAAATTTCAAAAACAACTAGATGCAATTGTTACATTTGCAGAACAGTTAAATGAATTAGATACAACAGATGTAAAACCAACAACTCATGTATTAACTATGAAAAATGTTATGCGTGAAGATGTACCAGAAAAAGGTTTACCAGTTGAAGAAGTATTAAAAAATGCACCGGATCACAAAGATAATCAAATCCGTGTTCCAGCAGTATTAGAATAGAGGAGGGGAATTTCGATGTCATTATTTGATCATTCAGTATCAGAGTTACATAAGAAGTTAAACAACAAAGAAATTTCCGTTACGGATTTAGTAGAAGAATCTTACAAACGTATTGCGGATGTTGAAGATAACGTAAAAGCTTTTCTTACATTAGATGAAGAAAATGCACGCGCAAAAGCGAAAGAATTAGATGCAAAAATCGGCGCTGAAGATAATGGTTTATTATTCGGTATGCCAATTGGTGTAAAAGATAACATTGTAACTAACGGTCTTCGTACAACTTGTGCGAGCAAAATGTTAGCAAACTTCGATCCAATTTATGATGCGACAGTTGTGCAAAAGCTAAAAGCTGCTGACACAATTACAATCGGTAAATTAAACATGGACGAGTTCGCAATGGGTTCTTCAAATGAAAACTCAGGATTCTACGCTACGAAAAACCCATGGAACTTAGATTACGTTCCGGGCGGATCTAGTGGTGGTTCTGCAGCAGCTGTAGCAGCAGGAGAAGTACTATTCTCTCTAGGTTCTGATACGGGTGGTTCTATCCGTCAGCCAGCTGCATATTGCGGTGTTGTAGGTTTAAAACCAACTTATGGACGCGTATCTCGTTACGGATTAGTAGCATTCGCATCTTCACTTGACCAAATCGGACCGATTACACGTACAGTAGAAGACAATGCATACTTATTACAAGCTATTTCAGGTATTGACCGCATGGATGCAACTTCTGCAAACGTTGAAGTTGGAAACTATTTAGCTGGTTTAACAGGCGATGTTAAAGGTTTACGCATTGCTGTACCGAAAGAATACTTAGGCGAAGGTGTTGGCGAAGAAGCTCGTGAGTCAGTACTAGCTGCTTTAAAAGTATTAGAAGGTATGGGCGCAACTTGGGAGGAAGTATCGCTTCCACACTCTAAATACGCTCTAGCAACGTATTACTTACTATCTTCTTCTGAAGCATCTGCAAACCTTTCACGCTTTGATGGCGTGCGTTACGGTGTTCGTTCTGATAATGTAAATAACTTATTAGATCTTTACAAAAACACACGTAGTGAAGGTTTCGGTGATGAAGTTAAACGTCGTATTATGCTTGGTACATTTGCGCTTAGCTCTGGTTACTATGATGCATATTACAAAAAAGCACAACAAGTACGTACATTAATTAAGAACGACTTTGAAAATGTATTTGCTAACTATGATGTTATTATTGGACCAACAACGCCAACTCCGGCATTTAAAGTGGGCGAAAAAGTTGACGATCCAATGACAATGTATGCAAATGATATTTTAACAATCCCAGTAAACTTAGCGGGTGTTCCAGCGATTTCTGTTCCATGTGGATTCGGTGCTAACAACATGCCACTTGGTCTACAAATCATTGGTAAACACTTCGATGAAGCGACAATTTACCGCGTTGCACATGCGTTTGAGCAAGCAACAGACTATCATACAAAAAAAGCAAGTCTGTAAGGAGGCGAGCATAGATGAATTTAGAAACAATTATTGGTTTAGAGGTTCACGTTGAGTTAAAAACAAATTCAAAAATTTTCTCTGCGAGTCCAACAGAATTCGGAGCGGAGCCAAATACACAAACAAGTGTAATTGACTTAGGATACCCAGGGGTACTTCCTACTTTAAATAAAGAAGCAGTTAACTTTGCAATGAAAGCTGCAATGGCATTAAACTGTGAAATCGCAACGGAAACGAAGTTTGACCGTAAAAACTATTTCTATCCAGATAACCCGAAAGCTTACCAAATCTCTCAATTTGATAAGCCAATTGGTGAAAATGGTTGGATTGAAATCGAAGTAGACGGTAAAAAGAAACGTATCGGTATTACACGTCTTCATTTAGAAGAAGATGCTGGTAAATCAACGCATACAGCTGATGGTTCATTAGTAGACTACAACCGTCAAGGTATGCCTTTAATCGAGATCGTATCTGAGCCAGATATGCGTACGCCAGAAGAAGCATATGCATACTTAGAGAAGTTAAAATCAATCATTCAATACACCGGTGTATCTGATTGTAAGATGGAAGAAGGTTCCTTACGTTGTGATGCGAACATTTCTCTTCGTCCAGTTGGACAAGAGAAGTTCGGTACAAAAGCGGAACTGAAAAACTTAAACTCATTCACTTACGTACAAAAAGGTCTTGAGCATGAGCAAGTGCGCCAAGAAAAAGAACTGTTATCTGGTGGCATTATCCAACAAGAAACACGTCGTTATGATGAAGCAACAAAGAAAACAATCTTAATGCGTGTGAAAGAAGGATCTGACGATTACCGTTACTTCCCGGAGCCAGACTTAGTTGAACTTTACATCGATGATGAGTGGAAAGAAGCAGTTCGAGCTTCTATTCCAGAACTTCCAGATGCACGTAAAGCTCGCTACGTTGCAGAATTAGGCTTACCAGCTTATGATGCACACGTGTTAACATTAACGAAAGAGATGTCTGATTTCTTTGAAGCAACTGTTGCAGACGGTGCTGATGCGAAATTAACATCGAACTGGTTAATGGGTGAAGTACTTGCATACTTAAACAAACAACAAAAAGAATTAAAAGACGTTGCATTAACGCCTGCTGGTTTATCTAAAATGGTTCAATTAATTGAAAAAGGTACAATTTCTTCTAAAATCGCGAAGAAAGTATTTAACGAATTAATTGAAAAAGGTGGAGACCCAGAAGAAATCGTTAAAGCGAAAGGTCTTGTTCAAATTTCTGACGAGGGTACACTTCGTAAAGTTGTAACAGAAATTCTTGATAATAATGAGCAATCTATCGAAGACTTTAAAAACGGTAAAGACCGTGCAATTGGCTTCTTAGTTGGTCAAATTATGAAAGCTACAAAAGGACAAGCAAATCCACCACTTGTTAACAAAATCTTACTTGAAGAGATTAATAAGCGATAATAGTAGTGACTTTTAAAGATTAAGCAGAAAAACACCCGTACATGGGTGTTTTTCTAGGTTAATCAAACGTTTGTTTAAATGAGACAAAATCGTTTAAACAAACGTTTGATTAACTGTCAAAAGTGGAAAAATGTTTGTATAGCAACTATGGTATGATAGTTGCAAAAAGGTGGGAATAATGATAAATCTAAACATAGAGGTTTTTTTCATCTCATGAAATAATAGATAGTTATTATTCGTTATATGTAAATTTTTATGGAAGAATGGATAGAAATAAAGTGAAACTTTAATCAGTAGGAGGTTCATCCAAAGCTGATTATTAGCCCTCACCAATTGGGCATTTACTGCCCGCAAATAGCGGGATAAATTTTGGAGTCAAATAAAAAACCATTGAAATGAATATTTACTTTTGATGGACTACACGAATCGGGTTCTTACTGCCTGTTTGAGCGGGATAAAAGAAGGATAGCAAGATGAGAGGAGGTAGGCATGGGAATACTGAATAGAAGTTCAGTATGTTCTTTTTCGATACATAAAGAAATTTCCTGTGCTAATAAATGATGAAGCGAGCAAGAATTATTTATAATCCTACTTCTGGGCGTGAGCTATTTAAGAAGAGCTTACCAGAAGTATTACAAAAATTAGAACAAGCTGGCTATGAGACATCTTGTCATGCGACAACGGGTCCTGGAGACGCTACTGTGGCGGCGAGGCAAGCTGCGGATCGTAAGTTTGATGTTGTTATTGCGGCTGGTGGCGACGGTACATTAAATGAAGTAGTAAACGGTTTAGTTGGGCATGAATTCCGTCCGAAATTTGGAATTATTCCAGTTGGAACGACAAATGACTTTGCACGTGCAATTGGTGTACCTCGTTCTATTGAAGAGGCAGCAGATATTATTTGCGAAGGAAAAACAGTGCCATTAGACCTTGGTAGAGCGAACGATACATATTTTATTAACATCGCTGGTGGCGGTCGTATTACAGAATTAACATACGAAGTACCGAGTAAGTTAAAGACAGTATTAGGACAACTTGCTTATTACCTAAAAGGTATCGAGATGTTACCATCATTGCATCCGACATATGTTGAAATTGAGTATGATGGAAAGTTACTACAAGAAGAAATTACGATGTTTTTAATTACGAATACTCGTTCAGTAGGTGGATTTGAAAAGGTAGCACCGTATGCATCTATTAACGATGGGTTATTTGACCTATTAGTACTGAAAAAAGGTTCTATCGCTGATTTAATTAAAGCAGCAACACAAGCACAACGTGGTGAACATATTAATAATCCAAAAGTGTTATATACACAAGCGAACCGAATTAAAGTACATTCACCAGATAAACTAATGATTAATTTAGATGGTGAGTATGGTGGAGATGCACCGATGGAATTCGAAAATATATATCATTGTTTAGAACTATTTGTTCCTGAACATCAAGAGGATGCCCTGTAAAGGCATCCTTTTTTACTTTGTTAAAATGAATTGTAAATTGGGAGTTAGTTTGATTTTTATGGTATTTTTACAATTCTTTTATTTTACATCCATATTTTATTGATACACTGGAGGAGATAAGAAACGAGAGGTAGGATGCTATGGAGAAGGTAAAAGCAATATTATTTGATAAAGATGGGACATTAATGGATTTTCATTCAATATGGATAAAAGTAGCTGAAGAACTTGTAGCTGAATGTATAAGTTTATATCATTTACCAAGTACAATAGGGCAGACCTTATTAGAAGAGATTGGTGTAGAGGGAGCATTTGTTAATCCGAGGAGTGCAATAGCTGCTGGAACAAGCCTTGATGTAGCGAAGGGGCTTTGTAATTATATTGAGTCTGCTAGAGAAGAAGAGATGCACCATTGGGTAAGTGAGAAGTTATTTTCCCTTATGTATGAGCATCGTTCGCATATGAAAATGACAGCAGATTTACCGAAAGTGTTACAGGCATTAAAAGATAAAGGATTTATATTAGGGGTTGTCACGGCAGATGATTTCCCACCAACAGAATTATTTTTAAAACAATATAAGTTGGAGAACTTTTTTGATTATATTATAGCCTCGGATACATTCCCTGCGCAAAAACCAGATAAAAAGATTATAGAAGTGTTTTGTGAGAAATTTAATTTAGAATCATGTGAGGTTGCGGTTGTTGGAGATACGCCAACTGATTTACATTTAGCCAAAAATGGCGATTGCTATGCAATTGGGGTGCTATCTGGTACGGGAGACCGTCCAACATTAGAACCACTTGCTGATTTAGTGTTAGATTCTGTTGGAGAGTTTATTTCTCAATCGGGTGAGTTTTTCTGGGAGAAAGAAAAGTCTAATGTGTAAGGAAAATAAGTCTATAAAGACTCTTAATGAGTCTTTATAGACTTATTTTTTATGCCTGGATACAAAGAATATAGGATAAATGCTAGAAAAGAAAGTTGGCATACATTTTGCAATAAAAAGAGAAAACAATGTAAAGAAAAGGATGGGGTACGCAATGAACACAAAAAAATTTGCTAAAGTAAATGAACAAATTCCAGGACCGAAAGCGGCATCTTTATTAGAACGCCGTCAAAATATAGTACCAAAAGGAGTAAGTAACGGCATCCCAACGTTTGTACAATCTGCCAATGGTGCTCTTGTAACAGATGTTGATGGTAATCAGTACATTGATTTTGCAGGAGCAATTGGGACAATTAACGTAGGGCATTGTCATCCAACGGTTAAAGAAGCGCTCCATAAACAAGTCGATCAATACATTCATACTGGATTTAATGTCATGATGTATGAGCCATATATTGAATTAGCGGAAAAGCTTGCGGCATTGGCACCGGGAAGTTTCGATAAGCAAGTCCTCTTTTTAAATAGTGGTGCAGAAGCAGTTGAGAACGCGGTGAAGATCGCTCGTAAATATACGAAGAGACCTGGTATTATCGCATTTTCTAAAGGTTTCCACGGGCGTACATTAATGACAATGACGATGACAAGTAAAGTGAAGCCATATAAATTTGGATTTGGTCCCTTTGCTCCAGAAGTATATAAAGCGCCATTTCCATACGAATACCGTCGCCCAGAGGGATTAACGGAAGAGCAGTATGATGATTTTATTATTGAAGAGTTTAAGAACTTCTTCATATCGGAAGTAGCACCAGAAACAATCGCAGCTGTTGTAATGGAACCTGTTCAAGGGGAAGGTGGATTTATCGTCCCAAGTAAGAAATTTGTTCAAGAAGTACGCCGCATTTGTTCAGAGAACGGCATTTTATTTGTAGCGGATGAAATACAAACAGGCTTTAGTCGTACAGGAAAATATTTTGCAATTGATCACTATGATGTCGTTCCAGATTTAATTACAGTGTCTAAATCATTAGGGGCTGGTGTACCGATAAGTGGTGTCATTGGACGTAAAGAAATTATGAATGAATCTGCACCAGGTGAACTTGGTGGAACGTATGCAGGAAGTCCATTAGGATGTGCGGCAGCATTAGCAGTACTGGATGTAATAGAAAAAGAGAATTTAAATGATAGAGCGATAGAATTAGGAAAAGTCGTAATGAACCGATTCGAAGAGATGAAAAATAAATATCATTGCATCGGTGATGTGCGTGGGTTAGGAGCAATGTGTGCATTTGAGGTCGTTCAAGACCGTAAGACGAAAGCACCTGACAAAACGTTAACGGCTAATCTATGTGCAGAAGCAAATAAGCGTGGGTTACTGTTATTATCAGCAGGAACATATGGAAATGTTATCCGTGTGTTAATGCCTTTAGTTATTACAGATGAGCAACTTGAAGAAGGTTTAACAATAATTGAAGAATCATTGCAAGCTTGTTATGAGCAAACAAACATAGCTCGTGTTTAAAAACTGAAGGATAAATAGCAAACATTCTAGCTGACTCTATATTAAATACAGAAAATTCACTTTATAATAAAGGTAGTGAAGTGGATCGATGGATTTGAAGTTAGGGGTGGCTAGGATGGTTGCAGAAAAGGAACGAGTTTTAATGGATTTAAAAGATGTATTTGAATATGCGTTTGACGAAATTTTTGTTACAGATGAGCAGGGAATCGTTGTGCGTGTAAATAGTACATGTGAAAGGCACTACCAACTAGCTGCCGAAGAGTTAGTGGGTAAGCATGTAAAAGAACTACAAAAGGATGGAATCTTTTATCCATCAGCGACATTAGAAGTGATTGAAAAAAAGAGGCCAATTGAACTCGTTCAAACTACAAAATCAGGAGAGTATTTACACGTTCGTACAAGGCCTGTTTTTGATGATGAGGGAAATTTAAGAAGAGTGATTAGTTATTCTCGGGACCTTACTGAACTCTATCAATTACGTCAAAAGGTAGAGGAAATGGATAATCAGCTAAAAACATATAAAAAAGAATTAAGAGAAACATATGAGCATGAAGGACTTATTTTTAAAAGTCTAGCTATGCAAAAAATAGTCGATACAATTAAAAAAGTATCTGTAGTGGATAGTACTGTTCTCGTTTTAGGCGAAACTGGAGTTGGGAAAAGTCGATTAGTACGCCATTTACATGAAGTGAGTCACCGTAAGAATGAAAGTTTCTATGAAATTAATTGTGCGGCATTGCCAACTAATTTAATTGAATCAGAGCTTTTTGGATATTCAGGTGGATCTTTTACAGGTGCGAATCGTGAAGGGAAAAAGGGACTATTAGAATCCGCGCATAAAGGAACTCTTTTTTTAGATGAAATCGGTGAAATGCCGATTGAAATTCAAGCGAAGCTTTTGCAAGTATTGCAAGAAAAAACATTTCGTCCTATAGGCGGAAGAGAATTAAAAAAAGTGGATGTTCGAATTGTGGCAGCAACAAATAGAGATTTAAGTGAGATGGTGAAACAAGGAACATTTCGGAAAGATTTATACTATCGTTTGAATGTCATTCCAATTGCAATTCCCCCGCTTAGGGAAAGGACAGAAGATATTTTACCGCTTATTTATCATTACTTGCAGCACTTTAATAAAAAATACGGACGTGATGTGAAACTAGCGCCGAGTACGTTACAAATGTTTGTTGGATATCCGTGGGAAGGAAACAATAGAGAAATAGAGAATGTAATTGAGAGAATTGTTATTACTGTCGATGATGTTGTAACGGTAGAGGATTTGCCACTCTCTATGCAAGAGGCTGCAGTTGAACAATCGGGGCAAAGCCTTTATAAAATGCTGGAAGAGGTAGAGAGAAATATTATTCTTAAAGCGTATAAAACGTATGGATCAAGTTATAAAGTAGCTGAGTTTTTGCAAATTAGTCAATCTGCTGCTACTAGGAAAATTAAGAAGTTCATAGAGGAGGAAGAAAACATTGGATAAAAAGGCGACTTTCGTAAGTATAGATAGAAAGGCGATGTATATAAATGGTGAGTGGATTACACTACAAGAACAAATTGAAGTAAATAATCCTGCGACGAAGGAAATATTTGCAACTGTACCAAAAGGCGGAGTAACAGAGGCAAAGCAAGCTGTTGATGCTGCACATGAAGCTTTTAAAACGTGGTCTAAGTTAACGGCAGCAGATCGTGCAACGAAGTTAAAAAAGTGGTTCATGCTTATTGATAAAAATAAAGAAGAGATCGCAGCGATTATGACGAAGGAACAAGGAAAGCCGTTTGCAGAAGCGCTTGGTGAAGTAAATTATGCAAATAGTTTTGTTGAATGGTATGCAGAAGAAGGGAAACGTGTGTATGGTGAAATGATTCCTGCTGCTCATCCGAATAAGCGCATTTTAGTTATGAAGCAACCAGTTGGCGTTATGGCAGCTATTACACCTTGGAACTTCCCAGCTGCTATGATTACGAGAAAGGTAGCCCCAGCGCTTGCAGCAGGTTGTACAGCCGTTGTGAAACCGGCAAGTCAAACGCCGCTAACTGCATTAAAATTAGCTGAATTAGCTCATGAAGCGGATATTCCAAAGGGTGTAATTAATATCGTAACAGGTAGTGCAAAAGCAATTGCTGATACATGGATGGAAGATAGTCGCGTTCGAAAAGTGTCCTTTACAGGGTCAACGGAAATTGGGAAAGAGTTAATGGCTAGTGCGGCGCAAACGATGAAAAAAGTTTCACTTGAGTTAGGTGGTCACGCTCCGTTTATCGTAATGAATGATGCAGATTTAGATAAAGCAGTAGAAGCGGTGATTGGTTCGAAATTCCGTAACGCAGGACAAACGTGTATATGTACAAACCGAGTATTCGTTCAAGAAGAAGTATACGAAGTATTTGTAGAGAAGTTCCAAAGGGCAGTAGGGCAGTTGAAAGTAGGAGACGGTTTCGGTGACGGAACGACTGTCGGACCACTTATTGATGAGAATGCAGTTTCAAAAGTACAAGAACATATTGAAGATGCTATTCAAAAAGGTGGAACCGTTTTATATGGTGGTGAAAAGGTCGCAGAGTTAGAGGGACATTTCATTCAACCGACTGTAATTGGGTTGGCAAATGATACGATGCTTTGTATGAATGAAGAAACATTTGGGCCAGTGGCACCAGTTGCGAAATTTAAAACAGTTGATGAAGTAATCGAACGTGCAAATAATACACCATACGGTTTAGCTGCGTATATTTTCACGAAAGACATTAGCCAAGCATTCCAAATTAGTGAAGCGTTAGAGTACGGTATTATCGGTCTAAATGACGGTCTTCCATCAGTTGCACAAGCACCATTCGGTGGCTTTAAAGAAAGTGGTATCGGCCGTGAAGGAGGCCATTTCGGCATCGAGGAATATTTAGAAATTAAATATATTTCATTAGGACTATAAGTAGTATACTAGAATCTCTATAAGGTAACAGAGAAGGAGATTCTAGTATGGTATATTGGCTATTATTACTTGTTACAATTATTTTTGAAGTGGCTGGAACAATTGCGATGAAACTATCAAATGGTTTAACAAAGCTCGTTCCAAGTGTATTGATTTTCGTATTTTATGGAATTTGCTTCAGTGTGTTCGCCATCGTTGTGAAGAAGATTCATTTAAGTATTGCTTATGCTATTTGGTCTGGCGTTGGAACATTACTTATTACAATCATTAGTGTGTACTTTTTTAAAGAGCATATTAGTTTATTTCAAGCATTTTGTATTCTTTTTATTGTTTTGGGTGTCATTGGGCTTAAGGTTTCATCGGCATCCTGAAAGCTATCTTTTGTAGAAGATAGCTTTTTTCTATTTGTGCAGTTAGCAATTAATACGACAAAATATGACAAGAAAGAGTAAAGCGTTTTGTTATAATACATATGAAATATTGTCTTATGTGGAGGAAAGAGTATGTTAAAAAAGGTAAGTCAAATTGTTTTAATTTTTGGCATAGCTTTTAGTTTAAGTGCTTGCACTGAGACTAAAGATAGTAATGAAAGTAAACAAGAAGATGTTCAAGATAAAGTGTATAAAATAGGGGAGACAGTAGACGTAGATGGTTTGCAAGTAACTATCGATTCAGTTAAATTAGGATATCCGGATTATGATGAGGATAAAAAGAAAGAGGAGATTTTGGGGATTATTTTCAAAGTAGAAAATAATAGTAAAAAGGAAATACCTTTTGCATTTTATGAATTTGAGATTACCGATAAGAAAGGTACAAGATTTAAAGAATATAATAACCCTGATAGCTTTATTAGTAAAAAGTTAGCACCAGATGAAAAAATTCAAGATATCATGCTATTTGACGTAGCGAAAGAAAATACGTATATCGCTACGTATAGACCGGAGTTTACGCATGAAAATAGAACGATAAAATTTGAATTGAAACCAAATAAATAAAGAAACACATTGGATTATCCAATGTGTTTCTTTATGGTAATAGATTTAAAACGCCCAGTTACCTTTACGGAAGATAGGCTCATGTCTGCCATCAGCAGTAATACCGTCAATATCAAGCTCAGCTGACCCAATCATAAAGTCGTTGTGTGTGATACTAGCGTTTGCGCCGTTTTCAGCAAGTTCTTCTTTAGACATTGTTTTTCCGCCAACTAAGTTAAATGCGTAAGCATTTCCAATCGCAAGGTGGCAAGATGCATTTTCGTCAAATAGTGTATTGTAGAATAAAACATTTGTGTTTGAAATTGGTGAGTCATGAGGTACTAAAGCTACTTCCCCTAAGAAGTGAGAACCTTCATCTGTTTCTACTAAATGTTTTAAAGCTTCTTCACCAGCTTCAGCTTTATAGTCTACGATACGTCCGTTTTCAAATGTTAACGTGAAATTATCGATAATATTACCTGCAAATACTAACGGTTTTGTACTAGAAACTTGGCCGTTTACACCTGTTTTAAGTGGCATTGTAAATACTTCTTCAGTTGGAATATTAGCCATAAATGGTACGTTCTTTTCATTTAAGCTACCAGCACCAGCCCATACATGTTTTTCTGGAAGTTCGATTGTTAAATCTGTTCCAGGACCTGTATAGTGAAGAGCTTTATAATGCTTTTCGTTTAAGTAATCCACTTTTGTATGTAATGTTTCATCATGTTCTTTCCATGCTTCTACAGGGTTTTCTAAATCAGCACGAGTAGCTTTGAAAATAGCATCCCATAACTTTGCTTCTTGTTCTTCTGGCGCTACGTCAGGGAATACTTTCGCAGCCCATTCTTTCGTAGGAACAGAAATGACACACCAACTTACTTTATCTGCTTGTACGTAATCACGGTATACTTTCATTGCTTCTCCAGCTACTTTATGAGCTGTTGCGATACGCGATGGTTCTACACCTTTTAATAAATCAGGGTTTTCTGCATAGATAGACATAAATGCAGCGCCTTCTTTTGCTAATTCTTCACGAGCATGTGCTTTCCAAGATGGAAATTCAGCGAAAGCTTCTTCAGGAGCTAGATCGAATTTTAAGCGTGTTAACGTCTCATCATTCCAATCTACATATACGTGTTTTGCACCAGATTTATATGCTTTTTCTGTAACGAGGCGTACAAATTGTACAGCTTCAAGAGGTGCACTAATTGATAAAGTTTGTCCAGGTTGAATATTAACACCAACATTAACTGCAAGAGCAGCATATTTCTCTAACGTTTGTTCAAATGACATATGTATAATCTCCTTTAATTTGAAAGATTTCTTACTATATATAATACAAGAAAATTCTAAAAATATATATAAATATAAAGTAAAAAGAGAGCTCAAAATGTGTTGAGCCCTTATATTTACTTAATTGAAGAAGCAAACTGCTCTACAGTCGTTGTATGGTGTATACGAACGCGCTTCATCTTTAACAATTCATCAGGTTCACCCTTCGTAATGAATTGGCCAGGCTTTGTCGTCGTCGCAAATTGATAATACTTCTTCGTTTCTGTAACAACCTTATCATCTACATGACCGAATGGATAAGCAATCGCGATAACAGGCTTACCTGTTATTTTTTCTAGCTTTTCTTTTGAACCTTTTAACTCTTCCTCATAGTTTGTAATTTTCGGTAAGTCTGCATGTGTTGCAGTATGAGATTGCACCGAGAAAATGCCGGAATCAACCATTTCTTTTATTTCAGAAGTAGACAATGCTCCTTCTACATCAACGTTATCAACAATCATATATTCTGTTGCTGCCGGTTTAAAAGTATCATCTTTTAGCTTTTGTAAAATGCGAAATGCATTCATATTATTTTTCATACCGTCATCAAATGTAACAAAAATCGGCTTATTTACTTTATTTATATCGCCCCAGCGTTCAAACGTTAAAAGCGTATAACCATTATCCTTTAAATATTTTATTTGTGCTTCAAAGTTAGCTGGTGATACGAATAAGTCTTTAATACCTTGACCATGATAATCATCGATTGCGTGATACATAAGAACAGGAACCTTTTGTTCGAAAGTAATAGTAGATTTCGTAAGCGGGATTGTTTTCCCATCTTCTTTCATTCCTGTTGCTTCAATTTGGAACTCACCGCGTTTTCCTTCAAATTCTTTTATGTCAAAAGGAATTGTAAATTGTTTCTCCTTTTCTTTAGAAGAAAAAGATTTAGCACGTTCCTTTCCATTAGCTGTGCGCCAAATTTTATATTGTACTTCATTTAAAGAATCTTTTAAGTCTGTAATATGAATACTTGTGTTTGTAGATTCGTGTGTGATGGGAGTATAAGAAATTTTACCTTGTTCGTGTAGAGTCTCTTTTTGTATAGCTACTTCTTGAACCTTTTTCTCTTTTTTAGGTTCTTGGCTTACATTGCTAGTATTGCAGCCTACTAGAATGGCAGACGTACATAAAGCAATTGCTGCGTATTTTCTCATAAAAATCACCTTCTATTGTGTAGTATGTTGCATATTGACATTAAAATCCCCACCGCTATAAGAGTGGTGGGGATATACCCTTGTTCATCATATCATTTGAAGAAAATGAGGGGAATGTGATTTTTAGGAGGCTATTAAGGTAATAGATTAGTGACTTTGAATAGATGTATTTTTTTGTTTCTTATTAGAATTAATAATAATATAACCGACTACAAAGATAAGAGGAATAATGAAGACATAGATAGGCATTCCCCATACATAATAGCTTTTCAGCGTTAAGACTAGTAAATGTAAGAAATCGAAAAGGGCGTGAATTTTCATAAGGTCCTCCAATGTTTTTTTACAAATTATAACATTTAATACTTGTTATTTGTATAATTTGGAAAGTGATTTAAGCTAATTTTAAAGTAAGAAGAAGACTTATTAATATGCAATTTTGCATACAGATATGGATTTTATTAAAATATAAAGATTTTATACTATAATAAAAACCGCTATAAAACTAAGTAAGAACAATGTATGGAGTGGAGAATAGAAATGAAATATAAAAAAATAATATATATCTTTTTCATATCACTATTTATAGTTGGTTGCCAAAGTGAAGTGAGTAAAGCGAATAGTGTGGAAGAGTATATTCCATCGCATCTTATGAATGCGGAAGTGACGGCGGATATTATGACACTAGAATTTCCTTATGAGATAAAAGAGAAATTAGAGAAAATAGGAAATAAAATGAGCGATAGTATTACAAATAATTTAGATTGGTATTTGAAGTATGCCGAAGAAGAAATTATACCGAAAAAAACGTTTCCTTATCATCAAAACTTAGGTATTACAAAAGAAGAATATGATTTTATGATAGATAAAATGAATAATGCAGAATATGTAAATACCAAAGACGGAAAACTCTTTTTTAAACAGAAAGATCATGAAATTCAAATTCTCTCTGATGAAAATTTGAATCTAATTAAAAATATTCGAATTGATACAGAGAAGAATATAATTAAAACTCCTTTAGGAGAATGCGAATATGAAGGTGAAATAAAGGCGTCGGATGAACAAAAAGCTACTGGTCCATGGAGTGGGAAGATGTGGACTTTAAAAAGCGATGGATTACTTTATCATTTTTCATTAGGAAAGTTAAAAAACATAAACAAATCTATCATTTACATTTCAATAAAAGGTATATATAAAGATAGGATTATCAATACAGAAGAAGCAGTTGAATTTCACTCGATTTCATAAAGAATCAAAAAAATCACCTTACTCGTTAAAGTAAGGTGATTTTTTATTAAATAAACAATCCAGCGATTGTCGCAGATAAAATAGAAGCAAGTGTTGATGCAAATAGCATTTTCCAACCAAATTTAGAAACAACGCTTCCTTGTTTTTCAGAAAGGGCACGGATTGTACCAACGATTGCACCAATTTGGCTAATACTTGCGAAGCTAATTAAGAATACTGTAACGATTCCAACTGTACGTGGAGCTAATGTTGTAGCTGTGTCTTTTAAATCAAGGATTGCTACAAACTCGTTTAAAACAATCTTCGTACCCATAATACCACCAGCTGGGATAATATCTTGAGTTGGAATACCCATTAAGAATGCGAATGGAGAAAGTACGTAACCGAAGATTTGTTGTAAAGTAACAGCATGTCCCATTGCGCCTGAAGCTGCACTAATTACGTAGTTTACAACTTCCATCACACCGATAAAGGCGATCATTAATGCGGCAACGATACCAGCTACTTTTAAACCATCAAGCGCACCGTTAATCATTGCGCCGATAAAGCTGTCTCCGAATAGAGTTCTATCAAATTTCTGAATCACTTCATCTTCTTTCTTCGTATCAACTGGTGTTAATAACGAACAAACGATTAAGCTTGAGAATAAGTTTAGCGGAAGAGCTGCTAGTACGTATTTTGCATCTAACATCATTACGTATGATGCTGTAACAGAAGCAGAAACGGAGCTCATCGCAGAACAACAAATAATAAACATACGGTTTTTATTGAAATGCTGTAAATCGTTTTTAATAACGATTAATGCTTCACTTGAACCGAAGAATACAGAGTTTACTGCGTGGAATGACTCAACGCGTGGTAAACCAGTAATTTTTGAAATTGCACCGCCGACAACGCGAACGATGAATGGTAAAACACCTAAATAACTAAAGATTGAAAGTAGTGCTGAGAAAAATACGATAATTAATAATACGTTTAAGAAAAAGACAAAATCTCTTTGAATTCCATTAAAGAGAAAATCGACACCTGTCGTACCAAGTTTAATTAGTTTGTTGAAAACTTTACTAATGAAAATAATGATTTGTTGACCAATCTTTGTAGCAAACATAAACCAACCGATTAAAATTTGGAAACCAATCATAATTGCAATTGCACGGAAGTTGATTTTACTTTTGTTGTTTGACAAAGCAAAACATAAACCTAACACGGCAATAATACCGATAATGCTCATTACATATTGCATGTAGTTGCCCCTTTCAGAAGTTCGTATAAAGTTTGTACATAAAACGCTCGTTATATTACTAAAAATAAAGGAATGAGGTTTTATGTCATACGTAAGATGTCTGACCTTTTAGAAAAATAAAAATAAAAAAAGACCCATATGGATTCACTTTCATCTATGAGAGAAAGCTAATCAATATGAGTCCTTTTTTTGCGCATAGGCTAATATTCATTAGTTTTCCCCATAGTCCAGCAATTTAAGGTTGCCGGGTAGAAACTCTCGATCCATATTATCAAGTATATATGAGGTAACATCGTCCGTATTAAATTAGTAGTAGCGTAACATTAACAGAGAAGTATCGTCAATAGCTTTTTTTCTTCCAATAGAAAAAGACCATATAAGTATGATAAAATGTAACGCAGTGTTATGAAAAAGAGAGGTCGGAAAATGAGTACTAAAATGACGCCACCAGTTGAGAAAAACGAGTTTATAGATGTAGTATTTGAAGATTTAACACATGATGGTGCCGGTGTTGCGAAAGTAAAGGGCTATCCTATTTTCGTTAAAAACGGATTACCAGGTGAAGAAGCGCAAATTAAAATTATTAAAGTGAAGAAAAACTTCGCATTTGGTCGTTTAATGAAGCTTCATACAGAAAGTCCATATCGTAAAGATGCTGAATGCCCAGTATATAATCAGTGCGGCGGTTGTCAGCTTCAGCACTTAACTTATGAAGGACAATTGCAAGCGAAAGAAAAACAAGTACGTGACGTTATGCAGCGCATCGGAGGACTAGGCGATGTTCCTGTTCATCCTGTACTTGGTATGAAGAATCCGTGGGTATACCGCAATAAAGCACAAGTACCAATCGGAGAACGTGAAGGTGGGCTTGTAGCTGGTTTCTATCGCCAAGGAACGCATGACATCATTAATATGGAATCATGCTTAATTCAGGCAGAAGAAAATGATACATTAATTCAAGAAGTAAAACGTATTTGTGAAAAGCACGGTATCACTGCGTACAACGAAGAACGTAACAAAGGAACACTTCGTCACGTAATGGCTCGTTATGGACAAGTAACAGGGGAAATTATGCTTGTCTTCATTACACGTACAGCAGAACTACCAAACAAAAAAGCAATTATTGAAGAAATTGCAGCGAAATTTCCAGAAGTAAAATCGATTGTTCAAAACGTAAATACGAAGCGTACGAATGTAATTTTCGGAGATAAAACGACAGTACTGTACGGATCAGAATATATTTATGACTTTATCGGTGACATTAAATTTGCGATTTCAGCACGTTCATTCTATCAAGTAAACCCAGAACAAACGAAAGTGCTATACGATAAAACGTTAGAATTCGCAAAATTAAACGGTAACGAAACAGTAATTGATGCCTATTGCGGAATCGGATCAATCTCTTTATTCCTAGCGCAAAAAGCGAAAAAAGTGTACGGCGTTGAAATCGTCCCAGAAGCAATCGAAGACGCAAACCGAAACGCAGCACTAAACAACATGACAAACGCTGAATTTGGTGTAGGAGAAGCAGAAGTAGTCATTCCAAAATGGTACAAAGAAGGCGTAATTGCTGACACAATGGTCGTAGACCCACCACGTAAAGGCTGTGACGAAGCATTACTAAACACAATCATCGACATGAAGCCAAACCGCGTCGTATACGTATCATGTAACCCAGCAACATTAGCTCGTGATTTAAAAGTACTAGAAGAAGGCGGATATAAAACACAGGAAGTACAACCTGTTGATATGTTCCCGCATACGACGCATGTGGAGTGTGTGGCTTGGCTTAAGTTAGTATAATAGGAAAGCAGTTGATATAGAAAAAATCTATACCACCTGCTTTTTGGTTTACAAAAATACCATTCATAAGCGATTTTAGTTAAAATAAATATTGCTGATTTTCACAAATTATAAATTGAGATTTTGAAATTGTATTCATAGTGAGAGGATTTGAATTTGAAATGATAGATAATTTTTGGCGTGAATTACCACGACCATTTTTCGTACTTGCACCAATGGAAGATGTGACAGACGTTGTTTTCCGTCACGTAGTAAGTGAAGCTGGTCGTCCGGACGTATTCTTCACAGAGTTTACAAACTCGGATAGCTATTGTCATCCAGAAGGTATGAAAAGTGTACGTGGCCGTTTAATTTTTACAGAAGATGAACAACCGATGGTGGCACATATTTGGGGAGACAATCCCGAATACTTCCGTCAAATGAGTATCGGTATGGCAGAGCTAGGATTTAAAGGCATCGATATTAACATGGGTTGCCCTGTACCGAACGTAGCATCAAGAGGAAAAGGTAGTGGTCTTATTCTACGTCCAGACGTTGCGGCAGAACTTATTCAAGCAGCAAAAGCGGGCGGACTACCTGTCAGTGTAAAAACAAGACTTGGCTTTAAAGAGTTAAGCGAGTGGGAAGATTGGTTAACGCACATTTTTAAACAAGATATTGCAAACCTTTCTATTCATTTACGCACAAGAGAAGAAATGAGCCAAGTAGATGCGCACTGGGAACTAATTCCGGAAATTAAAAAATTACGTGACCGCATTGCACCAAATACGTTAATAACAATCAATGGAGACATCCTTGATCGTAAAATGGGACTGGAACTTGCTGAAAAATACGGCATTGATGGCGTAATGATCGGACGAGGCATCTTCAAAAATCCATTTGCTTTTGAAAAAGAGCCAAGAGAGCATAGCAGCAAAGAACATCTAGATCTTTTAAGACTACAACTTGATTTACAAGATCAATATGCAGAAGTACTGCCACGCTCAATCACAGGGCTTCACCGCTTCTTCAAAATTTATGTGAAGGGCTTCCCAGGAGCTGCGGAATTGAGAAATCAATTGATGAGCACGAAGTCGACGGATGAGGTGCGTGCTTTGTTGGATAAGTTTGAGGATAGTGTTGGTGTGGCTCAGGATAGTGAGACGGTTTAACTTTTAAGCAGTTAAATCATTTCATATGTAGTGCATGACATGAGTGAGTTGAAAATAAGTGCAGAGCTGGAAAAGAACAGTGTATTTGAGAAATCAAAGCACTGTTCTTTTCTTTTAGTTAATGTTAAGAGAGAAATCTTTTTATAGGCATATAAAAAACATGTAAGAGCTCTGTAGATACAATGATAGAGAAAAGTTCGGGTAAGACTATAAAACATATCTTTAAAATGTTAAAGTATTAATTTAGCGGACAATAACTAAAAGGTTAGATTAAACATGATAATTTAAAGCAGGTTATAGCATAAACTTTAACCGCTGAATAAATAATCAACATTTCAGGAGGAAACCCAATGGCAATGAGCAACAACGATATATTAAAAAGAGTACGATACGCTTTAGACATAAGAGATATAGATATGGTAGAAATCTTTAAACTTGGCGGGATGGAAGTAACGAAAGAAGACGTAGTTGATATGCTTACAAAAATAAAGAAAACTCCGCAACATGAAGCTGAAAATGATGAGGTAGCTGAAGATGAGTACGTAAAAACATGCGATATGATGATGTTAGAGGCATTTTTAAATGGATTTATTACTTTAAAAAGAGGAAAGCAAGATCCGAAACCAGGACAACCAGCACCTGTACAGAGCAAGGAGAGTGCCAATAACCTTCTTCTAAAGAAAATGAAAATCGCACTATCTTTAACGAGTGAGGATGTACTTGATATATTAGATAGCGTAGGCGTTACGGTAACAAAAGGAGAGTTAGGCGCTCTGTTAAGAAAAAAAGGCCATAAAAATTACAAAGAGTGCGGCGATAAATACGCAAGGAATTTCATTAAAGGATTAGCTGTAAAGTATAGAGGATAATGAGTTCGTTAAAGCAGTAAATGATATAATAGGTAGAGTAGGACGTTTGTATCCTACTCTTTTTTATTTGTAAAAATACTATGCTAGGTGATGAAATGGTACATACATATTTAGGTGAGACAATTAATTTTCATATAACTTATAAGAAGAAAAAGTCCGTGCGTCTTTTTGTAGATTCATACGGAAATGTGGAAGTGCAAGCTCCGAAAGGAACACCTGTTGAATACTTAGTCCAGTTGCTAGAGGAGAAGTGGGATTGGATTCAGACAACACGTAAGGAAATGCAGGAGCGAGCGCATGGACCACAGGAAAAGGATTACGATCAAGGAGAGGGCTTTTTGTATTTAGGGAATACGTATCCGATACAGATTTCCCAAGATATAAGCATTGAGCAAGACAATGCGATTTTTGAAGGGGATAAGTTACATATTTATGTAAAAGAGCTAAAGGATGAGAAAATACAGCAAGCTTTAAAACGATTTTATTATAAGCAGTGTAAAACTTTAGTAGAGAAGAGTATTAAAGCGCATCAAAGTAACTTTAAGACAAAACCACGTTCTATTCGTATTACAGATAGTAGTCGTACTTGGGGTACTTGCGATTCGAATTTACAACTAACATTCAATTGGAAGCTAGCAATGGCACCACAGCGAGTAATTGACTATGTAGTCGTTCATGAAATGTGTCATATGGTTCATTTAAATCATGATCGCTCTTTTTGGCGTCTTGTCGGGAAGATAATGCCTGATTATAAGGAAATGGAGAATTGGTTAGCGTTATCTAGTTGGAAGATGACGGTTTAGGAAGGGATATCGATTTTTGTCTGTAAATCGATATTTCTTGTCGAATCGTTGATATATTGTGAGTTTTGATAGATATATTTTAAAAATCGTTGATATATTGTAAGTTATGATAGATATATTCGAAAGATCGTTGATATAATTTCATTTACTACAGGATTGTTCAACAAATCGAAAAGAGAAGAGGTCACAGCAGACATCTCCTCTTTTCGAGTATATAGATTAGCGTCCAAACATCACAACAAAATCCCCATCCACTTTCGCCATCTCATACCCACGATACCCCTCCAAAAGCAAAGCCTGCTGTCCACTAGCATCACTCATTAGAATACTTTGAACATCTGTCCAATCGTTTTCCTTATCTCTGCGCAATTCCTTCACAAAAACATACCGCAGACTACCACCATACTTCTCCTTCAGCGCAGCAATCTCCATCCCTTGCGCAAACTTATCCTTCAAGCTCGGAATGTTAAAAGGAGCAACGGTGCAGCATACATAATCATATTTGCTATCTTCTTTTTGTAATTCGTCCATGATGACGTTTGCTAATATTTTTTGCATACCATTTCCTCGACAGTTCGGGTGAACGTTTGAGATTTCTTGATAGATGACGCGGTGTAGTTCACTTTCTGGCAAACCAATATCGAGCCCTAAATGTTCATCATCGATAGGAGGGACGAGTAGAGCGCGAAATGCGATGAGTTCGTTTTCGATAAAAGCACCGATTATCATGCCATTTCCTTCTAGAATGTATTGAAATTCTTCTTGTGAGAGTGGTTGTAAACGACTTTTATCTTCTAGTGCTTCAACTACAATGTTTTGTAGTGATAAGATTTGTTCGATGTGCTCTAGTGATAGTAATGTAACGTGAAATGGATTGTTATTTTGTTTTAATGTTCCTTTGTATAGAACTGTCATGCGTTAGTCCTCCTTTAGCGTACAATGTCCTGAAAGACGGTGAGTTCTTGTAATGTATCTTCGTTTATTTCAATGCCGAGTCCAGGCTTTTCGTTTAAGCGAATGAATGGTACGTCGTAATGTAAGTTTCCAATGTCTTTTGTGAATTTTAATGGCCCTGTTAGCTCTACGTTCGTAATGATTTTCTTTGAGAAAGCGACATGGAATCCTGCGGAAGAGGCAACAGATGATTCGACCATTGATCCCACTTGGCATTCAATGCCTGCCATTTCTGCTTGATGAGCGAGCTTTACAGCTGGATATATGCCGCCGCATTTCATTAGTTTTATATTTACTTTATCAGCAGCTTCTAATTTAATAATTTGGCGCATTTCACGAGAACTTTTTAATCCTTCATCAATCATAAGCGGGAGGTCTGTTTTAGAACGAATATGAGCCATGGCATCAATATCGTCCGCGATAACAGGTTGTTCAATCCAGTCAATGTTTAAATGTCCTAATGAACGCAGTGCTGTTAATGTGTTTGCGCTATTTTTCCAGCCTTGGTTTACATCAACGCGAATAGCAATGTCATTTCCTACACGTTCTCGTACAGCTTCAATACGTTTCACATCTTCTTTTACATTCGTACCAACTTTCATTTTGAAAGATTGGTAACCTTTTTGAATCATAGAAGCAGCTTCTTCAGCCATATCTTCAGGATCGGCAATACTTAAAACGTGAGTGACAGGGAATTCTTCATGATAGCGCCCGCCAATTAATTGATATACAGGTTGATTTAGTTTTTTGCCCATTATATCAAAACAAGCAATATCAATTGCGGCCTTCGCTGTTGGAACACCGTAAATTGTATTGTCCATCATGTCGTGTATTTTTTCGATATTCATTGGATTTTGTCCGATTAGGTCCAGGGTTAGCGTATGTTTTAAAGTATGGAAAGTACTTTCCCATGATTCACCTGTGACGTGATCATCAGCAACGCCTTCACCGTAACCGATAATACCTTCATCTGTTTCCATTTTGACGATAATAGAGGGCATATCAGAATAAGAGCCATAACTAATAACAAACGGATTGCGAAGCGGTAAACGAATTGCGTAAAGATGAATAGCTGTAATTTTCATTGAATAGAAACCCCTTCCTGTTTACAATAGTTTTATACATTTGATATAGTTGACGTTAAATAGTCGTTAATTAATGATAAGGAGTTAGAGAAAATGATGATAAAAATTGCAGTTGTCGGTTCAAAGGAGTTTATGGAGAACCTTTTTCCTATTGCTCAAAAATTAGAGGGAATAGAAATTGATCCATATATTTACCTTCATCCGGCGGAATCTTCTGAACTATTAAAGTGTCTAAAGCCTTGTGATGTCATCTTTTTCTCAGGTGCTTTACCTTATTATATGGCAAAAGAAATAAGAGAACAATTACGAATTCCAAGTACATACTTACAGCAAGACGAGACAACTGTCGCATCTTCAATTCTTTCTATCATGTATCATCAAAGTATTCAACTACATAACATTTCCATCGATTTAGTAGACCGCTCGTTTATTACAAATGTGTTCCATGATATCGGTATAAAAGAAAGTCCGCAAGTGTTGGATTATGAAAATATGCTGTGGAGTAAAGATGAGATAAATAGAGTTATCGATTTTCATGTAGCTAAATATCAATCTGGAGAAGCTCATTTAGCTTTAACTAGTATTCACGCTGTTTACGACGAGCTTCAAAAAATAGGTGTTCCTTCAGAGCGCATGATTGATCCAACACAATCCATTATACATGGGCTAAAAGATGCAAAAATAAAAGCTGAGTTAGCAAAAAGCTATTCAGCTACTGTTGGTGCTTGTATTATTTCTTCCTTAGAATTACGAGCGAGTTTGCTTGAAAAACTAGATGTCATTTCAAAAGAACTACGTGGTTCATTTAAACAAGTGGATGAAATGACATGCATTTTGTATACAACTCGTGGTGATATCGAATCAATTATTAAAACAAATGCAATAGATAACTTGTTTGCGAGCGTAGAAGGAACGATAGCTATTGGATTTGGTTATGGGAAAACCGTGAAAGAAGCGGAGCAAAATGCAAAAATTGCTCAAAGTTTTGCAAAGAACAATCCAATAGATCGTTGTTTTTATATACTAACAAGTGATAAAGATTTATTTGGTCCGTTCCCGAAAGAACAGAGAGTACAAAGTTTGAAAAATGATAATCCGGAACTAATGAAAATAGCGAAGGAAACAAAGCTTAGTCCGGCCAACTTGTCAAAGATCATTCAATTTAGTCAATCGCACCCGTCATTGAAGTTTACAGCAGCTGACCTTTCTGAGTATTTACAAGTGACTCGAAGATCGACAGAAAGGTTGTTAAAGAAATTAGTTGATTACGGGTATGCTCATATTTGCGGCGAGGAAATGCCCTATCAACAAGGGCGACCTCGCGCACTATATGAACTGAATTTACCGCTATTTTTAAGCTTCTAGTTGAGCTTTTTGTTTCTTTAGTAGTTCTGCTTTTTCAATGTCTGATAGTTTTACAATTGTGAAGCCTGTTATACCATAAATGATTGAGATAATAGGTACGATGAAATTCAAAATAGCATAAGGAGCATATTCAAATGCACCTACGCCAAGTGTTGCGAGAATAAATACACCGCACGTATTCCAAGGAACGAAGACAGAAGTTAATGTTCCACCATCTTCTAATGCTCTGGATAAGTTTTTTGAATGTAGTCCTTTTTCCGTGTATGCATTTGCGTACATTCTTGAAGGGACAACAATTGAAATATATTGTTCAGAGCAAGTAAGGTTTGTTGCAAAACAAGATGCGATAGTAGAAGCGATAAGCCCTTTTGCTGATTTCGCTAACTTTAAAATTTGATTTACAATTGAGCGAAGAATACCTGTATGTTCTAATACTCCTCCGAAAGTCATAGCGACAATTGTCATAGAGACTGTATTCATCATCGAATCTAAGCCACCGCGGTTAAATAGTTCGTCTACTAGTTTGTTTCCAGTGTCTATAACAAATCCAGCTTGGAGTGCACCGACAGATGCTGAGACAGAACCACCTTGAATAAAGACTTGTGATAAAAATCCTAAAATAATACCGACGAGAATCGCTGGTATAGCAGGGACCTTTTTAGCGACCAATACCATAACGACTACGGGTATAATGAGTAGGAAAGGTGAGATAACAAAGTTTTGTTGCAATACTTGTAACGTTTGATCGATGCTCTTCGCATCAATATTGTTAGCGCCGAAGCTTCTTCCTAAGAGAGCATAGACGATAAGAGTAATAATTAAACCTGGAACTGTAGTAAATAACATGTGACGAATGTGTGCGAATAAATCTGTATTTGTTAATCCTGCGGCTAAGTTAGTTGTGTCTGAAAGCGGTGACATTTTATCGCCAAAATAAGAGCCTGAAATAATGGCACCAGCAACCATTGGAGCTGGGATTCCCATACTTAGGCCAATTCCCATTCCAGCAACACCAATTGTCCCCATTGTAGACCAAGAGCTACCAATTGCTAATGCAACGATAGAACAAATGACGGTAATGGAAACTAAAAATAGTGATGGAGTTAAAAGTTTTAAACCGTAATAAATCATCGTTGCGACGATTCCACCGCCAATCCAAGCACCAATTGTTAAGCCGACAAGAATAATAATGACGATAGCGGGTAATGCAAGACGAATCCCTTTATACATTGCTTCTTCAAGATCATTCCATTTGTAACCGTAACGCCAAGCGACAATAGAGGCAACGGTTGTACCGATAATAAGTGGAACGTGAGGGCTTTGTTTTAATACAACAATTGTAACCATCATAACTGCAACGGTAATGATAATAGGGATAATCGCTATTCCAAAAGGTATTTCTTTTTTCATAAAGTTCCTCCTTGTTACGTATGTTTGTTTGTATTTTTAGAATTGTCGTAAAATAGACGTTTATTAGGTTATGATAACTAAAAGTTTATGTAAGCGTCAACATAAAAAACAGAAAATAAGGAATGTTCTAGTTGTTTGTTTAGTTTGTAATATAAGTGCAGAGTAAGATTTTTAAGTGTTTAAAAATAAATAATTGACTTTTTTCTTAAAATTCAATATGTTCATAAAAACATCTGTTTTTCATAAGTATAATTAACCCGAATCGTTTGTAATGTGGGAAGGAGACTGGAACGTTGAAAACATTAGAGCTACAAGAGCGCTTAACGGAGATTTTTCAGCATTTACACGAAAACCCTGAAGTAAGTTGGAAAGAATATGAAACGACAGCGTATATTACTGACTTTTTAAAAGAAGAAGGAATTTCATATAGAACATTTGATGATTGTCCAGGTGTAATTGCTGAGATTGGAGGCGGGAATCCAGTTATTGCGATTCGTGCTGATATGGATGCACTTTGGCAAGAAGTAAATGGAGAATTTAAAGCGAACCATTCATGTGGCCATGATGCTCATATGACCATTGTAATGGGACTTATTTTACAATTGAAAAATATGAGATGGAAAAGTGGTACGGTTAGATTTATTTTTCAGCCGGCAGAAGAGAAGGGGAATGGTGCTTTAAAGATGGTGGAGAAAGGTGCTGTAGATGATGCTGATTTCTTATTTGGCGTCCATCTAAGACCAATTGAAGAACTATCTTTGAAACAAGCAGCCTCATCTATTCGCCATGGAGCAGCAGGATTTTTAGAGGGTATGATTCATGGGGAGGATGCACACGGGGCAAGACCACATCAAGGTGTGAATGCAATTGATGTCATTTCCATGATTAATATCGGTTTGAAAAATATTTGGCTGCCACCGCAAAGTTCTTATTCAGTAAAAATGACGAGATGCCAAGCTGGTGGTGATAATTTAAATATTATTCCGGGAAATGGTCATTTCAGTTTAGATGTAAGAGCAGAGAGTAATATACTATTAGAAGAATTAAAGAAAAAGATTGAGCATGTAATAGAATCAGCTGCATCGATGGGATCAAAAACTTCATACGAATGGATGGATCTTGCACCAGGAGCAGAGGTTTCCGAAGAAGCAGAGCGCTTTATGCGTAAAGGTATTCTCGAAGTGTATGGGGAAGAGAGATGCACAGGGCCTCTCTATACGACAGGAAGCGATGATTTCCATTACTATACAGTGAAAAGACCACATTTAAAAGCTGTCATGCTTGGACTAGGAGCAGACCTACAACCTGGATTACACCATCCGTATATGAGGTTTGATCATAGTTGTATTATGGATGGGGTAGAAATATTGAAACAAACTGTATTGAAAGTGTTAGAAGACAGGGGCTAAAGAGCTCCTGTTTTTTGTCGTGAATTGTCGGCAAATCGATATATTTGAAAAACCGTTGATATATTTTGAGTTATGATAGATATATTGAGAAAATCGTTGATATATTTGAAGTTACGATAGATATATTAAGAAAATCGTTAATATAATTTCACGTACCTATTAATTTGATGAAAAATGAGCCTCCAGTACATGGTGTATAATAATAAGTACCATTTTCTAATAGGAGAAGACGAATGAACGAACAATATTACGATGCAGTTTTACATATAAAAACAGTCGGTGAGCAAAAAGGGTTTAACAAGTCTATGCATTATCATCGCTATGAACCGACACCGTATAGCGGGTTAGATGAGTTATTGAATCAATATGAAATACGAAGTAGCGACCGAATTGTAGACTTTGGGTGCGGAAAAGGGCGATTAAACTTTTATATGCATCATAAATGTGGTGCTTCAGCAGTTGGAATTGAAATGAATGAAGAGTTTTATAAAGAAGCGATGGATAATCGAGATCGTTATGCACGAAAGGCACGAAACAGTAAGGGGAAAATTCAATTCCAATGTTGTTTAGCGCAGGAATATGAGATTGATCCACATGATAATAGGTTTTATTTCTTTAATCCGTTTTCTGTGCAAGTGTTTATGAATGTAGTAAATAACATTTTGCTTTCAGTAGAAAACACGGGGAGAGAAGTGGATATTATTTTATATTATCCTTCTGAGGACTATATTTTCTTCTTAGAAAATCAGACTGCGTTTGTGCTGAAGAAAGAAGTTAGATTGCCAGGTGCTTATGAGAAGAATGGGAATGAGAGGTTTTTAGTTTATACATTAGGGTAATAAAAAACAGGTGCCAAGGCACCTGTTTTTTATTAGTTACGGATTAAGTAATCAAATGCACCTAAAGCTGCGTTTGCACCTGAACCCATAGAGATGATAATTTGTTTGTACGGATTATTTGTACAGTCACCTGCAGCAAACACTCCTGGTACGTTTGTAGCACCGTGCTTGTCTGTTACGATTTCACCGCGAACGCGTTCAACTGTTTCGCCTAACCAGTCTGTGTTTGGCACAAGACCGATTTGTACGAATACACCTTGTAATTCAACGTGATGAACTTCTTCAGTTTCACGATCGATGTAAGAAATACCGTTTACTTTATCAGTACCAGTGATTTCTTTCGTTTGAACGTTTTTCAGAACAGTTACGTTTGATAAGCTGTTAAGACGCTCTTGTAATACAGCATCAGCTTTTAATTCTGGCATGAATTCAAGAACAGTTACGTGCTTAACGATACCTGCTAAGTCGATAGCTGCTTCAATACCAGAGTTACCACCGCCGATAACTGCTACGTCTTTGCCAGTGAATAATGGACCGTCACAGTGTGGGCAGTATGCTACACCTTTATTTTTGAACTCAGCTTCACCTGGTACGCCAACATTACGCCAGCGAGCACCTGTAGAAACGATTACGCTCTTACTTTTCAGAATAGCACCGTTTTCAAGTTCCACTTCAATAAGTTCTTTTTTCTCTAAACGTTTCGCACGTTGTAGATTCATTACATCGATGTCGTATTCTTTTACGTGCTCTTCAAGGCTTGCTACTAGCTTAGGACCTTCAGTCTTTTTTACGCTGATGAAGTTCTCAATGCCCATAGTATCCATTACTTGACCACCGAAGCGCTCAGCAACGATACCAGTGCGGATGCCTTTACGTGCTGCGTAAATTGCTGCACTTGCACCAGCAGGGCCGCCACCAACAACAAGAACATCGTATGGATCTTTATCAGAAAGCTCTGATGCATCTGGACCGTTACCCATTTTCGCTAAAATTTCTTCAAGTGTCATACGACCGCTTCCGAAAGATTCGCCGTTTAGGTAAACAGTTGGTACTGCCATAATGTCTTTACTTTCTACTTCCTCTTTGAATGCAGCGCCATCAATCATAGTATGTGTAATACTAGAGTTAAGAACGCTCATTACGTTAAGAGCTTGTACAACATCAGGACAGTTATGACAACTTAGGCTGATATAAGATTCAAAATGATATTCGCCTTGAATGTTTTTAATTTGATCGATTAATTTTTGTTCAATCTTTGGAGCGCGTCCACTTACTTGTAGTAAAGCTAACACTAGTGATGTAAATTCGTGTCCTAATGGAATACCAGCGAATACGACACCAGTGTCTTCATCAGGGCGGTTTACGCTAAAGCTTGGTGTTCTCTCTAATTCAACTTTTTCTACTGTAATCTTAGATGACATAGTAGCTAATTCGTCTACTAGAGCTAACATATCTTTAGATACGTTATCATCTCCTGCGCTTACTTTAAGTAAAATATCGTTCTCCATTAACTGAAGGTATTGGGATAGTTGTGTTTTTATATCTGCATCTAGTATCATTTTGATCGAACTCCTTAGATTTTGCCTACAAGGTCAAGGCTTGGTTTAAGTGTTGCAGAACCCTCTTGCCATTTAGCTGGGCAAACTTCACCTGGGTTGTTACGTACGTATTGAGCAGCTTTAATTTTGTTAACAAGAATGCTTGCGTCACGGCCGATACCGTCAGCATTGATTTCCATAGATTGGATAACGCCGTCTGGATCGATGATGAATGTACCACGAGCAGCAAGACCTTCTTCTTCCATTAAAACGTTGAAGTTTGTAGTGATTGTGCGAGTTGGGTCACCAATCATGATGTACTCGATTTTGCCGATAGTTTCTGAGCTATCATGCCATGCTTTGTGAGTGAAGTGAGTGTCTGTAGATACAGAGTATACTTCAACGCCTAAGTCTTTTAGAGTTGCGTATTGGTTTTGTAAGTCTTCAAGTTCAGTTGGGCAAACGAATGTGAAGTCAGCTGGGTAGAAACAAACTACACTCCATTTTCCTTTTAAACTTTCGTCAGTAACTTGGATAAATTCTCCATTATGGTAAGCATTAGCTTTAAACGGTTTTACTTCTGTGCCGATTAATAACATGTTAAAATTCCTCCTAAATGTTGGTTTTGAGCATCAAAAAATAGTGTGCTCATAAAATATATTTTTTAATTAACTATAATAATTCTAATTCAATATTAATTATCATATAGAAGTGGTTATTTTGTCAAGAGAATAAACCAACTTTATACCAATTTAATTAATATTTATTCTCAATTAAGACTAACAGGGAGTGGAAAGGTAACTTTAAGTTTATAAATTTTCAATGATTGTTTGAAAGAGTAGTGTGTAAGTTTAATTTCTTAGGAAGGAAATATTTCTTAGAGGTTGTGGTTTTGAAAAGGAACTGCTTACTTCTATTTTACAAAGAATTTTGTGATAAATAAAATAAAATGAATCGGAAATTTTTTGAACAATTTTTGTCATCTCAAATATATAATTAGGAAGTATATTACGATGATAGTTAGAAACATTGACTCAAAGTGCTAACAAGATATAATAAAATCTAGATATAACTTTCAAAAAGAAGAATACATATTTATAGGATGAAAAAATTCAACCTATTATTTTTTATAGCTTTTAGAAAACGCTTACAGTTAGTGTGGAGGGGAAACCATGTCTAAGTTCACGAAGTATTTTTTAATGGAAGCTAACGATGTGATTGCATATGTGAAAGAGAAATTATCTAAGTTTGAACATGTAAAGGGGTTACAGTGTAAAGAAATAGGTGATGGCAATTTAAATTATGTGTTCCGCGTTTGGGATGAAAAAGAGAACATGTCTGTCATCGTAAAGCAAGCTGGGGATACAGCGCGCATTTCAGATGAGTTTAAGTTGTCGACAAATCGTATTCGTATAGAATCAGATGTTTTGCAGTTAGAGGATGAGTTAGCACCTGGACTTGTTCCTAAGGTGTATTTATTTGATAGTGTGATGAATTGTTGCGTAATGGAAGATTTATCGGATTATACAATATTACGTACAGCACTTATAAATCATCAAATATTTCCGCGGCTTGCTGACGACTTAACTACTTTTATGGTAAATACACTTTTATTAACATCGGATGTTGTAATGAATCATAAAGAGAAGAAGGAACTTGTGAAGAATTATATAAATCCTGAATTATGTGAGATTACAGAAGACCTCGTATACGCTGAGCCATTTACAAATCATAATAAGCGTAATGAGCTGTTTCCGTTAAATGAAGGATGGATTAGGGAGCATATTTATAGTGATAAAGAGCTTCGTATGGAAGTAGCGAAACGTAAATTTTCTTTTATGACAAATGCACAGGCGCTTATTCATGGTGATTTACATACTGGTTCTGTTTTTGTAAGAGAGGATTCTACAAAGGTTATTGATCCTGAGTTTGCTTTTTATGGACCTATGGGATATGACGTTGGGAATGTAATGGCGAATTTAATGTTTGCTTGGGTGAATGCAGATGCAACGATGCCATCTGGAGCTGAGAAAGATACGTATATGGATTGGTTACAAACTACGATGGTAGAGGTAATTGATTTATTTAAGAAGAAGTTTTTAGATGCTTGGGATATTCATGTGACCGAGATTATGGCGAAAGAAGAAGGCTTTAACGAAGTCTATTTACAATCTGTATTAGAAGATACAGCTGCAGTGACAGGTCTGGAATTAATCCGCCGTATTGTTGGATTAGCGAAAGTAAAAGATATTACTTGTATTGAGAATGAGGAAGCACGTGCTAGAGCGGAGCGAATTTGTCTTCAAGTAGCAAAGAGTTTTATTTTACGAGCGAATCAATATAGAACGGGCACAAGTTTTGTAGAAACATTAAAAGAACAGTCAATGCACTACGCGAAGTAAGGGGAGAAGATGATGGAAGAGCAATTAATACCCATTCAGTGGAAAGATGATTCTTTAGTTTTGTTAGATCAAACATTATTACCGAATGAGGTTGTCTATGAATCTTTCAAGACAGCTGAAAGCGTGTGGGATGCCATTCAAGTAATGAAAGTAAGAGGAGCGCCAGCGATTGGTGTTTCGGCAGCGTATGGTGTGTATTTAGGTGCTAAGGAAGTTACTCAAAGTACGATAGAAGACTTTATAGCAGAAGTCAAAAAGGTGTGTGCATATTTGGCAACATCAAGGCCGACAGCAGTAAATCTATTTTGGGCACTTGAAAGAATGGAGGCAATCGCGGCGGAGAACTTACATTTATCAATTGCTCAGTTGAAAGATAGATTACTAGAAGAGGCAAAAGAAATTCATAGAGAAGATGAGGAAATTAACCGTCAAATCGGGGAACATGCATTAACGTTATTCCATGATGGAATGGGAGTATTAACACATTGTAATGCTGGTGCGTTAGCGACGACTAAGTATGGTACTGCGACAGCTCCAATGTACTTAGCGAAAGAAAAAGGATGGGACTTAAAAATCTATTCAGATGAAACTCGTCCTAGGTTACAAGGTTCAACGTTAACAGCATTAGAACTGCAGCGAGCGGGCATTGATGTTACTGTTATTACGGACAATATGGCAGCTATGGTCATGTCACAAGGGAAGATTGATGCGGTAATTGTTGGATGCGACCGTGTGGCAGCAAATGGTGATGTAGCAAATAAAATTGGCACATTAGGCGTATCTATTTTAGCGAAATACTACAACATTCCGTTTTATGTAGCAGCACCAACACCAACAATTGATTTAAAAACACCGACAGGAAAAGAAATCCCAATCGAGGAAAGAGATGGTTCTGAAGTGATTAATCGCTTCGGACAATATTCTGCTCCGAAAGAAAGTAAAGTATATAATCCAGCATTTGATGTTACGCCACATGAAAATGTAACAGCGATTATTACAGAAAAAGGAATTGTCAAGGCACCATTTACGGAAAACTTAAAAAAGCTATTTTAGTAAGTAGATAGATACAAAGTCAGTCATCATAAGCTTCATACTTAGGGGGATGTATATGTTATTACAAAAAGAAAGAGAAGAAATTGTAGCATACGGAAAGAAAATGATTTCTAGCGGTTTAACAAAGGGGACAGGCGGTAATATTAGTATTTTCAATCGTGAACAAGGTCTTGTTGCGATTAGCCCAAGTGGTTTAGAGTATTATGAAACAAAGCCTGAAGATGTAGTTATATTAAACCTAGATGGTGAAGTAGTAGAAGGAGAGAGAAAACCATCAAGTGAATTAGATATGCACCTTATTTACTATAGGAAGCGTGAAGATATAAATGCACTTGTGCATACACATTCTCCTTACGCAAAGACGATTGCGTCATTAGGATGGGAGCTTCCTGCTGTGTCATATTTAATTGCTTTTGCAGGTCCGAATGTCCGCTGTGCGCCGTATGAAACATTTGGTACGAAGCAATTAGCGGATGCTGCTTTTGAAGGCATGATTGATCGTCGTGCTGTGCTACTTGCAAATCACGGTTTAATTGCTGGTGCAAATAATATAAAAATGGCGTTTACTGTTGCAGAAGAGATTGAGTTTTGTGCTCAAATTTATTATCAAACCAAAAGCGTTGGAGAACCGAAGCTATTGCCAGAAGATGAGATGGAGAATTTGGCGAAGAAGTTTGAAGGGTATGGGCAGCAGTAGAATGAAACGAAAACACCCTCAAGAAAAGATCTTGAGGGTGTTTTTTACGCCTTCTTAAGCAACAAATACATAAAGTAAGGAGCCCCAATTAAAGCAACGACAATACCTGCTGGAATGCCATTAGGATCAACGATATTTCGTCCAATTGTATCTGCTAATAATAATAGCCATCCGCCGATTAAAAGGGCGATAGGCATGAAGATTTGATGTCTTGGACCTACTAAAGATTTCGCGATATGAGGAGCCATTAATCCGATAAAGCTAATTCCTCCTGTTACGGAAACAGCTGCAGCTGCAAGTGCAACGGCTGCAACTAATAAGTACCTGCGTTCTTTTTCAATTTCAATTCCAACGCCTATTGCGACTGGTTCGTTTAATGCTAAAATGTTTAATCGATTTGCTTTATAGAAAATAAATGGAATGAATACGATTAACCATGGGAGCATTGCTAAAACAAAGATCCAGTCATCTCCCCAAATATTTCCGGCAATCCATTTTGAAATAAAGTCTACTTTCATACGATCTGCGGATGAGATAAGGACAATCATCGTTCCAGATAGTGCAAATGCAAAACCGATACCGGTTAATGTTAATCGGATTGGCTGAAGTCCAGTTGACTTACTATATGAAAATACGTAAATTAGAACAGCTGTCAGAAATGCTCCGATAAATCCAACTACAGGTAGTAAGTAAAGAAATGAACCTACATCTATTGGAAAGTATAAAAAGAAAATAGCAACAGCAACACCGGCCCCAGAGTTGATTCCGAGAATACCAGGTTCAGCTAAATCATTTCGAGTAATTCCTTGGAATATAGCCCCTGATAAAGCGAGAGCCATACCAGCTAATAATGTAATGACGATTCTAGGTAGTCTTAAAGAGTATAAAACGAACTCCTCTTTAAAAGTCCCTTTCCCCATTAAGGTTGGGAGTAGTCGATCATAAGATAAAGATGCTGAACCAAGCCCCATTCCAACTACAATGGTTGTGATGATTATTATAAGTAAAGCGAGTATAATAAGACGCTGTTTTCTTAAAATAGATTGCATCATGAGAATGTTTTTCCCCCTTTACGTACAATGAATAGGAAGAATGGTAACCCTACAATCGCGACAATTGCCGCAACTGGTGTTTCGTATGGAGCGTTAATAGTACGTCCGATTGTATCTGCAAGTAGCATAAAGGAAGCTCCAGCAATTGCTGACATTGGTATAACAAATCGGTAATCTGGACCGACAATTGGGCGTACCATATGAGGTACCATTAAGCCGATAAATGCCATATTTCCAACAAGTGCTACAGATGCACCTGCAAGTAAGATAATAATGATAAATAAAATAGTTTTAATAACAATAATTTTTTGACCTAGTCCAATAGCCACTTCCTCACTGAAACTAAGAACTGTCAATTTTTTTGCTAGTAAGATAGCGATAAAGATACTAATTGAAATGACTGGAATAATAATTTTTAATTGGCTCCAAGTTGTTCCAATTACGCCCCCAGCAGTCCAAAGTGATACATCTTGTGAAATTTTAAAGTAAATGCCGATTCCTTCTGAAATTGCAAGTAGAAATGCGGAAACTGCAGCGCCCGCTAATACAATTCGAAGAGGAGAAAGGCCGCCTTTTTTTACCATACCAATTCCAAATACCATAATTGCGCCAATTGCAGCACCGATAAAGCAAGCTAATGTTAAGTAAAGATAGCTGATGGAAGGGTTGAAAGCAAGTGTCAGTGCAAGCGCAGCATTCGCTCCACCAGATAGCCCTAATAATCCAGGATCTGCAAGTGGATTTCGTGTTAATCCTTGCATAATTGCTCCAGAAACGGCTAATCCAGCTCCTACAAAAATAGCAGCAACTTCACGTGGTAAACGTATTTCTCGAATAATAGATATTTTGTCTCCTTTAGCCGAGGAAGTGAGTGCTAACCATACATCTTTTATCGAAGTATCTGCAGCACCTAATACCATTGCAACGATAAAAATAAGAAAGAATGCAATTAAGCTTAAAATTAGTTTGTATGTAAAAGCTATAGAACGTGGATTTTCATGATCTTTTGTCATTCGTTTCACATCTTTTCTGTTCATAGAATAAAGGAAGAGGAATTCTTAAATTAAGAATTCCTCATGTTTGTATTATTTACCAAGAAAGTTCTTCTTGAAGAAGTCTAGTTGGAAATCTAATGTAAGTGGATCATTGAAATAGAATTCCATCATGTTTGCTTCATATACGCGATTATTTTTTACTGCTGGGATGTTTTTATATGATTCTGTCTCTTGGAATGAGTTATCAGTATCTTTATTTTTACTTACGATTAAGTAATCACCAGCAAATTCAGGTAATACCTCAGTAGATAATGCGTAATAACCTTCTTTTAATGCTTTTTCTTTTACTTTTTCAGGCATTTTTAATTTCATTTCTTGGTACAGAATTTCTGTTCCGCGGCCCCAGTTCTCGCCGTATACATAAAGCTGTTTGTTGAAGTTTTCTACAACAGAAACTGTAGCATCTTCACCGATTTTTGCTTTAATTTCTTTACCAGCTTCTTGTGCACGTTTCTTGAAGTCATCAACCCAAGTTTTTGCTTCTTTTTCTTTGTTTAATAACTTACCGATTTCTAAATGCTGTGTTAAGTAATCAACTTTTCCGTAAGTGTATGTTACAGTAGGAGCGATTTTCTTTAACTTATCGACATTTTTAATATTTGATAAACCGATGATTAAATCTGGATTTAGTTCAGCGATTTTTTCAACATTTTCATCTGATACTTCAGCAACATCTTTAAGTTTGCTTTCAAAACGTGGGTTTTGTTTAGACCATGAATCTACCCCAACAAGATTTACACCTAATGACATTACGTTACCAGCGAATGATGATAATACAACAACGCGTTTTGGATTTGCAGGAACTTCTACTTTACCATTTTCAGATTGGTATGTAATTTTTTCTGATTTACTACCTTTTGCATCGTTCTTTTTGTCTGTAGAGCTATTGCTACAAGCGCTCATAACAAGAACGAAAAGAACTGTTAGTGAAATAAATAACTTTTTCATCGTCTTTCTCCTTTAACATAGATGGTATGTGTATACAATAATTTGTTTAACTGTAATCTTTTTGAAAGAGTAGTGGTAAAGCAAAATAATTTATTAAAAATCTTGAATATGAGATTTTATAATATAGTATTAACCATATTAATGAAAGAAGATGTAATCTCAAATTTGCTAATTATTAACAAAATGATAATGATTATCACTATTGATTCTTTAAATAATATAATTTTATATAGGTGTATTGTCAATAGTAATTTTGATTGTAAATTTTGCGGAAACAGGTTATATTTTATTGAGAATGATAATCAATGATTAGTAGCTGAGGAGTGAGCACGAATGAATCGAGAAGAATTGTTTGATGTAACCGTGATAGGTGGAGGACCTGCAGGGCTTTATTCAGCTTTTTATAGTGGACTCAGAGAAATGAGAACGAAAATAATAGAATTTCAACCACATTTAGGTGGAAAAATACATGTGTATCCGGAAAAAATGATTTGGGATGTAGGAGGACTATTGCCAGTTACAGGTGATAAGTTAATTGAACAACTTGTAAAGCAAGGGTTAACATTTAAGCCAGAAGTTGTATTAGATACAAAAGTGGAATCAATTATTCGTAATCAAGATGGTACTTTTACATTAAAAACAAGTACTGGGGAAGAACACTTTTCAAAAACAGTTATCGTCGCAACAGGAAGTGGTATATTGAAACCGCAAAAGTTATCTATTGAAGGTGCTGAGCGATTTGAAGTATCGAATTTAAATTATACAGTTAAATCTTTAAAGCGTTTCAAAGGTAAAACAGTTATTATTTCCGGTGGAGGCAATTCTGCTGTTGATTGGGCAAATGAATTGGAACCAATTGCGAAAAAAGTGTATGTAACGTATAGAAAAGAAGAATTATCTGGTCATGAAGCACAAGTAAAACAACTTATGAATAGCTCAGCGGAGTGTTTCTTTAATACATCGATTACAAAATTAATTGCTGGTGATAATCATGAAGCGATCGAATATGTAGAATTAACAAATCATGAAACAGGTGAGATTTCTCATTTACCTATTGATGAAGTTATTATTAATCATGGATATGAACGCGACATTACATTATTGGAAAATAGTGAGTTAGACGTTGCAATTATAGATAATTATTATATTGCAGGTAATGCAAATAGTGAGTCTTCAGTAGATGGATTATATGCTGCTGGAGATATTTTAAAGCACGAAGGGAAACTACACTTAATTGCAGGTGCATTCCAAGATGCTGGAAATGCTGTGAATAAAGCAAAGCAATTTATCCAACCAGATGCAAGTGAGTACGGAATGGTTTCTTCTCATAATGAAGTATTTAAGAAGAGAAATCGCGAACTGATTAAGCAGATGATGAAATAATAAGGAACAAGTATACCCCCACATACTTCTCTATTCAAATGGATGAGAGATGTACGTGGGGGATTTCCTGTTTACTATATTTTCAATCATTATAATGACACCGGTTTCATCAGTTCATATCATATGAACATTTTATTGGTAAAGCATCCTAGAAAACAATTTAGCTATGTTTTGCTTACGCAGAACATGGCTAAATTACGCTGTCCCTTTAGCGCGTTCATTAGGGAATGGCATATTTAGTATAGAAGCAATATACTGTTTTCCATGCATTCGAGCTAATGATTCTAATATTTGGCGAACACGTTTTGTAAGATGACCTTGTTTTTTGATGGCTTCACAATATGCGTCATAGAAAGCATATTTAGCCCAAAGGAAATCATCTTGTTGGAATAAGAAATGATTTTTGTACCATTCACCAATTGTATGATAACAATTGTTTTCATGTATTGCTGTGCTTTGAGAAAGAAAACGATCAGATAAAGATACATTCAAATGAGAAATTGTGTTTTCTGTTTCAACTTGTAGTGTTTTTTCTAACATTGTAATGATGTGACGAGTAGCCATATGTTAACTCTCCTTTGTGTAAATGGGTAATACCATTCTATATTTAAAAAATTCTTACTATATAATACTATACAATATATGGAATGCATCTACCTGCTTTTTGAACTGCATTTACAAAATCTTTTTTATTTGTTTACAAAAATAAAGTAAGATACAGTATAGATGAAAAAATAATAAAGGAATGAACGCATTGTATATAACAGTAGAAGAGACTGCGGAGTATTTGAATTTACCAAAATCGTATATTGAAGAGTTAATTCAGCAAAAGAAAATTCGTGCGCTATTCGATGGAGAGCAATATTTAGTAAATAAAGAACAATTTAATACACATTTAGAACAAATGGAGAAATATAAGCAATTAGTGGAAGAAATATTGAACGAACCAATTCCAGAAGATATGGATGTTAAAGACGAAGATTAAACTATGGGAAATCCCTTATGAAGATATGCAGAAATGTATCTTCATAAGGGATTTTTTGTTTGAAGATATCAAAAATATAAGGAGTTCTTAGCCTTTCTTCAAATTTTGATAGGTAGTAGTCTACCATGTTAAAAGCATATTTTTTTCTAGCTAGGACAAACATAGAGAACGTAACCTGTACAGATACATATACTATCAGTGCAAAAGCTTATAAATTAATGGAAGGGGTTTTCTCGTGAGTATATTTCATTGTGATTTTTTGAAAGACTTAATTGGATCTTTTGTGAGAGTAAACAGGGGTGGTCCAGAATCTCAAAAAGGAACAATAATATCAGTATGTCCGGACTACTTCGTATTGCAGAATGAAAAAGGTGAACTGTATTACTATCAACTTAGTCATCTAAAAAGTATTACAAAAAATGCGAAAGACTGTGGATCAAGTGATTGCGAATGGGAAGATTGCGAATGTGCAGAAGACTTTGAAGCACTACTGCAAACTTTCAAATATTGCTGGGTGAAAATTAATCGCGGTGGTCCAGAGAAAGTGGAAGGCATTTTACAAGATGTTTCTTGTGACTTTGTGACAGTAATTGCAAAAGAAGAAGTTATATTAATTGCAATAAAGCATATTAAAAGCGTTAACTATAATGCATTAGCATGCGGAGAGAGCGATGAGAGCGACGATAGTAGCAGTAAAGAAAGTAGTAGCAATAATTCAGGTCGCGCTCGTGCCCAAAGACAATCAAGTAGAGGAAGATAATAAGAAAGGGGGATACAAAATTGGAGAACGTATTATGCTGTGACCAAATTAAATGTTTAGTTGGTGAGACTGTAAAAGTAAACCTTCGTGGACCAGAAAGTCGAGTAGGTGAGCTCGTATCGTTAGGCAAAGATTATCTAACGTTACAATTACCTCATGGTGAATTAGTGTATTACCAGTTAAAACATGTGAAGAGTCTAGTTAAGAAAGTGAAAGAAAGTAAATGTGGCGATTGCTATAGTTCATGTTTCTGCTCTGATGAGGATACTTTTTTAGATATATTAAAAGACTTGAAGTATAAGTGGGTAAAAATTAATCGTGGCGGTCCAGAGTGTGTGGAAGGTTTATTAAGTGAGGTACACCATGACTGTATTACACTAGTAAACTGTGATGAAGTTATTTATGTAATTAAGTCTCATATTAAGAGTGTGAGCCAAGTAGTTAAATGTAAAAAGAATGAAGATGAATAATGTTTAATAAATAAGAGGGGCATTATGAGGGAAAGAGAAGAACAATTTCTTATTTCGATAGTATGAAAAGGAATTACTTACTATTAAAACAGAACTTTGCCCTGATTATTTTTTTAGAAATGGAAGACAGGTAAGAAGAAATTCATAGGAAGGAGGATATAGATGAATGAGTTAAACAAAAGTATTGGAGAAAATATATATGTTAAATTAATCGGTGAAAAAAGGTTTAAAGGTGTATTAATAGATGTAGGAAATGATATCATTGTTCTTTACAATGGACAAGACTATGTATATATATCTTTATATCATGTACAATACTATAAATTTTTAAGACCATATGACGAAGAAATATTAAAACCAGATGTTGATTCTGTAATTAAGAGAGAATCCCCTTCCATTTCTTTGAGAAAAGTATTAAGTACTTCTAAAGGAATTTTTACAGAAGTTTATGTAGCAGGAAGTGCTCCAATACATGGTTATGTTACAAGTGTGATGAATGATTATATTGTTTTTTATAGTCCGGTTTATAAAACGGTATATATATCTTTAAAACATTTAAAATGGTTAATTCCGTATAAAGAAAACCAAGTGCCGTATGACCTCAATAAAAATGAACTCCCCGTAAATCCGTTAAATATTACGTTAGCTCGAACGTTTGAAGAACAACTTATTAAAATGTCTGGCAAAATCATGGTGTTCGATTTAGGTGAGGAATCTAATAAGATCGGAAAGATGGCGAAGATTGATGAAGGGCATATTGAAATATTAAAAGCACGTGATGCGAAAATGTATGTAAATATTCAACATGTAAAATCTGTCCATTGTCCGTAAGCTAGTTGAAAGGGCTGGCTTTTTCTTTTATATGCAGAAGAAAAGGTCGAGCCTATTTGTTTAGCTCGATTTGAATATGAGGGGAAAAATGAATTGAATATAAATATATTATGGTGTGATTTTTTAAAAAAATTTTGTACTAATTTATAAAGAAATGTGTACGAGCTATCTTTTTATGTATTCAATTTATTTTTTGAGAAGGAGCTGCTCAACTAATTTATTAAAGGAGTTTTGTTGGTGGAGCAGTTTCTAAATCCGTTATCGATTACATTACTTGGTAGTGCTGGTGGAGCAGCAAAAGCAGTTTTAGCAATTTTAAATCAAGCGATAGCAAATGAAAAAGATCCAATTTATGAAGTATTAAAGAATGCCAAATTTCATTTGGTGGATATAAAACAAAAAGATAGGACTTATTATGATGAGTTGTTTTCGAATTTGAAAGGTCAATTATATTTATATGAGATAAACCTTCAAAATGTAGTGGAATTTAAAGAACATTTAAAAGAAAAAAGTACGAGTGTTGTGATTGATGTTTCAGGGGCAGATACAATTAGAGTATTAAGCTGCTGTAATGAATTAGGAATTTGCTATATTAATTCAGCCTTGGAAAATGAAGCAGTAGATCAGGACGACAGCTTAATCGGCTTTCAGCTTACGGAAAGATATACAAGGTTTGAGAAGGAGAAAGAGAAATTTACAAATACAAAAGCGATTATAGGTTCAGGTATGAATCCAGGTGTTGTTCAATGGATGGTTGTTGAGCTTATGAAGGAACGACCAAATGAAAGGCCAAGAGCATGTTATATTGTAGAACATGACACATCATTTTTGAATGATACAGCACTTATAAAGCCACATACACTTTATGCTTCATGGGCAGTAGAGCGATTTTTAGATGAAGCGATCTGGAGTTATCCGATGTATATGAGTCATCATCGTCCTCTTTACTTTTATGAAGATGTATATTCTTCAGAGTATAAAGTGAAGTTAGGAGAAAAAGAATTCTATGGTTGTTTAATGCCACATGAGGAAGTATTAATTTTAGGGAAAAACTTTAATATGGAAGTTGGTTTTCTTTACCGAATTAATGAGTATACAACAAATATAATTAGACAGAACTTAGATCAAGTAGAAGATTTATGGAACTGGAATCGTAAAGTGTTTAATCCAGCGGAAGAAGAGGTTGCTGGAGAGGACTTGGTGGGTGTGTTACTCGTTTATGAAAATAGTGAGACATATATGTATAATGTGATGAATAGTAGCAAAGTTTTTCGTAAATATAAAACGAATGCAACGTATTTTCAGGTAGGGTGCGGGATTTATGCGGGCCTGTCCAGTTTACTTTTAGATCAATTTGAACAAGGTGCTTATTACGTCGAGGAGTTGTTATTAAATACAGAAAGTAAGTACGGTGAGTATTTAAATTTATATATGAAGGATTTTGTAATGGGGCATAATAATTTTACGGATGGATTGTTACATGACAGGGTAAGATGGATGTAAGTTGTTACTAAAAGGAAGGAGAGATCTCCTTCCTTTTAGTATTATAAGGTTAAATATTGCCCTGAAAGCAATTTCATACTTATACTTTAAGGAGAATAACAATGAAAGTTTTTTGTATCGATCAAGGGGAGTTTTTATATGAATAAATACAAGAGCTTGATTTATGAAGAAAGAAGAGCCTTAAAGGTATTTATATTATTATTCTATATTATATTCTTTTTATATGACGCTATATATTATTTTGTATATCCTGCTATGAATATTAGTGGAACAGCGGTAGGTTGGCCAGAAGGTAGTCTTGGGATAGGTGTGCCTATATTTGTAATGGCATTATTACCTATTTCTATATATCTTCAAAAAAGAGGATATGTATATTCTGTAAAATATTTATTTTTATTTGGGTACATGTTTATCAATCTTGTTAATAATTTAATGATTTATTTGCGAACGGATAGACCTTTTGAACATGGCAGTATGGTAGAAATGTTATTAATTTTATTTGCCCCAGTTTTCGTGAATAAAAAATACTTTTATTTAGTGTCCTTTAGTGTAATTGGAAAGTACGTATTTTTCACATTGCTATTACAAGATTTAAAAGTGATAATTCCACTTGTTTTATGTGTATTTTATTTCATTATTTCACATTCTTTATTAAAACGATTTCAATCTTATGTAAGAACAGTGGTTGAAATGATGAACAATATGAAAGAGACGGAAAATTTAGCTGTGATTGGGACTATGTCTACAACAATTGCCCATGAAATTCGAAATCCGTTAACAGCGTTAAAAGGATTTACGCAAATGCAAAAAGAAAGAAATCCAACTGATACGATGAGCTACGACATTATGCTACAAGAAATTGAAAGAGTCAATGGATTTGTTAGTGAATTAATGTTGTTAGGAAAACCAAAGCCAACAAATTATGAAAGGTGTAATATACGAGACATCCTTCTATATGTTGTGCATCTAATGGAAAGTTATGCAATGCAATATAGAGTTAAATGTTATTTACAAGTAGATGGGAATTTACCAACTATAAACGGTAATGATAAGCAATTAAAACAAGTATTATTAAATATCATTAAAAATGGAATAGAATCAATGCCAGAGGGTGGAGAAATCCATATCCGTGCATATCAAAAAATGCAAGGATATTTGTGTATTTCTGTTGAAGACCAAGGATTTGGTATAGAGAATGAGAAGTTAGAAAAAATCGGCAAGGCGTTTTACACAACAAAGGAAACTGGTACAGGACTTGGATTAATGATTACATATAAAATTATTAAGGAACATCAAGGGAGTATCACAATCCAAAGTAGTATAGGAGTAGGAACAAAAGTAGAAATTTTTCTGCCGACCGTTTAATGTATTGGGAGAAAAGATTTTTCAGAAAAGTGTTCTTGTTGTGTAAATATAAACATTTTATAAAATGTTTCAAGAAGGGTTTTTTTTATAAAATACTTCGTTTATAATGGAGGAAAATATCGACATGAGATTGATTGCTCATGTAGCGGTTCAGTAGTGTTATGAAAAGATAAGAAGGGGTGCACGCGCATCCTTTTTTCTATGCAGATATTATGAAAGAGGTGGTATGATGGAATTAACATTAAATTCGACTGTATGTTTACACACGATTCAATTTCGAAAAGAGCAAAAGAATTATATTGTAAAAGATACAATTACAGGAGAAAAATATGAAATGCCGCCACTTTGGATTGATGCATTGGCAATGATGCGTGACGGTTTTTTATTGAGGGAAATTGAGGAGAAATTAAAAGAAGAGTATCCATCCGAAGAAGTGAATATGTTAGCATTCACGAAGCAACTGTTAGAACTAGAACTTGTTGAAATGGTAGATGGGGAAGAAATAGCTTGTACAAAGAAGAAAGAGAAGGATTATTTAGCTTGGTTACGTCCCCATGTTGAGCAATTCTTTCTTAATTTAAATAAAAAAAATAGAAGCAAAGGTCAATGATGATCTTTGCTTTTTTGTATAGTTTGTTTAAAAAATTACAGCGAATGCTCTTGCGAAAGCACCGTCGCTATCTTTAATTTTTAAAGGTGCTGCTGAGAAGAAGAAACGTTTCGTGTGAATGGCATCTAAGTTTGTTAAGTTTTCGATTAAATAAATATTATTCCCAAGTAGTATGTGATGAATTGGTGATGTTTCTGTCGTTACCTCATCAGGAGAAATAAAATCTAAACCGACAGATTTTACTTTTAATTGTACTAGTTCCTCGGCTAATTCTTCAGAAAGATAAAAAGCTTCTTTCTCATACGCCTCTGTATTCCATTTAGTAGATAGATTGGAATGGAAAATAACAATATCTCCTTCTCTTATATCAGCATCGTGCAGTACTTCTTTAGGTAGTTTTCGTTCTTGTACATGAGTTACATCAATAAGAATCGCTTCGCCTACAAATTGATTTAGGGGTAATTGATCGATAGTCGTTGCGCCTGAAATAAAATGCGCAGGAGCATCACAATGCGTGCCAACATGAACGACAGAATGAAAATCTGTAACTTGATAGCCTGATTCTTCAACACTTGTAACAGCTTCTAGTTGTATTTTAGGTGTTCCAGGAAATTGAGACATATTATTTTCAAATGTTTGCGATAAATCAATTACTTTCATTTTACATACCTCCAATATATGTTTTTCAAATAATAAAAAGCTCACCCTTCAATATCAAGAAAGGTGAGCTTTACATGCTAGTTGAATTTTATCTTCCAAAATGCAATGCATTTTGCAGGAATTAGCACCTATTCAGTTTGTATAAACTGAGGTTGCTGGGCTTCAAAGGGCCGGTCCCTCTGCCTCTCTTGATAAAGAAGTATTTAATTTTAAAACCGGAATTTTCCGATAGTTAAATTGTAATTCATTTCCTTTTTGCGTGCAATACAAAATAGGTATTCACCCAAATAAAGCTACGCGCATATTGTAGCTTATGTAAATAGAATGCTGCGAAGGAGTGAGTGCAGTGACAGGAAATGTATTGAATTATTATGCTGGTGGTAATACAGCTAGGGGATTTCATAATTTATATGAAGAGAATTTAAAAGGGTTAGACAGATTATTTATCTTAAAGGGTGGTCCAGGAACGGGGAAATCTTCTTTAATAAAGGCAATCGGTCGTGAATGGGTTGAAAAAGGATATGATATTGAATTTTTACATTGTTCTTCTGACAATAAATCGGTTGATGGTGTAATTATCCCAAAATTAAAAGTAGGAATTGTTGATGGGACATCACCACATGTAATTGAGCCCAAAATGCCAGGAGTTGTTGAAGAGTATATAAATTTAGGAATTGCTTGGGATTCAGATAAACTAAGGAAGCAGAAGTTAGAAATTGAAAGATTTGTTTCAGAAGCAAGCAAAGCTTTTCAGTCTGCTTACGCATGTTTTAAAGAGGCATTGCTTATACATGATGAGTGGGAGAAGATATATATTGATAATATAGATTTTAATAAAGCAAATGAATTAACCGATCAGCTAATCCAGAAATTATTTGCAGATAAAAGCGGGAGACAATCGCTTGTAAAACATCGTTTTTTAGGAGCTGCTACACCGAAAGGAGCAGTTGATTTTGTTCCTAATTTAACAGAAGGGTTACCATATCGTTATTTTATAAAAGGGCGCCCAGGCTCTGGAAAATCAACGATGCTCAAAAAGTTAGCTAGGGCAGCTGAAGAAAAAGGGTTTGAAGTTGAAGTATATCATTGCGGATTTGATCCGAATAGTCTTGATATGGTTATCGTAAGAGAATTAGGCTTTGCAATTTTTGATAGCACTGCACCACATGAATATTTTCCAAGTCGCGAGGGTGATGAAATTATTGATATGTATGCCCTTATTGTTACCCCAGGGACGGATGAGAAATATGCGAAGGAAATTCGTGATGTTTCCATTCAATATAAAGCAAAAATGAATGAGGCGATGTCTTTCTTAGCAAAAGCAAAATCGGTTCGTGATAAATTAGAACGAATTTATATTGCTGCTATGGATTTTTCAGTAGTAGATGCATATAAAGAGGAGATTCAAAAAGAGTTTGAACGAATTGCTGCTACTGTAATCGAAAAGCAATAATAGAAGTTTCATTGGGCTGTCAGTAATTTCTGACAGTTTTTTTAGTATGTAGTAAAATTGATAGTGTATTGTCGAATTTCCAAGGAAATAATCAAAAAATGGAGATGTTATGAAATGAGAGAGAAAATCGAGTTGGAGTTAGAAAGAATTGAAAAAGAGAATGATGTGAAAATTTTATTTGCGGTGGAATCAGGGAGTCGTGCTTGGGGGTTTCCATCGAAAGATAGCGATTATGATGTTAGGTTTGTTTATATACATCCGGTAGAATGGTATTTATCAATTCATGACAAACGAGATGTAATTGAATATCCAATTAGTGATGATTTAGATATAAGTGGTTGGGATATTAGAAAGGCGTTGCAACTATTCGCGAAGTCGAACCCAGCTTTACTTGAGTGGATTCGATCACCAATTTTTTATTCGAAAAACTCTAATTTTCCAGAACTACTTCAACAGATGAGTGAGAAGAATTTTGATCCAAAAGCAACGATATATCATTATTTACATATGGCTTCGAAAAATTATCGTGAATTTTTGCAAGGTGAGAATGTAAAGCTGAAAAAGTACTTTTATGTATTACGTCCTATTTTAGCTTGTAAGTGGCTAGAAGAGAAAGCAACTTTACCACCTGTAGAATTTGACCGATTGATTACAGAATTATCATTAGAACGTAGCGTATTAGATGAAATTGAAAAGTTGTTAATAAAGAAAAAAGCAGGTACTGAATTAGATGTTGGATTGAAAATTAAGGTGTTGAATCAATTTTTAGAAGAACAAATTCATTACTATGGGCAATACGTGAAAGGTGTTGAAAAGGGGTTAGGGATCGATATTGAGATTTTAAATAAACTATTTCGAGACATGCTGTTTGAAGCATATGAAAAAGAGCACAAGTAAGTTTGTGCTCTTTTTATTTTGTAGGAATAAAGAAAACAGATATAGCTGCGATAAGACCTGCAAAGGAGAATAAGTAAAAATTCCATGATAAGTCATATTGCATTGTCATAATAATACCGACGAGAATAGGGCCAGCAATTGCACCAACTCGGCCAAGTCCAAGTCCCCAGCCTAAGGAAGTAGCTCGGATATGTGATGGGAAGTATTGGGTTACATATGCATTTAATATTTGAGTAATACCGACTGATCCAATTCCAGCAAGACCAATTAAAAGATAAATGATTGTAACAGATGGTTTAATTGTTAATAGTCCAATACATATAGCTGCCATAAGATAGGAGATGCTAATAACGATTTTAGCTCCTATACGATCCGCGATTGCTCCAGCAAATAATGCACCGATAGCGGCAGTAATATTTAGCATAAGTAGAAATGATAAACTAGATCCAAGAGGGTATCCTGCCTGTCGCATCATCTGAGGTAACCAAGTATTTAAACCGTATATTAAAAACATTCCCATTATATAAGTGATCCAAAAAAGTAGCGTTGCTTTTATGTATTCTTTTGAGAATAAAGTAAGAAATCCATTTTTCTTTCGTATATTAGACGGAGTTTGATAAGTTTCATTTTTCGCATAGAATACAATTTGAAAACGATTAAGGATTTGGTCCACTTCTTTTTGGCGATTACGTGATAATAAAAATTGAATGGATTCAGGTAAATAACGAATAATGAAAGGAATGAGGAGTAGTGGAATCATTCCGATGCCAAACATAGTTCTCCATCCGAAACTTTCTAACATAAACATAGACAAAATAGCGCCTAACACGATACCTAAAGGATAGCCAGTAAACATAAGAGCATAAATAAAAGATTGTCGTTTTTTTGGTGAATATTCAACAGTAAGTGCTGAAGCTGTTGGAATAACACCGCCTAATCCGATTCCTCCAATAAATCGAGATAAACCAAATAATTCGTGAGAAGGAGCAAGTGCAGCTAGTCCCATTGTGATAGAAAAAAGCGCTAAACAGCATATAAGCATCCATTTTCGTCCAATTAGATCTGTAATAGTTCCAACTAGAATAGCACCAATAAACATCCCAAATAAAGCATAGCTTGCAATTGTGCCAGCGTAAGCTGGTGAAAGTGCCCAGCTTTTGTCTTCTAGGAGCTTTGGAAGAACGGCACCGTAAATACCTAAATCATATCCATCAGCTAGAATGGCTAGCCAACAAATAAAAACAACAAGTTTTGTAATAGAGCTTGAAAAGATAGTTTCTGTAGATTCTAGATGAGGTGGAGCTGAAGGTTGCATAGTATTCCCCCCCTTTTATTTGTAGATGAATATATTATTTTATTTTATGTTAATATTTTCCTCCCTGTGTCGAAATTTATCTGAAAAGGTTTTATAATCAATAAAGAAGTTCAACAGGAAACCTGTTGAACTTCTTTATTGGTTTACTCATTATCAACTCGTTTTAACGGTTGATCTGCTGGACCTTCAATAACGTCTCCCTCAATTGAAAAGCGGGAACCGTGACAAGGACAATCCCAAGTACAATCACCATTATTCCATTCAACTTCGCAGCCGAGATGTGTACAAGTTGTATCGACGATATGTAATTTTCCTTCTTTGTCCTTATAAGCACCTGCCCGTTTACCGTTAACATGTACGACAGATCCTTCACCAACTTCGAGATCTTCTGGTTTACGTAATGCATTTTCAATCTTTCCTTCAATTAAATGTTTCGCAACATCAATGTTCTGGGAGAGGAACGTTTTTATATCTGGATTTGCATGGAAGCGTGATGGTGCATACAGTTCTTTATAGGGACTGTGGACTTTTAGGATGGAGTCCTTCAGTAGGTGAGCGGCAGCAGTTCCAGTTGTCATTCCCCATTTGCGATATCCAGTTGCAACAAATATATTTGGATTTCTTTCGTTAATATGTCCGATATAAGGAAGCTTATCTAGAGTGATTAAATCTTGTGCTGACCATCTATAAGGAACTTCGTCTATTCCAAAAGTTGCTTCAGCAAAAGAATAGAGTGCTTCATAATGAAGCATCGTATTTATTCCTTGCCCTGTTTTATGACTCTCTCCGCCAATCAAAATTAATTTTTCTCCATTGTTTGTTATATAGCGTAAGGAGCGCTTTGGATCATCAATACTTAAATACATGCCACCTGGATAATCCATTTTTGCTTTTATTGCAAGAGCATAGGAGCGTTCTGCGTACATTCGCGTAAAGAAAAAGCTATTTGCATCATAAAAAGGAAAATGTGAACAAGAGACGACATATTCACAAGTGATATGATGGCCCTCTTTTGTAATTATTTGTGGATAATCTCCCTTTTCCACATTCATAGCTGTTGTTTGTTCGTAGAGCTTTCCGCCCATCTCCACAAACTTTTCTAAAAGTGTTTTTAAATAAAGAAGGGGATGGAATTGTGCTTGATTTTTCATTACAAGCGCAGATTGTACTGGAATAGGAATCGATAGAGATTGAACATAATCACAAGGTATATTTAATTTTTGATAAGCTTCATATTCTTTTGATAAATTTCTTAATCCGTTATCGGTAGTTGTATATAAATATGAATCTTCATTTGAGAAATTACAGTCGATTTTATATGTTTGAACAGTTTCGTTTATGAATTGTAGAGCCTGATTATTTGATTCATAGTAAAGCCGGGCCTTTTCTACACCGAAATGATTTATTAATTCATCATAAATAAGATCATGTTGTGCTGTTACTTTCGCTGTTGTATGCCCAGTCGTCCCGTTTAAAATACGACCAGAATCAATTAAAACCACATCGATGCCTTCTTTTGCAAGTAAATAGGCAGTGGTAATACCTGTAATACCAGCACCGATAATAGCAACTTTCGTTTTTATATTTTCGGATAAACGAGGAAAAGTAGGAAACTCGGTAGATTCAATCCAATAAGATAGCGGCAGTTGTGGAAATGTATCATTTGTCATTGCGGAAACCTCCTGATTTTAGAACAATTTTCCTTTTAATATTTCCATATTATATGAAAATCATGTGTGTTGTTTTAGAAGAAGTCTATTTTTATTAAAAGAGGATATAAATTATTTTAATATAATTAATTAGGTAGGGCATTATGAAGAAGTAGGATTTATATAAAACTAAATTCAAGTGATTCTATTTGTTGATTACATAGAGAGTTATTGAATGAGATAGAGTCTATGGCGTTTAAGAAAATGTCTATATATAGTGGATAAAACCTTATGGAATCTATACATTTTCTTTAGTGAAATAAAGTATGATTATAAAAATATAACCACCTTTTATTACTAGGTCATAAAAGGTGTTGACAATATAGAAATTCTATTGTTATGATTCATCATGTGGAAAGGTTGATAGAGAGTAAAAAGAGAAATGTTTTTCATTGATAATAAAAGCGAAAAATAAGTGACGATAGAGTGAGTATATTTTCCTTATAATAGATGCTTTTTGGATCATCTAGTAAAATCAATCTGGAAACAAGAATTGATATATGTAAGTTGCGCAAGGCGCGGCATAAGAAAGGGGCAAAAGGATGAAGGAGCTTCATACGTTTGGGTGGTATGCAGCACGTGTATCACCACATTTGCCGAAAAAAGCATTTAAACCAGTGCCTACTCGTTTATTTGGTGGACTGGCTTATTTGCTTGTGGCATTGGCGGGGTTAATATCGATTGGTGTATTTGAATTGAATGTGTGGGCGAATCTAGGAATTGCGATTGTTCTTGGATTATGTTTTGCTTCACTTGGATTTTTAGGGCATGAAATTTTACATGGAACTGTTGTAAGAAAGGCATGGCTTCGTGACTTCTTAGGCGCGATTGCATTTATGCCATTATCAACAGGGCCAAAGCTTTGGAGAAAGTGGCATAATGCAACGCATCATGTTCATACACAGCATGAAGAGAATGATCCGGATGCATGGCCGACACTTGAGAAACTTAAGAAGAGTAAGTTTTTGAGTTGGGTATATCGTATGCCTTTACATGTACGTTCATTCTTTAGTTTTCTGTCACTAACAATTCAATTTACATTGCATTCGACTCGAATGTTCTTTCATTTTATAAAAGAGTTCAAGTCATCCAATCAAAAATCTGTATGGCTTCAACTTCTTTTGCCTTGGACAGTTTGGATTAGTTTATTGTTTATTATGGGACCTGGAAAATGGTTATTTGCATATGTCATTCCGTTGTTAATTGCTAACTTTATTGTAATGGCATATATCGCAACAAATCACCGCTTAAATCCAATTGTTCCAGTAAATGATCCGTTAGCAAACTGTTTGTCAGTAACAGTGCCGCGCTGGGTAGACGTTTTACATTTCAATTTCTCATATCATACAGAACACCATCTGTTTCCTGCTATGAGTTCTAAATACTATCCGTTAGTAAAAGAGAAGATTAAAGAAATGTGGCCGGAACGCTATCATGAGATGCCGATGACAAAAGCTTTGGCAGCGCTATGGAATACACCACGTGTGTATTATCAAGGAAGTGAATTAGTGGATCCGCATAGAGAGCATTTCTATGGTTCTTTAGGAAATGGACTAGATCCTCATAATATTTCATATCGTGAGGAACATATAGAGGAAGACGAAAGTATTAAAAAAGTAAATCAGTAAAAATTAATATATTTTTACAATGAAAAAGCAAGCCATCTCAGGCTTGCTTTTTCTTATAAAGAAACTTCCGTTTTGTTCTTTTTATGGACTTGGACGGAGTTAGTTTCTTTTCGTTGTAGTCGTTTTTCTAAAAGATTAACAAAGTAAGTAAATAGAAGAACAAGTACGAGATAGTATACACCAACGATTATGTAAGTATCTAATTGTTGGAAGTTACCTGCTGCAATTGATAAACCTGATCCCCATAATTCGGACAGTCCTACGTAAGCGACAAGTGAAGAGTCTTTTAATCCAATAATAAACTGGTTTCCTAGAGGAGGAAGAGACAGACGAAATGCTTGTGGTAATATAATCCGGCGCATAGCTAAAGGATAAGGCATACCTAAGGAGCGAGCGGCTTCCAATTGTCCTCGGTCGACGGATTGAATGGATCCTCGGAAGATTTCCGTAATATATGCACCGTTATGAATTGCTAAAGCGATTGCTCCTGCCCAAAAAGGGGAGAAAACAATGACAGATGTAATGCCAAAATAGAGAATTGCGATTTGAACGATTAAAGGTGTACCACGAATAATAGCAATATAGATATGAGCAATGCTATTTAAAACTTTGTTATTCGAGATTCGAAAGAAAGCGAATAATAATCCAATTAATGAACCGAGTACTAGGGAGGTTAATGTTAATTGTAATGTGACAATGGTAGCCTTTAAGAGTGTGGGATAGGTAGAGATAAAAATTTCAAACATGCGTTTCACCTCATATTGTATAGATTTTAGTAGAGAATGAAATGCCCCACATAAAATGAACATTTAATGAGTGGGGCACTGTTTATGAATCTTTTGAATGGCTAACTTACTTCGTTTTTTCCTCTTCACCAAGAATATTACGCCCGAACCATTTTTTACTGATCTTTTCATACGTACCATCTTTAATGATTTCATCTAACGCTTTATTTACTTTCTCAACCATTTCTTTATCATCTTTGCGAATAGCAATTCCCATTTCATCAAGATTTAATGGTTTTCCCGCTTCTTTTATATTCGATTTTCCCTCTTTTATCATACGTAGACCAACCATTTGATCCGTAATTACTGCGTCAACACGCCCAGGCTCTAAATCCATAAGAGCAGTAATGTCGCTGTCATATTCTGTAATTTGATTTGTATATTTTGCAACAAGATTTTTAAAGGTACTAGCTTTTACAACACCAATTTTCTTACCTTTTAAATCTTCTGGAGAAGAGATAGCAGTATTCTTTTTAGTCACAAAAATTTGAGCGCCAGAGCGATAGTACGGATTTGAGAAACTAACAGCTTTTAAGCGCTCCTCTGTAATTGCCATACTACCCAGTATTACATCATATTTCTTCGCTTGAAGACCTTGAATTAGCGTTTCCCATGGGTTTGTAACTGGCGTAGCCTTCATGTTCATCTTTTTAGCAAGAGCTTCACCGATTTCTATATCAAAGCCGACAAGTTTGCCGTCGTTTTCTTTATAATTAAAAGGTTTGTATAATCCACTCATTGCATAGCGAAATTCTTTTTCACCATTTGATGAAGTAGTAGAGCTTTCTTTGCTACAAGCTCCTAGTATGAAGGATGTACATAGTGTAATGCTCGCAACAATGGTTAATAGTTTTCTTTTCATAAAACCCCTCCTATATATTGATCATACGGATGATTTTAAGTATGTTATTGAAATATTTTATTTGGATGATTAGTTGTGCACCGTATGAATGTATTCCTTTTCGTTTGAAACAGAAGTTACATTATAAAACGTTGCGTAAAAATTGTTTTGCCCGTTCATGTGATGGAGCTGAAAAGAATTGTGCTGGCGGAGCATCTTCTACAATCTTTCCATCATCCATAAAGATAACGCGATCAGCTACATCTCTTGCGAAATTCATTTCATGAGTAACAATAACCATTGTCATCCCTTCTTCAGCAAGTTCTTTCATAACTTGCAATACTTCTCCAACAAGTTCAGGGTCTAAAGCTGAGGTAGGCTCATCAAATAGCATAATCTTAGGGTTCATTGCAAGAGCTCGTGCAATGGCAACGCGCTGTTTTTGGCCACCTGAAAGAAGATGAGGAGTTACATCCGCTTTATCCTGAAGGCCGACTTTTTGGAGAAATTGAGTTCCAATATCCTTTGCATTTGCTTTCTCTAATTTTTTTACGTGAATAGGTGCTTCTATGATGTTTTCTAGTGAGGTCATATGAGGAAAGAGGTTAAAGTGCTGAAAAACCATACCGACATTTTCACGGACTTTATTTAAATTTGAATGTTTTGGATCAATTCGCTCACCTTGTAAGTGAATTTCGCCTTCATCGTACATTTCTAAAAAGTTAAGACAGCGAAGTAATGTACTTTTACCAGAACCACTGGCACCAATTAAAACAACAACTTCTTTTTCTTTTACTTCTAAATCAATTCCTTTTAACACATCAAGTGAACCGAATGATTTTACTAGATTTCGAACTTGAATCATACAAAACCCCCAGTTAAAAATATATTTTACAAATGTTGCCCCTTATTTCTGTTATTAGTCATAAATTGTCAGAATCCTTTATTTTTTTCGTGCAATTTGATATTCAAAGAAATAATATTTTTAAAATCTCTATATCCTTCTATAATGAAAATATGGATAATAATATATAGGTAGTATTTATATTGCTTATAAAAAGGGGGAAAGGGAAGATGGAAAAAGAAAGGAAAACATTTTCTTTTGGATTACGTACACAACTTATGCTATTCACTACAGTTTTAGCTTTTATTACATATTCAACAAGTATATTTTTTATTTACGTGATATACGATTATTTTCAAAGTTATGTAAGTCAAACTGTATATAATATTATCGTTATGTTATTAGGGGTAGTATGGTCTGGAATTTTAGCATATGGAGCAGCCGTATTTTTAATTAAACCACTTCGCAAGTTAGAGGAAGCGGCAAGAAAAGCAGCTGAGGGTGATATTCGTGAAGATGTTCCATTACCGAAGACAGATGATGAAATTAAATCTTTAAGTGTTGCATTTAATATGATGTTAGGAAACTTAAGGGGCATGGTAAAAAATATTGATACAACATTTTCGTATACAAATAATCAAGTACAGCAGATTAGAAAACAAACAGGCGAAGCAACGAGACAAGCGCAAGGTGTATCTGAGACACTTGCAGAGATTTCTTCAGGCGCTGAGCAATCAGCGGCATCAATTCAAGCAATTGTTTCTGCTGTTGATACAACGACGTCTATTGCAAGTGAAGTAGAAGAAAAAGCGAAGCAGTCTGATACATTGTCTTCAGAAATGGTTGAAGCTTTAGGGCATAGTACTCGTGTTTTTACGTCTTTAATTCAAGGTATTCAAACATTGGCAAAAGAAAATGAAGATTCAATGCAAAATGTACAGAAGTTAGAAGAACGAATGAAACAAGTAGAACATATTGTGTCTGTTGTGAGTGCGATTGCTAGCCAAACGAATTTATTAGCACTAAATGCTTCTATTGAGGCAGCTCGCGCAGGAGAGCATGGAAGAGGTTTTGCGGTTGTTGCGGAAGAAGTACGTAAACTTGCTGATGAAAGTGATCATTCTGCAAGAAACATATCGCAGTTATTACGGAATATGCAAGATGAAGTACAACAAGTTGCAATGAAAATGACAGAACAAGTGAAAATAGCTAAAGAAGAGGCGAAACGTGGGGAAGCTACGGAATTAATTTTAAAAGAAATGTCATCAAGTGTTATGGAAGTAGCCGATGCAACTCAGCAAATTAGTAGTTATATGAATGAACAAGTGAGCCACATTCATCAAACAGGAGCACAAACAAAAGCTGTAGCAGCAATTGCTGAAGAAACGTCAGCTGGTTCGCAAGAAGTGGCGCGTGTGACGCTACAACAGTCTAAAAATATGATAGTAATCGATCAATTATTAAAGGATTTAGAGAAGCAAGCAACTGATTTGAAACAAACAATTGAACGATTTTCAATGTAAAAGGAAGAACAGAATGCTGTTCTTCTCTTTTTTATTTAGCTTGATTTAATATTTACAGTTAAACTATGAACGTTTCCGCAACATTCTTTTCTGTCCCTTTCGGATGAAAATTATAGCGAGCTATAATATTAAAAGGGGTGTCTTTTATGAAAAAAGAAAAAAGACAACGGTTAATTAAACAATTTGTAAAGGAGTATGAAATAGATAAGCAAGAAAGATTAGTAGAATTGTTAGCAAAAAAAGGTGTATTAGTAACACAAGCTACGGTTTCTCGCGATATTCGTGAGTTAAACTTAACGAAGGTACCTTCTCAAGAAGGATTAATGATATATAAAGTTTTCTCAGAAGAGCATTTACAAACTGATATAAAGTTAAAGAAAAAATTACGAGAAGTTGTTGTAAAAATTGATTGTGTAGATCAATTAATGGTTATTAAAACATTACCTGGTAATGCACATGTTATTGGTGTTTTATTTGATGAGTTAGATTGGAAAGAAAAAATAGGATGTATATGTGGAAATGATACATGCCTTATAATTTCACAGTCGAAATCAGATAGGGAGATTATAGAAGAAAGATTAAATTTAATTATTTAGATACAAAAATCCTGTTTTTAATAAAATTAAAACAGGATTTTTGTTTAAATAAGGAAGTTAAATATTCAACATATATGCGTAATATATGTATTTTTTATTGAGAAAGCGAGATAGTTTGTTATAAAAATACATATTCGTATGATTTTAAAAAAATAACTTGTTTAATATTTCACAATGATAATGTGGATGCTTTCACAAAGATGAAAGTGCAGAGCATTTATTATGTACTTGTAAGACATCAAACATATTTAAAAGGAGGTACAACAAATGAAACATCCGATACATGTTACTTCAGAAATTGGGGAATTACAAACGGTTTTATTAAAACGACCGGGTAAAGAAGTGGAAAACTTGACGCCAGATTATTTGCAGCAATTATTATTTGACGATATTCCATACTTACCAATTATTCAAAAAGAGCATGATTATTTTGCACAAACGTTACGCAATCGGGGTGTTGAAGTTCTTTATTTAGAAAAACTAGCCGCTGAGGCGTTAGTAGATAAAAAACTTCGAGAAGAATTTGTTGATCGTATTTTAAAAGAAGGACAGGCCGACGTAAATGTTGCACATCAAACTTTAAAAGAATATTTACTTTCCTTTTCAAATGAAGAATTAATTCAAAAAATTATGGGCGGTGTACGGAAAAACGAAATTGAAACAAGTAAGAAGACACATTTATATGAATTAATGGAAGATCACTATCCGTTTTACTTAGATCCAATGCCTAATTTATATTTTACTCGTGATCCAGCAGCTAGCGTGGGCGATGGCTTAACGATAAATAAGATGAGAGAACCAGCGCGTAGACGTGAATCATTGTTCATGGAGTACATCATTAAATATCATCCAAGATTCGCAAAACATAATGTACCAATCTGGTTAGATCGTGATTATAAATTTCCAATTGAAGGTGGCGACGAGCTAATTTTAAATGAAGAAACAATTGCGATTGGAGTATCTGCTCGTACTTCAGCTAAAGCAATTGAACGTTTAGCTAAAAATCTCTTTAGCCGACAAAATAAAATTAAGAAAGTGTTAGCAATAGAAATTCCAAAATGCCGAGCATTTATGCATCTAGATACAGTATTTACAATGGTTGATTATGACAAGTTTACAATTCACCCAGCCATTCAAGGGCCAAAAGGGAATATGAATATTTATATTTTAGAAAAAGGATCAGATGAGGAAACTCTTAAAATTACACATCGTACTTCTTTAATGGAAGCATTAAAAGAGGTATTAGGCTTAAGTGAATTAGTTCTTATTCCATGTGGAGGAGGGGATGTAATTGCTTCTGCTCGTGAACAATGGAATGATGGCTCGAACACATTAGCAATCGCGCCAGGTGTAGTTGTTACATATGATCGCAACTATGTATCCAATACGTTATTACGGGAACATGGTATAGAAGTGATTGAGGTGCTAAGTTCGGAATTATCTCGTGGTCGTGGGGGTCCACGTTGCATGAGTATGCCAATTGTTCGTAAAGATATTTAGTATAAATAACGGAGAAAGTAGGGATGAAGTATGTTAATGACTAGACCAAATTTAAAAGGAAGAAGCTTTCTAGCAGAAAAGGATTTTACACAAGAAGAATTGTTATATTTTCTAGATTTGGCAGCAGAATTAAAAGAGAAAAAGAAAAATGGTATCCCGCATCATTATTTAGAAGGTAAAAATGTAGCGCTCTTATTTGAAAAAACTTCTACTCGTACGCGTTGTGCATTTACAGTAGCATGTACAGATTTAGGGGCAAATCCTGAATATTTAGGGAAAGGTGATATTCAACTTGGGAAAAAAGAATCTGTAGAGGATACAGCAAAAGTGTTAGGGCGTATGTTTGACGGAATTGAGTTTCGTGGATTTAGTCATGAAACTGTAGAATCTTTAGCACAAAATTCTGGTGTGCCGGTTTGGAATGGATTAACAGACATGTGGCATCCAACACAAACACTAGCAGATTTATTAACAATTAGAGAACATATAGGAAAATTAAAAAATGTGAAGCTCGTTTATGTTGGAGATGGACGAAATAATGTTGCTAATAGTTTACTAGTTGGTGGAGCAATCATTGGAATGGATGTACGTATTTGTACACCGGAATCTTTATGGCCTGCACAAGAAGTAATTGATTTAGCAAAAAAATATAACGAACAGGTAATGATAACAAGTAATGTGGAAGAAGCTGTTGCGAATGCAGATGTAATTTATACAGATGTATGGGTGTCTATGGGGGAAGAAGAAAAATTTGCTGAACGTGTGGAGTTATTGAAACCTTATCAAGTAAATATGAAAATGATTAAAGAAACAGGGAATGAAAACGTGATTTTCTTACATTGTTTACCTGCATTTCATGATGTTGAAACGATGTATGGCGAAGAAGTTTATGAGAAATATGGGTTGAAAGAAATGGAGGTAACTGACGAAGTATTCCGCAGTAAACATTCAAAAGTATTTGATCAAGCTGAAAATAGAATGCATACAATTAAAGCGGTTATGGCAGCTACTTTAGGAGACATGGAGTAAAGAAGAAAGGGAGTTTTCCTTTCTTCTTTCTCCTCCTTTAGACACTATCATTCACTATTGCTTTTGTATTGTTATTGCAATTAAAGAGAGGTGAGTGGAATGGGTGAAGATAAGAAATTAGGGTTGTTTACACTAACGGCTCTTGTAGTTGGGTCTATGATTGGTGGTGGAGCATTTAATTTAGCAAGTGATATGGCAAAAGGTGCTGGTGCGGGACCCATTATTATTGGTTGGGTTATAACAGGAATTGGAATGATTGCACTCGGATTATCTTTTCAAAATCTCACTGTAAAACGACCAGATTTAGATGGTGGTATTTTTAGCTATGCAAAAGCAGGGTTTGGTAATTTTATGGGATTTAATAGTGCGTGGGGATACTGGCTATCTGCTTGGCTTGGGAATGTAGCTTACGGTACATTATTGTTCTCTTCATTAGGATATTTCTTCCCGATCTTTGAAGGCGGGCAAAATGTAGCGTCTATTATTGGTGCAAGCGTATTATTATGGTGTGTTCACATGTTAATTTTACGTGGAGTTCAATCAGCAGCCCTTGTGAATTTAGTAACTACAATCGCAAAATTAGTACCTGTATTTGTATTTATTGTCATAGGAATCTTCGCGTTTCATATTGATACGTTCTTAGATGGATTTTGGGGGCAAACTGGTTCTTTTTCATGGGGAGCAGTTGGCAGCCAAGTTAAAAGTACAATGCTTGTAACTTTATGGGTATTTATTGGGGTAGAAGGGGCTGTTGTTTTATCCAGTCGAGCAAAAAATAGAAGTGATGTAGGGAAAGCAACCGTTATTGGCTTAATTGGTACACTCATCATTTACATTTTAATCACATTATTGTCTCTTGGACTTATGCAGCAAGCAGATATTGCAGGTTTGAAAAATCCGGCTATGGCTTATTTATTTGAAAGTGTTGTTGGAAAATGGGGTGCTATCTTTATTAATTTAGGTTTGGTCATCTCTGTATTAGGTGCTTGGTTAGGTTGGACTTTGCTCGCTTCTGAAATTCCATATTTAGCGGCTAAAGATGGAGTATTTCCAAAATGGTTCGCAAAAGAAAATAAAAATAAGGCTCCAGTAAATTCATTATGGATAACAAATGGTTTAATACAAATATTCTTGTTAACATTCGTCGTTTCTGATCAGGCGTATAACTTTGCATTCTCTTTAGCATCTTCAGCTATTTTAATCCCATATGCTTTTTCAGCATTTTATCAACTGAAGCATAGCTTAAAGTCTGAAGAAGCAGATCGAAATAAAAATATAATAATTGGCTTGATAGCAAGTATTTATGGCGTGTGGTTAGTTTATGCAGCTGGTTTAGAGTATTTATTATTAACAATGACTTTATATGCGCCAGGTATTTTTATTTTTTACAATGTTCAAAAGCAAAAGAGTTCGAAGCAAATATTTACTCGAGTGGAATTAGCATCATCCGTAGCAATTGGTGCCTTAGCATTCTTTGCGATTTATGGATTAATTACAGGCAGTATTACTTTATAAAGCGCTGTGAAAGCGAAATCAACTGGAGGGCTGGAATATGGTACGAAGAAAAATTGTAGTTGCACTAGGGGGAAATGCGATACAGTCTGGAGAAGCTACTGCGGGAGCGCAGCAAGAAGCGTTGGAAAAAACGGCGGAACAACTTGTGAAAATAATGGAAAATGATGTGGATATAGTAATTGCGCATGGAAATGGCCCACAAGTGGGAAATATTTTATTACAGCAAAAAGCTGCAGAAACGGAAAAGACACCTGCAATGCCATTAGATACTTGTGGGGCAATGAGCCAAGGGATGATTGGATATTGGATGGAAAATGCGATTGAAAAGGCATTGAAAAAGCGGAATATAAATAAAGACGTAGCAACGGTTATAACACGCGTTGTTGTGGATAAAAAAGATGAGGCATTTAAAAATCCAACTAAACCAATTGGTCCTTTTTATACAGAAGAAGAGGCCAGAAGATTAATGGATGAAACAAAAGCAGTGTTTAAAGAAGATGCTGGTAGAGGATGGAGACGTGTTGTTCCATCACCGAAGCCTGTAAGTATTCATGAACATAAAGTTATTAATTCTTTGGTCGAAGATGGAAACATAGTGATAGCTGTTGGCGGAGGTGGAATTCCAGTAATTGATTCCGAAGAAGGGTTAGAAGGAACTGAAGCGGTTATCGATAAAGATTTCGCTGCGCAGAAATTAGCAGAATTAGTAGATGCTGATACGCTCGTTATTTTAACTGCAGTTGATCATGTATATGTAAATTATAATCAACCTAATCAAAAAAAATTAGAGCATGTCACAGTGAATCAATTAGAAGAATATATTGAAGAACAACAATTTGCTGCGGGAAGCATGCTTCCAAAAATTGAAGCTGCTATTAATTTTGTTAATACAAATCCAAAAAGAAAAACGATTATTACGTCTTTAGAAAAAGTATATGAAGCACTAGAAGAAAAAGCTGGTACTATTATTTCAAAACAGAATGTATGCATGTATGTTTAAATTATTATGTACGCTACTTAGTAGTAAAAAAGAATGGAGTTAGTAACTTCATTCTTTTTATTTATTAATATTTTTTGTGCTCATTGTTCATAAAGTTTTCATGATGAAATCTGAATATATAAGTTAATTATGATAAAATTCAAATTGAATACGCTTTCTTGATTTTTCGCTCCAACATACAGCAAGAGAGAGGGAATTTTATGAATAGACGGAACGTAGTGAAAGACTTAAAGCAGTTCGAATTATTTGCTCATTTAACAGAAAAAAAATTGAAAGGGTTAACAGAGTTTGTTTATTGGCGAACTTATAAAAAAGGTCAATTTTTATTTTTAGAAGGGGATTCAAGGGAAAGAATTTACTTCATGTTAGATGGTTTTGTAAAGTTAGAGCGGGTTAATCAAAATGGGAACTTATTATACGATGACTATGTAAAGCGGTATTCTATTTTTCCTTATGGTGGTATGTTTACAGACAGAGGATATAACTATACAGCAGAAGCAATGACGGATGTGGAGGTATATTATATTCCAACGGTAATCTTTGAAGATATGGTAAAATCCAGCAGAACGCAATTGATGTACGTTGTTCAGCAATTATCATCTATATTAAAATTGAACGAAAATCGAGTGCAAAATATTACAATTCCTAATGCACAAGATCGTGTTATCCAAACGTTAAATTATTTAATGCAGGATTTAGGAGAACAGAGTGGGGAAAAGATTGTAATTTCATGTCCACTTACAACAATTGAAATATCCAAAATATCTGGAACATCTCGAGAGACAGTTAGCGGTGTATTAAAACAATTAAAAAATGATAGCATTGTTACAATTTTAGATAAAAAAATTACAATACATGATCCAACATATTTTGAAGAAATCTCTATGTGAAAATTGTATATTGATTTTTAATTCATACGGTATATTAATAAGGTTCTTTATATATTTATAAGGGACTTTTTTACGTTATCCGCTATAAAAAGATTGTATAGTATGGTAATAATAGCTAAAATCGATAATAAAAAACAAAGTAAAGGGGAGAAGGAATGATTCGCATTGAGTATGATCGATTAGTAGCTATTTGTTACAGTATAGGGGTTTTATTATTATTAAAAATTCCAAATGATAATGAATTAATTGGGGAAAAACTATTCAACGTCTATAGGGTTCCGATACATACGTATGTTTATATGGATTATAAAGTCTCAAATATATTGATTGTTTCTTTCATACTACATGTAATTGCATTTATATTATTTTTAAAATGGCTAGGAAAAAAGGAGTCTAGTACATTTAGAAAAATGAATAAGATAAAAGTAGTAGGTACTAGTATTTTGATTTTAATGATGCCGTTTATTTTAAATAACATCCTCCAGACATTGAATAAAACATGGTACTACGCAGGAAAAACAGGTGTAGAAGCCATAGAATATAAAAAAGATGATAGCCAGTGTAGAGTGGAGAAAAATGGAGAGGATATCGAACGAAAGTGCATCGTTACTTTAAAAAATTATCGTAGTCATTCACAAGCATTAAAAGTTGTTTTATATGATAATGCAAACGAAAATTCAAAAAGTTATCCGGTACCGAAACCAGTCTATTTGCAAAAACACGAGACAAAGCAATTCGAATTTCAAGTTCCTGTTTCTTATAATAGCGGTATTGAAAAAGATAAATTTCCAAATATTAAATTACATTCATTGCATGAAAATGATACGAAATACAATTAATCTATAAGTAAAAGTTTATGAGTAGGAGCAAGAATTTGAAACGATATAGAAAATCAATTTGAATCATCCAACATGCTGCGAGGTAACGGCATATTGGATGATTTTTTATTGTATACCTTTTTACATATGAAAAGGAGGGATACAAAAGAGAAAAATTATCGTAACTATGATGTCCGCTTCTTAATCGAAATGGTATACGACGTTCGCGTGCGTGGACAAGAGCTGATGAGGAATGAGATTTGCTCTTGTGAGAAATAAATAAAGCATAAGAATAAAGAATCTACATAGAGTTCAATGAAAACAGTTGCAAACTGTTCATATTTTGTTATGATAGTGTTACGAAAACGTTTGCATAAAATTCCGATGGGATGCAAAAGGAGAGAAGGACTATGAATAAGACATGGTGGAAAGAAGCAGTTGCTTATCAAATTTATCCACGTAGCTTTATGGATTCAAATGGAGATGGTATTGGAGATTTACAAGGTATTATTGCGAAACTGGATTATTTAAAAGATTTAGGTATAGATGTAATTTGGATTTGCCCAATGTATAAGTCACCTAATGATGATAATGGTTATGACATTAGTGATTATCAAGATATCATGGATGAGTTTGGTACGATGGAAGACTTTGATGCTTTACTAGATGAAGTTCATAAGCGTGATATGAAGCTTATTATTGATTTAGTTATTAATCATACAAGTGATGAACATCCATGGTTTATTGAGTCTCGTTCATCTAAAGACAATCCGAAGCGTGATTGGTATATTTGGCATGATGGTAAAGATGGTGCGGAACCAAACAACTGGGAAAGTATTTTTAATGGTTCGGCATGGGAATATGATGAAGTAACAGGACAATATTATTTACACTTATTCTCGCGTAAACAACCAGATTTAAACTGGGAGAATAAAGAAGTTCGCGAAGTATTATACGATACAGTTAATTGGTGGCTTGATAAAGGTATTGATGGTTTCCGCGTTGATGCGATTAGTCATATTAAAAAAGAAGAAGGTCTCAAGGATATGCCAAATCCAAAAGAGTTAAAATATGTGCCATCTTTTGATAAACATATGAATGTAAAAGGTATTCAACCTTTATTAGAAGAGCTAAAAGAAAATACATTCTCTAAGTACGATATTATGACTGTTGGTGAAGCAAATGGCGTTAAGATTGAAGATGCTGAGCTTTGGGTTGGAGAAGAGCAAGGTAAGTTCAATATGGTATTCCAGTTTGAACATTTAAGTTTATGGGATGCAGAGAAGAAGAAAGACCTTGATGTTGTAGGATTGAAAAAAGTATTAACGAAATGGCAAAAAGGATTAGAAAATAAAGGATGGAACGCTTTATATATTGAGAATCACGATAAACCACGTATCGTTTCAACATGGGGAGATGATAAACAATATTGGCGTGAAAGTGCAACAGCTCTAGGAGCGATGTATTTCTTTATGCACGGTACACCGTTTATTTATCAAGGACAAGAAATTGGTATGACAAATGTTCAGTTACCAAATATTGAAGATTACGATGATGTAGCAATTAAAAATTTATATCGCGAGAAAATTGCAGAGGGCGTACCACATCAAGATATGATGGAGATTATATGGGCTTCTTGCCGCGATAATTCACGTACACCTATGCAGTGGAATGATGAGATGAATGCTGGTTTCACAACAAGTACACCTTGGTTTAGCATGAATCCAAATTACAAAGAAATTAATGTTGAGAAGCAAAAAAATGAAGAAAAGTCTATTTTCAATTTCTATAAGAAAATGATTGCCCTGAAAAAAGAGCACGATGTACTGAACTATGGTACGTACGATTTACTTTTAGAAGACGATCCACAAATTTATGCATATACACGTACGTTACAGGATGAAAAAGTCATTGTAATTAGTAATATCTCAAAAGAGGAAGCTGTGTATAATGAGGGTTCATTTGCACTAGAACGCAAACGTTTGCTTTTAAATAACTATGAAGTTGCGGAACATGAAGAAGTAACAACAATTGCTTTAAAACCTTATGAAACAAGGGTTTATCGCATTTCATAATAAAAAAGGATGCTCAAAGAGCATCTTTTTTTATGAAAAAAAATAAATTTCTATTGCAAAGTGAAAACGCTTTTATTAAAATAGATTTATGAAAACGGTTGCGTAAAAAGAAAAATGATATGAGGAATCGTTTTCATAAAAGGGACAGAAATTATAATTTAAATCATTATGTTGTTATAAATAAAGGGGAGGAAGAACAGATGAAAATTACGTCTTTTGATTTTTGGCAAAAGTTCGGGAAAGCTTTATTAGTTGTTGTAGCCGTAATGCCAGCAGCTGGTTTAATGATTTCCATCGGTAAGTTAATTGGTATGTCTGCTGGGGATGTTAACGCAGTTCATACAATCGCTCGCGTAATGGAAGACATCGGTTGGGCAATCATTACAAATCTACACATCTTATTCGCAGTAGCAATTGGGGGATCTTGGGCGAAAGATCGCGCGGGTGGTGCATTTGCAGCGCTATTAGCATTCGTCTTAACAAACCGAATTACAGGAGCTATATTTGGCGTAAACGCTGAAATGTTAGCGGATTCAAAAGCGAAAGTTTCTTCAGTAATAGCGGGAGATTTAATTGTAAAAGATTACTTTACTTCTGTACTTGGTGCACCTGCATTAAACATGGGAGTGTTCGTAGGGATCATCACAGGTTTCTTAGGAGCTACTTTATATAACAAATATTATAACTATAATAAACTGCCACAGGCATTAGCATTCTTTAATGGAAAACGATTTGTACCATTCGTTGTAATTCTTTGGTCTACAGTTACTGCGATTGTATTATCACTTCTATGGCCATTCATCCAAAGTGGGTTAAATGAATTTGGTCGCTGGATTGCAGCTTCAAAAGATAGCGCACCAGTTGTTGCACCGTTTGTATATGGAACGTTAGAGCGTTTATTATTACCATTTGGTTTACACCATATGTTAACGATTCCGATGAACTATACAGAGCTAGGCGGAACATATACGATGTTAACTGGTTCAAAAGTTGGACAAGTTGTAGCAGGACAAGATCCATTATGGCTTGCATGGATTACAGATTTAAATAATTTACTAGCAAATGGAGATACGAAGGCATATAACGATTTATTAAATAACGTTGTACCAGCTCGTTTCAAAGCTGGACAAGTTATCGGCTCAACAGCAGCGTTAATGGGGATTGCATTTGCGATGTTCCGTAACGTGGATAAAGAAAAGCGTGCAAAATATAAACCAATGTTTTTATCAGCAGCATTAGCAGTATTCTTAACAGGTGTAACAGAACCAATTGAATTCATGTTCATGTTTATTGCTCCAGTATTATATGTTGTATATGCTATTACAACAGGACTTGCATTCGCGCTAGCTGATTTAATTAACTTACGTGTTCATGCATTTGGATTTATTGAGTTAATTACTCGTACACCAATGATGGTTAACGCAGGTTTAACAAGAGACTTAATCAACTTTGTTATTGTTTCATTAGTGTTCTTCGGTCTTAACTTTACACTATTTAATTTCTTAATTAAAAAATTCAATTTACCAACACCAGGGCGTGCAGGTAACTATATTGATAATGAAGATGAGGCATCAGAAGGAACAGGAAATGTACAAGACGGTTCATTAGCAACAAAAGTTATCGATTTATTAGGTGGAAAAGAAAATATTGCTGACGTAGATGCTTGTATGACACGCTTACGTGTAACAGTAAAAGATTTAGATGTTGTTGCACCAGAAGCACAGTGGAAACAAAATGGTGCTTTAGGGCTTATTGTAAAAGATAAAGGTGTACAAGCGGTATATGGTCCGAAAGCTGACGTATTAAAGTCAGACATTCAAGATATGTTAGGTGCGTAATAATATGAAATTGCTAACTTTAAACTGTCATTCTTGGCAAGAAGAGAATCAAATAGAAAAGATACAATACCTTGCTAAAGTAATTCAAGAAGAAGAGTACGATGTCATCGCATTGCAAGAAGTAAGTCAGTCCATACAAGCTGAAAATGTATGCGGTAACAAGAAAAAAGATAATTTTGGACTTTTACTATTAGAAGAGTTAAAAGCGCTACATGTAAAAGATTACAATATTACTTGGGATTTCTCTCATATTGGTTATGACTTGTACGAAGAAGGATTAGCGATTATAACGAAGCATAATATTATAAAAGAAGATACGTTCTTTATTTCAGAAAACGAGGATACAACGTATTGGAAAACGCGTAAAATTGTAAGTACAACAATTGCTTATAATGGTAAGAATATAACGTTTTACTCTTGCCATCTCGGTTGGTGGAATGATGAAGAAGAGTCATTCAAAGGTCAAGTCGATCGTTTGATGGAGCGTGTAGATAGCAATAAGCTCACCTTCTTAATGGGGGACTTTAATAACAATGCTCGGTTGGAAGGCGAAGGTTATGAGTATATGATGCAAAAAGGTTTGTATGACACATATGAATTAGCAGTAGAGAAGGATGAAGGAACGACTGTCCAAGGTGAGATTGCTGGTTGGGATGAAAATAAACATAATTTGCGAATCGATCTAATATTGTGTAACCAAAGTAAAAAGGTTCATTCTTCAAAAGTTATTTTTAATGGTACAAACAGAAATGTAATTTCAGATCATTTCGGTGTAGAGGTTCAATTGGATATATAATAGAAGAAATCCTCACAGAGAATAAAAGCTGTGAGGATTTTTTTTTGGAATACAAGTATTTCCAAGAGAAAATACTTGTATTTTTTATGACATTTCATATATATTTGTTATTATTGAATGTAAAACCGATTTGGTCATTTTGTATTCATACTTTCACTCACTTCGTTATATAATGAAGTAAGTGAAAGTTAATGGGAAAAAATAGTACGTTTTTGGTTAATACACGATGTAGAAAGTGATATAATTGCAAAATGTATGTATCATTTTCTAAAGAAGGAAAAATATATAATTAGGTGATAACTTCTATGAAACAGATTTGGCGTATTTATAAGACAGATTTACGGAATGTAGCCAAACATTGGGCTGCAATTGTTATTGTTTTAGGATTAATGATTTTACCATCGTTATATGCATGGTTTAACATTAAAGCTTCTTGGGATCCGTATGGAAATACAAAAGAGGTTCCCATTGCAGTTTCTAACCAAGATGCAGGTTCTAATTTAAGAGGGAAAGACATTAATATCGGGAAAGAGATTGTAGACTCCCTTAAGAAAAACAAAAATCTTGGCTGGAAATTTGTGGATGAAAAACAAGCAATTTACGGAGTTGAGCGTGGGGATTATTATGCAAGTATTACGATTCCAAAAGACTTCTCTGAAAAAATTGCAACTGTTCTGGATGAAAATCCTAAAAAACCAGAACTGGATTACTATGTGAATGAAAAAGTAAACGCGATTGCACCGAAGATTACAGCAAAAGGTGCATCAGGTATTACAGAAGAAATTAGTAAAAACTTTGTAAAAACAGCAAACGGTGAGATTTTTAAAGTTTTCAATGATCTTGGAATCGATTTAGAAACAAATTTACCAAGTATCGAAAAAGTAAAAGATCTTGTATTTAAGTTAGAAGCGCAGTTCCCAGAAATGAATACACTCATGGATAAGGCGTTAGATGATGCAACTCGAGCAGAAGATGTTGTGAAAGTAGCGCAGAAAGAGTTGCCGATTGTAGAGAGTGTTATAAATGATGGGCAAGAAGCGTTAGGGAATTTAGATAAATTCTTTGCTAGAAATGATGAAACATTGCAACGTGCTCCGGGAACTATTAAAAATAATTTAACCGTAATGCAGCAGGGATTGGATGCTGCAGCGAAAATTACGGATTACTTAAAAAATCCGGCATTTGACTTTAGTCTGACATTGCCAGATCCAGCTAAATTACCGGTCTTACCTAATATAACTATTCCACAAATACCAGAGATTCCAGCATTACCACAAGTGAATGGTGAAGGGTATAAAAATATTGCTAAAAATATTGATCAAACTGTAAACACTGTTTTCAATTCTACTCGTGTTGGAACGGCATATGTAAAGAGTGTTATGGATGGCCTTCAAAATAAAGGTGTGGATCCAGCTGTAGCACAGAAAAATGTGCAGGATGCTTCAAAGCTCCTCCAAGAGCGTATCGATAGTGTTTCATATTTGATTGATTTCTTTACAGCTTTTAAGGAATCAGCTTCCACGGAATTCGGTAAACAGTTCTTTGGAAACAGAGTGGAAAGTTTAACAGTGCTTAAAAATTCTATGGTGGATGCTAACAATAGAGTTAAGCATGTAGGAGATTTAATTAGTTCCGGACAAGAAGTTAAACAAGATGTACGAGATGCTGTAAATCAAAAATTAGATGCAGTAAATAATTTAGTAAATCAAGCTGAAAAGGATTATAATGCAACGTTTGTAGCTGATTTTGAAAAAGCAGTAAGTACAGCTGAGCAACTGAAAAGTAAGGCTGAAAATGCGCAAGAAAATGCACAGCAGCTTAGAGGCAATTTAAATCAAGATATAAATAAAGCTAATGAGATATTAAACAACGGTAGAGAAAAATATGATAAAGCTGTAAATGATTACAGCAGATTAAAAATAGAGCTTGAAAAAGCAAGAGAAGACTTAAGTAACAAAGGTGTTAATGGATTAGATTCTACAAAAGTAGCCTTAAATGATTTGAATGGGCAGTTCAAAGCAAGTTGGAATTTAGTTAATGACATGATTCCAGTTCTGGAAAGTACAAATAAAGTGTTAGCTGATGTGAATAGTGATAAAAACCTTAATGGTACAATTTCTAAGTTAAATAAAGCAAAAGATGGTTTGCAAAAAGGAATGGAGTTAACTGATAAAGGAATTGACGCTATTAATAAAGGTCAAAAACCAGCAGCTGATGTTATTGAAAGTATTAATCAAGTGTCTAAAAGTGTTTCGGGCCAAATTGGTGACATTTTAGCTAAATATGACTCAGAAATCACTCCAAATTTCAATGCAGCAATTGCTCGCACAAAAGAGATGTCTAAAAACACATCTCAAATTTTAAAAGAGGCAGACAAAAAGCTTCCAGATGTTAAAAAATTACTAGAAGATTCATCAAAAGGCTTAGTAGACGGGAAAAAGAAATTAGCAGATATTAAAGCTGAAATGCCAGCTACTGAGAAAAAGATTAAAGAATTAGCAGATAAAATTCGTGATTTTGAATCTGAAGAGGATTTAAAAGACATCATACGCTTATTGAAAAACGATGTTGAAAAGCAAAGTGATTACTTTGCGAATCCAGTAAATTTAAAAGAGAATAAATTATTTGCGATGCCGAACTACGGTTCAGCGATGTCACCATTCTATACAGTGCTTGCATTATGGGTAGGCGCATTATTAATGGTTTCATTATTAACGGTAGAAGTACACGAAGAGGGCGCGAATTATAAGAGCCATGAAATTTACTTCGGACGTTTATTAACATTCTTAACGATAGGTCTTTCACAAGCGTTTATCGTATCGATGGGAGATATATTCTTACTCGGTACGTACGTAGTCGATAAGTTCTGGTTTGTGTTATTTAGTTTATTTATTGGTGGAGTCTTCGTTTGTATCGTATACTCACTCGTTTCTATTTTCGGAAACGTTGGGAAATCGATGGCAATCATTTTACTTGTACTGCAAGTAGCAGGATCGGGCGGAACATTCCCAATCCAAATGACACCAGCGTTCTTCCAAGCGATTTATCCGTTCTTACCATTCACATACGCAATTAGCGCAATTCGTGAAACAGTTGGCGGAATGCTTTGGGATATCGTAACGCGAGATTTACTTGTGTTAAGTGCTTTCGTAGTAGTTATGATCGTTGCTGCGTTATTACTGAAAACACCAATTAACAAATCAAGTGAAAAATTTGTTGAGAATGCAAAAGGAAGTAAAATCATTCACTAAAATAAAAGGTTCCTACCGATAGAGGTAGGAACCTTTTTGTTTAATCAAATTTTAATTTTTTTAATGCTTCTGCGAATGGGTTATTTAATGGTTCTTCTTCTTTTTTCTGTTGTTTCATATATTTTTGAACGTCGCGTTTATCGGCTTTGTTTCCAGATTCTTTTTTACGTCGCTCTTGGAATGTTGATAATTTCTCGCGATAGCCACATTTACATGCGAAAATTTGGCCTGCACCCTCACCACGTAATTCTAGTTTCTTTTTACATTGCGGACAGCGAGCGTTTGTTGTACGAGATACATTTTTACGATGACCACATTCACGATCTTGGCATACGAGCATTTTTCCCTTTTTGCCGTTTACTTCTAGCATTGGTTTACCGCAATCTGGACAAGACTTCGTTGAAATATTGTCATGTTTATATTTTTTATCACTCGATTTAATTTCAGAAACAATTTCTTTCGTATAGTTCTTCATTTCCGAAATGAATACTTCTTTCTTTAATTTTCCTTTTGCAATTGCCTCAAGTTTTTGTTCCCATTCACCAGTTAGTGTAGGTGATTTTAATTCTTCTGGTACTAAATCAAGTAATTGACGACCTTTTGATGTAATGTGAATATCTTTACCACGTTTTTCAATTAAGAAAGAATTGAAAAGTTTGTCGATAATATCTGCACGTGTCGCTACAGTACCTAATCCACCAGTTGATTTTAACGTATCAGCAAGTTGTTTATTTTGCGTATCCATATATTTTGTAGGATTCTCCATTGCTGAAAGTAAAGTTGCTTCATTAAAGCGTGCAGGTGCTTTCGTTTGGCCTGATGTTTGCATAAGTAACTTTACAGTTAATGTATCGCCCTTTTCAATGTGAGGTAGAATCTGCTCTTTTACGTCATCAGTTACATCATCGTCTTCAAATCGATTTTCGTATACTTCCTTCCAACCAGCATGTAAAATCGTTTTTCCGCGTGCAATGAACGTTTCACTACCAACTTTGGTACGTAATGTTAGTTGCTCATATTCGAATGCTGGGAATAAAACAGCTAAGAAACGTTTTACAACTAAATCATAAATTTTGCGTTCTTTATCTGTGAATGCTGAGAAGTTAACGTATCCTTCTGTTGGAATAATCGCATGATGATCGCTTACTTTACTATCATCAACAAATGATTTGTTAGGTTTGATAGGCTTTTGTAATACTTTATGTGCGAAGGGACGGTATTCTCCAACACCACATGCTTTTAGACGTTCTGGAAGTGTTCCAACGATATCAGATGAAATGTAGCGTGAATCTGTACGAGGGTACGTTAGCACTTTATGCTGTTCATACAATTTTTGCATAATATTTAATGTTTCTTTAGCAGAGTAACCGAACTTTTTATTTGCATCACGTTGCAATTCAGTTAAATCGTAAAGACCAGGAGAGAATGACTTCTTCTGTTTCTTATCAATTTCCACAACAGTAGCATTTTGTTTATCTAAACTTTTTACAATACCATCGATTTTTTCTTTATTAAAACTACGGCTATTGCCATTTGCATCTTGCCAAGTAAGTTTGAGCTTCTCCATTGTTTGAGCTTCGATGCCGTAGTAAGTTTGTGCTTTGAAGTTCTTTATTTCATCCTCGCGACTAGCAATCATAGCAACAGTAGGGGTTTGCACACGGCCACAATTTAACTGGGCATTAAAGCGAGTCGTTAAAGCACGAGTTGCATTAAGACCGATATACCAGTCAGCTTCAGAACGCGCAACTGCTGAAGCGTATAAATTGTCATAGGCTTTACCTGGTTTTAAATTTGCAAAACCATCTTTAATTGCTTTATCGGTTACAGAAGAAATCCATAAACGTTTGATTGGTTTATTTATCTTAACTTTATCGATAATCCAGCGTGCGACTAATTCCCCTTCACGTCCAGCGTCTGTTGCTACAATAATTTCATTTACATCTTTTCTAAGTAGCTGACTTTTTACAGCATTAAATTGTTTACCAGTTTGTTTAATAACCGTTAATTTCAAACGCTCAGGTAGCATCGGTAAATCTTCTAAATTCCACTTTTTATATTTCACATCATAGCTTTCTGGATCAGCTAATGTAACAAGATGGCCTAAAGCCCAAGTTACAATATATTTACTACCCTCAAGATAGCCGTTTCCTTTTTTATCACACTTCAGTACACGAGCAATATCTCGTGCAACGGAAGGTTTTTCAGCGATTACAACGCTTTTTGACATATTAAAAACATCCTTTCAAATTTCCATAAGTTAAATATAGCATACATCTTCTTGAGATTCAGTTTCGCTCCATATTTGAGCTGTTTTTAATGGAGTGAACAAAATCCCAACTGATTAAAGTTTCACTTTATCAGTTGCTTCTATATTAAATAGAAAAGTAAAGAACTTGTTATTTTACTAGAATAAGAGTAGACTTTGAAGTAGATGAATAAGAAACACATGGGAGTTTGTGGATACAAACTGAGAGTATGACTAGTCCGTCATTGACCATTTGAACCTGTTGGATAATGCCAGCGTAGGGAGAGTGTAAAAGCACATGTTCAGGCACTTTGCGTACGCGCGAAGTGTCTTTTTGTGTATCTCCCATCATTATAGTTAGGAGATGAAAAGGATGAATATGAAAGAAATTAGTAAAGTAGTGGATTTGGTGAGAGAATCTAATCCGCTTGTTCATAATATTACAAATGTTGTTGTAACAAATTTTACTGCTAACGGTTTGTTGGCACTTGGGGCATCGCCTGTAATGGCGTATGCAAAAGAAGAAGTAGCAGAAATGGCTAGCATTGCTGGAGCGTTAGTATTAAATATGGGGACACTTCGTCCTGAAGAAGTAGAAGCGATGTTACTCGCAGGTAAATCAGCAAATGCGAACAATGTGCCAGTACTATTTGATCCAGTTGGTGCAGGAGCAACTTCGTATCGAACAGAAGTTGCGAGACATATTCCGGCTGAAATCGATTTAGCAATTATCCGCGGAAATGCAGCTGAAATAGCAAATGTTATTAATGAGAAATGGGAAATTAAAGGGGTAGACGCTGGTACTGGACATGGCAATGTTGTAAGTATTGCAAGGCAGGCAGCAGACGAATTAAATACAGTTGCGGTTATTACTGGAAAAGAAGATGTTGTTACAGATGGAGAGAGAACTATTGTTATTCGAAACGGTCACCCTATTTTAACGAAAGTTACGGGAACAGGTTGTTTACTAACTTCGGTAATAGGAGCATTTGTAGCAGTAGAAAAAGATTATGTAAAAGCAGCAGTAGCTGCATTAACATTTTATGGAGTAGCAGCGGAACTAGCAGCGGCTAAAACGGTAGAAAAAGGACCTGGTAGTTTCCAAATTGAATTTTTAAATCAGTTAGCGAATACTACTTCTGATGATATTGAGAAGTATGGGAAGATTGAGGAGTTAAAGTAAGGGGGAGGAAACACACGATGCGCATTGAAACAAAGAAAATGTCTAAGTTATTACAGGTGTATTTTATTATGGGAAGTAATAATTGCGCGAAGGATCCTTTATCTGTATTGAAAGAAGCATTAGATGGTGGAGTGACACTTTTTCAATTTCGTGAAAAGGGAGAAGGGGCTTTAATTGGAGAAGAAAGAGTGCGTTTTGCAAAAGAATTGCAGGCGCTTTGTAAGGAATATAGTGTTCCTTTCATTGTAAATGATGATGTAGAATTAGCCATTGAATTAGATGCAGATGGTGTTCATGTAGGACAAGATGATGAAGGAATTACATCTGTTCGTGAAAAAATGGGAGATAAAATTATCGGCGTATCTGCTCATACAATTGAAGAAGCACGCTTTGCAATCGAAAACGGAGCAGATTATTTAGGTGTTGGACCTATTTTCCCAACGAGTACGAAAAAAGATACGAAAGCGGTTCAAGGAACGAAAGGATTAGCTTATTTTAGAGAACAAGGAATTACAGTGCCAATCGTTGGTATTGGTGGGATTACAATTGAAAATACAGTGGCAGTTATAGAAGCGGGTGCGGACGGTGTTTCAGTTATTTCAGCAATTAGCTTAGCTGAATCTGCGTATGAAAGTACGAGAAAATTAGCTGAAGAAGTAAAGAGAAGTTTGTAGGGAAGGACGTGTAGTATTTTAAGTGCTACATGGAGAAATAGACTGCCCCAAAATTTAAACAAATATTTGATTAAAAAAGCACAAACCTTTTTAAATAAAGGTTTGTGCTTTTTCTTTAAAACATAATTGAAATTAAGAGCATTCCAATTCCGATAGAAGTAAATGTTGCAATTAGGCCCGGAATCATAAAACTATGATTTAATACGTATTTACCGATACCTGTTGTACCAGTGCGGTCGAAGTTAATGGCAGCAACGATTGTTCCATAGTTTGGAATGAAGAAGTATCCGTTCACTGCAGGGAACATAGCAATCAGTAATGCTGGCGGAATACCAAGAGATAGTCCAAGTGGCATTAAGGCACGAACTGTTGCTGCTTGGCTGTACAGTAAAATAGATAGAATGAATAATGCGATAGCAAATAGCCATGGTGCACTTGTTACTAAATGCTGAATGGATCCTTGAATCATATTTAAGTTTCCGTTAAAGAAAGTATCTCCCATCCAAGCGATACCGAAAATAGCAACAACTGCTGTTGCTCCTGCTTTAAAGACGTTACCAGATACAATGCTTTCTACATTTGGTTTACAGAAAATAATAATAAGGGCCGCGATAGTTAACATAACCATCTCAATTGTGTTCGGCATGGAAAGACGAGCTAACTTCCCATCAACTATCCATCCTGGACGAAGTGCTTCAAATGAACCAAGAAGTACAACAAGGAAGGTTCCTACAAGGAAAAGGATAACTGATAATTTGGCGCCCTTTACACCTACAAATTCTTTTTTCTCTTCAAGTTTAGGAATCATTCCTTCGTTTAATCGTTTTAAGTATTCAGGGTCTTCATTTAATTCTTTTCCCATCTTACTAGCAACAAATGCTGCTAACATACAAGCAATGAAAGTAGAAGGAATACTCACTTTTAAAATATCTAATAAAGTGATTTTATAGTCAGCTAACATTGCTAAAAGAGCAACTGTGGCAGCTGAAATTGGACTAGCTGTAATTGCTTGTTGAGAAGCGATTACGGCAATCGACATTGGGCGTTCCGGTCTAATCCCTGATTCACGAGAGACTTCTGCAATAACAGGAAGTACAGAATAGGCAACGTGACCAGTACCTGCACATAGTGTGAATAAATAAGTAACAATTGGAGCAAAAAAAGTAATACGCTTTGGATTTTTTCGTAATGCTTTTTCAGCTAGATGAACAAGATAGTCCATTCCTCCAGCAGCTTGCAAAGCACCAGCAGCTGTAATTACTGCCAAAATCATAAGCATTACATCGATAGGAGGCGCGGTAGGTTGTAAGTGGAAGACAAAAACGAGTATTGCCATACCAACTCCACCCATTACTCCTAAACCAACTCCGCCTAGGCGTGCACCAATAAAAATACAGAGTAACAAGGTAAGAAATTGTAGCCAAAACATGATAAACTACCTCCGAAATTCATTAGTTAAGATATATTCGAATAGTTTAATTTGAATGAAAATTAAATAAATACCCGAAGAAATCCTTGTTATTAATACATTTTTTATTATATAACACAAAAAAAGTAACATTCACGTACTTTTTGAAATTATTTTGAAAAAACAATGCGTTAAAAATTTGTATTTATATCTCTAAATAAGTAGACATTTTGATTTATATGTTGTAATCTTTGAAAGAGAATAAATTAATTCTCATAGAACTCCCATATCGTTCAACTCGTTCAGCGAGAAAGGCAAACTGATGGAAACATGAGGACGCAAAACTACAGGAGCTAAGGTCGAAAGGCTATGCTAGCCAGTTACCGGACGGATAGGGTTGGTCTTTGCCAATGCTTTTACATTGGCTTTTTTTTATTCTCGAACATATTGAGAAACATTTTTAAACAAAATATTCATATATTTTGTTTTTTTTGTTTATGTTAGTTAAGGAAGGTGGATATTAATGAAAAAATATTGGCATAAGTTATCGTTCCTTCAAAAGAACGTCTTATTAACCGTACTAGTTATTTTGACGCTTGTTGGAAGTATGGGTGCGTTAAGTTTCAACATGTTTCAAAATAGTATGATGTCTTTATTTGAAAGGCAGTCTATTGAAACAGGAGAAATAGTATTAAAAAAATTGGATTTAGAGTTAGTTAGAGACATGGCGAAAGATCCTACAGCCGAAAAAGTGAAAAAAGAAAAGTTAACAGAGAAATTAGATGAAGTTTCAAAAGAATTGAAAAGTGTTGGACAAACGTATGTTACAGGAGCAAAGCCGAATGAAAAGCGAGAATTAAAACTCGTTGGTTTGACTACAGAGTTAACAAATGCATTCCCTATAAAGACGGGAGATTATTATGAACAACCCGCTCATTGGATGAAGGCATACGATAAAGTGATTGATACGAAAAAGGCACAAATGACAGAAGTATATGAAGATGAAATAGGTTCGTGGGTGACAATATTAGAACCAATTACGGATGGAGAAAACAATATTGTTGCAATTATTGCGGCTGACCTAGATGCTTCCATTGTTCCTATTACAAAAGAGAAGTTTATGATACAGGGCTTACTCTTTATCATTATTTCATTAGCAATTGCGACTATTACTCAATTCTTTATCGTGCGTCACTCGCTAGCTCCATTAAAAGATTTACGAGAAGGGTTACGTAAAATTGGTGAAGGAGACTTAAGTATTAAATTAAAAGAAAGACCAGATGATATTGGAATTATTAATGTTTATTTCAATAACACGATTGAAAAATTTAAAGGGATTATAGATAAAGTAAGGCAAACTGCTGAGCAAGTTTCTTCTTCTTCGCAAGAGTTGTCAGCGAGTACAGAGGAAAATAGCATGGCAGTTCAAGAGATTGCAAGTTCTATTGAAGGTTTAAGAGTAGGGGCACAGTCTCAAAAAACGTCAGTACAACAATGTTTAGGAATTGTACATGGAATGGAAGATAAGGTAGAAGAGATAACTGGGGCTGCAAAACAAGTTGCAGTTGCTTCTGAAGGTATGGAGCAACATTCAATTGAAGGTAATGAAGTGATTGGACAAATTATTAATCAAATGAGTTTAATCCAAAATGCAGTACAAGATTTATCTTCCATCATTTATTCGTTAGAAACAAGGTCAAAAGAAATTAGTGATATCGTAACTGTAATTACAGGTATTTCAAATCAAACAAATCTATTAGCTTTAAATGCTTCTATTGAGGCTTCACGTGCTGGAGCAGCTGGAAGAGGGTTTGCGGTTGTTGCTGATGAAGTACGAAAATTAGCAGAACAAACTGAAGCGTCTGCAAAAGATATAGCGAAATTAATTGGTGAAACACAAGCTGAGACAGAAGATGCTGTAGTTTCCATGCAAAAAGGTTCAAAAGAAGTAGAAACTGGAATTTCACTTGTTCAAAGTAGTGGAGATTTCTTTGAAAAAATTTCAAAATCAGCGCAATCTGTTACAGATCAAGTAAAAGCTGTTTCTGGTAATTCGAGTGACATTTTACAAAATAGCCAAAATATTGTTCAAGTTGTAAATGAATTATCGCATATTGCAAATACTTATGCCAACAGCAGTAGTAATGTTGAAGAAAGCATGAAAGAGCAAGAAATATCAGTACAAGATATTGCAGAATTAGCGACTTCTTTAAGTTGGCTTTCTCAGGAATTACAAGAGCTAATTGGTGAGTTTAAAAGTGAATAAGAAGAAAGATCAATTCTAATCAAAGGGGGATCCCCCTTTGATTATGAATTGAACGAATCTGCCCGTTAATAAGGGATGAAAAAGGTGTGAATTTTCACACCTTTATTATATTTGAGAGAGGAATTTACATAAATATGAAATTAGCGATTTCTTATAATGAGATGGTAAAAGAATTTTTAGGAAAAGTAGAAGGAAATATTACAATACCTAAAGATGTGCAAGGAAAAGAAATTAGAATGAAAAGAAAAACGGAACTGTTTCTAAATTTGACTCATATTGTAGATTTAATAGGAGCGACTGCAACGTGGTTATATCATATTTCTAAAGAAAAACATATTGTCGTGTTTTATCATATAAGAGGAAGTTTATTTCCGATTACTATTGAAGTTTCTAATTTTCTTTCCTATGAAAGTTTGAATCTACAGATTGAAGAGCAACTGGAACAAATTAAAGAAATAAATGCGGAAGAAATAGAAGAGTTTCAAAATGGTAAGAAATTATATGAAATGTCACCTATTATTATTGGTGAAACATATTATGAGCTACAAGATGCGAATACATTACAATTTGTATTTAGTAAAAATATGCAAAGTGTAGAAATAATATTTAATAGTGTTAATTGGAAAGAGACAACGATTACTCGTTATGCACAACAAATACAAGGTGTTTTAATTGATAAATCACAAAATAATAATAAACGCATAAAACATTTTAATATTATTACAGAGGCCGAGATGGCACTTTATAGTCAAGTGAATGATACGACAGCGGTATATCCTGAGAAAAGTATCGTCGATATGTTCTATAATACTGTTACTCAATTTCCAAATCGTATAGCTTTATCTTCAAGGGAAGGTACTTTAACTTATGAGGAGTTAAATAAAAAAAGTAATCAAATAGCTCATATGTTAATTAAAAACGGCGTGCGATTAGGAGACTATGTTGGAATATTTATGAAACGTAGCATAGACACAGTAGTAAGTATGGTAGCTATATTAAAAGCTGGTGCAGCGTATGTTCCAATTGATCCAGATTATCCCGAAAGTAGAATACAGTACATTATTCAAGATAGCCAAGCGAAAGTTATATTGATGAAAGAGACGCCTATAACATGTGATGGAGTTCAAACTGTTTCAATTTATGATAGTGAAACTTGTGAAGATATAGATGTAAAGTTGTCTATTCATTGTGATGATGTAGCTTATATGATTTATACATCTGGTTCAACAGGGAATCCAAAGGGAACGATGTTAGCACATAGAGGCGTTGTTAATCTGTATACTTGGATGAAAAAGCAATATGAATTGACAGAAGAGGATGTATTTGCCCAATTTCCTTCCTTTAGTTTCGATGCCTCTGTATGGGAGTCATTTGCTTCTTTATTCTGTGGAGGAAACTTGTATGTATTATTAGAGGAAGAGCGATTGTCTGTAGAAGCATTTGCACATGCAATCTATAAAGTGAAAGCAACTTCGATCTTGGCATTAGCAACAATTTTTGTTCGACAAGTAGCAACGTATTTAGCAGAAGAAGATATATATAAGCTAGCTTCCCTAAAAAGAATTGCGATTGGCGGTGAAATGTTGCCTGTAGAGGTTATTAAATTGTGGAGAGAAAGAATAGGTACAAATGTTGAAATTCATAATGTATACGGACCGACAGAATGTACTGTAGTGACGACAACCTATAAAATACCTAGTCAGTTAAATGAGGATGTTGCGAGTATTCCCATTGGTAAACCATGTGCTAATTATCAAGTTATGATTTTGGATGAGAATATGAATCTTTGTCCAATTGGTGTACCTGGTGAATTATATATAGATTCAGTAGGATTAGCAAAAGGGTATTTTAATAAACCTAATAAAACAATTGAAGCTTTTATTCCGAACCCTTTTAATCCTATAGTTAATATATATAAAACAGGTGATATCGTTAAGTTGCTAGAGGATGGAAATATAGAGTTTTTACATCGGAAAGATGATCAAGTAAAAATTAGAGGACATCGTATTGAACTAGGAGAAATCCAAAGTAAAATTTCTCAAAATCATAATATAAAAGAAAATGCTGTTTTTGCTAAGAAGAGTAAGGAAGGTAGCCAATATTTAATCGCGTTCTATACAACTTTAAATAAAAAAGAAATACCAGAATTAGTTTATCAGTTACAAGAGCAGTTACCAGATTATATGGTGCCATCTAAACTAATTTATATTAATGAATTACCACTTACACCTAATAAAAAGATTGATGTTAAAAAGTTAGCCCAGTTAGAAGAAAAGTATGAACCGCTTCGTCTACAAGAATATGTTGCACCTTCTAATAAAGCAGAGAAGCAAATAGCGAATGCTTGGGCGGAAGTATTAGGAATTTCAAAAATTGGAGTGCATGATGATTTCTTTACAATTGGTGGACACTCATTGAAAGTATTACGAGTATTAACATTGTTAAAAGAAGACTTCTCGCATTTAACAATTCAAGATTTCTTTAAAGAAAGAACGATATATGGATTAGCTCGAATTGAGCGAGAAGTAAAAGTAGAGAAAGAAGAAGTATTTCGGGAATATAAAGTAATTCACGAACCAGATACTATTACGTATGCAAACGTTTTTGAAGAAAAACAGATTTCAAATGTCTTTTTAACAGGAGCTACTGGTTATTTAGGATCACACATATTATATGAATTGCTAAGAGATACATCTGCTACTATTTATTGTTTAGTAAGACCAACCAAAGATGTGCAGCAAAGAATTATAGATACATTAACAGGCTATTTTAATGATATATGTGAAGAATGGTTACAGCGTATACAGGCCGTAGCTGGCGATCTAGGAGAAGAGTATCTTGGGATGAGCGAAGAAGAATTTATGTTCATCAGTTCTAAGATGGATACGATAATTCATTGCGGTGCAGATGTAAGACATTTTGGAGATGTAAAACAATTTGAAAATATAAATGTACAAGGGACTAGCCGTATGCTAGCATTAGCGGAAAAAGGCGCTACATTTCATTTTATTTCTACAATTGGTATCCCGTTAGAATTAGCGGTAGATCAATGGGATACATACATGAAAACTGGTGATTTTAATTACAGTGTAGACTTAGAGAATGTATATTCAAATAGTAAACTACAAGCGGAAAACATTGTTCGTGAAGCAATGAAAAATGGTTTGCGTGGAAATATTTATCGTGCAGGTAATTTAGCATGTCATTCAGAAACAGGTTCGTTCCAACAAAATATTGAAGGAAACGCATTTTATCGTCTTATTAAAACAATGCTATTAATTGGGAAAGCACCAAATGTGAAGTGGAAAGTTGATTTCACACCAATTGATTTTGCTAGTAAATCAATTGTATCGTATTTACAAGATGCGCAAATTGTAGGAGAGACGTTACATATTTGTCATCCACATCAAATTGAGTTTGAACAATTTATACAGCTAATTGGAGAGTGTGGATACAATCTTGAAATGGTTCCACTTTCAGAATATGAAAATGCCGGACTGGAATTAGCAAAGGGAAATGAAGTAATAGCAGAGTTAATTGCTTCTCAAGTTGCAGGAGATGGAGCACAGCAATCTGAAATTGTAATGGGTACACGTAGAACGAATGAATGGATTAAGAAAAAAGAATTGAAAGTACCAGCAATTAATAAAGAATTTATACAGCAGTTATTAGCTTATGGTGAAAAAGTTGGATATTTTCCAAAAATAATGAAATGATTATGCATGCTTTTGTTTGTTCAATAAAATAAATCATGCTACAATGAAAACGAATTAAGGACCGGGGAGCCAATTGGCTGAGAGGATGTAAGTAAACATCGACCCTCAACCTGATCTGGATAATGCCAGCGTAGGGAGTTACTTAAAGTGATGTAGCATATGTTATTCTATAATAACTTGCATAAAAGGCTTTCCTACGCAGTAGGAAAGCCTTTTCTTATTTTTGAAATTTAATTTTATAAGGGGGATTTTATTATGTCACAACAAGTTACAATGTCATTTTCAGTAGTACCACAAGCGAAAACGAAAGATGTATATTCTGTTGTCGATAAAGCAATTGAAGTTGTGCAACAATCGGGAGTTCGTTATGAAGTAGGGGCAATGGAAACAACTTTGGAAGGAGAATTAGATGTACTTCTTGATGTCGTTAAACGTGCACAACAAGCTTGCGTCGATGCTGGAGCAGAAGAAGTGATTACTTCTATTAAAATCCATTATCGTCCAAGCACTGGTGTAACGATAGATGAAAAGGTTTGGAAGTACCGTGATGAATATGCAAAACCAGAAGCAATCTAAACTTATTACAACTATTTGGCTTATCCTTCTCATTGCGATATGGGAAGGATCTGTTTCATTATTTAAAATCGAACCGTGGATTTTACCAAAGCCTTCTGCCATTGTTCAAGAATTAATTGGGATGAAAGATTTACTATTACCAAATACGATGCAAACACTGCAGGAAGTTATAATTGGACTATTCTTTGCAATTTTATTGGGGACGAGCATCGCAATTATTATGGACGTTATACCGTTATTTCGTATTTTAATAAATCCATTGCTCGTTATTTCGCAAACAATTCCAATTGTTGTACTTGCACCACTATTTATTATTTGGTTTGGATATGGGATGTTGCCGAAAGTAATGGTCGTAATACTCGTTTGTTTCTTCCCAATTGCGCTTAGTATTTTAGAAGGTTTTCAAACAGTAGATAAAAATATGCTGAAACTGTTACAAACAATGAAGGCGACGAAATGGCAAGTTTACCAGAAAGTAAAATTTCCAGCAGTGCTTCCATACTTTTTCTCAGGCTTAAAAATTGCAGTTACATATAGCGTAATGGGGGCAATTATCGGAGAATGGCTCGGTGCAAGTGAAGGATTAGGCGTTATGCTTACGAGGGCTACAAAATCTTTTTTGACTGCCCGAGTATTTGGTGTTGCAGCAATCATCGTTATGGTGACATTGTGTCTGTATTTTATCGTAGAGTTTATGGCAAGAATAACAGCACCATGGATATATAGAAAGGACGGCAGAAAATGAAAAAAGGTTTGAAAGTTATGTTAGCTGCCTTAGTAGCGGTAGGCGTGGCTGGATGTAATCCGGCGAAGAAAGAAGAAAGTAAAAGTAAAGATCAAAAAGTAAAAGTAGTATTAGATTGGTTTCCAAATACGAATCATACTGGCTTATATGTAGCACAAACGAAAGATTATTACAAAAAGCAAGGATTAGATGTAGAAATTATTCAACCGGGTGACAATGTAACAGCAGAGCAAATGATAGCATCAGGAAAAGCTGACTTCGCAATAAGCGCACAAGAAAATGTAACGTTGGCTCGTGTGGAAGGGATTCCTGTTGTATCTGTCGGAGCGATTATTCAGCATAACACTTCAGCATTTGCATCACTTAAGAAAGATAATATGACGTCACCGAAAGATTTTGAAGGTAAACGTTACGGCGGCTGGGGAGGACCAGCAGAAGAAGCGACATTAAAGACGATTATGGATAAGCATCAAGCTGATTTTAATAAAGTTGAAAAAATCATCTTAGGACAAACCGATTTCTTTAAATCAATCGGCCGTGATGCAGACTTTGAATGGATTTATTACGGATGGGATGGAATTGAAGCGAAGCGCCAAGGAAAAGAGTTAAATACGATTATGGTAAAAGACTTAGACCCAGCGCTTGATTTCTATAGTCCTGTTATTATTACGAGTGAAAAACATACGAAGCAAGATAAAGACTTTGTGAAAAAGTTTATGAGTGCAACAACAGAAGGTTATAATTTTGCAATTAAGGAACCGAAAGAAGCTGCTGATATTTTAATTAAAGCTGTTCCAGATGTAAATAAAGATTTAGTTCAAGAAAGCCAAAAATGGTTAAGTACGAAGTATCAAGATGATGCTAAAGCATGGGGAGTACAGAAGGAAGAAATTTGGACGAATTACATGAATTTCTTATATGACAACAAAGTTATTAAAAAGAAAATCGATGTAAAAGATGCTTTTACAAATGAATTCCTTCCAAGTGAAAAATGAGCGGATTACAAATAAAAAATATAGTGAAATCTTTCGATGGAAAGAATGTACTAGAGAAGATTAGTGCCTCTATACAAGAGGGAGAGTTTGTCTCCTTTGTAGGCCCGAGTGGTTGCGGGAAAAGCACATTATTAAACATGATTGCAAATGTTGAAAAACCAACAAGCGGGAACGTAACGTATAACGATAAGCAAGTACAAGAGCAAGATGTTGTTAGTTATATGCCACAACAAGATTTATTACTACCGTGGCGATCAGCTTTGCAAAATATCGTTCTTCCGTTAGAAATTGAAGGAAAGCCGAAAAAACAAAGACTGACAGAAGGAATGGAAGCATTAAAGCAGTTCGAACTAGATGAATATGCAGACCATTATCCAGATGAATTGTCTGGTGGTATGCGTCAAAGAATTAGTTTTCTGCGCACCTATTTATGTGAAAAGCCAATTATGCTGCTTGATGAGCCTTTTGGAAAGTTAGATGCATTTACAAAAATGGAAGTACATAGCTGGCTTTTAAACTCTTGGCATCAAGAGAAGCAAACAATCGTTATGGTGACACATGACTTAGATGAAGCAATCTTGCTGTCTGACCGTGTATTTATTTTATCTCAAAGACCAGCGTCAATAGTTGGCGAGGTACAAGTGAAATTACCTAGGCCGAGAACGATGGATATGTTAACATCACTCGAATTAAAAAAGGATAAAGAAGAGATTTTAAGTGTGTTAGCTCCTTATATGAAAAAATAGAAAAAGCTGATGTTTTAATTTTAGACGAACCGACTAATCATTTGGATGTAGAAACTAAGATGGCTTTACAGGAAGCGTTACAACAATACAAAGGAACGGTTTTAATTGTCTCACATGAACCTTCTTTCTATGAATCGTGGATAACAAAAGTATGGAATATAGAAGATTGGAATGCTGAACAATATGAATAAAGAAAAGGCATTAGCTTTTATGGGCTAATGCCTTTTCTTTGTGATTAACATGATTTTCGAGAACTCTTACATGAGAATTGTATGAAGAAGCACTCTTATGGTGCGCTTATAAGCGTGCTTTTTCTTTTGTTATATTTATAATAATACGAAAGCCTTTCCCTAACAGGTGACTATCTTTCTTTATATATATAGATAGTTCAAAATGGAATAAAAATAATTCCTATATGTAAAGGATAATATGGATATTATAGGAAGACAATAGAAATTAAAGGGAATTCATTTAAAATTCAAATGAACTTCATATAAACTTCATATAGAAACTAAATATAATTATAATAGTTTATTTTATTTTTTGATTTTTCATAAAATTAAAAGTTTGAATTTAGGAGGTATTGCTCAAACCTAAATTCAAACTTTAGTGAAAGAATTAATGGATATTACGTCTAGTTTTCGCTAATTACGGCATTTAAAAGTTCGGCAGGATTACCCGTTCCTGCACCGCCAATTGTAATAGATCCACTAGGAGGAATTTCGCCATTCCATCCTGCGTTCGTAATTACATAATGGTTATTTGTTTTACTACTAATTTTAGAATCCCAAACTTGTGTTAAATTGCCGCTATAATCAAATTCTAATTTCCAATTTTTAATAGGGGTCGTTCCATTATTTTTGATTATAATCGAGAAGTTATAACCGCTGCCCCAATTCGAAGTGACTGAAAATGTAGCAGTGCCATTTCCATCAGGAGGTGTCGTATTAGCTTCATCCGTTTTGACAGTAAGAGCGGTAGGTTGTGATTTATTTCCAGCAGCATCTTTGGCAATTACTGAAAATGTGTATTCTGTATTAGGTTTTAAGTTTTTAATTGTAATGCTATTTGTTGTTGTACTCCATTTCTCTTCTCCAGCAGTAATTTCATATTCCGTAACTCCTACGTTATCAGTAGATGCAGTCCAGTTTAATTGAACTGAATTTGAATTTTTATTCGTAACTACAATGTTTTTAACATTCGTTGGTGGCTCAGTATCTTTTTGACTAATAGGTCCACCAAGTAATTCTTTTACTAGCGTATCAAGTAATTTTGGACCACTGCAACTATATTTTGGACTTGTACGGCAATCTCCGCTTAGTTCCCAAAACATTGCTCCACTTAAACCTTTCGTCTTTATATAGTCTGTTTTGTATTTCATAGATTCATTGTCATCGTAGCTAATAAATGTGCCTGTAGTTGCATTATATAAATAAGGTACTTTAGCTGTGTCATTCCAGTAGCGTACAAAACCATTTTTATTAACGTAATTGGCTGCTAAATCACCGTAATCATACACACCCGTGTCACCGGTAGAATAATCATCCCAAGTACCTTTAGAAGCAAGTTTCCCATCACTACCTGGTTTGCAAGGTTGATATTGTCCGTTATTTTCCTTGCCACAACTTTTCCAGCCACGTCCGTAAAAGGGTACGCCTAATACTAGTTTATCGACTGGAACACCTTCATTTGTATAAACATTTATAGCACCATCTACGTAAAAATTCGTATTTGCTGCTGGGTCATTTGGATCCTTATATAGAGCTGCATTATGATTAGAAGTAGCTTCCCATCCGCCGTGGAAATCATATGTCATAATATTAATCCAATCGAGTATTTGAGAAATTTTCTTTAGCTCTGTATGATCAGCGTAGCGTTGGCTTGCGCCTGAAGCGATTGTTAGTAAATATTGTTTGCCATCTTCAGCACCTGCTTTATTCAAAGCATTTCGGACGTCTTGAAGAAGGAGAGTGAAATTTTGTTTATCTGCAGGACGATAACTACCACCAGGAATCGTTTCAACGCCCGGATATTCCCAGTCTAAATCTACGCCATCAAACCCATATGCGCGAAGAAAAGCTACTGTAGAGTCAGCAAATACTTTTCTTGTTTTTTCATCAGCGGCCATATCAGAAAAGCGGTTAGACCAAGTCCAGCCACCAACGGAAATAATTGTTTTTAAGTGAGGATATTTAGCTTTTAATCGTTTTAGTTCACCGAAATTTCCGCAACGGGCATATTTATCGCAATCTTCCCAAGTTGTCCCTGAGCCAGGATACGATTTGGTAACATCAGCCCATGGTTCCCCGAGTACGAGAGTACCATTAGGAACCTCTTTATTTTGCAATGGTACACCAGATTCTTTACAGTTCCACGTTTGTTTATTTGGATTATCAGGATGAGTAGAAGGGTTTCCATGTTTTCCATTCCAACAAATATCCGCGAAAGCATAGTTAAGGTGAGTAAGTTTTGATGCATCAATGTCAGCAACTTGATAATTACGTCCGTAACCCCCCCACGAAGGAAAGTACCCAACAATTTTTTGACTTTGCTTTGGTGAATCTGCTAATGCGAGATTTGGAGTAATAAAATTTGTGAGAAAAAGAGGTAAGAAAAGTAGTATGGATAGTAATAGCAGTGTGAATTTTTGAGACCTCATAGCCATTTCTCCTTTCAAAATAAAAGATATATTTAAAGGCATACGCCAATAAATCAAAATGAATCTAGACGTGTGAAACGTCTAGATAAAATGATCAGACATCACGAAGTCTATACAAGGGAGCTGGGGGTGATTAAATCGTAACAAATGTAAGATTTAGTGTAAACGCTTTATTAAGTTGAAAAAGACTTTCTCAATACAAAAAGGCTTGAATACAAACTATATATGAAAACGAAAAATCGGTATGGGAGGAAAAAGCTCATTATAAATAAATTTGAGAAAAAATTGTATAGAGCCAATTATTAAAGACGTAGAAAGATAAGGAAATATCATGTAAAATAATAGTAAAAATATGTAAAGGAGGGAATAGTGTGGATGTGTTTTTGAACATTGCTGAAGAAAAAATTCGACAAGCAATACGGAATGGTGATCTTGATTATCTTCCGGGAAAAGGAAAACCACTACAATTAGAAGATCTTTCAATGGTACCTCCAGAACTTAGAATGAGTTATAAAATTTTAAAAAATGCGGGAATGATTCCACCAGAAATGGAACTACAAAAAGATATATTAAAAATAGAGGATCTAATTGCTTGCTGTTATGATGAAGAAGAGAGAAAGAAATTACGAGAAGAGTTAACAGCAAAAACTCTGCGTTTTCAGCAGGCAATGGAAAAGAGAAAGATTAAAGATAGTTCAGCTTTTCGTATGTATTAAGACAAAGTATTTCGTAAATTACGCTGAGAGGGATAAGATGAATACATTTAAAACGATAGAAGAATTAGCGACCTATATCAAAGAACAACAATTGGTACTTCTGTTTATTAAAACGGAAAATTGTGGTGTTTGTGATGTTATGCTAAGAAAAGTAAATTGCGTATTAGAGAATTATGATTACGTAGAGAAAATAGAGATATTACTACAAGATATGCAAGAGATTGCGGGGCGATATGGAGTATTTACAGGGCCAACAATTTTATTATTTCATAATGGAAAAGAAATTCTTCGTGAATCACGCTTCATTTCACTTGAAAATCTAGAAAGAACCATTCAATTATTCGAGGAATAAGGGAGGCTTTTATATGGAATTTATTATTGTCATACTATTATTTGTTGTAGTTGGAATAATCGTAACAGCAGTTCGATCGAACAAAAAGAAGGTAAATCTTACAAAACAAAATAACATTCATAATTCATCTAACAGCTCATCACCATTATTTTTCTTTGCTGGATCTGATAATGATAGCTCGCATGATGGCGGCTCACATGATTGTGGAGGGTCTTTTGGGGGAGATAGCGGAGGAAGCTGCGGTGGCGGTGGTGATTGATGAAAATGCGCCTTATATAGGCGTATTTCTTTTTAAACAAACGTTTGATTAGTCGGCTTACATATGCATAAACACAGTTAAACAAACGTTTGATTAATATTTTTAACATACTAAGGGGAATGGAAATGAAAAGGGAACCGAAAGTGAAAAATAAGGGGAAAGTAGTGTTATTTTTATTAGCTGCGGGAGGCGTATTTCTTGTTAAATTAGCATTTAAATTTGGAACCATACATATGATTCGAACTTGGTTTGAAAGTACGTTTTCTTAAATAAGGAATATAGCCTCTTGCGATAGAGGTTTTTGATTTGTTATTATTAGACTGAACGGTCGGTTTAAAGAGGTGTGAATATGAGAAGAAGCGCAGAAGAGATAAAGAAAGAAATTGCATATAAAGCAGAAAGTCTATTTTCACAGAAGGGCTACGCAGCTACATCTATGGAAGAGATTTGTGAAATTACAGAGCGAAGTAAAGGAAGTATTTATTATCACTTTAAAAGTAAAGAAGAATTATTTTTATTTGTAGTGAAACAGCATACGTATGATTGGATTGAAAAATGGAATGAAAAAGAGAAGTTGTATAGCACTAGTACTGAAAAACTATATGGTCTCGCGGAATATCATGTAGAGGACATACAGCAACCAATTTCAAATGCAATAGAGGAATTCTCTATGAGCCAAGTTGTAAGTAAAGAGATTCTGGATGAACTGTTAGCTTTAACTAGAGAATCATATGTTATGTTTGAGAAATTAATTGAAGTAGGTATACAGTCTGGAGAGTTCCGTGAAGATAATACTCGTGATCTTATGTATATTGTGAACGGATTATTATCAGGACTTGGAGTGCTTTACTACGAATTAGATTATAAAGAGCTGAAACGTATTTATAAAAAGGCAATAGATGTATTGTTAAAAGGAATGGCAGCTGAATAATAGGTCAGTTGCTTTTCTTACAAAATAAATTAGACCGAACGGTCGGTTTGTGAAAGGGGAATGAAAATGAACGCTTTATTTAAAAACCGAGCATTTATGCTCGTTATGGCGTCTGATATTTTACAACAATTTGCAATTTGGATCAGAAATATGGCTCTTTTGTATTTTATAATGGAGCGAACGAATAATGATCCAGTTTCTGTTTCGTTGTTATCAGTTATGGAATATGCACCTATTTTTATTTTCTCGTTTATCGGTGGTGCGCTAGCTGATCGCTGGAATCCGAAAAGAACAATGGTCGCTGGAGATGTATTAAGTGTACTGTCTATTATAGGAATTGTCTTGTTGTTAAAAATGGATTATTGGCAGGCTATATTTTTTGCAACACTCATTTCCGCGATTGTAGGTCAGTTTTCTCAGCCCTCATCTTCGCGTATATTTAAGCGCTATGTAAAAGAAGAAGAGGTAGCAAATGCGATTGCATTTAACCAAACATTACAGTCATTATTTCTGATTTTTGGACCAGTGGTAGGATCGCTTGTGTATACACAACTTGGTTTATTTACGTCACTATATAGCTTAATCATTTTATTTTTGTTATCTGCTATCGCCCTTTCATTCTTACCAAAATGGGTTGAAAAAGAGCAAGTGGCGAGAGATTCATTAAAAAATGATATAAAAGAAGGTTGGAAGTATGTTCTTCATACGAAAAATTTACGTATGATTACGATCACTTTCACCATTATAGGCTTAGCTGTTGGATTAACAACTCCATTAGAGGTATTTCTTGTAATAGAGCGCCTTGGAATGGAAAAGGAAGCAGTTCAATATTTAGCTGCAGCTGATGGAATAGGTATGTTAATTGGTGGTATTGTTGCTGCAATTTTTGCTTCAAAAGTGAATCCGAAAAAGATGTTTGTATTCGGTATGGGCATATTAGCAATGTCATTTTTAGTAGAAGGGCTATCTACATCATTTTGGATTACTAGTTTCATGAGGTTTGGAACAGGTATTTGTTTAGCTTGTGTTAATATTGTTGTCGGTACGCTTATGATTCAACTTGTACCAGAAAATATGGTTGGAAGAGTAAATGGGACGATTTTACCACTGTTTATGGGGGCAATGCTAATTGGAACTTCACTAGCTGGAGGATTAAAGGAACTAACTTCATTAGTTACTGTGTTTTGTATAGCAATGGCACTTATTTTATTAGCAATAGGGCCAGTTCTACGTATGCAAATAAAAAAAGAAGATGTTGCTAATAAAGAGGCACTAACAAATTCGTTAGCTTCGAAATAACTATTGTAAGGGAGCAATATTGCTCCCTTTTTCTTTGAGGAACTTTTGACAACTATATGAGCCAATTATATACTGATGTTGTAAAAACGATTTTACAGGTTAGGAGCAATGGTGTGAAAAATCAAATCTATGAATTACGCACTGAAAATAATATTTCACAAGGCGCATTAGCTGATAAATGTAAGGTTTCTAGACAAACGATAAATGCAATTGAGAATAATAAATATGATCCAAGTTTAGCGTTAGCATTCCGTTTAGCTGAAGTATTAGGAACAACTGTTGATAAATTATTTTTGTACAAGCAGTAGAGTCGTTCATTATAAGGCGCACCTTTAAAAATAAAAAAGATTCTCTTCTTATGAGAAGAGGATCTTTTCTTATAGCGTTTTAGTCTTTTGACTAGGTGGTGTAACGGATGTGTTATTTTCTGGAACTCTAGTTAGTAAGAATCCTCCTATAATAAACAGAACAATAATACTAAGAACACCAGCGTTTGTTTTTCCTGTTAATTGCGTTGTAACACCGACTAATACCGGACCCATAATTGCGGCAAACTTCCCAAATATATTATAAAATCCGAAGAATTCATTAGCAGATTCTTTTGGTACTAGTTTTGCAAAGTATGAACGACTTAGTGCTTGAATACCACCTTGAGATGTAGCAACTAACATTGCTAAAATCCAGAAATCAAGTGTCGTTTTTAAGAAATAAGCATATATGCAAATGATGATATAAATAATGATACCGACATATAGCATTTTTTTACCTGTGAATGTTGCTGATAATTTTCCGTATAATAAAGCAAATGGACAAGCGACAATTTGTGTTACAAATAATATGATTAATAGATTAGTTGCACTAATACCGAGATCGGTTCCGTAAGCGGTAGACATAGTAATAATTGTATCGACTCCGTCAATATAGAAAAAGTAAGCGATTAGAAACATAAATACAGTTTTATATTCTTTAATATTTTTAAAAGTAGCAGCAAGGCGTTTGAAGCTCATTGTAATTGGTCTAGGGTGACGTTCAATATAGTGCATTTGCTCTACGTTTTTTAGCATTGGAATTGTAAATAACCCCCACCAAAGAGCTGTTATCGCAAATGAAATTTGACTAGCAATACCAACAGATAAAGGGATAGTTCCTTTTTGAGAAAGAATAATAAGAGCGATACAACCGATAAAAGGAATTGTACTCCCGATATAACCTAATGCAAATCCTCTTGTAGAAATTCGGTCCATTCTATCTTCAGAAGTGACATCTACTAAAAATGCATCATAAAAAATGTTTGCTCCAGCAAAACCGACTAAGGCGAGCATATAGCATCCTAATAATAAGTACCATTGAGATGTTGGAACGACTGCTAACATACTTGTAAATACGATACCGAGTCCAAAGAAGAATGTGAAAAATCGTTTTTTAAATCCTTTATAATCAGCAACTGTGCCGAGAATAGGAGCAAGTATAGAAATTAAAAGTGTTGCGAACGAGTTTGCATATCCCCAATATGCTGTTGAAGTTGCCCCGGATAGTCCAGCTTCTTTTGCAGCTGCTTTAAAGTAAATTGGAAATAATGCAGTTGTAATGACGAGCGAATATACCGAGTTCGCCCAATCGTATAATATCCAGCTTTTTTCTTGTCTGGACATTTTTTTCATATAATGTTCCCCCTTAAATTTGTGTTACTAACAGTGTACAAAAATAAAAATTATAAAAAGAGAAGCAGTGATGAATTTTACATAACTTTTACATATATACACAGTTCTTTACAATTGGAGTAAATCCTCTACAATTGCTCCGTCTGTTTCACCTAAGTGTAAACCGAGTAGTCTAGCGATAGTTGGACCTTCATCAATAAGTCTCATATACGGGACGGTAACGCCACTTTTTATTCCTTTCCCAGCAGCGATAAAAATTGTTTCATAGTTAGGTTTTGTTGGAGAGTATCCATGCGTACCAAATGTATATTTTTTACTAGGCGTAACATCTTTTTCAGTAATTTCTTTTATAAAATCTCCTGTATAGTTTTCAGTGAAATAATACCCTTCTCGTGCTTCTAACATGAATAAACAATTACCGTCTGCACCGCAGTCTTTGGCAGCTTCATCATGAAGTATAAATTCAATTCCGTTTTGTTTATTTTGAAGTAGTTCTTCAAGGAGTAGTTGTACCTCCCGAATTGTATCCGTATCATTTTTGTCCTTTACATATACATAGGCAGAGCCGTCGCAACTTTGGCAATAGGCTTTCCAGTCTACTAATTTTCCTTTTTTATTAAGAGATATAAGTCCTCTTTGATGGAATAGCACATTTAATTGGATGGATTTGTTTTCACTTAAAGCGCTATGATCACCAAGGGCAATAATTGTACTTTCTTCGTATAGGTCACTTTCTTTTAGTGCTTGAATAATTTTCCCTAGACGTCCGTCGTGCCTCTGGATAGCAGCTATTGTTTCGTTAGATTCAAAGCCGTGATAGTGTCTTTGTGTGTCTAGATCGGTGAAATGTACGAACATGACATTAGGCTTTTTCGTCTGGATTGTATGCACAGCAGAGGCGAGGACGAAATCATCCAGCTCTGGTTGTGATAAACCATTTCTTATATGGCCGAAACGACGATTTAAATCTAATTGATATAGTGGGCTACCGCTAAATAAGGAAACTAACACTTGATTTTGCCAAGGTCTATTTGGAAAAATTTCTGGTAAATTGTAATCGATGTTCGCTCTTCCAGTAACAGGCCATAGAAGGGCAGCTGTCGTTAAATTTGCTTTGCGCGCTTCATCATACAATGTTGTTCCTTTTATTGATTTTCGATACCAATGCCAATCAGGTGATTCACGCCCTGGTTGAAGTAACGTATTGCTAACAACACCGTGCTTGTTAGGGTAATTACCAGTTACGATTGTTGAGTGGCTTGGATATGTTACAGAAGGATAAATTGGTTCTACTTTTTCGACAATCGTGCCCTTTTTTATTAGAGATTGGAAATGAGGTAGTTTTTGTAGTATAGGAAAATCTAAAGCTGATAAACAGTCGAATGATAAAATAATGACGTGGTTTGTTAATGCTTTATCCATAAAGTTCCCTCCTGATTATATAAAACCTATTATTATATATTACTATTAATACCTAGTAATAAAAATATGTTTTTAGGTGAAAATTTATTATTTATTTTCAGAAAAATCAAACATATAATTAAGTATAAGGGAATCTATGGAAGGAGGAAACACTATGGATTGGTTAGATGGATTTGGTATCTTTTACATCATTGGCGGAATCACAATTATCCTTGTATTTGCTATTTCATATTTACTAAAGAAACGGTTTCCAGACAAACAGTTTGATATTATATTTGCACTTAGTTTAATACTTCTTTGTTTAGCGTCCTTTCCTGTTACAATGATGGTCATTGGTGGGTGGGAAGGAATGGGATATGGATTTATTGGTTTCTTCGTCCTACTTGGTACACTTATCGGTATGATTGCACATCAACTTGTGAAAATTACGCGGAAAAGCTACGTATAAAACTGCAAAAAATGAAAAGAATATATAAAAATAAGAAAATTAGCTATTGTTTAAAAAAAGAATTTGTATTATGATAATCAACAAATTTATTTCGTTATAACGATGAAAAAGGATTAGTACATGTTCAACCTTTTTAGCAGAGAGAGAATCCGTCAGGCTGAAAGATTCTTAAAAAGGTAATATGGAACCTGCCTTTGAGTTCTGCATATGCAGCGGGAATTTCCCGTTATCAAAAAGAGAGCATGCGCAATTTTTGTGCATGAATCAGGGTGGTAACGCCGGCAAAGCTCGGTCCCTATTTAGGGATGCGGGCTTTTTTGTATTTTCTAGAAGGAGGAAGACTGACTATGGCAAAAGAACAAGTGCAAGCCATTACGAAGATGGAAGAGGACTTTGCGCAGTGGTATACCGATATTGTAAAAAAAGCCGAACTTGTTGATTATTCAAGTGTAAAAGGGTGCATGATTTTACGTCCGTATGGTTATGCCTTATGGGAGAATATGCAGAAGGTGATGGATGAGAAGTTAAAAGGAACTGGCCATGAAAATGTATATATGCCAATGTTTATCCCAGAGAGTTTATTGCAAAAAGAGAAGGATCATGTTGAAGGATTTGCTCCTGAAGTAGCATGGGTTACGCATGGTGGAGATGAAAAGTTAGCGGAAAGACTTTGTGTACGTCCTACATCTGAAACTTTATTCTGTGAGCACTTTTCAAAAATTGTGCAATCCTATAATGATTTGCCAAAGTTATATAATCAGTGGTGTTCAGTAGTTCGTTGGGAGAAGACAACTAGGCCGTTCCTTCGTACGACTGAATTTTTATGGCAAGAGGGTCATACAATCCATGAAACGGCAGAAGAATCGCAGGCTGAAACATTAAATATTTTAAACTTATATGCTTCTTTCTGTGAGGATTATTTAGCAATACCAGTTATTAAAGGACAAAAAACAGAAAAAGAGAAGTTTGCTGGAGCAAAGGCAACTTATACAATTGAAAGTTTAATGCATGATGGAAAAGCACTTCAAACAGGAACCTCTCATAACTTTGGGACGAATTTCTCAGAAGCATTTGATATTAAGTTTTTAGATCGTAACGGTAAGTGGCAATATGTGCACCAAACATCTTGGGGTGTATCAACAAGAATGATAGGCGGGCTAATAATGGTTCATAGTGATAATAATGGACTTGTAATGCCACCAAAAGTCGCTCCAGTGCAAGTTGTTATTGTACCAATTGCTCAGCATAAAGAAGGAGTTTTAGCAAAAGCAACAGAGTTACAAGCACATATTCAAAAGGTTGCACGAGTAAAAATAGATGCTAGTAATAAAACACCAGGCTGGAAATTTAATGAGTATGAAATGAAGGGGATTCCAATTCGATTAGAAGTTGGCCCTAAAGATATTGAAAAGAAACAAGTTGTACTTGTAAGAAGAGATACGAAGGAAAAAGAGTTTGTACCAATGGATCAATTAGAAGAACGTATTCCAGCATTACTTGAAGAAATTCATATTTCTTTATTTAATAAAGCAAAAGTATTTCGTGATGAAAATACGTATGTTGCGACAAATTTCGAAGAGATGAAAAAAATAGCTGACGAAAAACAAGGATTTATTAAGGCAATGTGGTGCGGAGAATTAACTTGTGAAGAGAAACTAAAAGAAGAAGTTGGAGTATCTTCACGTTGTATGCCTTTTGAGCAAGAGCATTTAGCTGAAGAATGTATTTGTTGTGGTAAAGACGCTAAACAAATGGTGTATTGGGGAAAAGCGTATTAATACTTTTTCTGATAGGTGATAAAATGGACTTTGGACTGCAGAATAAAATGCAATCCAAAGTCCTTTTTAGTTTTATACATTATTTCATGTGTTATTTAGATGGAAGGATGTTGTTCTTATTTTACGTTTTTACGGCGAATAAATAGTAACATACCGATTAGGAATGTTGAAAGTCCCATTAAAATAGATGTAGGATAATGTGTTGCTGTATTCGGTAATTTATCACCTTGTTTTTTCGTATTATCTTTTACATTACCACCTTGAGAACCGTTGCCACCCTGAGAATTACTATCGCCTTTAACACGGTTGCCACCTTGAGAGCCACTGCCATCAGAACCGCTACCACTAGAACCATTGTCACCAGAGCCATTGCCACCAGAACCATTGTCACCAGAGCCATTGCCACCAGAACCATTGTCACCAGAGCCATTGCCACCAGAGCTATTGCTACCAGAACCGTTGCCACCAGAGCTATTGCCACCAGAACCGTTGCCACCAGAGCTATTGCCACCAGAACCGTTGTCACCAGAGCCACTGCCACCAGAACCGTTACCACCAGAACCATTGCTACCAGAGCCACTGCCACCAGAACCACTGCCACCAGAGCCGTTACCACCAGAGCCGCTGCTATCAGAACCATTGCCGCCAGAGCCACTGCCGCCAGAACCGTTGTCACCAGAGTCATTGCCGCCAGAACCACTGCCACCAGAACTGTTACCACCAGAACCACTGCCACCAGAGCCGTTACCGCCGGAACCATTGTCGCTAGAGCTGTTGTCACCAGAACCATTGCCGCCAGAGCCACTATCGTCCTGAGAACCACCGTTTCCTGGTGGTTTATTATTATCTTTCGAGTTACCTTCTACTAAATGATCGTTATTTTGTACAATTGCGTTTGTTGCTGGAGAGAAGTTTTCTGTTGCTGCATTACCGATATTTAAACCGCTAAAAAAAGATAAAGAGAGTGTTGAGGCTAAAATGAAGATTTTCGTCATGGTTTTCCTCCTAAGAAATTAATATTCCATCTAAAATACATCCCTTTGTAATATTTCTTAGGAAAAAGAGTTTTATACAAAAAAAACTATATATAGAAAAAGGTGGAGTATTTCTAAAGAGAGAAAAGAGTTAGTGTAAATTTTTTATAATAAGTAGAGCGTGGGGAGTTTCAGACTCATTACAATAGAGGAAGTGACAGCAGATGAAAGAATATATTGCATTTGATGTTGGTGGTACACAAATTAAATATGGGATTGTTTCAGAAACAGGAACAGTACGAAAGCATCAAACAGTTCCAACAGAAATTCATTTAGGTGGAGAACAAATTATTCAAAAACTTATATATGTATCCAAAAAAATAATGAATGAACATACTATTGTAGGAATTGGTATTAGCACTGCGGGAATTGTTGATATTAACAAAGGAATTGTGACGGGAGGTGCGGATCATATTCCGGGATATAGTACTATTCCTATTATTGATAGATTGCAAGAGATATTAAAAGTTTCAGTATCGATTGACAATGATGTGAATTGTGCAGCGTTTGGAGAAAAATGGAATGGTAGTGGAAGAGAGAAAGAGAATTTTATTATGCTCACCCTCGGAACAGGGATTGGGGGAGCGATTTTTATAGATGGAGAATTGTACCGAGGAAATTCATTTAGTGCTGGTGAATGGGGGAATATGTTAATAGAAGGAAAAACGTTTGAAGAGGTTGCCTCGATTTCAGGATTAATTCGTCTTGTCAGAAAGTATAAAGGCAAAGGTGAGTGGAATGGGAGAACAATTTTTGAGTTGTATGATAAAGGAGATAGAGAAGTTGCTCAAGCAGTTGGGATTTTCTTTAGACATTTGGCAATCGGAATTAGTAATCTTGCTTATATTTTCAATCCAGAAACGATTATTATTGGTGGAGGAATTACCGATAGAGGAAATAAGTTTTTAAAAGAAGTAAAAGAAGAGGTCAGTAAATACTTAAATCAAGAGATTTATAATAATTGTGAGATTGAACTTGCACAAAACGGTAATTGTGCAGGAATGATTGGTGCTATTTACCACTTCTTACATCATCATAAGTAAATTATATGAATGTTTTCATATAACTGAGAATTTATCCTTTTTATCGCTAGGTAAATAATGCTACAATATAAGAGAAGAATACAATATTTTCCGATTTGGAAAATGCTTTGTAGAGAGGGAGAAACTTCATGCCTATTATTTTAGAAAAAGGTCAAAAGATCGATTTAACGAAAGGACAACCAAAAGTAGCAAAACTACAGGTTGGCTTAGGCTGGGATCCAATTGGGCAATCAGGTGGATTTCTGTCTTCATTATTTGGAAGTAAACCAAATGTAGATTGTGATGCATCTGTTGTTATGTTAGAAGGAGATCGTTTTTTAAACAAAAATGATTTAGTTTACTTCGGAAATAAACTTTCTACTTGTGGTAGTATTATTCATTCAGGAGATAATTTAACAGGCGAAGGCGCTGGTGATGACGAAACAATTTTCGTAGAATTACATAAAGTTCCGAGCCGTATTAATCGTTTAGTATTCGTTGTAAATATTTATGACTGTGTAAATCGTCGTCAAGATTTCGGGATGATTCGTAATGCATATATTCGTATTCAAAATCCGCAAACTGGTGAAGAATTAGCGCGCTATAATTTATCGGATAATTATGCTGGCAAAACGACTCTAATTGCAGGTGAAATGTATCGTCACGGAAGTGAATGGAAATTCTCAGCAGTTGGAGAAGGAACACAAGATAAAAACTTAAGTGAGATTGTATCACGTTATCAATAAAATAAACCGAGGAGGAATTGTATATGGCATCAATTTCATTGAAAAAAGGACAAAAGGTAGACTTAACAAAAACGAATCCAGGTCTTTCAAAAGTTCTTGTAGGACTTGGTTGGGATACGAATCGTTATGATGGACAAAATGATTTCGATTTAGATGTTAGTATTTTCTTAGTAGGTGCTAACGGTAAAGTTTCAGGTGCAGAGGATTTCGTCTTCTATAATAACCCAAAAGGTGCAAATGGTGCTGTCGAGCATTTAGGAGATAACCGAACTGGCGAAGGTGAAGGCGATGACGAATCGATTAAAGTAGATTTAAAAAATGTACCTGCACATATCGAACGTATTTGCTTCACAATCACAATTTACGATGGAGAAGGACGCAGCCAAAACTTCGGACAAGTTTCTAACTCTTTCGTACGTATTTTAGATGAAGAAAAGAATGCAGAATTAATTCGTTACGATTTAGGAGAAGATTTCTCTATTGAAACAGCGGTAGTAGTAGGTGAACTATACCGTCATGCAGGTGAATGGAAGTTCAATGCAATCGGAAGTGGATTCCAAGGTGGATTAGCGTCTCTATGTAATAATTTCGGTTTAGATGTAGAGTAATAGATTGATATATCCATCGATAAAACAGATGTTTACTGATGGATATATTTTTTAAGATTAAAATATAGAGGTGAATATAAATGGTTATTCAATTGCAAAAAGGACAGAAGATTGATTTAGGTAAGACAAGCCCTGGTTTAACAAAAGCAGTAATTGGTCTTGGGTGGGATATTAAATCTTACGACGGTGGATCAGATTTCGATTTAGATGCATCAGCATTCCTATTAGATGCGAACGGAAAATGTACGAAGGAAACTGATTTTATCTTCTATAATAATTTACAGTCTCCTTGTGGATCTGTTCTACATACAGGAGATAACCGCACAGGTGAAGGTGAAGGTGACGATGAGCAACTTGTTGTAGATTTGAAGAAAGTTCCAGCAGATGTGCACAAAATTGCTATTACAGTTACGATTTATGATGCAGAAGGCCGTAGTCAAAACTTTGGACAAGTAGGAAATGCGTTCGTTCGTTTAGCGAATGAAGAAACGAATGAAGAAGTTCTTCGTTTTGATTTAGGGGAAGATTTCTCCATCGAAACAGCAGTTGTCTTTTGTGAATTATACCGTCATAATGGACAGTGGAAGTTTAATGCAGTAGGAAGTGGATTCCAAGGTGGTTTAGGTGCGCTTGTAAGAGCGTATGGCTTGGATGCATAGAAAGGAAACGACATTCGTTTCCTTTTTTTGACCTTTCTATAAATCTAGCAAAGAATAGGGGATATAGGTAAGATGAGTATTTTGCAAGGAATCCTTGATACGTATGCTCAGTTTTTTGACTTGGACATGTGGATTAAAGTGTTGCAGGATCCAGTATCTTGGGGATTAATTGGTACACTTGTTGTACTTGAAGGGTTGTTATCTGCTGATAACGCACTTGTATTAGCAGTAATGGTAAAACACCTTCCGGAAGAGAAACGTAAAAAAGCATTATTCTATGGACTTATTGGAGCTTATGTATTCCGCTTTATTGCGATTGGAATCGGAATGTTCTTAATTAAATTATGGTGGGTAAAACTTCTTGGTGCACTTTACCTTGCTTGGTTATCAGTAAAATACTTTATTGATAAGCGTAAAGGTGCAAGTGAAGAAGACGAAGCTCACGGTATGAATCAAAATAGTATTCTCTTTAGAATGTTCGGTGTCTTCTGGGGAACAGTTGCGATGGTTGAATTAATGGATATCGCGTTCTCTGTAGATAGCGTACTTGCTGCATTTGGTGTATCTAATGAAGTTTGGATTCTATTATTAGGCGGAATGCTCGGTATTTTAATGATGCGTGGTATCGCTGGTGTATTCTTAAAATTGTTAGAGCGTATTCCAGAGCTTGAAACAACAGCATATATTTTAATCTTAATTATCGCATCGAAAATGCTATTGTCTCTAATTGATATTCATATTAGTCATACACTGTTCTTCATTATTTTAGTTGTAGCATTTGGAGCAACATTTATAATTCACTATATGAAGAATTCTGGACAAGCTAAAGAAGAAGTTGCAGCTACTAAAGAAGACAATAAATAATTGAAATGGGTTTGCTCGTTTTGCGAGCGCCCATTTTTTATAACCAAAAATAGTTTATAATATAAGAAGGACTTAGAAAAAACGTAAATGTTTTTGGAGGTGAACTGTTGTGTTTTCACGTTTTACACTTCAACCATATGCATTAAAAGATGAATCAGATTTAAAGCAATTTGAAATGCTTTTAGAAAAACGTCCACAATATGAGCTGACAGAGAATGAGATGAAATTTAGTTATATAGCATGTCGAATCCTTGGCGTTCCTAATGATGTAGATGAATATTTTAATGAATTGTTTGATTATAGTGAAGCGAAAGGAATCGAAGTTTTACACGAACAAAATTTAAACAAAGTGATTGATTCAGAAAAGCTTCGTCATATTCAAGAAGTGTTCGGATTACATCAAGAAGCACCCAATGGTCTGACAGTAAATAGGTTAGTTGCACACTTATCTGGGAAACAACTTTTACCGAAAGTAGACAATCCTGATTTACAGCATTACATACATACGACGTTTATTTCACTATTGAAATTATATGAGAAGCAACATAATCAGTCGTTAAAGACAGAAGGCTTCCGTCGTTTCTTAATCGACATAATTAAACTAAGTGAAAATTACGTAGCGAAGTGGTTTTCTACGATTAATTATAAGAAACAAATGCCGCGTATCGTTTGGTATGGTGATGCACAGGAAAGCCGTATATATTTCTTATATTTTCTTATTATGCTCGGTTGTGATGTGCTTTATTATCACCCCGAAGGAAAAGATGGATTTGAAAATATTGATGAAGAGGGAAGAACTTTTGTTGTATCTCATTCAAGTCGCATTTCGCTTGAACCGTTCCCTGATCGTCGACGTGAGCGTGTTGCAACAGTAGCATATCAAGCTTCGAAAGAAATTGAACAAGTACTTCACCACGATAATTCACTATTATATAAACCGTGGCAATTCCGTTCGTATACACCTGTAGCACGTACGTTAAAAACGACATATGATGAACTCTTTTTAATTACGAAAGAAAAGGCATTTGTACGTCCAACATTCTTTGTTGAAAATAAACATATTTATATCCCTTCTTTATTTGCGAAAATATCAGGTGTTTCAAAAAATGATAAAGAATATTTTCAACGATTAAAGGCTGTTACATCATTTGATAATAGTTTACTAATTAATACATTCCCATTTACGAAAGAGCAAAAAGCAAACTTCCAATATCATTATCGAGATGCATTGGACCGAGCTGGGAAATTACATCCTGATTTAATTATGAATAGCCATTGGTGGCCGCATAAGCGTTTACCGGAAGGTTTACAACATGGGATTGCAGAGGCGATTATCCATACGTGCGAAAGTGAAATGTGTAAACCAATTGCAAAAGAGACGAAACAAGATGTAGCGCTATATGTTTTCGCACAACTTTCTCAAATACCACCGAATATTTTAGAACAGCTTGAGAAATTTGATTATTCACAAGATGTACCAAAAATTGTTATATTTAATAATGAGAAGAGTGGAGAATTAACTCGTTCTGACGCTGTTTTATTACTATTTTTAAATCAAATAGGAGTAGATGTATTCCACTTCAATCCAACAGGAAGAAACGATATTGAACCGTATGTTGAAGCGGGAGCATTTGATTCTCATTGGCTTGAAGAAGTTAATTTCGATCTTGAGTTTCATGGTTCATCAGCCTATAAAAATTTATCACAAACAATAAAAGGACTATTTCGTCCATTTTTATAAGGAAAGGGAGAATACCATATGAATAACCCAGTCGTACTAGATTCGAAAACTGAATTGAATGAGCAAACCGCACAAGATGTTCGCTTGCAACTTAGACAAGATGCAGATGTGCAACGTATTTATAATGCAGTAGATATTAAAGACCAACTGGAATTAATTGAACTTGGAAAAGAACCTTCTATGGAAATTTCACGTTTTGCTGATCAAATTTTACATACAATGTCATTATCAAAAATAGAAGATTCTGGTGAATTGTTAAAGCAACTTGGTAAAATTATGGACAGATTTGATAGTAAAGACTTTGCGGAAGAGAAAAGTGGTTTCTTCTCACGTATGTTCAAAAAAGCGGATAAAATGATTGAACAAATCTTTAGCAAGTATCAAACGATGGGCCGTGAAATTGATAAAGTGTATGTCGAAATTACGAAGTATCAAGATGAAATGAAAAAATCAATTGGTACGTTAGATGGTTTATATGAGCAAAACTTAAAATATTATTTAGACTTAGAAAAATACGTAGTAGCAGGAGAAATGTTGTTAGAGCGTTTAAATACAGAGTTAGTTCCGATGTATGAAGAGCGCGTGCGTAATAATGATCAATTAGCAGGTATTGAATTAGAGTCGCTTAAAAACTCGGTTGAAATTTTAGAGCAACGTATTGATGATTTAGAAAAAGCTCGTATGGTTGCGTTACTTACAGCACCACAAATTCGTATGATTCAACGTGGTAATAATAAATTAATTGGTAAAATCAATACAGCATTTATTACGACGATTCCTATCTTTAAAAATGGTATCATTCAAGCGGTAAATGCCAAACGTCAAAAGCTTGTTGCAGATTCTATGGCTGAACTTGATCGCCGTACAAATGAATTACTTAAGAAAAATGCACAAAATATCGCAACGCAAAGTGTAGAAGTAGCGAGATTATCGGGTTCTTCTAGTATTAAGATGGAAACACTTGAGGAAACTTGGAACATTATTTCAAGAGGTATGCAAGAAACACAACAAATTGAAGAGCAAAACAAACGTGAGCGTGAAGAAAGCCGTAAGCGTATGGCTACATTAACAGAGAATATCAAAAAAGAATTACAAGGGTAAATGAAAAGGCAATGAGGAATAGTCCTCATTGCCTTTTAGTTTTTCTTCACTAATTTAATGATTTCATTCACAACAAGCGGAATGATACTTAATAAGAGAACAAATCCCCAATCTCGCATCGTTAATGCATGTACACCGAATATATTTGCAAGGGGCGGGATGGAGATGATACAAACTTGCATAAGAACACCGATAAGGAGGGAGAAGACTAAATATTTATTTGTAAAGATCCCAATTGAAAAAATCGATTTTGTTCTTGAACGCAAGTTAAATGAATGAACGAGCTGAGAAAAACTAAGAACGACAAATGCCATCGTTTGAGCATGTAATAGAGCATCGTCATCAATTTGCTCTGGGAAAAGAGGGAATAAATTTGTATCTCCAGTATAGAATTTTGCTCCGGCGATAAAAGCTATTAGCGTTAAAAGTCCAATGACAACTCCATTGAAAATTAGGAAAGGAACGCTGCCGCTAAATAAGCTTTCTTTCGCATGTCGTGGTTTTTCCTTCATCACATCTGGGTCTTCAGGATCAACCCCAAGTGATAATGCAGGCAGTGTATCTGTAATTAAATTCACCCACAAAATGTGAATAGGTCGTAGTGGTGTCGCCCAGCCGAGTAAAATGGCTAAAAATAAAGCGATAATTTCTCCGAAGTTACAAGAGAGTAGGAAGAGAATTGATTTTTTTATGTTGCGATAAATATTTCTACCTTCTTCAACGGCTTTCACGATAGATGAGAAATTATCATCTGTTAACACGACATCTGCTGCCCCTTTTGCAACGTCTGTTCCTGTAATGCCCATCGCTACGCCAACATCAGCTTGCTTTAAAGATGGTGCATCATTGACACCATCACCAGTCATAGAAACGATATTTCCTTTTGCGCGTAATGCCTTTACAATTTTCACTTTATGCTCTGGAGAGACTCTAGCGAATACATTTAAATGATTAATTTTGTTAGCTAGTTCTGTATCAGAAATGTTATCTAATTCAGTTCCAATCATAATTTCCGATATTTCTTCAGCAATGCCAAGTTCTTTGGCAATTGCAAAGGCGGTATCTTTATGGTCACCAGTAATCATAACTGTGCGAATACCGGCTTTTTTACATTCTTTAATTGAATCTTTCACTTCAGTTCGTGGTGGATCAATCATACCGACAAGACCAATAAAGATAAGATTTTCTTCAAGATGATTTATATCCACATCGTTTGAATCGTATTGTTTAAATGCGAATGAAAGTACTCTTAAAGCTTCTTGAGACATTGATCCGGCAGCTTCTAATATTTGATTTTTATCAGAATCAGTTAAAATCTCGATTTTGCCGTTTTTAAAAATATGGGTACATCGAGGTAAGAGTTTATCAATAGCGCCTTTCGTCATGCTATAGTAACTTTCATTGTACATATGTACGGTTGACATCATTTTACGATCTGAATCAAAAGGTACTTCGTTAACACGTTCATGTATTTTTTCTAAATGATCTTTTTGCATGTTAAAAGTGGTTCCAGCAACGAGAAGTGCAATTTCAGTCGGGTCTCCCGTTTGTGATTCGTTATTGTAAGACGCATCATTACATAGCACCATATTTTCTAACAATAGACGTTGCGCATCATTATTTACATTTAAACTTTCTAAGCGATCGTATGTGTTATCACTATAAAAGTGAGTAACGGTCATTTTATTTTGCGTTAACGTACCTGTTTTATCTGAACAAATAATTGTGACAGAACCGAGGGCTTCAACAGCTGGTAGTTTCCGAATGATAACGTTTTGTTTAATCATACGTTGCACACCAATTGCAAGAACGATGGAAACGATAGCTGGCAAGCCTTCTGGAATAGCTGCAACAGCTAAACTAATAGCAGTCATAAACATTTCTAATGTATCCCGGCCTTGTAAAAAACCGATGAGAAACATAACGATACAAATAGCTACAGCGACAAAGCCTAAATATTTTCCAACTTGTGCTAAGCTTTTTTGAAGTGGTGTCATATCATCGTCTGCTTCATGTAAAAGGGTAGCAATCTTACCAATTTGTGAGTTCATCCCAGTTTCAACAGCAACACCGACGCCTCTTCCGTATGTTACAAGAGTAGACATAAATGCCATGTTTTTTTGGTCGCCGAGTGGTACTTGCTCATCACTTTGCATGGAAGGGTGGTAGATTGCATCTTTATCAACAGGGACAGATTCACCAGTTAGAGCAGATTCTTCAACTTTTAAATTTGCGGTTTCGATAAGGCGTAAATCGCATGGGATATATCGTCCGGCGTCGAGCATAACGATATCCCCTGGAACGACGTGCTCAGATGGAATTTCTTTTAGTTCACCATTTCTCTTGACGATAGCTTTAGGTGTTGCCATCTTTTTCAATGCCTCTAAAGCTTGTTCTGCTTTCGATTCTTGGACAACACCGATAACAGCATTTAAAACTACAACGAGCGCGATAATACTGGCATCCGCCCATTCACCTACAAAGGCAGAAATAAGGGCAGCAATAATAAGGACATATACGAGGACGTCATTAATTTGGGCGAAAATACGCTGCCATAAAGTGCGTTTTTGTTTTGTAGCTAATTCATTAGAACCGTATTGCTTTAAACGTTCACTTACAATCTCATCTGTTAAACCGTGTTGTTCGTTTGTTTCTAGGTCAATTAATGTTTGATTTTTCGTCTTACTGTACCAATTGCTCATAAGTAAGCACCTCCAGTAAAAACAGTTAGCAATGGTAGTGTTGCTATTATTTGTGAGTAGTATGTATGGAGAAAAAATCTAAGATGAGGTTCTACTTCTATTGTACAATATTTTACAGTTGGTTGAGGGAAAGAGATGAGTTGTCATGAATTTGTTGGAAATAAAAAAGAGCCTCATATAAGAGAGGCTTTTTTACTTTTTAATTAATGTACCTAATTCTTCTGTAATAGCTTGCATTTCACTAATGCTGAATGTTTCACGTTTCATAACATGATCATAAATGTCACGTAAATCTTCGTACATTTCTTCGTTAAAACTAGCAGCTCTCATCGCTCCAGCATTAACCATACGTAATTTTTCTTTAATAGCTTCGACCATATATTCAACGTTTTCTTCTGACTTTACGGATAAATCCACCGAAGTGTCCCCCTTTAAAATAACATAAGGCTATCTTAACATTTTTTATCATTTTCGTTAATGAATCTTTTCAATCCCATTAAATTAGTAGGGATTTCCTTTATATTCACTAATTGGTTGTTTATACTATAAGTATATATAAACAAATGCACCAAGAAAGGAAGAAACAAAAATATGGTTCAAGTATTGTTTGTTTGTCTTGGGAACATTTGCCGTTCTCCGATGGCAGAAGCGATTTTTCGAGATCTTGTCGTAAAAGAGGGGCTTAAAGAGAAAATTGTCATTGATTCTGCAGGAACTGGAGATTGGCATGTTGGCCATCCGCCACATAAAGGAACACAAAAAATTTTAAAAGAAAATGCAGTCACTTTTGAAGGAATTAAAGCAAGGCAAGTAGAAAAAGAAGACTTAACAAAGTTTGATTATATTATTGCCATGGACAACAAGAATATAGCAGATTTAAAAAGTTTAGGTAAAACTGGAGGCTATATTGGTAGGCTGTCCGACTTTGTTCCAGACGGTGGCTGGACAGACGTTCCTGACCCTTACTATACAGGGAATTTCCAAGAAGTATATGACCTTGTAACAGAAGGGTGTGCAAAGCTATTAGCTTTCATTCGAAATGAACAAGGAATATGAGGAAGCTTAGAAAGAAATACTTTCTAACATAAGAAATGAAAGGGTGAAGGAATATGGCAAAGAAAAATAATATTGCTCGAAACATTGCGATTGGTGTAGCGGCAGGTGTAGCTGTATCCATGTTAAAGAAAGAAAACCGTGAAAAAGTAAAAAATACAGCAGAAAAAGCAAAAACAAAGATGATTGAAATTGGTGAAAATGCAAAGATCAAAGAAAAAGTGCAAACTGTTACAGATAAAGGACGCGAACTTGCTGATTTCAATGTGGTAAAAGCGAAAGTAGCAGAAATTAAAAAATTAACGCCATCTGTTGTAGAGACGTTAAAAGAAACGAAAGAAATTTTTAGTAAGAAAAAAGTTGAGCCAGAAGAAAAGCCAGAAACGATTGAAATTCAAGCTGTATCTCCAAAGGTAGATGAGCTAAAAGCAGAAGAAGAGCCAGTAGTTGCTGAAGATGGTGGTATGAAAGAAGCGCGTGAATTATTTATGAAAGACTCAAATGCAGTGGAAAAAAAAACTGAAGCGTACATTGAGTTAAAGCAAGATAAAGAAGAGAAGAAAAGCGTTTAAACATATATGAGAAAAATTTTAGAAAAGGTGAGAAGAAATCGTACTTATTCGTTTGGTAAAGATTTATATGACCGGACGATGCGCGATGATGTAGCGGGCTTGGCAGCACAGCTCGCTTATTTCTTCTTGCTTGCGATTTTTCCTGGGCTCGTTTTCTTAATTACGCTTCTTGGATTTATTCCCATTCAAACAGAGGATGTGCTTAGTTTATTAGAGGTTTATGTACCAGATGATGCAATGAACTTAATTGAGGTAAATGTAGATAAAGTTGTAAACCAGCAAAATGGTGGTTTATTATCATTTGGTTTATTATCCATGTTATGGTTTGCCTCAAATGGTGTTAATGCGGTTATGAATGCTTTTAACCGCGCTTATGACGTGAAAGAAACACGTTCTTTTATTACAACAAGAGCGTTATCAATTGTGTTTACATTAGCTATTATTTTTATGATTGTCTTTGCGTTAATTGTTCCGGTATTCGGACAAGTTATTGGAGCAGCAGTGTTTAAAGCACTCGGTTTATCAGATAGTTTTTCTTTCGTATGGAGCATTACACGATTAGTAGCGAGTTTCTTCGTGCTATTTGCTTTGTTTAGTTTCTTATATACATTTGCCCCAGATCGAAAGTTAAAAAGAAGAGAAGTTATTTCAGGGGCGTTATTTGCTACTGTAGGATGGATTGTGGTATCGTACTCATTTGCTTATTATGTAGATAAGTTTGCGAATTACGCCAATACATATGGTGGTCTCGGTGGTATTATTATTTTAATGTTATGGTTTTACTTAACTGGATGGGTAATTTTACTTGGCGGTGAAATTAATGGTTTACTCCACCATTATAGAACGGGTGACAATAATTCCCGTAATGAAAAATGACCTCTTGTTCCATAATAATAGGGAATAGGGGGGATATTTCATGAGTAATAATAAAAAGAATCACAACAATAAAAATAACAATAAACAAAAGAGCAGTTCGCATCCTAAGCATAAAACGAGTAGTAGTGCGAACGGACATAATAGCTACCATTAAAAAAAACGGGTCCTCTATGAGTGAAGTGACCCCCGAAAAGGGGACACCAATCAAAACACCTAAACCACTTGTTCCCTAAATTCTTTAGGGGATAGGTGGTTTAATTTTTCTTGAATTCGCACACAATTGTAGTAATGAATGTATTCTAGCACAATCTTTTGCACAGTTGTGTTGGATACTTTTGTTATCTCTTGTGAATAGAAGGCTTCACTTTTTAAATGACCAAAGAAGCTTTCCATGACGGCATTATCATGGCAATTTCCTCTCCGGGACATGCTGGTGATCATGCCGTTTTCTTTGGCATACGCTTGAAATTCTTTTGCTGTATAAATACTTCCTTGATCTGAGTGAAGAAGGACATCTTTTACTTTTCGCCCTCTCATTGCTTGTTTTAATGTCTTCATCGCTAATGTCAGTGTTTGTGATTCGCTGATGACACAACTAATAATTTCACGATTAAAGGCATCCATAATCGTTGATAAATACAAGGTACGCTCTCCAAATAAGAGATACGTCACATCCGTAAACCACTTTTCATTTGGTCTGGATGCATCGAATTGGCGCTCCAATCGATGAGGGGATACCATTGGCTCCGTACCATTGATATATTTCTTTTTCTTTCGACGTACTTTTGAAAGAATGTGATTTTGTCTCATGATTCGTAATACTTTTTTATGATTGACACACAGTCCCATTTTTCGAAGAGTAGCGGTCACTCTTCGATATCCATACCGGAATTTATGCCTAAGACAAACGTCCTTTACTTTCTCTTCTATACCATCTTTCAAATCTTCCGTTCGTTGTAACCAACGATAAAATGTGGAACGGGGTAATTCTAATACGTTACACAATTCTTTTACCGTTATTTTTGTTTTTACATTTTCCCATAAAGCAACTACAGTTTCTGGTTTCAGCCCCTTTCGATTTCCAGATACTTTCCCCATACAAGTAATTTTGTTTTTAGATGTTTATTTTCTAAACGTATCTGTTCTAATTCACTGAGCTCTTTTGGTCCTTTTCCATAAGAATATTGTTTTCCTACAGGTTGTTGAAAACGATACGTTTGATCTGTACGATACCATTTCATCCATGTCTTAATTTGGGAAACATTTTTAATTCCGAGTTTCTCCATAATTGTACGATTTGAGTAGCCGTCTTTCTTCATTTCAATCACTTTCCACTTTGTTTCTTCTGGGTAATGAACTCTTGTCTTCAAACGAAAAACACCTCCAATGAATTTGCATACTTAGTATGCGAATTCAGGAGGTGTTTTTTTCATGTACCACTATTCGGGTTCACTTCAAAGTGGATAGTTTTTTATTTACTTAATTGCTTCATGAACTTTTAGTTGTTTCCCTTTAATCGTTGTAGTCTTCATGACTTTCAAGACAAGTGGTCCTTTTCCATTTAATATTTCAACGTAAGAAACGTTATCTTGTATCGTAATAATACCTATATCTTCTGCTGTAACACCTTTAATTTTAGCAATTGTACCGACGAAATCTATCGCCCTAATTTTCTTTTTCTTCCCGCCATTAAAGTACAGCTTCATAATGCCTTTGTTGATGTCTGCATTTTTATCTTTCTTTATAATTGGTTTAGCATGTATCTTTTCTTCAAATGCAGCTTTCTCTTTCATAACTTCTTCTTTTGAGGGTCCAATCGCCTTTGGAATTTCAAATCCAATATACTCCTCAATCTCTTCTAAAAATCTATTTTCATATGGTGTTATAAATGTAATAGCTTTTCCACTATTTCCAGCTCGTCCCGTTCTTCCGGTACGATGTACATAGCTTTCTTTTTCAAGTGGAATATCATAATTAATAACATGTGTAATATTATCAATATCTATTCCTCTCGCAGCTACATCTGTTGCTACTAAATAACGGAATTTTCCTTTTCTAAAATCATCCATGACTTCAAAACGATCTTCTTGTACCATACCACCATGTATTTTGTCACAAGGATAGTTAGCTCGTTTTAATTGTCTATATACATGATCTACATTTTCTTGTGTACGACAGAAAATAATACAGCTATCAGGATTCTCAATCGTTGTTACATCTTTAAGTAGTGAAAGCTTCTCATCTTCTATCACCTCAAAAAGAGTATGTTCAATTTTATCCGTCGTAATCCCAGCTGCTTTAATTTCAATATGAGTTGGTGAATTCATATATGTACGAGACAATTTCTCAACATCTTCTGGAAGTGTTGCTGAAAATAACATTGTCATTCTTTTTGTAGGTAATTCATCAATAATTGCCTCTACTTGATCGATAAAGCCCATATTTAGCATCTCATCTGCTTCATCAATAACTAAATACTTCAAGCACTCTAAAGAAAGGGTACCCTTCTCAATATGATCCAACACACGACCAGGAGTCCCAACTACAATATGTGTCTTTTGCTTTAATTCTAATTTTTGACGTGCAAATGGAGATTTCCCATAAACTGCCGCAGCCTTAATCCTTTTGAATCGACCTATATTTGTAATATCTTCTTTTACCTGTACTGCAAGCTCTCTCGTTGGTGCTAAAACTAATGCTTGTGGTTTATTCTCTTCCCACTCCACCATTTCACAAAGTGGAATACCAAATGAAGCGGTTTTTCCACTTCCAGTCTGGGACTTCACAACAAGATCCTTCTTTTGTAATGCAACTGGAATAACCTCACCTTGTACTTCTGTTGGATGATCATATCCTAACCCAGTAAGTGCCCTTACAATTTCCTTACTTAATTTATAATTAGAAAAACTTTTTTTACTCATATATTAACCTCATTTTATTCTGTATTATTTTCTTTTTTATCTTTTGTATACGTTACTATCACCCTACTTATTATACTTGAAACCTCACATAAAAGGTGAATCATGCCAGATTCATCTTTTTATATAGAAATAAACCTTTTCATTTCATATATTGTTCAACTACTTGATAACATCTTTTGCTCGTATTGTTAGCATTAACCTTTTCATAGTATCCTATATCCACTCAAAAAAATAAAAAGAATACATACAACCTTGTGTAATTATCTTAATTTTTCAACTTTTTTTCATAAACGAACAATACAAAATAAAAAACGTTTTAAATTCGTTTTTAACGTTGTTTTCCAGATATAAAATCTACTTTTTCAAAAAATGTTAAGAAATCCTTTGACTTCTTAATAAAAATAATGTAAATTATCCTATGGACGAACATTTTTAATTAATAAAAATAAAATATTCGTATTTTAGGGGTGTAAATGATGGAAAACGTATTCGACTATGAAGATATTCAATTAATTCCTGCAAAATGTATTGTAAATAGCCGCTCTGAATGTGATACAACTGTCACTTTAGGAAAACATAAATTTAAATTACCTGTCGTGCCTGCAAATATGCAAACGATTATTGATGAAAGAATTGCAACTTATTTAGCTGAGAACAACTACTTTTATATCATGCATCGTTTCCAACCAGAGAAACGAATCTCATTCATTAGAGATATGCAATCACGTGGGTTAATCGCTTCTATCAGCGTTGGTGTAAAAGAGGACGAATATGAATTCGTACAACAATTAGCTGCTGAGCAACTTACACCTGAATATATCACGATTGATATCGCACACGGTCATTCTAATGCTGTGATCAACATGATTCAACATATTAAAAAACATTTACCAGAGAGCTTCGTTATCGCTGGAAACGTTGGAACTCCAGAAGCGGTAAGAGAATTAGAAAATGCTGGTGCCGATGCAACAAAAGTTGGTATTGGACCTGGTAAAGTTTGTATTACTAAAATTAAAACAGGCTTCGGAACTGGTGGTTGGCAGCTAGCTGCACTTCGCTGGTGTGCAAAAGCTGCAAGTAAGCCAATTATTGCTGATGGTGGTATTCGTACACACGGCGACGTAGCTAAATCTATTCGCTTTGGGGCAACTATGGTCATGATCGGTTCTCTATTCGCTGGTCACGAAGAGTCTCCGGGAGAAACAATTGAAAGAGATGGAAAACTTTATAAAGAATACTTCGGTTCTGCTTCTGAATTCCAAAAGGGTGAGAAGAAAAACGTTGAAGGTAAGAAAATGTTCGTTGAGCATAAAGGTTCTTTAGAAGATACGTTAATCGAAATGGAACAAGATCTTCAATCTTCTATCTCTTACGCTGGTGGAACAAAATTAGATGCTATTCGTACTGTAGATTATGTTGTCGTGAAAAACTCGATTTTCAATGGTGACAAAGTATATTAATTCTTAAATTAACTCGAAGGACAAGCATTTTCATGCTTGTCCTTCTTTTTTGTATATAAAAATGAAAAATATTTTAATTTAACCGAATTTTCTATCATTATATTTTTAGATAGTCTTAATAAGGAGGATATACGACTTGAAAAATGTAATAGAAAATCGTCTTAATCGCGCAGAGGTACCTGCTGAACTAACATGGAATTTATCCGATTTGTATAATTCTGATGCCGAATGGCATACTACATTAAACGCATTGGAAAATGATATACAGAAACTTGATTCATTTAAAGGGCATTTACATACTAGCTCCCACACTTTATTAAATTGCCTACTTTTAGAAGAAGAGCTTTTAATGACGTTAACAAAACTGTACTCATATGCAAATTTAAAAGAATCTACTGATCGTACAAATCCAAGTATTCAAGCGAACTCTTCCAAAATTTCTGCTTTATGGACGAAAGTACATACTGCACTATCCTTTATTCATAATGAAATCCTCATATTCGGCGAAGGAACAATTGAAAAATATTTAACTGAAGAAACAAAACTTGAACCTTTCCGTAAGTCGTTACTAGAAATACTCAAAAAAAGACAGCACACACTGCATCTACTGCAGTAGCTCAAATGATTAAAGAGGAAGGACAACCTGCTATTGATCGCTGGTGGTACAATGAAACATGCCGGAGTAGATATGTCAAAACCAGATGCAATCCGTAAAGCTGTTTCTTACGTTGGTTCATTACTTGATAAATTAGAGCATTCTTATCAAGTATAAAAAATAAGCCCTCGCTTTATGAGGGCTTATTTCATATTTACTTCCCAAACCGTTTGCGATATCCACATTTCCTGCAAAGTTCTTCAACCGCAACTCTTTTCGAAAATCCATCGACAATGTTTGTTGCTCTTTCACCTTCGATAATGTTAGAAAATGAATCATTATTAATATTCCCAAGGTTAATAATCCCTTCACCATCTAAACAACAAGGAATAACTGTTCCATTCGCTAAAATACCCGCTTGATTACGAAGTCCATGACAGAATCCTTTCCCATCATCCTCTTCTTCATGTAATGCTGGCCACTGGAATTCATAGTCTTGATTAATAAAGACACGTTCTGCAATTTTTATACCTTTTCCTGGTGTAAGCTTCTCTTCAATTTGATAAGATAGATCAAATTCATTTTCAATTATAGATAATAACTCTCTATTTTTCTGGATTTCAGCATTTGTTTTATTATCCTGAGTTAAATTCCATAACCTTAACGATACAATTAAATCTGATTGACTTGTCGCTTCCCTAATGAAGGAAAGTATACTCCTTACATAGCCCTCTTTATCTTGCGAACCTGGATGTCCATCAAAACTATGCAGTGAAAAATTCATTTGTCTTAACGCAGGTTTATTTAACAGCCTATGTCTTCTCTTATTAATTAACGTTCCGTTCGTTGTAATATTAACTTTAAACCCTTTTTCATGACTTAAGTCTAATAGTTGATCTATTTTCGGGTGGAGCAACGGCTCACCCTTCACGTGCAAATAAATGTAGTCTGTGTGAGGTTTAATTTGGTCTAATCTTTTAGCAAAATCCTCCACAGAAATGAATTGCTTCTGCCTTTCCGTCGGCGGACAAAAGCTACACGCAAGATTACATACACTCGTAATCTCCAAGTAAAACTTCTTAAACTTCTTCACCTTTAATTCCTCACTTCTCTAACTACTTATACTTTTTCCTCTTCATATTACAGCATATTTTTATGGAAATAGAAACATACTTATTTTAGGAAATCTACATACCATCTAATAATATTTAAAAGACCATCGGTAATTTTTGTCCAATGGTCTTTTTATCCTTTTATATGCAAAGAATAAATTTATTTATGATACGGTTCATCATAACTATTCTAAATAAGCTTATTTTTTATTATTTTTATAATCAAATTTAACAAAAAAAGTAGTGCCTTCCGATCCTGTTTGAATTTCTACTTTTGCATTATGGCGAGCAGCAATGGCATAACATATACCTAACCCCAATCCAGTTCCATTCTCTTTGGTCGTGTAAAATGGCGTACCCAATTTCTCTAATACTTCAGGCCTGATACCTTTTCCTTGATCCCGCACTGCAAGCACCACACAATTTTGACCTTCTTTGTAAGTGCTAATGGTTAGAACTTTCCCTGTACTCATCGCTTCTAAACCATTACGATATAGATTCATTAATAATTGCCTTATCTCATTACGATTTAAAAGTAATTCCGGAATGTCATTTGTATCGACTTGAATATATTTATTTTGATTATGCGTATCAACCTTTATTAAAGGAATAATATCGCGGATAATTGAATTTAAATCTAACATCTGCAAATCTAATTTCCTTGTATTACCCATTGAGAGAAATTCAGTAATAATAGAATTGGCACGGTTAAGTTCTTCAATCATTAAATGAAAGTACTTATTATGTTTCTCATAGATATTCTCTTCTTTTAATAACTGTAAAAATCCTAGTACTGTTGTCATTGGATTTCTAATTTCATGGCTGATACCTGCTGCCATTTGCCCTATTAAATCTATGTTGGATAATCTTTTCAATTCCTGTTCATATTTCTTTTTTTCCGTTATGTTTTTAAAAATACAACAAATACCATCATCATATGGGTATGCAATAACTTCGTGCCAATATTCATCTGCAGTAGAAAGAAATTCGAAATGAACTGTAGTTCGCTCTGACATCGCACGATGAAATTCCTCATACATAATTGTGTCGATTTCACTCGGGAAAACATCCCATATATTCTTTCCTAATACATCTTTTGCTGTTTTTCTTTGCGGAAAATATTGGTGCTTATTTACGTACGTAAATTCCCATTTATTATTTAAAATAAAAAATCCATCCGTAATGCATTCAATCACACTTGTAACTTTTTCATTAGCAGCAGCTAACTCTCTCGTTCGCTCTTCCACTATGCTTTCTAGTTGATCCATATATAACAAATTCGAAAACGTAGGGGCTGTGGCATCAACGATAGATTTTGCTAGTTGAAGTTGAGAATGATCATAATTGTGAACTTTTCCTTCTTTGCCAACGACGATTACCCCTAATACTTCTCCCATTGAAACCAATGGAATCATCAATAGACCCTTACTATCTATATTTTTTGTTTGAATAACCTCTTGGATCTTGGCTTCATAGCTTTTCTCTGTCCAATCCGCTTCTGTCCAATCACAGCCCTTACTTAATTTCGTTGTTTTGATTGTTGTTTTGTCTAGCGGATCTAGAAGATGGGCAGTCATATTTTTACTTTCTAAAATCTGTTCTAAGTAAAAAAAGCATTTATCAAAACTCTCCTGTATCGAGGAACACATTGATAAATCACGTGTAACATTTAATAATAGCTGCTTCTCAGCAATAAGGCTTTCCTTTTGTTTTAAATTATTTGCGTTTTGAATTGCAACCGCAGCCATATTTACATAAGCTTCAACACTTTGAATTTCTGAATCTGTTAAGTTCATCGGAATTCCATAATCAAATAAAAAAACCAGACCAAATAACTCTTGCCCAAATGAGATAGGCAGAGCTAATAAGGACTTAATTTTGAATGCATCAACCGGTCTCGGATCCGGTCGATGATCCTTTGAGGTATCAGGAATATAGATGGTTTTTTTCGTTTTAATAACTTCTTTTGCCAGTAAGTCTATTTCAGGATCAATTACTTGAGTATCAAGCGTTACGCCGTTTATAGTCTCTGGTTTTCCTGCAAACCCTCTAAATGTTCCATCTTCCTGGGGTAAATAAATTCCAACAGCATCGCACCTAACAATTTCCTCTGATATTGCCATTGTCACACGCTGCAATACTTCACGTAGTTCTAATTTTGTATTTATTATTTTTGTTATATTTGCGAGCCTAGAATATCTCGTCTGATCACTTACCATTCACATAGCCTCCAGTTATAGGCATAATAAAATAAATATGATAATATCAGTGTTTTACATAAATACATTACTTATGATACGGTTCCCCACGATTAATCCGAAACGCTCTATACACTTGCTCAAGCAACACTAATCGCATTAATTGGTGTGGTAATGTCATCTTTGAAAAAGAAAGTGATTCATTTGAACGCTTCATCACTTCTGAGCTTAGTCCAAGTGAGCCACCAATTACAAATGCGACTTTACTCTTTCCGTATGTAGCAAGGCGATCTAGACTTACCGCAAATTCTTCTGATGACTTTTGCTTTCCTTCTATAGCTAATGCAATCACATGCGTGTCATCAGAAATTTTATCCAGTATACGTATACCTTCTTTTTCTTTTACAATTAACATTTCTGCTTCACTTAAATTTTCTGGCGCCTTTTCATCAGGCAATTCAATTACTTCTACTTTTGCGTATGCAGATAATCGTTTTAAGTATTCTGCTATACCTTGTTTTAAATATTTTTCTTTTAATTTCCCAATTGAAATAATCGAGATATTCACACGCATCCTCCACCTTACAAACATGTTATCCACAAAACTTATCCACATATCCACAAATACTACCCACATATTGTGTGAGAATCTGTGTTCGATACAACATATGTCGCCTCATTTTGACAAAATTCACATGTTTTTTTCTCTTTTTCCGAGTTATCCACATTGTTGATAACTGGCGCAACTTCACACTCATCCACAATAATATCTAACGCTAATTCAACATGTTCTAAACAACAAGGTAAATTCATTTTCTTCGCCTCACTTTTCTACAATAGAAAACAGGAGGTAGGCCCTCCTGTTTTTAATACTTTTGAATGCCTAATTTTACTGTTGTTGTTACTCTTTTTGTACCACGATAAAACGTAAGAGTCATTTTATCATTAATTTCCTTATCATATAAGGCCGTACGGAATCCAATAATATCGCGAATCGGTTTTCCATCTACCGCCACAATAACATCATGTTCTCTTAAACCAGCATCCGCACCTGGCGAAGGACTTTTCACATCCAAAATACAAACTCCCTCTGTTACAGTACCTGGTAAATGTAATGTTTTTGACCAATAATAGTTTGGAATTTCATTTAATGACCTAAGTTCAATCCCAACATACGGTCTTCTTACTTTTCCATACTTCTCAAGTTCATTCATAATCGGAACAGCTCTATTCACCGGAATAGCAAGGCCAATTCCTTCTACTTCTTTTGCAGCAATTTTCATTGAATTAATACCAATTAATTGTCCTGCTGCATTTACAAGTGCACCGCCACTATTACCCGGATTAATCGCTGCGTCTGTTTGTAACACTTCTACTTGCCAATCATAATGTCCATCTTGATCTAAATCTACAGGGACAATACGTTCATTAGCTGAAATAATACCTTGTGTAACTGTTCCAGAAAATTGCAGCCCAAGTGGGTTTCCAATCGCAATGACTGGCTCTCCTCTACGAACAGTATTAGAATCGCCAATTTCAATTATTTTTTTCACATGCTTTGCATCTATTTCTAATACTGCTAAGTCTGTGACTACATCGGTTCCTAATACTTTTCCAGGAACCTTCTTACCGTCACTTAGACTTACTTCAATACGATTCGCTCCAGCTACAACATGATTATTCGTTACAATATAAGCTTGACCATCTGTCTTTTTATAAATTACTCCTGATCCTGTACCGGCCTCTGAATCTGCCTCTGAAAAGTTATCTCGTTGAATGTTAATAACACCCACAACAGCTTCAGATGCACGATCAACAGCATCTACAAAGCTAATCTGTTTAATCCCTTGAGCTTCCGCCATATTACTTCCGCTTGCTTCAGCTTGCGGAAGCGTATCAGCAGAATTTGAAAATAAAGGCGCTCCAAACGCAAATAAAGAAGCTCCTACAATTGTTCCCGCTATACTAGAAAGAACTATACCTTTGTGCTTCTTTTTTCCTGCACGTTTCATACGATAATTTTCTTCATCAATAAAGGACATATTTGTTCACCTATCTTCCTGAAAACAACTATATTCACCTTTATTGTTTACTAAAATGAAGAATTATACGTATTGAATTTTTGTAGGCATTTTTGGATCTGTATCGTGAATTTCAAAGGATTCACCCACTCCAAATCCTTTTTCCTCTAATACTTGTGATACTGACATACGCGCTAGTTCTTTCATGTTATTATCTAAGCTTAAATGGGCTAAATAAATATGCTTTGTCTCATCTGTAATTACATCTGCCATCGCTAATGCAGCATCCTCATTACAAACATGCCCAACGTCACTTAAAATACGTCGTTTAATGCTCCATGGATAACGTCCCATACGAAGCATTTCTACGTCATGATTACTTTCAAATACGAAAGCATTAGCTCCCTTAATAACGCCCTTCATACGGTCGCTTACGTATCCCGTATCTGTAATAAGTGCTAATTTTCTATTATTGTTATGGAAAGCATAAAACATCGGTTCTGCTGCATCATGAGAAACTCCAAATGACTCGACTTCAATATCACCAAATGTTTTCACATCCCCAACTGAGAAAATGAACTTTTGCTCAGTTGGGATATTTCCTATTAAATGTTCCATTGCATTCCATGTTTTCTCATTCGCATAAACAGGTAGATCATATTTACGTGCCAATACACCTAATCCTTTAATATGATCACTATGCTCATGCGTTACAAGAATACCTGATACATCATTTATATTCAGTTCTGCCTGTTTAAATAAAGCCTCTGTTGCCTTACCACTTAAACCTGCGTCGACTAGTAATTTTTTTTCATCGGTTCCTACGTATAGCATATTTCCTGTACTTCCACTTGCAAGTACGCTAAAATGCAACCCCATTCTTTCTCACTCCAGTATGTTCATCCACCACTTGATTTTCCTTTTCCCCTAATTCCATAACTTGTCCTTCAATTGCATTCACAAAGAAGTCCTGCTTCTGCTCCGTTTTTAAATTCCACGTTGGAGCAAGTACTTGGTTATTAGAAGTAGATGCGGTAAGAGTGGCATAACCAATTTGTGCTTCTTTAACATGCGTATTTCCATGAATTTTATTTTTTAAATACAAATTTTCTAAAGCTGTTTGAGCCGTAATAATTTCTTGGTCTTTCGTTTTTTCACCTTCGCCCATTTCTTTTAAATCAGTTAGCATTGTCTGCGTATATGAAACAAGTTCATTTTTTTCATTTAATTCCACAACAATCATCGCCTGATTATTATAGAAAATAGGCTTATCTTTATATTTTTGAAAGAAATAAATTTTAGAGTCTTTCACCGCTCCAAATTCATACTTTTGTCCATCTAATACATAGTTCTTCAAAAATTCATTATACTTATCTTTTGATAATGATTTCGTATTTAAAAAAGGCTCTTTTAGCTTACTTTCTATCTTATACATATTTTGTATATGCACCGTTTGATTTTTCAAAGACTGTATATCTTCTTCTTTAAAGGCTTTATTTTCCGCTCTAATAAACGACTCTTTTTTCGGTTCTTTAGGGATATTCCCCATAGTAATTTTGTTTGCTTTTAATTCTTGATCTATCTTTGTTTCTGCAATAAGCTCCAATTGATTACTATCTTGCTTTTGAATGAATTGAAAAATGAGAAAGAGGTCCAAAACAAAAAAGGTCACAATAAATATGGTTTTAATCCGATCCCAATCCATTTAGTCCTCCCTCACTCCACTCATAGATTTTCTGTTTACCTGTTTCACCTTCAACAAGTTTTACATACCAAATTGGTTGTAGTCGAACTACTTGCCCATCTAGTGATAACTTGTATCCAATGCCAATATCCTTAATTACTTGTTTCTTTATCTCTGGATTATTTTCTAGGGATGCTATTACAACATGCCCTGACGGAAGAGTAACCTTCTGTTCTATACCTTTAGTATTTAAAGACAGCAGCGGTCTTTCATATTCCATTACTTCTTCTGATCCCCATATTTGTCTCAATTCAGCTAATCCATCTTCATTGAATACTGAATATCCATCTTCATTTAAACGAAATACTGTCTCTCCTTTATTCATATAGTCCAAACGATATGAATCCAAACTCCCACTGTGACCACTTACGAATTCAAAGCTTTTTTGTAAAAGCATTAAATTATCTATCGTTTTCTCAGTTAAGACAGAAGAGTTTTTATACTTTAGCATGTGACGATCGTTTTCAATTTCCATGGATCTAATACCATCTGTAAATGTTTCTTTCGACATCTCGGTAATCGGACTTAAATAACGAGGATCACTAAACAGAGCATTCTTAAACGTATCAACTGCTAAATTAGATGAAATATATGTTATATTGTTTAACTCTGTCGTTCCATCTGGTAAAAATAACTTTTTCATATCATTGAGTTGATAATCAAAATAAGGCTTTGCTGATACTATAAATTGATTTTGGGCATTTACAATATCTTTTAAATACACACCACTTAGTTTTGCCTCATATATTTTAAAGTTATCACCATCAGAAACAAAGTTAATTTTAATTTCTTGATCCTTACTTCGAGAAGGATCGAGGAGAATACGATTAAAGTGTTTAGGCTTATCTGTACTCTTCTCTTTCATGTTAAACATGGATTTAACTGCATCAAATGGGATGTCGGTAGGGAAAACCAGTTCAACTTTCCCTTCACCATGCACATATGAAAGGAAATCACCCTTAGTGATTGATATCTCTCTAAAACCATGTAGTTCCCCTACTTCCAGAGGCTTATAGATTGATTCTATATCTGCCTCTCTTCTGCTCCCATAATGATTTTTATCTTTATGCACGATGATAGAAGTAGGACGGACAACATCGGAAATTTTAGTTTGGTTCATTCCTTCATTCCCCTGTACAAATTTCGCGTTTTGCATGGATGTAGAATCTGGCACATACGTCCATAGGTTAAAAGTAAGAAATAGGCTAATTACAACTAGGTTAATTAAAACTATTGTTTTAAAGTTTTCCATACTCATTCCCAATCGTCCTCTTCATCTGCTGCCATTGGTAACGTGAAATAAATAGTTGTCCCTTTTCCTTCTTCACTCTTCGCCCAAATAGAGCCACCATGTGCCTCAATCATTTCTTTTGCAATTGCTAATCCAAGTCCCGTACCACCCATTTGTCTTGAACGAGCTTTATCTACGCGATAAAAACGTTCAAAGATTTTATCAACGTTTTCTTTTGGAATACCCATTCCTTGGTCACTTACGCTAATTTCTAATAAATCACCGCGATCACGTAAACGATATGTTACTGTTCCACCTTCTGGTGAATACTTTAATGCGTTAGAAATAATGTTATACAGCACTTGAGTAATTTTGTCAGTATCCATATCAATAAACCTAGATTTTTTAGAGAAAGATCGTTTGAAACTTACATTTTGCTCTTTAGACATTTCAAAGCGATCAATAACATTATTAAAGAAATCAGTAAAGTCGACCCATTCTTTCATTAAACGGTGCTCTGTACTATCAAGTTTAGATAGCTGTAACAACGCATTTACAAGTCTAATCATTCTTTCTGTTTCTTCTTGTGTAACCGTTAAAAATTGTGGTGCAATATTCGGATCCTGCCACGCTCCATCTGTAAGTGCCTCTAAATAACTGCGCATCGTCGTTAATGGCGTCCTTAATTCATGAGAGACATTCGCCACAAACTCACGGCGTTCCCGTTCTATACGCTCCTGCTCTGTTACATCATATAGTACAGCAATTAAGCCATTTGCCTTCCCTGTTTCTTTTTGAATAACAGAGAAGCTAGCACGTAAAATATATGGTTCGTTTCTCGTACTAAAATCTAATAAAACAGAATCTGGCTCTTCATATAAATGATCGAGCGTAAATTCTTCCTGTATCCCTAATACCTCTAAAACAGATTGATCGAGCGCTGTTTCACGAGAAACATTTAACATCTTTTCCGCAGGGTCATTTAGTAAAATAATATCCCCTTTTCGGTCAGTAGCAATTACTCCATCTGTCATATGTGATAAAACAGATGATAATTTACGCCTTTCACTTTCCGTAGAAGAACGAGCTTGTTGTAATTTTTTTGATAAATTATTGAAGGATAATGCCAGTTGTCCAATTTCATCATGGCTATGCACTTTTACTTTTCTCGAATAATTTCCTTTTGCCATTTCGATTGCTTGTCTCCGCATATCTGAAATTGGTCTTGTAATTGTTTGAGCCAATAAAATTCCAAGTACGGCCGTTACTAATAAAGCAATTACTGTTCCAGTAGCAAAAATTTGGTTTATATCCTTCATTTGTTTATATACATCTTCCATAGATGCCACAATGTAAATAACACCAAGCGCATCCTTACCGTTATCATCTAGAATCGGAGTAAGCATAACTTGAACACGATGACCTGTACTACCATCCTTCTCAATTTTCACTTCCGGCTTTTTTTGTACTAACACTCGCTGAACAGCTATATCAGTTGATGTTCGATTCACCTTATTCTGCTTTGATTCATCTGAAATAGCCAGTAACTTTCTATGCGAATCAAATACGCTTACCTCTTGTATAACTTTCTTCTGATCAGAGGCAAATTTTCGAATTGAAGTTTTAATCGTTTCATCTGTTGACTCTGTTTCTGCTTTTGTATAACTTTTTTTAAACTCTTGCTTCAAATTATATGATAATAAGTTTGTTTGCTGCGTTAAAGAATCCCTAAAACCTTGTACTAGGCTCTTCTCTAATTCCCTTACGAAATACACTCCAATAACTTGCATCGCTATTAATATTAATAGCATATATATAAGCACAAATTTTAAATGAATAGATTGAAAAAAACCAACTTTCTTCATATACTATTCCTGCTCTGGGTCACGCAAGTAATACCCTACTCCACGTCTAGTTACAATTAAAGTAGGATGGCTTGGATTATCTTCAATTTTTTCACGCAAACGACGTACTGTTACGTCTACTGTGCGCACATCTCCAAAATAGTCATAACCCCAAACTGTTTGTAATAAATGTTCGCGTGTCATAACTTGTCCCAAATGTTTCGCTAAATAATGTAGCAACTCAAATTCACGGTGCGTAAGCTCGATGTTTTCCTCTCGCTTCGTTACACTATATGCATTTGGATTAATTACAATTGGTCCAATAACCATTTCTGTATTTTCCTCTTTTTCTGCAGCACCACCTTGTTGATGACGGCGTAAATTCGCCTTCACACGAGCAAGTAATTCCCTCGTACTAAATGGCTTCGTTACATAATCATCTGCCCCAAGCTCAAGCCCTAATACTTTATCAATCTCAGAGTCCTTTGCTGTAAGCATAATAATCGGCATTTCTGAACTTTTACGTATTTCACGGCAAACCTCTAAGCCATCTTTACCTGGTAGCATAATATCTAATAAAACCATATCTGGTTGTTCTTCATTAGCCTTTTCAATTGCTTCATCACCATCATGCGCCATTACTATTTCAAAACCTTCTTTTTCTAGGTTAAACTTCAAAATATCTGCAATCGGCTTTTCATCATCAACTACTAAAATTTTCTTTCCCATCATCGTCTATTTCCTCCTTATAAAAATATGGTCAATAATCCCTAAACATATTGATGTTTACATAGTATGTCCTATATGACCGCATCCTTTGTTTAAGTATTTTCTCCTCTATTCTCATAGACTCATGTATGATCCACTTTTACACGGCATCCTATACGATCTATAGAAAAACCTCTAGCTTCAACTGCTAGAGGCTCCTCGTTCTATTTTAAAATAACTACTCAGTTTTGTAAAATTACATAAATAAAAAGGATATTAAGTGGGCCCACTTAATATCCTGAGAGTGGCTCGGGACGGAATCGAACCGCCGACACGAGGATTTTCAGTCCTCTGCTCTACCGACTGAGCTACCGAGCCAAAACTATATATAAAACCACTAATGGTGGTATAAACAAAAGTGGCGGTCCCGACCGGGGTCGAACCGGCGATCTCCTGCGTGACAGGCAGGCATGTTAACCACTACACCACGGGACCAAAAATAAGCAAAAAAAAACATGACCCGTACGGGATTCGAACCCGTGTTACCGCCGTGAAAGGGCGGTGTCTTAACCACTTGACCAACGGGCCACGAAAAATAAAATGGTGAGCCATGAAGGACTCGAACCTTCGACCCTCTGATTAAAAGTCAGATGCTCTACCAACTGAGCTAATGGCTCATACTCACCAACGTCATATTTTCGTGACGACAAGATGTATCATAACATGTATTCTGTATTTATTGCAATACTTTTTTTCGTTTTTTATAAAATAATAAGAAAAAACTCATGCGGACATGAGTTTTTTCTAAAAAATATTAATTAAGCTTCGTATACGTTACGAACAATATTTGTTTGGTTACGATCTGGTCCAACTGAGAACATAGATATTTGAATTCCTGTTAACTCAGAAACACGTTCTACGTATTTTCGTGCATTTTCAGGAAGTTCATCTAATGATTTTACACCAGTAATATCTTCTTCCCAACCTGGAAGCTCTTCATATACAGGCTCACATTTTGCTAAAATGTTTAAGTTAGCTGGAACTTCATCAATAACTTCGCCATTGTATTTGTAAGCAACACAAATTTTAAGAGTTGGAATACCTGTTAAAACGTCGATAGAATTTAATGATAGATCCGTTAAACCACTAACACGACGTGCATGTCTTACAACAACGCTATCGAACCAACCTACGCGGCGTGGACGACCAGTTGTCGTTCCATACTCGCGACCAACTTCACGAATTTGATGACCAATTTCATCATGAAGCTCAGTAGGGAATGGACCATCACCAACGCGGCTTGTATATGCTTTACATACACCTACAACGCGAGTAACTTTCGCAGGACCAACTCCAGTTCCAACTGTTACACCACCAGCAATTGGGTTAGAAGATGTAACGAATGGGTACGTACCATGGTCAATATCAAGCATAACACCTTGTGCACCTTCAAATAATACACGGTGATTATTATCTAATGCATCATTTAATACAACAGACGTATCACATACATATTGCGCGATTTGTTGCCCGTACTCGAAGTACTCTTCGAAAATTTCTTCTACAGTGAAACCTTCTGTATCATACATTTTTTCAAATAAACGATTTTTTTCTACTAAATTGCGCTCAAGCTTCTCTTTAAATGCTTCACGGTCTAAAAGATCAGCCATACGAATACCAATGCGAGCAGCTTTATCCATATATGCAGGACCGATACCTTTTTTCGTTGTACCGATTTTGTTATCACCTTTACTTGCTTCTTCTAACTCATCTTGTTTTAAGTGGTAAGGTAAAATAACGTGTGCACGGTTACTTACACGTAAATTATCAGTACTTACACCACGATCGTGTAAGTATTTTAACTCTTCAAGTAATGCTTTTGGATCTACTACTAATCCGTTTCCGATTACACAAATTTTCTCTTTATAGAAAATACCAGATGGAATTAAGTGTAATTTATATTTAACTCCGCCGAAAACAATTGTATGTCCCGCGTTATTTCCACCTTGATATCTTGCAACTACTTCCGCATGCTCAGAAAGAAAATCAGTGATTTTACCTTTTCCTTCGTCGCCCCATTGTGTTCCTACAACTACTACTGAAGACATTATTAAAGCACCTCCGCAATTTTCAAACGATCTATTCAAACAATATAATTGTACCAAAACCGAAAAAGAAGTCAACCGAAAAGCGAACATTTTTTCACAAAAAAACTTTTTCGTTCGTAAGAATTATATATTTAACTTATGAAAGCCTTATCTTTCTTATAAAAAAAAAGAAACACATCTTATTATAAGAAATGTGTTTCTTTTTTATACTGCCTTTATGCCGGTGGAGCATGTCCATCCTCAAAACGACGTTCTAAGTTAACGAACTTATTGAACTCTTTGACGAATGCAAGTTCCACTGAACCTACTGGACCGTTACGCTGTTTTGCAATAATAATTTCAATTGTATTTTTGTTTTCCGTTTCTCGATCATAGTAGTCTTCACGATATAGGAAAGCTACAATATCGGCATCCTGCTCAATACTTCCAGATTCACGAATATCAGACATCATCGGGCGTTTATCTTGACGAGATTCTACACCACGAGATAACTGTGATAAAGCAATAACAGGCACTTGCAATTCACGTGCAATCCCTTTTAAGGTACGAGAAATCTCAGATACTTCCTGCTGACGGTTTTCTCCTGATTTCCCACTTCCTTGAATAAGCTGCAAATAGTCAATCAAAATCATACCAAGACCTTGTTCTTGCTTTAATCTACGACATTTTGCTCGAATCTCATTTACTTTAATACCTGGTGTATCATCAATATATATACCAGCATTTGAGAGACTCCCCATTGCCATTGTTAATTTTGCCCAATCATCGGAAGTTAATGAACCAGTACGAAGTCTTTGTGCATCAATATTCCCTTCTGCACAAAGCATACGCATAACAAGCTGATCAGCACCCATCTCCAAACTAAAAATCGCTACATTTTCATCCGTTTTCGTCGCTACGTTTTGTGCAATATTTAATGAAAATGCCGTTTTCCCTACTGATGGACGTGCTGCCACGATAATTAAATCATTTCGTTGGAAACCTGCTGTCATCTTATCTAATTCAGTAAACCCAGTTGGTATCCCAGTAACTTCACCCTTTTGATTATGCAAAAGTTCAATTTTGTCATAAGCATCTACAAGAACATCTTTAATGTTTTGGAATGCTTTTGCATTCGTTTGATGGGATACTTCTAATATTTTTTTCTCAGCCTCGTTTAAAAGACCATCCACATCATCTTCTCTCTCGTATCCATCCGATACAATATGAGTCGCCGTGCGAATTAAACGACGTAAAAGCGCCTTTTCAGCGATGATGCGTGCGTAATATTCTACGTTAGCTGCAGTTGGCACAACTTCTGCTAACTCTGCTAAGTAAGAAACCCCACCAACCTCTTCTAGTAATCCTTGATCAGCCATTGCTGATGTCATCATTACTAAGTCGATCGGCTCTCCCTTATCAGATAGCCCAAGCATGACTTCAAAAATCTTTTGATGTTTCGTTCGATAGAACGAATCAGGTACCAATAACTCTGATGCTGAAGTTAACGCATCTTGATCAATCAATATGGCCCCTAAAACCGCCTGCTCAGCCTCTATATTATGCGGAGGGGTACGATCAGCAAGTACATCACTCATACGCAATCCTCCTTGCTTAATTTATTTTTATTGTTCACTAACATGAACTTTTACTGTTGCTGTTACTTGTGGATGCAATTTCACAGTAACGTTTGTATAACCTAACGCGCGGATTGCATCGTCCATTTCAAATTTACGTTTATCAAGCTTAATTTTGTGTGATTTTTGCATTGCATCCACGATTTGTTTACTTGTGATAGAACCAAATAAACGGCCACCTTCTCCAGATTTCGCCTTTAATTCTACAGTTAATTTCTCTAAAGTCTCTTTTAACTCTTTTGCATTTTCAAGCTCTGCTGCTGCATCTTTTTCTTCTTTACGCTTTTGAGCTTCTAAAGTTTTCATACTGCTATTTGTTGCTTCAGCAGCTAATCCTTGTTTTAGTAAGAAGTTATTTGCATAGCCATCCGGTACGTTTTTTACTTCTCCTTTTTTACCTTTACCTTTTACGTCTTTTAGAAAAATTACTTTCATGATTGTGTGCCTCCCTGTAAATAGTCATCAATAACAAATCGAAGCTTCTCCTCAGCTTCATCTACTGTAACATTTTTCATTTGTGTGGCTGCATTCGTCAAATGCCCGCCACCGCCTAAGTTTTCCATAATTAGCTGCACATTCACTTCACCTAAAGATCTGCTGCTAATTCCAATGAGATTTTCGCCACGTTTTGCAACAACAAATGATGCAATAATCCCTGTCATCGTTAATAACGTGTCTGCTGATTGCGCAATAAGCACTTGATCGTAGTAATCATCACTATCAACTTTAGCAATCGCAATTCCATTTTTATAAATGTACGCATTTTTTATAGCTTTTGCAACCCGTAAATACTGATCCATATCTTCCTTTAAAAGTTCTTGTACAAGTACAGTATCTGCACCATGTGAGCGCAGATAAGAAGCAGCATCAAATGTACGAGCCCCTGTCCGGAACGTGAAACTTTTCGTGTCGACAATAATACCCGCTAACAATGCCGTCGCTTCTAACATTGTCATCTTTAAATTTTTAGGTTGATACTCAAGTAATTCTGTAACCAATTCTGCCGTTGAAGAAGCATATGGTTCCATATAAACTAGCAATGGGTCTTCAATAAAATCTTCTCCACGGCGATGATGATCAATAACTACTACATTTTCAATTTTATGTAACAGTTTTTGCTCCATCACCATAGAAGGTTTATGCGTATCGACAACAACAAGTAACGACTCATCATTTGCAAATTCCATCGCTTGCTCTGGAGTAATAAAATGAGACCATAACTCCTCATTTTGTTTCACTTTGTCCATCAAGCGCTTAATTCCTTTATCGGAATCATTTTCATCTAACACAATATATCCTTTACGCTCATTTAATTGAGCAACTTTTAAAATACCAATCGCAGCACCAATTGCGTCCATATCGGGAGCCCTATGCCCCATAATAATGACATTACTACTTTCTAATACTAAATCCTTTAACGCATGCGAAATGACCCTAGCGCGTACACGGGTACGTTTTTCAACCGGATTTGTCTTACCTCCATAGAACTTAACTTTACCTGTCGCTTGTTTAATAGCTACTTGGTCTCCCCCACGCCCAAGCGCAAGATCTAAACCAGATTGAGCCATTGCTCCAAGCTCTGATAAAGGTAAATCACCTGATCCGACACCCACACTTAATGTAAGTGGTATATTCCTTTTAGATGTTTCTTCACGTACCTGATCTAAAATGCTAAATTTCCCTTTTTCCATCTGCGTCAAAATACTTTCATTTAGCACAACGAAGAATCTTTCTGAAGATGCACGTTTTAAATACGCCCCATACTTAAGTGCCCATTCATTTAGTCGCGATGTCACAAGACTTGTTATATTCGTACGTAATTGATCATCTAATCCTTGTGTAACTTCATCATAATTATCCAAATAGATGACAGCTAAAACAGTCCTTTGATCCTCGTACATCTTTTCGATTTCTGTTTGTTCCGTTACATCAAAGAAATAAATTAACTTTTCTTCTTTCCTTACAAAAACGCGAAACTTTCGATTATTTAAAGAGACTATATCATCAGAAGTTTCTCCTTTAATGAAAAGAAGTAATGTTTCTGATACATCGTAAAGGTGCCATCCAGCTAATGCATGCTGTCCCAGACATGAAGATAAATAAGGATTTGCCCAATCAATCCCATAATCCTTATTGTATAACAAAATACCAATCGGCATTTGGTTAAATGCTTCATTACTTACTTTCTTTACTCTTGTAATCATATCTGTCGTATGCTTTTCGAAATTCCTTTGAAAATTAAGTTCAAATCGTATAACGATAAAGAATACGATACAAAAAATGACAAAAGCAGCTATCCCCATAATTAAATGAAAATAACAGAGAATTGAAATGAGCACAAACACAAAAAATGCCAATACATAAACAGGATATAAAAACCACTGTTTCTTATCAAATTCAGGCATGTATACAACTCCTATAAAGTAAAACTAACTCACCTTCCAGTTAGTTAAACAGATTAAAATAGTATAAGGAATATTATTTTATCCCCCTATTTTAGAACGCAATGAAATCCCTAAGTCAATTATACCTAAGATTGTCACAAGAGGAAACAGCATCGGAATAAACATGCATGCAATAAAACTAATAATAGGAACCCCTTTAGTAAAACCTTTTCTATACGCTAAAAAGGCGATAAATGTCAGACCTTGCAGTACAAGCAATAGTGCAAATATGACATTTAGATTAGAAAATACCATATGTAAATATGATGTTGGTTCTACTTTTATAAAAGTTGCTAACAAAATAAATATAACGTAATACCAAATGATACTCTTTGGTAATTGTATATCTTTAAATTTAGGCCAAGATATAACGTCATGTTTTAACTTTTTCAAAACACTACCTGATATTATCACTGTAATCCAAGAAAAACATACTGAAACTAGCACAAGTATACTCGGAAGTAACGATTGTAATATATCATTCATTTGTGCAAGTAACTCTTTTTGTTCCTTACTAATCGGCATACCTGTAGCACTTACTATCTTTTCGCTTTTCGCCATACTTTCACTAAATATACTTTGCATTTGCTTCATTATATCTATGTTGAAAAACTTTATACTCGCAACATAAATAAGTACAAAACCAATTAAGTATGCAAGCGTCCCAGCTATTAAGATTTCCACTGGCTTTTTTCTTGTTTTATACATATATCCTAAAACAATCCCTATCAATCCAAACATAATTGTCTTCACTAAATTCATCGGTTGACTCACAATAACAGTAACAAAAAGTGCCGCTACAAAAACCACGAGCACATTAGATAGTTTATGTCTTATCATTAATAGTATAAATGGTAACGGCAACGCAAAAGTTACAACTGTACCCAAAATCGGAACATACATAGATATAAGCAATAACATTGCATATATAGCCAACAAAGCGGCACCTTCAGTAATAAATCTTGCTTGTTTCACATTTTAACCTCTCTTTCAAAAAAGAAAAGCATAGCAAAATGCACAGTAGAGTCCGACTCTACTGTGCATTTCATACGCTATTATTCACCAACATATGGTAAAAGTGCCATTTGACGAGCACGTTTAATTGCAACTGTAAGTTTGCGTTGGTATTTTGCGCTTGTTCCTGTTACACGACGAGGTAAAATTTTACCACGCTCAGAAACGAAACGTTTTAATAAATCAACATCTTTATAGTCAATGCGAGTGATGCCGTTAGCTGTGAAGAAACACACCTTACGACGTTTCGCACGTCCACCTTTGCGTCCTGCCATGTCTATTTCCCTCCATTCTTTGTTAAAACTAACAAATTTACTGTATTAGAACGGTAAATCGTCGTCGGAAATGTCGATCGGTTGACCTACATTTGAAAATGGATCGTCATTCTTCGTAAATCCAGAGTTACCTTGGTTACCTGAATTACTAGATTGACCAAATGGGTTAGAGCCTTGGTTACCGAAACCAGCTCCTGATGGTTGCTGATTAAATGAACCACGTTGCTCCCCACCGCCATTACGCGGCTCTAAAAATTGCACGCTTTCCGCAAGAACTTCTGTTACGTATACACGTTTACCATCTTGTCCCTCGTAATTACGAGTTTGAAGACGTCCATCTACGCCTGCTAAGCTACCTTTTTTCAAATAATTTGCTACGTTTTCTGCTTGTTTACGCCATATTACACAATTAATAAAGTCAGCTTCACGCTCACCTTGTTGATTGGCAAATGCGCGATTCACAGCTAACGTAAAAGTAGCTACTGCAACACCATTGGGCGTGTAACGTAAGTCAGGGTCCTTAGTTAAACGACCAACGAGGATAACACGATTCATCAATCGAACCACTCTCCCTTATATATCAATTATTTTTCTTCTTCTTTAACAACGATATGACGAAGGATATCTTCGTTGATCTTAGCTAAACGGTCGAATTCGTTAATCGCTTCTGCGTTAGATTTCACGTTTAAGATCATGTAGAAACCTTCACGTAAGTCGTTGATTTCGTAAGCTAAACGACGCTTACCCCACTCTTTCGTGTTAATGATTTCTGCACCATTGTTTGTTAAAACACCTGCAAAACGTTCAACTAAAGCTTTTTGAGCTTCTTCTTCAACGCCAGGACGAATGATGTACATAATTTCGTACTTTCTCATTACACTTTCACCTCCTTTTGGTCTAAACGGCCCGTAATGGGCAAGGAGCAATTAATTTATAGTAATTACTCACGAGTTTAGATTATATCATAGTAAGTTATATGAATCAACTCACCAATACATAAAAAACTTGGCAAACATATAATATATTTGCCAAGCTCATATCTTTATTTTTCCTAGGAAATATTAAATTAAACGTTAAAACGGAAGTGCATAACATCTCCGTCTTTTACGATATATTCTTTTCCTTCTAAACGTACTTTTCCAGCCTCTTTTGCAGCTGTCATAGAACCGTTTGTCATTAAGTCATCGTAAGAAACTGTTTCTGCACGAATAAATCCACGTTCAAAGTCTGTATGAATAACACCAGCACATTGTGGTGCCTTCATTCCTTGTTTAAATGTCCAAGCACGTACTTCTTGAACGCCAGCCGTGAAGTAAGTAGCAAGTCCTAATAAATTGTATGCAGCACGAATTAATTGATCTAAACCAGATTCTTCAATGCCTAGTTCTTCAAGGAATACTTTTTTCTCTTCCTCGTCTAGTTCAGCGATTTCTTCTTCGATTTTTGCACATACAACGATTACTTGAGAATTTTCATTTGCAGCAAATTCTTTTACCATTTTTACGTATTTGTTTTCAGAAGGATCCATAACATCATCTTCACTTACGTTTGCTACGTATAGCATTTCTTTCGTTGTAAGTAAATGAAGGCCTTTAACGATTTTCATTTGCTCTTCTGTAAATTCAACAGTACGAGCCGGTTTGCCCTCTTCAAAAGCTTCTTTTAAGCGAACTAAAATTTCATGCTCGTATACTGCTTCTTTATCTTTTTGTCTTGCTAATTTTGCAACACGCTCGATACGTTTATCAACAGATTCTAGATCCGCTAAAATTAGCTCTAAGTTGATTGTTTCAATATCATCAATCGGATCTACTTTCCCTGAAACGTGCGTAATATTTTCGTCTTCAAAACAACGAACAACTTGGCAAATTGCATCTACTTGGCGAATGTGCGATAAGAATTTATTTCCTAATCCTTCACCTTTACTAGCACCTTTTACGATACCCGCAATATCAGTAAATTCAAATACAGTCGGAACAGTTTTTTTCGGTTCTACTAATTCCGTTAATTTATTTAAACGCTCATCTGGTACTTCTACAATCCCTACGTTTGGATCAATTGTACAGAATGGATAGTTTGCAGATTCTGCTCCTGCTTGTGTAATTGCATTAAATAAAGTTGACTTCCCTACGTTAGGTAATCCAACAATCCCAGCCGTTAATCCCATATTTTTCACTCCTATGTCTCAATCTTTCATCATTATAGATAGTAACGAAAAAAATGACAAGTTTCCGCTAAACGAAAAAAAGTAACAGTTACCTACTGTAACTGTTACTCTCGCTCTATTCTTCGTGCTTCACAAGTATTTTTTTCACCTTACGATCAAACTCTCTTCGAGGAATCATTACTGAATGGTCACACCCCTCGCACTTAATGCGGATATCCATTCCCATACGAATAATTTTCCAACGATTCTCGCCACATGGATGGGCTTTCTTCATTTCCACAACATCATACAAGTTATATTCCTTTTGCTCCACTCTCCAAACTCCTCTCCATACTAAATTGCTTTTCCACTAACTAATTCTTCACGATTATATAAAACCATACGTGGATATGGAATTTCAATTCCATGTAAATCAAGACGATTTTTAATCTCTTTACGAAGTGCCCTTGCAATAACTGCATGTTGCATCGGTTCTACTTCAGCAATAACACGTAATATAACTTCTGAGGCAGCTAATGTTTGCACACCTAATAATTGAGGTGTTGTTACCATTTTCTCGTACTTTGAAGGTAATTCTACTAATAAATCTTCAATAACTTGCTCTGCTTTCGCAATATCAGCCTCATATGAAATAGATATATCAACAAACGCTACACTATTACTAACTGAGTAGTTAGTAACTTGAATAATACTTCCGTTTGGTAAGGTATGAATTTCACCTGTCCAACTCTTTACTTTCGTTGTACGAAGTCCAATTTCTAAAACGACTCCTTCAAATTGACCGATTTTAACATAATCGCCAACTGAAAACTGATCTTCTAACAAAATAAATAAACCTGTAATAACGTCTTTCACTAAACTTTGAGCGCCAAATCCGACAGCTAAACCAATTACCCCAGCACCGGCTAATAAACCTGATGCATTAATATTAAACACACCTAAAATCGCAATTAACATAATGAACATAACAACGTATGCCACGATATTTTCAAGTAACTTTGCTACTGTAACTGTACGACGTTCTGAAATTTGAATTGGAGAACGACTTCCCATACGAAACGCATTTCGTACAACCGCTCTTGCAATTCTCACTACAATTGCACCAATTGTTAAAATGATACATATTTTTAATGCCGCAATTCCAATATCTGCCCAACGATCAGCATCTAATAAATACTGTTTCGTAGAATTAAACCACTTCGTTAATAAATCCATGTACCTCTACCTCTCCAGCCAAAATTTCTTTTTAGTTATCCTTCCTATTGTATCAGAAGTCTTCTAATTGCTGAAAAATTTTTATGACTTTAATTGTATTTGTTAACTTCTCTACAGGTATAAAATGGAGCGAATATATATATACTAGTACTATTATTTCCGTTTTCGCTTAAGTTTTACAGTAAGTACGCACTTATAGTTTTCCATTTTACTCACCATATAACATATTTTGAAAATTTATTAAAAGGATGGGTGCTTCATGAATATTGGAAGTTTTCGCTTACCTTTTTTCGAAAAAGAAACTCAAAATGTTATGCACCAAGATTTAAAAGCCTCCGAGACAATTAGTAACTTCTTACTTTCCCACATTCCTATTAAAACCCATATACCAATTATTCTCGTTTGTATCGGAACAGATCGTTCTACAGGTGATGCACTCGGTCCGTTAGTCGGTACAAAACTAGAACAAGTAGGAATTACAAACTTCCAAGTGTTCGGCACACTAGATGAGCCAGTCCATGCACTAAATTTAGAAGAGAGGATTCAGAATATACAGAAAGATAATCCTACCTCGTTTATAATTGCGGTTGATGCCTGTTTAGGAAAATCTCAAAGTATCGGTTCTATCACTACCGGAATGGGGCCTAGTAAACCTGGAGCTGCAATGAACAAGAAATTACCTGCAGTTGGTGATTTACATATTCATGGCATCGTAAATCTAAACGGTTTTATGGAGTTTTTCGTCCTGCAAAATACAAGATTAAGTTTAGTCATGAAAATGGCTGATGTAATTGCACAAAGTATAAAAGAAACAGATCAAAAATTATCTGTATTAAAAAAGGCAAACCATCTATAAATAATAAGATGGTTTGCTTTTTAGTTTTTCTGCGCTAATAATTCTAAAATACGATTTAAATCCTCTTTATTGAAAAATTCAATTTCGATTTTACCTTTTTCTTTTTTCGTTTCTTTAATTTTCACATCTGTGCCAAACTTTTCTCTTAAGAACGTTTCACGTTCTACGAAAAATATATTCCGCTCTTTTTTCACTTTTTTTGTTTCACGTGAAACGTGTTGATTAATCTCTTGGACGATTTTCTCTAATTGACGAACATTTAATCCTTCTTTTTCAATGCGTTTCAATAAGGACTTCAATTGTTCTTCATCTTTTATCGTAAGTAAAGTTCTCCCATGAGCCATTGAAAGTTGACCATTTGCAATCATATCTTGTACGAAAGAAGGTAGGCTTAATAACCGAGTATAATTTGCAATGTAAGGTCTGCTTTTACCAAGACGTTTCGCTAATTGTTCTTGCGTTACATTTAGCTCATTCATTAACATCTGGTATGCCATTGCCTCTTCCATAGGATTTAAATCTTCTCGTTGTAAGTTTTCTAACAAAGCAAATTCCATCATTTGCTGTTCAGTTAATTGTCTTACAACCGCAGGTACTTTTTCTAAACCAGCCTCTTTTGCAGCACGAAATCGTCTTTCACCTGCAACAATTTCATATCCTTTAATACTCTTCCTAGCAATTAATGGTTGTAGGATACCGTGTTCCTTAATCGAAATTGCTAATTCCTGAATCGCCTCTTTATTAAAGTGTTTACGCGGTTGATATGGATTCGGCCTTAATTCAGTTACAAGAATCTCCTGAATTGTTTCCTCTTCTTTCACATCTAAATCAGGAAAAAACACATTAATTCCTCTTCCTAATCCTTTAGCCACCTGCAATCACTTCCTCTGCTAAATCTATATATACTTCTGCTCCTCTTGATTTAGCGTCATACTGCATAATAGGTTTCCCATGACTTGGAGCCTCGCTCAAGCGTACATTACGCGGAATAATCGAGCGATATACTTTATCCCTAAAATACTTTTTCACTTCATCTATAACTTGGATCCCTAAATTTGTACGGGCATCCAACATTGTTAACAATACACCTTGAATTGCTAAATTTTTATTTAAATGTTTTTGTACAAGTCGAACTGTATTTAATAGCTGACTTAACCCTTCTAGTGCGTAATATTCACACTGTACAGGAATAATAACAGAATCTGCTGCTGTTAATGCATTAATCGTTAATAACCCTAAAGATGGGGGACAGTCGATAATAATATAGTCATATTCATCACGAACTGGCTGTAATGCTCTTTGCAAACGTACTTCCCGGGAAATAGTCGGTACCAATTCAATTTCAGCACCAGCTAATTGAATTGTAGCGGGTAGAACATCTAAGTTTTCAGTTGCGGTTTTCTGTATAACCCCTTGAACATCTGCATCTTCCACAAGAACGTTGTAAATACATTGATCTAATTCAGATTTTTCAATTCCCACACCAGTCGTTGCATTTCCTTGAGCATCAATATCTACAAGAAGGACTTTTTTACCTACTTGCGCCAATCCAGCCCCTAAATTAACAGATGTTGTTGTTTTTCCAACACCGCCTTTTTGATTAGCAATAGCAATGATTTTTCCCATGATGTCACCTACTTTCAACCTTTCTATCTTATTCTAGTAACAATTACGTTTATTGTAACATGAAATAAAACTTTTTCTTTTACGTCCTTTATTAAACTTCAAAATTTATTTCTAAACTCCTTCTTCATTTAACAAGAAAATATAGTAAAAGAGACCTCTCCAATAGGATAAGGTCTCTAGCACGTCATTATTATTTTTTCTTTGGAATTTTAATTGTAATTTGATAGTACTCATCAAATTCTTCTTCCTCAGAATTAACATTCAAACCACTTTCAGTAACCATTTGTAAAGATTGTCTAATTGTATTCATAGCAATCCTCGTATCTCGACTTACTGCTTTTTGCTTTGCCTTACGCTTCGGTTTCGCTTCCTCTAGTAACTTCGCAATTCGTTCTTCTGTTTGCTTTACATTTAGTTGTTTCTCCACAATTTCCTGTAAAACCTTCAGTTGTAATTCCTCATTTTTTAAAGGAATGAGAGCGCGGGCATGACGTTCTGTAATGCTTTTTTCTAATAATGCACTTTTTATTTCTTCAGGCAACTTTAACAATCGCAACTTATTTGCGATTGTAGATTGTCCTTTTCCAAGTCGTTGTGCCAATGCTTCTTGTGTTAAATTATGTAACTCAATCAGCTTTTGATATGCCACAGCTTCCTCGATTGCCGTTAGTTCCTCACGTTGCAAGTTTTCAATTAAAGCTACAGAAGCTGTCTCTGTATCATTTAAGTTCTTTATAATTGCAGGAACCTTTTCCCACCCTAACTTTGTTGCCGCGCGAAAACGTCTTTCTCCAGCAATAATCTCGTACTTATCATCCTCATATTGCCTTACAACAATCGGCTGAATAAGTCCATGTGTACGAATTGTTAATGCTAGCTCATCAATACGCGCATCATCAAAAACTGTTCTTGGTTGATAACGGTTAGGGGTAATATTTACTATCGGAATTTCTTGTATTTCTTCATATACCTTTTTATCTATCTCTTCATGGCTTTCGTCTTGTAATTCGAATTCGCTCTCTTTATCTCCAAAGCCAAATAAACGAGAAAACGTATTTTTCATACATATTCCACCACCTTTTAGGCCTATTGACTATTCTCCATAAAATGTTTCCTATGAAACATTTACGTTTTCATTTATATAATTTAATCTTACGTCTAATAAGATTTATTTTTCAATAGGTAATTTATTGGGTGTTCCCGGTTTGCGTGGATATTTCTTTGGTGTCTTGCGCTTTTTCTCGATTAATAAAATATTACGTTCACTCTCTTCAAACGGTAATTGGAACGTAGACATCTCTTTTAACTCTCCGCCTAGCACCTCTAAAGCATACTTGCCATTTTCAATTTCTTCGTTTGCTGCTGCACCTTTCATTGCAATGAATGTTCCTCCAACTTTTACAAGCGGTAAACATAGCTCACTTAATACAGAAAGACGCGCAACTGCACGTGCCATTACAATATCGTATGATTCACGTACACCTTCTTTTTTCCCAAACGTTTCAGCACGATCGTGACAAAATGCAACATCACTTAATTCTAACTTTTGTGCTAAGTGATTTAAGAAATTAATACGTTTTTGCAACGAATCTACAATTGTTACTTTTAAATGCGGGAAACAAATTTTTAAAGGAATACTTGGGAATCCAGCCCCTGCACCAACATCGCAAATTGAGAATGGTTTTGAAAAATCATAATAAAAAGCAGCTGTAATGGAATCAAAAAAGTGTTTTAAATATACTTCTTCTTTTTCTGTAATAGCCGTTAAGTTCATTTTTTCATTCCACTCTACTAATGTTTCAAAGTAGATTTTGAACTGCTCTAACTGTCTAGAAGAGAGGGTGATTCCCTTCTCTTCTAGCATAGATTGAAATTGTTCTATGTTCATCTAGCAATATCTCCTTACTATTTATTGGTTCGATACGCGTGCAATTTTTCCTTGTTCTATATACACAAGTAAAATGGAAATATCCGCTGGATTTACGCCAGAAATACGTGAAGCCTGCCCCATTGAAAGTGGACGAACATCTTTTAATTTCTGTCTAGCTTCTGAAGCAATGCTAGAAATCGCATCATAATCAATATCTACAGGGATTTTTTTATTCTCCATTTTCTTCATACGCTCTACTTGCTGTAAAGATTTTTCAATATATCCTTCATACTTAATCTGAATTTCAACTTGTTCTTTAACTTCATCACTTAATTCTACTTCACTTGGTACTAAAAGATGAATATGCTCATATGTCATCTCTGGACGACGTAATAAGTCACTTGCACGTATTCCATCTTTCAATTCACTTCCGCCAATATTGCGAATTAATTCTTGAACTTCAGGACGTGGTTTAATAATAATGCTGCTTAAACGTTCCTTTTCCTGTTCAATTTGTAATTTTTTATTTGTAAATCGCTCATAGCGCTCTTCTTTAATTAATCCAATTTTACGACCAACTTCAGTTAAACGAAGATCAGCATTATCGTGGCGTAATAATAGACGGTATTCTGCACGAGACGTTAATAAACGATATGGTTCATTTGTACCTTTCGTTACAAGATCATCAATTAAGACGCCAATATAAGCATCCTCGCGACCTAAAACAACTTCTTCTTTACCTAAAGAACGGCATGCTGCATTAATTCCAGCCATAAGCCCTTGTCCGGCCGCCTCTTCGTAACCAGAAGTTCCATTAATTTGTCCTGCTGTATATAAATTTTTAATCTTTTTCGTTTCAAGTGTTGGCCATAGTTGTGTTGGCACAATTGCATCATATTCAATTGCATAACCTGTACGCATCATTTCAACATTTTCTAGGCCTGGAATTGTTCTAAGCATGTCACGTTGTACATCTTCTGGTAAGCTTGTGGATAAACCTTGTACATATACTTCTTGTGTATTACGCCCTTCTGGCTCTAAGAAAATTTGATGACGTGGTTTATCATTAAATCTTACTACTTTGTCTTCAATAGAAGGACAGTATCTAGGACCTGTTCCTTTAATCATACCAGAATACATAGCTGAACGATGTAAATTTTCATCTATTAAACGGTGTGTTTCTGTACTTGTATATGTCAACCAACATGGAATTTGATCCATAATAAATTTCGTTGTTTCAAAAGAGAACGCACGTGGCTTATCATCACCTGGTTGAATTTCTGTTTTACTGTAGTCAATTGTATTACTGTTTACACGAGGAGGTGTCCCTGTTTTAAATCTCACAAGATCAAATCCAAGCTCCTCTAAATGCTCAGATAATGTAATAGACGGTTGCTGGTTATTTGGACCACTTGAATATTTTAAGTCGCCCATGATAATCTCGCCGCGTAAAAATGTTCCAGTTGTAATTACAACTGTTTTTGCTGTATATTCTGCACCAGCTTGTGTAACTACCCCTTTACATACACCTTCTTCAACGATTAAACGCTCTACCATTCCTTGGAACAACGTTAAGTTTGGTGTTTCTTCAATTGTTTTCTTTAATTCATGTTGGTAAGCGAATTTATCAGCTTGCGCTCGAAGTGCACGTACGGCTGGCCCCTTACCTGTATTTAGCATACGCATTTGAATATGAGTTTTATCAATATTACGTCCCATTTCTCCGCCTAATGCATCAATTTCACGAACAACAATCCCTTTTGCTGGTCCACCAACAGAAGGGTTACATGGCATGAATGCTACCATATCCAAGTTAATTGTTAACATTAATGTTTTTGAGCCCATTCGTGCTGCCGCAAGACCAGCTTCACATCCTGCATGACCTGCACCGATTACTATGACATCGTATGAACCGGCATTGTATCCCATTGTTTATTCCTCCTAATAATCTCTATCTTTCTACAACTTCACTATATTATTTTCCTAAACAAAATTGAGAGAACAACTGGTCAATTAAGCTTTCATGCACTGTGTCCCCAGTAATTTCACCAAGTATTTCCCACGTTCTTGTTAAATCAATTTGTACCATATCAATTGGTACACCATTTTCAATCGCCTCAACTGCATCATCGATTGTTTTTCCTGCTTGTGTTAATAATCCAATATGTCTCGCATTAGAAACATATGTCATATCTGCAGAATCGATTGTTCCTTCAAAGAATAAATCAGCTATTGCCTTTTCGAGTTCATCTATTCCTTGTTCCTCAATTAAGGATGTTGTAATAACACGATTTCCCGCGGCTAACTCTGTAACACGTTCCATATCAATCACTTGCGGTAAATCAGTCTTATTCACAATAACAATAAAGTCTTTTCCTTGTACCGCACGGAATAGATCTTCATCCTCATTTGTTAAAGCCTCGCTATAGTTGACAACAACTAATACTAAATCCGCTTGGCTCATCATTTCTTTTGAACGTTCCACACCAATTCGTTCAACAACATCTTCTGTCTCCCGAATACCGGCTGTATCTATAAGTTTAAGAGGTACACCACGCACGTTAACGTACTCTTCAATAACATCACGAGTTGTTCCTGCAATATCAGTTACAATTGCCTTTTTCTCCTGAACAAGACTATTTAATAACGATGATTTCCCAACGTTAGGTCTACCGATAATTGCTGTAGCAATACCTTCACGTAAAATTTTCCCTTGTTTTGATGTTTCTAATATTTTTTCGATTTCCGAACGAACATGCGTCGCTTTCTCAATTAAAATATTATGTGTCATCTCTTCTACATCATCGTATTCTGGATAATCTATATTTACCTCAACATGAGCTAATGTTTCTAATATTTCTTGACGCAAAAGACCAATTAATTTAGATAATCGCCCTTCCATTTGATTAATTGCTACACTCATTGCACGATCTGTTTTTGCTCGAATCAAATCCATAACCGCTTCTGCTTGTGATAAATCGATACGTCCATTTAAAAAAGCACGTTTTGTAAATTCGCCCGGTTCTGCCAATCGTACTCCTTGTGCTAGAATAAGTTGCAATACTTTATTTACTGAAACAAGTCCACCGTGACAGTTAATTTCCACTATATTTTCACGTGTAAAAGTCCTTGGTGCGCGCATAATAGACACCATAACTTCTTCAATAACTTGATTTGTATCTAAATCAACAATATGACCATAATGAATAGTGTGAGAAGGAACCTCTGTTAAATCCTTCCCCTTAAAAATACGGTCAACTTTCTCAACCGCATCATCCCCACTTACTCGAACAATGGCAATTGCACCCTCTCCAAGCGCTGTGGAAATCGCAGCAATTGTATCAAATTCCATGTCCTTTCACCTCACTTGCTTATTTATCTCTATTTCAACATGATTATTTCTTTCACTAAATTATTAGGATACCATAACGAACCTATCTACAAAAGAAGAATAACTCATTTTATTATATCCCCATGTAAAAAACACTAAACTTATTCACAGTGGATAAGTTTAGTGTTTTTTTAGTTATCCACATCTATTTTTCGCTCAAAAAAACCGGCACTCATTTGAGCAACCGGTCATTTAGGAGATATTACAACATGCCGATGTGGTTCATTTCCTTCAGAAGTTGTATTGATACCTTGATGATTTGATAATGCCTGATGAATAATTTTTCGTTCAAAAGATGGCATCGGTTCTAAAATAACTCTTTTTTTCGTATTAAATACTTGTTTGGCTAATCGATAAGAAAGTGATTCTAACGTACTTTTTCTTTTACTACGATAATTTTCAGCATCTAGTGTAATACCGATATACTGCTTCGTGTTACGATTCGCGACAAGTTTTGTTAAATACTGTAAAGAGTTCAATGTATTACCTCTTTTCCCTATTAAAACACCTACATCATCACCAGAAATTGTAAATTCGATTTCGCGTCCTTTTACAATTTTACTAATCTCAACTTCCACACCCATATCGTGAATAACATTTCTTAAATATTCTTCACATTCTTGAATTGGATCTTTCTTCAATACAACTTCTACTACTGCAGGGCGATTCCCAAATAAACCTAAGAATCCCCTTTTACCCTCATCGACAATATTTATATCTACTCGATCTTTTGATGTATTTAATTGCCTTAAAGCATCCTCTACTGCCAGCTCGACTGTTTGTCCTTTAGCAGTAATTACACTCACTTGCTTGAGCCTCCAGCTTTACCAGCCTTACTAGCCTTAATCTCTGGCCCTTTAATAAAGTACATTTGAGCAATACCAAAGATATTACCAACAACCCAGTAAAGTGATAATGCAGCTGGGAAGTTAATTGCAAAGATTAAAATCATAATCGGCATAAGCCAAAGCATCATTGCCATTTGTGGATTTTGACCAGCTGTTCCTGCCATTGCAAGCTTTTGCTGAATAAATGTCGTAATTGCTGCAACGACCGGTAAGATATAAAACGGGTCTGCATGTCCTAAATCGAACCATAAGAAACTATGTTGTTTAATTTCAGCTGTTCTCATAATTGCATGATAAAAAGCGAACAGAATTGGCATTTGAATAAAGATTGGTAAACAACCAGCTAATGGATTTACACCATTTTTTTGGTATAACTGCATCATTTCTTGCTGCAGTTTTTGCTGTGTCGCTTGATCTTTAGAGCTATATTTCTCTTTTAACTTCACCATTTCCGGTTGTAACGCTTGCATCGCTTTCGTACTCTTCGTTTGTTTAATCATTAATGGTAATAACGCAAAACGAATGATAAGAGTCGTAACAACAATTGCTAAACCATAATTACTGTTAAATAAGTTTGCAAAATACGTGATTAACTGAGAAAGCGGGTATACGAAGTATTCATTCCAAATTCCAGTGCTTTTTGGTGTAATTGGCTGATTTACTTCACTACAGCCAGCAGTAATCGCCATTAATGCAATAAGCATGGCTAGTAAACCTAATTTCTTTTTCAAAGCCTACTCCTCCTTGTATCGGTATGTATATAGTGTAATTCATTTCCTTACGCTACTTTTTTATTCTTTTCATACCAGAGCGTTTAAAGACATGAATTAAGCTTTTCTTTACTTCTTCATATGTCATCTCTGCACAAGGCTTCCTTGCTATTATAACAAAATCTTTTCCAGAATCTATCTCATCTTTTAACTCTGTAATAGCCTGACGAATCATGCGCTTAATTCGATTACGAACTACTGCATTTCCTATTTTCTTGCTAACAGAAAGGCCGATGCGAAAGTTTGGCTGTTCTTCTTTACCTAATTGGTATACAACAAACTGACGATTCGCATTTGATTTTCCTTTTTGAAAAACCGCCTGGAATTCATCATTCTTCTTTATACGATGTTTTTTCTTCATATCAATTGACACTCCTGTATTTCATCAGCGGAAATTCACTATTATTAGAAAAAAAGACCACTGAACGATCAGTGGTCTACGCAGATAATACTTTTCTTCCTTTACGACGACGAGCTGCTAGCACTTTACGTCCGTTCGCTGTGCTCATACGGCTGCGGAAACCATGTACTTTGCTGCGCTTACGTTTATTTGGTTGGTAAGTTCTTTTCATTATATGACACCTCCCTGAGGAATATCTGTTAAAGACAGTCCTATAAATTATAGTTAATCAACTAGGAAAATGTCAATGGTTCTAGAAATTTTCATCAAATATTCATTTTGAACCTATTCACATACTTTTTCACAGCACCTATATTTCCTTGTGGATAAATGTTTTTTATATCCACAAACTTTTTTCACACTTTTACACAGTATATCGTGTTGTGGACAAGTTTATTCCACAAGGTATTGATTTTGTGGATAACTTTCTTAAATTCATTGCTATAGCCACTTTTTTTTGATATTATAGTTGTGTTTTCACTTTGAATAAGTTTTCCACATCTTTATTTTATCCACAATTTGTGTATAACATGTGGACAGTTTTAATCACATGTGGGTAAATAGTTGTCCACATTTGCTTTTTTTGTCGAAAACCCTATTTCATATACAAACGACGTTTTTAGGTTTTAAAATACGTTTCGTATAAATATACATTTTATATTTATTGGGTTGTACATTTGTTGCGCAACCTTATTCTTTTACCAACTTAGTAAAGGAGGGACACCTTTGGAAAATATCTCTGATTTATGGAATAGTGCCTTAAAAGAATTAGAAAAAAAGGTAAGCAAGCCTAGTTATGAGACATGGTTAAAATCCACAACAGCTCATAACTTGAAGAAAGACGTATTAACGATTACAGCTCCAAATGAATTTGCTCGTGACTGGCTAGAATCTCATTACTCTGAACTAATTTCAGAAACACTATACGATTTAACAGGGGCAAAATTAGCAATTCGCTTTATTATTCCCCAAAGTCAAGCTGAAGAGGACATTGATCTTCCTCCAGTTAAGCCGAATCCAGCACAAGATGATTCAGCTCATTTACCACAGAGCATGTTAAATCCAAAATATACATTTGATACATTTGTTATTGGCTCTGGTAACCGTTTTGCCCATGCAGCTTCATTAGCTGTAGCTGAGGCGCCAGCTAAAGCGTATAATCCACTCTTTATTTACGGGGGCGTTGGACTTGGAAAGACGCATTTAATGCACGCGATTGGTCATTATGTAATTGAACATAATCCAAATGCAAAAGTTGTATATTTATCATCAGAAAAATTTACAAATGAATTTATTAACTCTATTCGTGATAATAAAGCTGTTGATTTTCGTAATAAATATCGCAACGTAGATGTTTTATTGATAGATGATATTCAATTTCTTGCTGGAAAAGAACAAACTCAAGAAGAGTTTTTCCATACATTTAATGCATTACACGAAGAAAGTAAACAAATTGTAATTTCTAGTGATCGACCACCAAAAGAAATCCCGACTTTAGAAGATCGTCTTCGTTCCCGCTTTGAATGGGGACTCATTACAGATATTACGCCGCCAGATTTAGAAACACGAATTGCGATTTTACGCAAAAAAGCAAAAGCTGAAGGGCTTGATATACCAAATGAAGTTATGCTTTATATCGCAAATCAAATTGATTCAAATATTCGTGAATTAGAAGGTGCACTTATCCGAGTTGTAGCTTATTCATCTTTAATTAATAAAGATATTAATGCTGATTTAGCAGCTGAAGCACTTAAAGATATTATTCCAAATTCTAAGCCGAAAATTATCTCTATTTATGATATTCAAAAAGCTGTCGGGGACGTTTATCAAGTGAAATTAGAAGATTTTAAAGCGAAAAAACGTACAAAATCAGTTGCGTTTCCTCGCCAAATTGCAATGTATTTATCACGCGAGCTTACAGATTCCTCTTTACCAAAAATAGGTGAAGAATTTGGTGGACGTGATCATACAACAGTTATCCATGCCCATGAAAAAATCTCTAAACTACTAAAAACCGATACGCAATTACAAAAGCAAGTTGAAGAAATTAATGGTATTTTAAAGTAGTAGCTGAATAGTGTGAATAACTTACCTTGTTTTACGCACAGTCTATCCACATGTAGATAGACTGTTTTTACATCCTTTAGAGGGGTTATCCACATATCCACAAGTCCTATTACTATTACTACTATTTTTTATCTTTATTAATTAAATAAAATCTTATACTTACCGGAGGTTTTTCTTTATGCGTTTTACAATACAAAAAGACTATCTTGTAAGAGGTGTACAAGATGTAATGAAGGCAGTTTCTTCTCGTACAACAATCCCAATCCTTACGGGAATTAAAGTTGTAGCTACTGAAGAAGGGGTTACATTAACAGGAAGCGATGCTGATATTTCTATTGAATCGTTTATTCCAGTCGAAGAAGATGGAAAAGAAATCGTAGAAATAGCTCAATCAGGAAGCATTGTTTTACAAGCAAAATATTTTAGTGAGATTGTAAAAAAACTACCTAAAGACACTGTCGAAATTTCTGTGGAAAATCATTTTATGACAAAAATAAAATCTGGAAAATCAGAGTTTAACTTAAATGGTTTAGATTCTGCAGAATATCCGTTATTGCCACAGATTGAAGAACATCATGTATTTAAGATACCAACAGATTTACTTAAGCATATGATCAGACAAACTGTATTTGCAGTTTCTACTTCTGAAACAAGACCAATCTTGACAGGTGTAAACTGGAAGGTATATAACAGCGAGTTAACTTGTATTGCAACAGATAGTCATAGACTGGCACTTCGAAAAGCAAAAATTGAAGGACATAATATTGCAGATGAGTTCCAAGCTAATGTTGTTATTCCAGGTAAGAGCTTAAATGAATTAAGTAAAATTTTAGATGAGTCTGAAGAAATGGTAGATATCGTTATTACGGAGTATCAAGTATTATTCCGTACAAAACATTTATTATTCTTCTCAAGATTGTTAGAAGGAAATTATCCTGATACGACACGTTTAATTCCGGCAGAGAGTAAAACGGATATTTTTGTGAATACAAAAGAATTCCTACAAGCAATTGATCGTGCTTCACTATTAGCAAGAGATGGCCGCAATAACGTTGTTAAATTATCAACTTTAGAGCAAGAAATGCTAGAGATTTCTTCGAATTCACCAGAAATCGGAAAAGTTGTCGAAGAAGTACAATGTGAAAAAGTAGATGGAGAAGAGTTAAAAATATCTTTTAGTGCAAAATATATGATGGATGCATTGAAAGCTTTGGATAGTACAGAGATTAAAGTTAGCTTTACTGGGGCGATGAGACCGTTCTTAATTCGTACAGTAAATGATGATTCAATTATTCAATTAATTTTACCGGTTCGTACTTACTAGGTAAGGAATAAGGGTTGCTAGTTTAAAGATGCTAGTGGCCCTTATTTGATTTTTGGGTATTACTTTCCTAATGCTAGTTTATTTAGTACAATGAAAGAATGAACACTTTCAGAAAGTGAGCGATTTTATGAAACGTATTAAAATTTCAACAGAGTATATTACACTAGGACAATTTTTAAAGTTAGCTGATGTAATTGATACAGGTGGCGCTGTAAAATGGTTTTTACAAGAATATGAAGTGTACGTGAACAACGAACTTGAAAATAGAAGAGGTCGCAAACTATATGCGAATGATGTTATTGAAATTCCAGGAAGCGGAACTTTCCAAGTTCAGGCATAAAGGGGGAGCCCTTTGTTTATTTCAGAAATACAATTAAAAAACTATCGCAATTATGAAAAATTAGAGCTTTCCTTTGAAGATAAGGTAAATGTAATTATCGGCGAAAATGCACAAGGGAAAACAAATTTGATGGAAGCTATTTATGTTTTAGCGATGGCGAAATCTCATAGAACCTCTAATGATCGCGAACTTATCCGCTGGGATGAAGATTTTGGTCAAATAAAAGGGAAATTACAAAAAAGAAACAGTTCTTTGTCTTTGGAATTAAATATTTCGAAAAAAGGTAAAAAGGCAAAATTAAATCAACTTGAACAACAAAAGTTAAGTCAATATATTGGCGTGATGAACGTTGTCATGTTTGCCCCAGAAGATTTAAATCTTGTAAAAGGAAGCCCTCAAGTAAGAAGACGCTTTTTAGATATGGAATTAGGACAAATAGCTCCTGTATATTTGTATGAATTAAGTCAATATCAAAAGGTGCTCACGCAACGAAATCACTTGTTGAAAAAAATGCAAGGGAATAGTAAGAATGAGGAAACGATGTTGGATGTATTTACACTTCAACTAATTGAGCATGGTGCGAAGATACTGCAAAAACGTTTTGAATTTTTGCATTTGCTACAGGAATGGGCAGCTCCAATTCATCGAGGTATAAGCCGTGGATTAGAAGAGTTAGAAATTGTCTATAAACCAAGTGTAGATGTATCAGAATCAATGGATTTGTCGAAAATAAAAGAAGTATACTATGAAAGTTTTCAATCTGTGAAACAACGTGAAATTTTCCGTGGTACGACTTTAATTGGTCCTCATCGTGACGATTTACAATTCTTCGTTAATAGTAAAAATGTTCAAGTCTTTGGTTCGCAAGGACAACAACGAACGACCGCACTATCCCTAAAATTAGCTGAAATTGAATTGATTTATTCAGAGGTTAAAGAATATCCAATCCTTTTGTTGGATGATGTTTTATCAGAATTAGATGATTATCGTCAATCACATCTTTTAAATACAATTCAAGGAAAAGTGCAAACATTTGTTACAACGACGAGTGTCGACGGAATTGAACACGAAACATTAAAAGAAGCGAAAACAATTCATGTAACGAACGGCACTGTAGATTGTGAAATAGATAGGGAATAACCCCTGTTTAAATGGAAAAGTAGGTGATCTTTGTGTCAATGGAACAAAAGCAAATGCAAGAAAATGCATATGATGAAAGTCAGATACAGGTGCTTGAAGGACTAGAGGCAGTTCGGAAACGCCCTGGTATGTATATTGGATCTACAAGTGGAAAAGGGCTTCACCATCTTGTGTGGGAAATCGTAGATAATAGTATTGATGAAGCACTTGCAGGTTATTGTGATGAAATTACTGTTAGTATCGAAGAAGATAATAGTATTCGTGTAACGGATAATGGGCGTGGTATTCCAGTTGGTATACAAGAAAAAATGGGACGTCCAGCTGTAGAAGTTATTATGACTGTTCTCCACGCCGGTGGTAAATTTGGCGGTGGCGGTTATAAAGTTTCCGGTGGTTTACATGGTGTTGGGGCATCGGTTGTAAATGCTCTATCAACAGAACTAGAAGTATTTGTACATCGTGAAGGTAAAATTCATTACCAAAAATACGAAAGAGGTATTCCGGTTGCGGATTTAAAAGTCATTGGTGACACAGATCAAACAGGAACAATAACTCGGTTTAAACCAGATCCGGAAATTTTCCAAGAAACAACAGTATACGATTTTGATACGCTAGCAACTCGTATGCGTGAATTAGCGTTTTTAAATCGTAATATTAAATTAACAATTGAAGATAAACGTGAACATAAGCAAAAGAAAGAATTCCATTACGAAGGTGGAATTAAATCATACGTTGAGCATTTAAATCGCTCAAAACAACCAATTCATGAAGAGCCTGTGTACGTAGAGGGTTCAAAAGATGGTATTCAGGTTGAGGTTTCTCTTCAATATAACGAGGGATACACAAATAATATTTACTCATTTACGAATAACATCCATACGTATGAAGGTGGTACACATGAGGTAGGTTTTAAGACAGCTTTAACTCGTGTAATCAACGACTATGGTCGTAAAAACAGCATTTTAAAAGATGCGGACAGTAATTTAACTGGTGAGGATGTTCGTGAAGGTTTAACAGCAATTGTATCAATTAAGCATCCAAATCCACAATTTGAAGGACAAACGAAGACAAAACTTGGGAATAGTGAAGCAAGAACGATTACAGAGTCTGTATTCTCAGAGGCATTTGAAAAGTTCTTACTAGAGAATCCTAATGTAGCGCGAAAAATTGTAGAAAAAGGTACGATGGCTGCACGTGCACGTGTAGCTGCGAAAAAAGCGCGTGAATTGACACGTCGAAAGAGTGCGTTAGAAGTTTCAAGTTTACCTGGTAAATTAGCTGATTGCTCTTCGAAAGATCCAGCAATTAGTGAAATTTACATCGTAGAGGGTGACTCTGCCGGTGGATCTGCAAAACAAGGACGCGATCGTCATTTCCAAGCAATTTTACCGTTGAAGGGTAAAATTATTAATGTTGAAAAGGCACGCTTAGATAAGATTTTATCAAATGATGAAGTTCGTACAATTATTACGGCGATTGGTACAAATATTGGTGGAGACTTCGATATTGAAAAAGCACGCTATCATAAAGTTATTATTATGACCGATGCCGATGTTGATGGTGCGCATATTCGTACCCTATTATTAACGTTCTTCTATCGTTATATGCGTCAAATAATTGAGTGTGGATATATATATATCGCACAACCACCTTTGTTTAAAATACAACAAGGTAAAAAAATTCAATATGCTTATAATGATAACGAACTTGAAAAAATATTAGCTGAGCTACCGGCCCAGCCAAAACCAGGAATTCAACGTTATAAAGGTCTTGGAGAGATGAATCCAACTCAGCTATGGGAGACGACAATGGATCCAGAAGTACGTTCGTTACTTCAAGTTTCTCTTCAAGATGCAATAGAAGCAGACGAAACGTTTGAAATTTTAATGGGTGATAAAGTGGAACCACGTCGTAACTTTATTCAAGAGAATGCAAAATACGTGAAGAACCTTGATATTTAAATGAGTAATGACAGGAATCTAAGTATTCCTGTCTTCTACATATAAATCAATGTATGTGTAACGGAAATGTAAGAGGAGGTGCTCGTTGATGTCAGACAATCAACAACAAGCACGAATTCGAGAAATTAATATTAGTCATGAAATGCGTACCTCATTTTTAGATTACGCAATGAGTGTTATCGTATCTCGTGCATTACCAGATGTTCGTGATGGGTTAAAACCTGTACATCGCAGGGTTTTATATGCGATGAATGATTTAGGAATTACAGCTGATAAAGCGTATAAGAAATCAGCACGTATTGTCGGTGAAGTAATCGGTAAGTATCACCCTCATGGTGATTCAGCCGTTTATGAAACAATGGTACGTATGGCGCAAGATTTTAGTCAACGTTATATGCTTGTAGATGGGCATGGTAACTTCGGTTCTGTAGATGGAGATTCAGCAGCGGCAATGCGTTATACAGAGGCAAGAATGTCTAAGATTTCTATGGAATTAATACGTGATATTTCAAAAAATACAATTGATTATCAAGATAACTATGATGGTTCCGAAAGAGAACCGATAGTATTACCAGCGCGTTTCCCTAATTTATTAGTAAACGGTACAACAGGTATTGCTGTTGGTATGGCAACAAATATACCGCCGCATCAGCTTGGCGAAGTAATTGATGGTGTGCTGGCATTAAGTCATAATCCTGATATTACTATCGCGGAATTGATGGAATATATTCCCGGTCCAGACTTTCCGACGGCAGGTTTAATTTTAGGAAGAAGTGGAATTCGAAGAGCTTATGAAACAGGTCGCGGTTCCATTATGCTTCGTGCTAAGGTTGAAATTGAAGAGAAGTCAAACGGTAAACAATCTATTATCGTAACTGAACTACCTTATCAAGTTAATAAGGCACGATTAATTGAAAAAATCGCAGAATTAGTTCGCGATAAGAAAATTGAAGGTATTACAGATTTACGTGATGAATCAGATCGTAATGGTATGCGTATTGTCATGGAAGTACGTCGTGATGCTAATGCAAACGTACTATTAAACAATCTATACAAACATACAGCGCTTCAAACGAGTTTCGGTATTAATATGTTGTCTCTTGTAAATGGAGAGCCACAAGTACTAAATTTAAAACAAAATCTATATCATTATTTAGAGCATCAGAAGGTAGTAATTCGTAGACGTACTGCTTATGAATTAGAAAAAGCAGAAGCACGTGCTCATATTTTAGAAGGATTACGAATTGCTTTAGATCATCTTGATGAAGTAATTACGTTAATTCGTAGTTCAAAAACGGCAGATATTGCAAAGCAAGGCTTAATGGAACGTTTCGGTTTAAGTGAAAAACAAGCGCAAGCGATTTTAGATATGCGTCTGCAACGCTTAACTGGATTAGAACGTGAAAAAATTGAGCAAGAATATCAAGACTTAATGAAGTTAATTGCTGAATTAAAAGCGATTTTAGCAGATGAAGAGAAAGTTCTTGAGATTATTCGTGAAGAATTAACAGAAGTAAAAGAACGTTTCAATGATAAGAGACGAACAGAAATTACAATTGGCGGTATGGAATTTATTGAAGATGAAGATTTAATTCCTGAACAAAACATTGCGATTACGTTAACTCATAACGGTTATATTAAGAGGTTACCAGCTTCTACGTACAAAACACAGAACCGTGGGGGACGTGGTGTGCAAGGGATGGGTACGAATGATGATGACTTTGTTGAACATTTATTAACAACGTCTACTCATGATCATATTTTATTCTTTACAAACAAGGGTAAAGTATACCGTACGAAAGGATATGAAATTCCAGAGTATAGTCGTACTGCAAAAGGACTACCAATTATTAACCTATTAGGGGTAGATAAGGGTGAGTGGATTAACGCTATTATTCCGATTCGTGAATTTGGTGACGATCAGTTCTTATTCTTTACGACAAAACAAGGGGTTTCTAAGAGAACGCCACTTTCATCATTTGCAAATATACGTACAAATGGTTTAATTGCAATTTCTCTTCGTGAAGAGGATGAGGTAATATCTGTACGTTTAACATCGGGTGATAAGGATATTATTGTCGGGACAAGTAACGGTATGCTAATTCGTTTCAATGAACAAGATGTTCGTTCTATGGGACGTAATGCTGCAGGTGTTAAAGCTATTACGTTGGGCGATGAAGACCAAGTTGTAGGTATGGAAATTGTCGAAGAGGATGTAAATGTTCTAATTGTAACGAAAAATGGTTACGGAAAGCGTACACCGATTGATGAATACCG
>NZ_VWVQ01000045.1:297500-312500 GCF_015712745.1 Bacillus sp. SRB3LM
TAGTCGGTCCCAAGGGTTGGGCTGTTCGCCCATTAAAGCGGTACGCGAGCTGGGTTCAGAACGTCGTGAGACAGTTCGGTCCCTATCCGTCGTGGGCGTAGGAAATTTGAGAGGAGCTGTCCTTAGTACGAGAGGACCGGGATGGACGCACCGCTGGTGTACCAGTTGTTCTGCCAAGGGCATAGCTGGGTAGCTATGTGCGGAAGGGATAAGTGCTGAAAGCATCTAAGCATGAAGCCCCCCTCAAGATGAGATTTCCCATAGCGTAAGCTAGTAAGATCCCTGAAAGATGATCAGGTTGATAGGTTCGAGGTGGAAGCATGGTGACATGTGGAGCTGACGAATACTAATAGATCGAGGACTTAACCATATAATATGTAGCAATGTTATCTAGTTTTGAAAGAATATAAAAAACTTGTTGACTTTCAAAAGTAAATGAGTTATAATAATTCTTGTCTTAAATGAATACAGTCTGGTAATGATGGCAGAGAGGTCACACCCGTTCCCATACCGAACACGGAAGTTAAGCTCTCTAGCGCCGATGGTAGTTGGGACCTTGTCCCTGTGAGAGTAGGACGTTGCCAGGCAAATATTATTCCGCAGTAGCTCAGCGGTAGAGCTATCGGCTGTTAACCGATCGGTCGTAGGTTCGATTCCTACCTGCGGAGCCATTGGAGAGCTGTCCGAGTTGGCCGAAGGAGCACGATTGGAAATCGTGTATACGTCACAAGCGTATCAAGGGTTCGAATCCCTTGCTCTCCGCCATAGGATTTATAATATTTGGCCCGTTGGTCAAGTGGTTAAGACACCGCCCTTTCACGGCGGTAACACGGGTTCGAATCCCGTACGGGTCACCACTTTGGAGGATTAGCTCAGCTGGGAGAGCACCTGCCTTACAAGCAGGGGGTCGGCGGTTCGATCCCGTCATCCTCCACCATATAAATTTTATATAAATAGTATTATCGCGGGGTGGAGCAGCACGGTAGCTCGTCGGGCTCATAACCCGAAGGTCGCAGGTTCAAATCCTGTCCCCGCAACCAAATGGTCCCGTGGTGTAGTGGTTAACATGCCTGCCTGTCACGCAGGAGATCGCCGGTTCGACCCCGGTCGGGACCGCCATTTCATATAAAGAAAAGAACGAAACAAGTTGTTTCGTATTTTTTTATTTGTTTTAACAAAAAACTAATAAAGACAGTCAAACTATCCTTAGGACAACTCCTAAGGACTTTTTTATATATTCAAAACCTGTATAATAAAGAGCAGAGAACATTGTGAGTAAAGTAGGTGAAATCTGTGAGTAAGTATGAAGTAACAACAAAATCTTCTGAGGAAACACAAAGGTTATCAGAAAAACTAGGTGAGCTCGTAGAGGCACAAGATGTAATTATTTTAGAAGGAGATCTTGGAGCTGGTAAGACGACTTTTACAAAGGGACTAGCAAAAGGTCTTGGAGTGAAAAGAGTTGTAAATAGTCCTACCTTTAATATCATCAAAGAATATAAAGGAAGATTACCGCTATATCATATGGACGTGTATCGCTTAGCAGAAAGTGAAGAGGACTTAGGCTTTGATGAATATTTCTACGGTGAAGGAATTACGGTAGTAGAATGGGCTCATTTAATAGAAGCATATTTACCGAATGAAAAGTTACAAATTAGTTTATTCCATGCTGGAGATGACACAAGAAAAATTATACTCGAGCCAATTGGAGATCGCTATATTAGATTATGTGAGGAGCTATTACAAGATGAAAGTACTAGCAATTGATACTTCAAATTACGTAATGGGTGTATCCCTTATTGAGGAAGGAAACGTAATTGGGGAAATCATTACAAATTTAACAAAAAACCATTCTGTACGTCTTATGCCAGCTGTAGAGAAACTGTTAAAAGAGTGTGGCGTAAAACCGAAGGAATTAACTAAAATCGTTGTAGCTGCTGGACCTGGATCCTATACAGGTGTTCGCATAGGCGTGACAGCGGCGAAAACATTAGCTTGGTCACTTCAAATACCAATTGTAGGTGTATCAAGTTTAGAGGTAGTAGCTGCAAACGGTGCTAACTTTAACGGATTAATTTGTCCTTTATTTGATGGAAGACGTGGGCAAATTTATACTGGGTTATATACATATGAAGGAGAGCAGTTAACTTCAATAGAAGAAGACCGAATTATTCTTATTGTAGACTGGTTGCAAATGTTAAAAGATAAAGGACAGCCTGTTTTATTTATCGGTAACGATGTTAAATTGCATAAAGAAACAATTATAGAACATTTAGGTGATCAAGCTGTATTCGCTCCATTTACTAAAAATAACCCAAGACCAAGTGAGCTAGCATTCTTAGGATTACAAAAAGAAGAACAAGATGTGCATACGTTTGTTCCAAGCTATCTTCGTTTAGCTGAAGCTGAAACAAAGTGGTTAGAAAGTCAAAACAAGTAGGAGCTTGCAGAAGATGGATATGATATTTAGAAAGATGGAGCTTGATGATATTGCTCAAATTGTAGCTATTGAAGAAGCGTCTTTTTCAACTCCTTGGACTGCAGATGCCTTTCACCGTGAATTAACGATGAATGAACATGCACATTATATTGTGTTAGAAAAAGATGGTCGTGTAATCGGGTATTGTGGATTGTGGATAATTATTGATGAATCACATATAACAAATATAGCTATTTTGCCAGAATACCGAGGTCAAAAGTTAGGAGATGCCCTATTGAAAGCAGTTATTTCTGAAGCGAAAGAACTAGGGGTAAAAACAATGACACTTGAAGTACGTGTATCAAATGAAGTAGCAAAGCAGTTATACAGAAAATACGGATTTCAAAATGGTGGGATTCGTAAACGATACTATGCAGACAATCAGGAAGATGGTCTCGTAATGTGGGTGAATATATAATGGAAAAAAATACGATTATACTTGGTATTGAAACAAGTTGTGATGAAACAGCAGTAGCAGTTGTTAAAAATGGAACGGAAATTATTGCGAATGTCGTTGCATCACAAATTGAAAGTCATAAACGTTTTGGCGGCGTTGTACCAGAGATTGCATCCCGTCATCATGTAGAAGAAATTACAGTTGTGTTAGAAGAAGCTTTAAAGGAAGCAAACATCACATTTGATGATATTGATGCAATTGCTGTAACAGAAGGTCCTGGTTTAGTAGGAGCACTTCTAATTGGAGTAAATGCAGCGAAGGCAGTAGCGTTTGCACATGATATTCCGTTAGTCGGTGTTCATCATATTGCTGGTCATATTTATGCGAACCGTTTAGTAAAAGAAGTTCAATTCCCGTTATTATCACTTGTTGTATCTGGTGGGCATACAGAACTTGTTTATATGAAAGAACATGGTTCATTTGAAGTAATTGGTGAAACACGAGACGATGCAGCTGGAGAAGCATATGATAAAGTAGCTCGTACGTTATCTATGCCATATCCAGGTGGTCCTCATATTGATCGCCTTGCACATGAAGGAGAACCGACAATTGATTTGCCTCGTGCATGGCTAGAACCGGATTCATATGATTTTAGCTTTAGTGGATTGAAATCAGCAGTTATCAACACTGTGCATAATGCAAAACAACGCGGTATAGAAATTGCGCCAGAAGATTTAGCGGCAAGTTTCCAAGAAAGTGTAATAGATGTACTTGTAACGAAAGCAGCTCGTGCAGCAGAAGCTTATAATGTAAAGCAATTACTTCTTGCTGGTGGAGTAGCTGCTAATAAAGGACTTCGTGCGCGATTAGAAGAGGAATTTGCACAAAAAGAAAACATTGAATTAATTATTCCGCCGCTATCTTTATGCACAGATAATGCAGCGATGATTGCAGCGGCAGGGACAATTGCTTATGAACAAGGTAAGCGTGCAACATTAGCCTTAAATGCAAATCCAGGATTAGATATTGAAGCATAGTTATGCACATAATTAACCACAGGTTGTGGATAAAACCCATATTGTCTGTTGATAATATGGGTTTTATTGTGTATATAAAATGTTGATAACTTTTTTGTTGATTGTGGATAATGTGGAAAAGTTATTTTAAGGTTTATTTTATAAAGGTGGATATGTGTATAAACTTGTGGGTAAATAGGATGATGTCAGACCTTTGAATTTGTTCTTTTTCGGGAAATAAAAGGCAAGAAGATATCCCCGAAAAACATTTTGAAACATCACCCCATTATAGAAGATGCTAATATTGTCAATCTTTGTCGTTAAATCGATATTTCGTGTCAAATTGTTAATATATATAGGGTTACGATAGATATATTTGAAAAATCGTTAGTATATTCTAAGTTACGATTGATATACTCAAAAAATTGTTTCTGTATTAAAAGAAAAGAAGATGTCGCATAGTCAAAAATCCTGACTTATGAGACATCTTCTTTATTTAAATATGCTTATACATGCAGCTCTTCCCATTCTGCCATACAAGTTTCAAGTTGTTCTTGTAGCGTTTGCTTTTTAGTTGTAATTTCACTAGCTTTTTCATAATCTGCATATATTTCTGGTAAGCAAAGTTGATCTTCTAACGTAGCAATTTCTTCTTCTAATTCTAATATACTTTGTTCTAGCTCTTCAATTTTTCTAGTGCGTTGACGCTCTAGTTTTTTACGCTCTTTTTCTTCTAAATAATTTAATTTCTCTTGTGCAACCACCTTTTGAACAGGAATGTCACTTTCTTGCTGTTCAAGTTCTGCACGTTCAATCATTTCATTTTTCTTTTCAACGTAGTAATCGTAATCCCCTAAATATTCCTGTGCACCTTCTGTTGATAACTCAACCACAGTCGTTGTTACACGGTTAATAAAGTAGCGGTCATGTGAGACGAATAGAAGAGTCCCTGGGTAATCAATTAAAGCATTCTCCAAAATTTCTTTACTATTTAAATCAAGGTGGTTCGTAGGCTCATCTAGAATTAATAAATTTGATTTTTGCATCATAAGTTTTGCAAGAGCTAATCGAGCTTTTTGTCCACCACTAAGGGAAGATACTGGTTTCAGTACATCATCTCCTGTGAATAAAAAATTCCCGAGTATAGTACGGATTTCTTTTTCAGGTTGCAGTGGATATTCATCCCATAGTTCATTTAAAACCCGTTTAGAAGATGTTAAGTTTGCTTGTTCTTGATCATAATAACCAACAGATACATTTGATCCGAAAGAAACATCACCACTTAATAGTGGTAACTTATTCACAATAGACTTTAATAATGTGGATTTCCCAATTCCATTTGGACCAACTAAAGCAACACTATCTCCGCGAGTTAAGCGCATAGTTACATGTTCAATTATAGGGTTCTCATCATAGCCGATGGTTGCATCATTTACTTGTAAAACATCATTTCCACTTTGCTTTTCAATATCGAAGTGGAATGATGCTGACTTAGAATCCCCTAATGGTCTCGTTAATAATTCCATTCTGTCTAGTTGTTTACGGCGACTTTGAGCCCGTTTCGTTGTAGAAGCGCGAGCTATATTCTTTTGAACGAAGTCCTCAAGTTTTGCGATTTCATCTTGTTGTTTTTCGTAACGTTTCATTTCTTGCTCATATAATGCTGATTTTAAGTCTAAATATTTACTGTAGTTACCAACAAATCGTCTGCTTTCTTTATTCGAAATTTCATATACTTGTGTAACGAGTTTGTCTAAGAAATAACGGTCATGTGAAACGATTAATATTGCGCCAGGATAACCTTGTAAATATTGCTCAAGCCACGTTAATGTTTCGATGTCTAAATGGTTTGTAGGCTCATCCAAAATAAGTAAGTCTGGTTTTGTTAATAATAATTTCCCGAGAGCTAATCTTGTTTTTTGCCCGCCGCTTAAAGTAGAAATCGTCGTCTGGTGCGTTTCAACTGGGAAGCCAAGGCCGCTTAAAATGGAGCGAATATCCGCTTCATATTGATATCCACCTTGATCTTTATAATTGAGTTGCAATTGGTCATACTCAGCTAACAATCTTTCATATGTAGCTTCGTTTGAAAAGTTTTCTTCTTTTCCCATTTCTTGCTCAAGCCTTCGAAGTTTTGTCTCCATTTGCTGTAAGTGGGTAAAGACGGTTAGCATTTCATCCCAAATTGTTAAAGACGTTTCTAGTCCAGTATTTTGAGCTAAATATCCGATTGAGACATCTTTTGGTTTTATAATTTCGCCACCATCATGAGATAATTCACCAGCGATTATTTTTAATAATGTAGATTTTCCTGCTCCATTCCTTCCAACTAATGCGATACGATCTTTTGTTTGTACTTCCAATTTTATGTTTGCCAGAATTGTTTCTGCACCGTATAATTTCGAAAGCGCGTTTACTTGTAATAAAATCAATGTTTTCACCTCAAATAATTTCTTAACTTTGCCATGTTTATATTTCTCAATCATACTAAAAATAGTGTATAGTTTAAAATAAAGAGAGAATACTTCTTCTCTTTATTATACAAGGAATTTAATGAGTGCTAAACTTCTGTATTTGATTAAAGTATATGAATAATGATAGGAAGAGAGGAGAGGTCATATGGATCAGCAAAAGATTCCACAAGCCACTGCTAAAAGATTGCCTCTATACTATCGATTTATCCAAAACTTATCTCTTTCTGGTAAGCAGCGTGTTTCATCGGCCGAATTGAGTGAGGCAGTAAAAGTAGATTCCGCAACAATACGAAGAGATTTTTCGTATTTTGGAGCGTTAGGGAAAAAGGGATATGGATATAACGTAAATTATTTATTATCATTTTTCCGCGAAACACTTGATCAAGATGATATAACACGTGTAGCACTTATTGGAGTAGGTAATTTAGGGACCGCTTTCTTACATTATAATTTCACGAAAAACAATAATACAAAAATTGAAATGGCATTTGATGTTAGTGAAGAGAAAGTTGGAACAGAAATCGGGGGCATTCCTGTATATCATTTAGATGAATTAGAAGAGAGATTATCAAATGATATACAAGTGGCAATATTAACAGTACCAGCCACAGTAGCACAAGCTGTAGCAGATAGATTAGCTGAAACGAGCGTGCACGGTATTTTGAATTTCACACCAGCGCGATTAAACGTATCAGAGAATATTAGAATTCATCATATTGACTTAGCTGTAGAGTTACAAACATTAGTTTACTTTTTGAAAAACTATCCACAATAAAACGCAGAGGAAGCGACCTCTGCGTTTTATTATTGTTTCTTCTTTGTGAATTTAACTAATATAAGGCGAAGTGCCAAATTAAAATCAATTGTTGCCATAACTGCAAATAGTATTGTCCACATATTCCAGATTGTATCTGTCACGTTCGTAATGGCCAAGCGTGTAAAGATACATCCAAGAAGGAAGTATAGTGCAGCCATGAACAATGGTGAGTTTCTCATACAAAAAATCCTCCGATAAAGCCTTGCATTTTTTCAGCTTCTTTAATCATTTCTTGAATTTGCTCATTGCTCATAAAAATTTGCCCAATAGCGACTAATGTATTCATCGCAACATGAGCTGCAATCGGAACGATAATACGTTTCGTCTTCACATATAAGAAGGCGAATACGAGCCCCATAGCAGTGTATACCAATAAGTGAGTAAAATCAAAATGAATTGCTGCGAATACAAGCGAACTAATGATAGCTGCAATAAAGAAGTTAAACTTCTTATAAAGTGCACCAAATAAAATTTTTCTAAATACGATTTCTTCTAAGATAGGTCCGATTATAGATACGACAATAAGGAACCAAGGTGTCGTTCTTGCAATTTCCATCAGTTTCATTGTATTTTCTGAACCTTGCTTAATTCCTAGTAGCTGCATCTCGATCATACCGGCAACTATTTGTGAAAAGAAAGCTAAGAAGAACCCGATGAAAATCCATCCAATAGTAGCTGGGACAGAAGAGCGCATTGCATCTAAATGCCTGTCACGAATATCTGTTCTAAGTAACCAAAGTATGATACATAATGCAACAAAGAAGCTAATAATTGCCCAGTGTCCCATTATGATTTGTCCTTTTTCCTCAATGGTAAATCCTCTATTATCATAGAGTCCTGTTTTTAGGAGAAGTGGTAATCCAATAACGCCAGATAACTGCGTTAAAATGTATGTAACGATAATCCACCAGTATTGTTTCTTCAAATGGTTTAACCATCCTTTCTAACTCTAGTGTATGAGATAAGGTAGGATAACATGTAAATATGTTATCTACGATATAAACTTTCATTCGAATTATGATTTTTTTGTAAATCTTTATTTGAAATTAAAGTAGGAGACAGGAAAAAGTTGTACGTTTAGCGAAAACAACTTAGGGTGTCTTTCATATTGTAACATACGAGTAGGGGAAACAACGATTCATATAGTAAAGGCGGTATTCTATATAGAAAGTTTATATAGTAATTTGCGAAAAAATTATGATTTTTTTACTTGCAAAAGAAATTGAGATTATTTATTATTATAAGTGTGTTAGCACTCGGATGACTTGAGTGCTAATAAAAGAAATTTACATAACAAAATGAGGAGGTTATTGTTCATGCTAAAGCCATTAGGTGATCGCGTTGTAATTGAGCTTGTTCAAGCAGAAGAAAAAACAGCAAGTGGTATTGTATTACCAGATACTGCAAAAGAAAAACCACAAGAGGGTAAAGTTGTTGCAGTAGGTACTGGTCGAGTGCTTGAGAATGGTGAGCGTGTTGCTTTAGAGGTAGCAGCAGGTGATCTTATCATCTTCTCAAAATATGCAGGTACTGAAGTGAAATATGAAGGTACAGACTACTTGATTTTACGTGAAAGTGACATTTTAGCAGTTATCGGTTAATTATATAAATCTTAAAAAATCCAAGGGGGTCAATTATTATGGCAAAAGATATTAAATTTAGTGAAGAAGCACGTCGTTCGATGCTTCGCGGTGTCGACACTCTTGCAAACGCAGTAAAAGTAACACTTGGACCAAAAGGTCGTAACGTTGTACTTGAGAAAAAATTTGGTTCACCACTTATTACAAATGATGGTGTAACAATCGCAAAAGAAATCGAATTAGAAGATGCATTCGAAAACATGGGTGCGAAGTTAGTAGCAGAAGTTGCTAGCAAAACAAACGATGTAGCTGGTGACGGAACAACAACTGCAACTGTATTAGCGCAAGCTATGATTCGTGAAGGTCTTAAAAACGTAACAGCTGGTGCGAACCCAATGGGTCTTCGTAAAGGTATCGAAAAAGCTGTTACTGCTGCAATTGAAGAATTAAAAACGATTTCTAAACCAATCGAAGGCAAATCTTCTATCGCACAAGTAGCTGCTATTTCTGCAGCTGACGAAGAAGTAGGTCAATTAATCGCTGAAGCAATGGAGCGCGTTGGTAACGACGGCGTTATTACTTTAGAAGAGTCTAAAGGATTCACAACAGAATTAGACGTAGTAGAAGGTATGCAATTTGATCGTGGATATGCATCTCCTTACATGATTACTGATTCTGACAAAATGGAAGCAGTTCTTGATAACCCATACATCTTAATCACTGACAAAAAGATTTCTAACATTCAAGAAATCTTACCAGTATTAGAGCAAGTGGTACAACAAGGTAAACCACTTCTTATCATTGCTGAAGATGTAGAAGGCGAAGCTTTAGCTACATTAGTAGTGAACAAACTTCGTGGTACATTCAACGTAGTAGCTGTTAAAGCTCCTGGATTTGGTGACCGTCGTAAAGCAATGCTAGAAGATATCGCAATCTTAACAGGTGGCGAAGTAATCACTGAAGAATTAGGCCGTGACTTAAAATCTGCTACAGTTGAATCTTTAGGACGCGCTGGTAAAGTTGTTGTAACGAAAGAAAATACAACTGTAGTTGAAGGTGTAGGAAGCACAGAACAAATCGAAGCTCGCATCGGTCAAATCCGTGCGCAATTAGAAGAAACAACTTCTGAATTCGATCGTGAAAAATTACAAGAGCGTCTTGCAAAACTTGCAGGTGGCGTAGCGGTAATTAAAGTAGGTGCAGCAACTGAAACTGAGTTGAAAGAACGCAAACTTCGCATTGAAGATGCACTTAACTCAACTCGTGCAGCAGTAGAAGAAGGTATCGTTGCAGGTGGTGGTACTTCACTTATGAACGTATACACAAAAGTAGCTTCTATCGTAGCTGAAGGCGACGAAGCAACAGGTATCAACATTGTACTTCGCGCACTAGAAGAGCCAGTTCGCCAAATCGCAATCAACGCTGGTCTAGAAGGATCTGTAGTTGTAGAGCGTCTAAAAGGCGAAAAAGTAGGCGTTGGTTTCAACGCAGCTACTGGCGAATGGGTTAACATGCTTGAGTCTGGTATCGTAGATCCAGCTAAAGTAACTCGCTCTGCACTTCAAAACGCAGCATCTGTTGCAGCTATGTTCTTAACAACTGAAGCTGTAGTAGCTGACAAGCCAGAACCAAATGCACCAGCAATGCCTGACATGGGCGGCATGGGCATGGGCGGTATGGGCGGAATGATGTAATTCCGTTTGCCCTAAAAAACATCCATTTCTATATAGAAATGGATGTTTTTTTATGTTTTTTAAAAAAGGAAATGAATTTCTGTAGAATTTTGTCGCTTTCTCTCTTGACCATATTGATACTTCATTGTTAGAATCTAGGAAGATAATATAAAACGATCCTTCATATATCCTCAATGATATGGTTTGAGAGTCTCTACCGGGTTACCGTAAACAACCTGACTATGAAGGCAGTGTGTCTTATATTTATAAAGAGCGGAGACTATCTTTCTTTATAAAGCCAGACCCCTGCCTTTTCTTTGTTATGAGACTAGAGGCGGAGGACTGGCTTTTTTTATTATATTGGTAATGCTTTTCGCCAAATTGGTGAAAATATTTATATACGAGAACTAACGTTGGGGTGATTATTTTGAAGAAACAACACGATACAATTATCGTTTTAGATTTTGGAAGTCAATACAATCAGTTAATAGCACGTCGAATTCGTGAGTTCGGTGTATACAGTGAACTTCATCCACATACAATTACTGCAGAAGAAATTAAAGCAATGAATCCAAAAGGGATTATTTTCTCTGGTGGACCAAATAGTGTATACGGTGAAGGTGCATTACATTGTGATGAAAAAATCTTTGAACTAGGTTTACCAATCTTCGGTATTTGTTACGGTATGCAGCTTATGACGCAACACTTCGGTGGTAAAGTAGAGCGTGCAAATCACCGCGAGTACGGAAAAGCTGTTCTTAAAGTAGAGAACGAATCAAAATTATATGCGAACCTTCCAGAAGAGCAAGTTGTATGGATGAGCCATGGTGACTTAGTAACTGGTTTACCTGAAGGATTCGTAGTAGACGCAACAAGTGAATCTTGCCCAATTGCTGGTATGAGCAATGAAGACAAAAACTTATACGGTGTACAATTCCACCCAGAAGTACGTCACTCTGAGCACGGTAACGATTTAATTAAAAACTTCGTATTCGGCGCTTGTGGTTGTTCTGAAGGATGGAACATGGAGAACTTTATCGAAGTAGAATTAGAGAAAATCCGTGAAACGGTTGGAGACAAAAAAGTACTATGCGCACTTAGCGGCGGTGTAGACTCTTCTGTTGTAGCAGTGTTAATTCATAAAGCAATTGGTGACCAATTAACATGTATTTTCGTTGATCACGGTTTACTTCGTAAAGGCGAAGCAGAAGGCGTTATGAAAACATTTAGCGAAGGCTTCCATATGAACGTTATTAAAGTGGATGCAAAAGACCGCTTTATGGACAAGTTAAAAGGTGTAGAAGATCCAGAACAAAAACGTAAAATCATCGGTAACGAATTCATTTACGTATTTGATGATGAAGCGTCTAAATTACAAGGTATGGACTTCTTAGCGCAAGGTACACTTTACACAGATATCGTTGAGAGTGGTACAGCAACTGCACAAACAATTAAATCTCACCATAACGTTGGTGGACTTCCAGAAGACATGCAGTTCAAATTAATCGAGCCTTTAAACACGTTATTTAAAGACGAAGTACGTGTATTAGGGTCTGAACTAGGAATTCCTGATGAAATCGTATGGCGTCAACCATTCCCAGGACCGGGTCTTGGTATTCGTGTATTAGGTGAAATCACAGAAGAGAAATTAGAAATCGTTCGTGAATCTGATGCGATTTTACGTGAAGAAATTATTAAAGCGGGCTTAGACCGTGAAATCTGGCAATACTTCACTGCGCTTCCTGGTATGCGTAGCGTAGGTGTTATGGGTGACGAGCGTACTTACGATTACACAGTAGGTATCCGTGCGGTAACATCTATCGACGGTATGACAGCTGACTGGGCACGTATCCCTTGGGACGTATTAGAGAAAATCTCTGTACGTATCGTAAACGAAGTAAAACACGTTAACCGTATCGTGTATGATGTAACGAGTAAGCCACCAGCAACGATTGAGTGGGAATAGTATTTATAAAAAGGTCCATCTATTGCTTATGCATAGATGGATCTTTTTTATTTTGGTATTAATACGAACGAAACTATAAAATTTTATAAAAATGTTCGTTTTTAAATTGACAAAACTACTTCGTCGAGTTAATATGATTATGTAATTCAAACGAAAAGTGAATATTATAGCCGTCGTATAATATCGGGGATATGGCCCGAAAGTTTCTACCTAGCTACCGTAAATGGCTTGACTACGAGGCGTTTGTATAAAGATGAGGGGAAACTTGTCTTTGTTTATAGAACGCTTCCATGTATAAATGCAATGGAAGCCTTTTTTATTTCTCGGGATAAAAGAGGGCTAGGAGAAATGCGGCGAGTAATCATATAACGGGGGAAACGTAAGATGAAACGCTATTTTCAGTTTGATGAGCTCGGTACGAATTATAAGACTGAGTTCATAGCAGGGTTAACGACATTTCTATCTATGGCTTACGTACTATTTGTCAATCCTGCTACGCTGTCGCTTGGAAATGTTAAAGGGTTACCAGCAGGTACAGGGATGGATCCAGGTGCAGTATTCGTTGCTACGGCATTAGCGGCAGCGATCGGTTCGTTAATTATGGGTATTTTCGCGAAGTATCCAATTGCTTTAGCGCCGGGTATGGGAATTAACGCGTTCTTTGCTTATACAGCAGTGTTAACGATGGGTATTCCGTGGCAAACGGCCATTGCTGGAACATTAATGTCAGGTATTATCTTTATTATTCTTACTGCTTCAGGTATTCGTGAAAAAATCATTAATGCAATTCCATCGGAGTTAAAGTTTGCAGTAGCAGCAGGTATTGGATTATTCATTGCTTTCCTTGGATTCCAAAATGCCGGAATTATCGTGAAAAACGATGCGGTTCTTGTTGGGTTGGGGGACTTAACAAAGGGCACAACGTTACTAGCAATCTTCGGGGTTGTTACTACGATCATCTTCATGATTAAGAAAGTTAATGGTGCAGTATTTTACGGTATGATTCTTACAGCGATCTTAGGAGTTGCAACAGGATTAATTGATACTCCGAAAGCTGTGGTGGGAGCAATACCGAGTCTAGAACCAACGTTCGGCGTGGCGTTAACGCACTTCGGCGATATTTTCACAGTTCAAATGGGGATTGTTATTATAACGTTCTTCTTTATAGATTTCTTTGATACAGCAGGTACGCTTGTAGCGGTTGCGAATCAAGCAGGATTAATGAAGAACAATAAATTACCACGTGCAGGAAAAGCGTTATTTGCAGATGCGATTGCAACTGTAATTGGTGCGATCTTGGGTACATCAACAACAACGTCTTACATTGAATCTTCTGCAGGGGTAGCAGCGGGAGGGCGTTCTGGATTTACAGCAGTTGTAACAGCAGGATTCTTCTTACTGGCACTATTCTTCTCGCCATTACTAAGTGTTGTAACGCCAGCTGTAACGGCACCGGCTTTAATTATTGTAGGAATCTTGATGGTTTCTTCCTTAGGGGAAATTGATTGGAAGAAATTCGAGATTGCAGTACCAGCATTCTTTACAATTATCTCTATGCCACTTACGTATAGTATCGCAACTGGGATTGCGATTGGATTTATCTTCTATCCAATTACAATGGTTGTGAGTGGTCGTCGTAAAGAGGTTCATCCGATTATGTATGTTATGGGAGTTTTATTCGTACTATATTTCATCTACGTTCGTAAATAAAAGGGGTTTTTTGAAAGGTCTAGACTTAAGGGGAGTCTAGACCTTTTTTGCGTCTTCAGAAAATCTTAAGGATTTCCGAGCGTTTTTCTTCAGAAGTTTTCCTATAATAGAAGTTAGGGATTAAAAAAGTGATGGGGGAGATATTGTGGCACACGAAACAATACTTGTCGTAGATGATGAAAAAGAAATTCGGAATTTAATTACAATCTATTTAAAGAATGAAGGATATAAAGTATTACAAGCAGGAGACGGAGAAGAAGGATTACGTTTACTAGAAGAAAATGAAGTACATCTAGTCGTATTAGATATTATGATGCCGAAAGTGGATGGTATTCATATGTGTATGAAGGTAAGGGAAGCGAAAGAAATGCCTATTATTATGCTTTCTGCGAAAACGCAAGATATGGATAAGATTTTAGGGTTAACAACGGGTGCAGATGATTATGTAACGAAACCATTTAATCCGTTAGAGTTAATCGCAAGAATTAAATCTCAGTTACGCCGTTATATGAAAATGAATGGTTTCGCTATACAAAATGAGGACGAGCTAGAAATTGGAGAGATGAAAATAAACATCTCGACCCATAAAGTTATTGTGGACGGAGAAGAAGTGAAACTGACCCCAAGGGAATTTTCAATTCTAGAATTACTAGCTCGTAATCCGGGTATGGTCTTTAGCGCGGAACAAATTTATGAAAAGGTTTGGAACGAAAGATCTTTCCAGTCTGATAATACGGTAATGGTGCATATTCGAAAAGTACGTGAAAAGATTGAGGAGAATCCAAGGAAACCTAGATATATAAAAACAGTATGGGGAGTGGGGTATAAGATTGAAAAAGATATTTAATCCGTTTACTTATATAAGGAAAATAAGAGAATTAATTGAGA
>NZ_VWVQ01000045.1:317500-319746 GCF_015712745.1 Bacillus sp. SRB3LM
TCCACCGAATGCCTAAGGTTTCCTGAGGAAGGCTCGTCCGCTCAGGGTTAGTCAGGACCTAAGCCGAGGCCGACAGGCGTAGGCGATGGACAACAGGTTGATATTCCTGTACCACCTCTTTATCGTTTGAGCAATGGAGGGACGCAGAAGGATAGAAGAAGCGTGCGATTGGTTGTGCACGTCCAAGCAGTTAGGCTGATAAGTAGGCAAATCCGCTTATCGTAAAGGCTGAGCTGTGATGGGGAAGCTCCTTATGGAGCGAAGTCTTTGATTCCCCGCTGCCAAGAAAAGCTTCTAGCGAGATAAAAGGTGCCTGTACCGCAAACCGACACAGGTAGGCGAGGAGAGAATCCTAAGGTGTGCGAGAGAACTCTGGTTAAGGAACTCGGCAAAATGACCCCGTAACTTCGGGAGAAGGGGTGCTTTCTTAACGGAAAGCCGCAGTGAATAGGCCCAAGCGACTGTTTAGCAAAAACACAGCTCTCTGCGAAGCCGTAAGGCGAAGTATAGGGGGTGACACCTGCCCGGTGCTGGAAGGTTAAGGAGAGGGGTTAGCGTAAGCGAAGCTCTGAACTGAAGCCCCAGTAAACGGCGGCCGTAACTATAACGGTCCTAAGGTAGCGAAATTCCTTGTCGGGTAAGTTCCGACCCGCACGAAAGGTGTAACGATTTGGGCACTGTCTCAACCAGAGACTCGGTGAAATTATAGTACCTGTGAAGATGCAGGTTACCCGCGACAGGACGGAAAGACCCCGTGGAGCTTTACTGTAGCCTGATATTGAATTTTGGTACAGTTTGTACAGGATAGGCGGGAGCCATTGAAACCGGAGCGCTAGCTTCGGTGGAGGCGCTGGTGGGATACCGCCCTGACTGTATTGAAATTCTAACCTACGGGTCTTATCGACCCGGGAGACAGTGTCAGGTGGGCAGTTTGACTGGGGCGGTCGCCTCCTAAAGTGTAACGGAGGCGCCCAAAGGTTCCCTCAGAATGGTTGGAAATCATTCGTAGAGTGCAAAGGCATAAGGGAGCTTGACTGCGAGACCTACAAGTCGAGCAGGGACGAAAGTCGGGCTTAGTGATCCGGTGGTTCCGCATGGAAGGGCCATCGCTCAACGGATAAAAGCTACCCCGGGGATAACAGGCTTATCTCCCCCAAGAGTCCACATCGACGGGGAGGTTTGGCACCTCGATGTCGGCTCATCGCATCCTGGGGCTGTAGTCGGTCCCAAGGGTTGGGCTGTTCGCCCATTAAAGCGGTACGCGAGCTGGGTTCAGAACGTCGTGAGACAGTTCGGTCCCTATCCGTCGTGGGCGTAGGAAATTTGAGAGGAGCTGTCCTTAGTACGAGAGGACCGGGATGGACGCACCGCTGGTGTACCAGTTGTTCTGCCAAGGGCATAGCTGGGTAGCTATGTGCGGAAGGGATAAGTGCTGAAAGCATCTAAGCATGAAGCCCCCCTCAAGATGAGATTTCCCATAGCGTAAGCTAGTAAGATCCCTGAAAGATGATCAGGTTGATAGGTTCGAGGTGGAAGCATGGTGACATGTGGAGCTGACGAATACTAATAGATCGAGGACTTAACCATATAATATGTAGCAATGTTATCTAGTTTTGAAAGAATATAAAAAACTTGTTGACTTTCAAAAGTAAATGAGTTATAATAATTCTTGTCTTAAATGAATACAGTCTGGTAATGATGGCAGAGAGGTCACACCCGTTCCCATACCGAACACGGAAGTTAAGCTCTCTAGCGCCGATGGTAGTTGGGACCTTGTCCCTGTGAGAGTAGGACGTTGCCAGGCAAAATGGAGGATTAGCTCAGCTGGGAGAGCACCTGCCTTACAAGCAGGGGGTCGGCGGTTCGATCCCGTCATCCTCCACCATATATGTCGGAGGGGTAGCGAAGTGGCTAAACGCGGCGGACTGTAAATCCGCTCCTTCGGGTTCGGCAGTTCGAATCTGCCCCCCTCCACCATTCTTAATTAATGGGCTATAGCCAAGCGGTAAGGCAACGGACTTTGACTCCGTCATGCGCTGGTTCGAATCCAGCTAGCCCAGCCATTAAGAGCCATTAGCTCAGTTGGTAGAGCATCTGACTTTTAATCAGAGGGTCGAAGGTTCGAGTCCTTCATGGCTCACCATTTTAATGAAATATGCGGGTGTGGCGGAATTGGCAGACGCACTAGACTTAGGATCTAGCGCCTTTGGCGTGGGGGTTCGACTCCCTTCACCCGCACTTTTAAT
>NZ_VWVQ01000046.1:0-6569 GCF_015712745.1 Bacillus sp. SRB3LM
TAAATTGGATGAAGTGCTTTTTTGATGAATATAAAGGAAAAAATGAAGAAAAGGCTTGGATAGAGTCAATAAATTATCGGTATGTATATGATCGTGATAATGGTAGATTCAGGATACCGTTGGATGATAAACAAACACCTTTTGAAGTAATGAAAGCTAGCGAATAAAAACTGTTTTATTGTATAGGCCTCACCATATATGCCTATCAATCCCCAAGTACAAAAAAACTTTATTCTTTTTTATATCTATGAGAAAGGTTGACGTTTTTTATGAATCTTTCGATTCAAGAAGCGCTACAACCATTTGCAGAAGAATTGCAGCGCTATATCACACTTAATTTTTTAGGAAGAACTGGCAAGAGAGATGAAGTTTGTAAAGAAAAAACGCAAATTTTCGGGATCAGATTTAGCTACCATTTGTATTTGAATCAGCCAAAGAGTGCTCAGTGATCCTTTAGTCCAATTGTGTAGTAGGCTTCACGCAGCTACAGGGACTTTACTGAGCCCCGAAGGCTTAAATAAACGATTTAATGAAAAATGAAGCCACTGAAAATCCTTCGGATTTTTGTACAGATTAAAAAATAATAATACAAAAACGACGCTATAATTCAAAATATGAATTGTAGCGTCATTTTTGTATTAATCAGGACTATCAGATCCTGATTTTAATCCATTAATTTCAATATTCTTTTTAACAAGATAAAAAAGTATAAGTTTTAAGCATGAAGTGCTTCCTTGGAAAGCTTGCTGTATAAAGAATCGTGAACAACATTTAGAATTTATGGTATAATCTGTACAAAAAGGGTATTTTCTATGATACATAATTATACACGTAACATTGCACATGAACAGTTTGAACTCATTGGAGAAGATTTAGAAAACGCACGTAAAAGGACGCGTCCACGTACAGTTGATTTATATGAGGTATTCTGCGGCGTATTATACGTACTTACCACAGGCTGCCAATGGCGCAATCTACCAAGTGACTTCCCAAACAACTGGAAAACGTTGTATTTTTACTATCATATTTGGCAAAGCATCGTTTTACATGTCGACGATCTTGTTCAATAAGATTATTACGATATTTGGTATGTGTATAATAATCGTCTTTCTTCAATTTTTTGAATGCACAAAGCAAAGCTGGGGGCCTTGTCTGTCGTAAGAACCGACGGTTCTCCAAAAGCTTTGACAAGTCGCTTCATAAACATATAAGCCGCTTGATGATCACGAGTTCTACGAAGTTGAATATCCAAAGTATGTCCATCTCCATCAATGGCACGATAAAGATAGCATCACTCCTCTTTAACTTTAATGTAAGTCTCATCTAAATGCCAAACAGGTTGTGTCGTTGTGTTTTTCTTTTTCCAGATTTGATAAATCAAATTGCCATATTCATGAACCCAACGCATAATGGTCGTAGGATGAACAAATATACCACGTTCTTTCAAGATTTCAGATTATATCTTATTATATTTGCACTAGAACTACTATTAAAGACCCAAAACTGCCCAGTCAAGAGCATGCTGCATAGACTCTTCTTCTGTAAAAGAACTGTCTAGTTCAACTGCAAAAGAAGAAAGGGGCGCAAATGTTAGCGTAGCCGCTAATAGTATTGTTATCGGGATGATTTTCTCGAATTTTATTTTTAATTTTATCATAGTATAGCTCCTCCAAAGATGTTATTCAAAATATCTGTGTATATAATGTATTTTGGGCCATTCTTATAGTAGCATTAAATTCAAACTGTAAAACATAAGAATAAGTCCTGTGATAAATGATTCTTTGATATTGACAAAACTATCTGCATGAGAAGACCTACTCTATCCCTTCCCTTCTCAAATAAAGAACCTAAGTCCATACGAATATTGAACTCAGTCTTCTTAACTATGCGTTTTAACCCGTATCAAGAAGCAAATTGAAGCCTGTGATTTATTAATTTTAGATGAACTAGGTTATGTACCTTTTCAAAAGCAAGGAGCAAAGGTCCTCCAGAGTGTTGAAAAAACCCCTGAACACATGACTTTTTTATAGGATACATGACAAAATATGACATGTATGAATGTAAAATTAAAGAAATCGCTCTTTACCCGTTTTTTTAGCTGGGTGAAGAACAATTTATTTCTTTATTTTGGTAATACGCTGTAAGATACGCCTGTATTTGGACAGACTCCCGCCCTCAGAAACGAGCATACTGGTAGCCATGTAGTTCTTTGGCATCCACAAAGCTTCGTTCACTGGTTGAACTGCGTAATTTATATAAACGTATTCCAGCACTCGTTCGTTTATTCACAAAAGCGAGTGCTTTGTATTCTTCCCAAACATTTCGAGTGATTCTTCGACATGTTTGATTTGCTGAAAAATAACCTGAACGAAGTGGACAGACTGCACCGTCTGCTAGATTTGTATTGTCTTTGCCTTTCACGATCCGTTGTACAATATGTGAGAATACACCCCATTGGGCAAGCAAATTTATCGATTTGTTTGACATATTGAAAGAACCTTCCAGGTACTTCTTGTTTTGATTTTCCGAAACGTCGATAACCCATCACCATAAAAATCCGTTATTCCGTTAGCTTTTTACAAATATAATTGTTACAATACCCCACATCTAAAGCAACCACTTCTACTTGAAAACCAAATTTATTAATTTGTTCTTGCAGACGTGCTAAATACGGCTCGGAATCTGTCACATTTCCAGCCGTAATATAGGGATCTGTAATAATATTGTATTTTGCATCATCTTCCTTTCGTTGTACAAGTGCCTTTTTCCTTGTTAAATACGGTCCGCTATTATAGTCGTTTCTAGTGGATGTACTTGCTGAACTTGCTTGATCAATTTAATTTTATTCGCATTTTGCCTTGATATAAGTAGAATCTTTCAGCAGAGCTCGTCCACCTATCATACGATGCTCCATAACTTGGTGTAAAATTTCATCTAAAATCTCTTGAAAAATATTTGTATGTATAAAAATCGGGTACGGCGATTCCAACTCATAGTCGATTGATCTGGAATGGGGGCGGATAAAAAGAACCCCAAAAACCAAAGATATTCGATATTCGTTTGAATTTCTTTTTTCAAGTTGTCGTTCGGAACGAATACCATAAAAATAACCGATAAACATCATTTTGAATAAAGTAATAGGATGAATAGAAGGGCCACCATTATTTTCACAATAATAAGGACGAAGTCTTTCTTCAGCACTAACTCTTCTACAGATATCGTAACACGTTCTTCTCTATGATTTTTTTGTTCCCCCATCATAAGGTCTCGCCCCTCTTATCCTTTTCTTTCATCATAACAGACCTACAAAGACAGTGAACATGAAAAATAGAATGTAAAAGAACTTTCTCCACAGCCTGTGTACCATAGGTATCAACGTATTGTTAATACAATAATATCTGGTTGATAATGCTTCCATTTAAACAAATTTTTCTTTTTCATACTGATCAAATCCCTTTTGTAGAGTAATCGTATCAGTATGTCCGAAATTTTAAGACTCATTGCACAGGTTTTATAGTTTTTGTACCAGAATGGAGAACAACGTTATAGGTATGCTTGGTTTTATTGTATATCATATTCCTGTTTCAATTTAATTTTTATATATAAATGCCCTTATATCGTGTAATTCTCGATTTGTAGGTATAGTAGATATTCGCACAATAGGAACCGATGATTGTACACTGAGAAAAGTGGTAATGATTACATCTATATCTAATTTTGAATAATCATACATTCTAATATCTTGTATATCAGCTTGAACAAAATGAAATATGGAATTAAAAACAGCATGTAAAATACCTTTTATATAAGATTCCCATTTTATCCCATCCTCAATTAATAATAATACCTTAACAGTCCGTGTATGGGCCAACATAAAAGCCCCTTCCAAGTGCAGTGTTAGGGTAGCTATTTCCTCATCAGAAATAGAGGTCTGAATCTTATATTGTTCAACCCACTCACGGTAAATGCTCCAAACTTTTACAAAAGTATCCCTATGTTGATTCTTAATGTATAGCGTAGTCTTGTTCACAGGACAATCAAACCGAGGTAAAAAACGATATTTGGACAAAATATACTTAAGGTATTCTAAAATAGCAAAAATGAATTCATCGTTATTAAGTAACGATATATGAAAATTATTCTCTAATTGAAGGATAAATTCTTTTATATATTTACATATTGTGCTGGTGCCTGTTTGAAAATACTCTAATACTTCCTGTTTATACGTATTTAAATTTTCGTTTATATATTTTGAGCAATTAATTGCAATCACTAAGAGAGCTATTTCTTCTTTATTCAAAAAATATTGAGTTCCTATAGAAGAGTTTAGTTCTGAAATATTCTGATAAAAAGGTGTATCAATCATCCTATTCATAAAAGTTTCATCTAATTGGATAGTGTTTTTTTTCTTTTTATGTTCGAGGAGAATGGCTAACATATACATTAATTTTCTTTTATACATTGGATAAAAGAAAATATTTAATTTTTTTTCGATATTCAATATATATTGTTCCATATCTCTTTCTGCCAGTTGCTGAAAAGCCCATTCATGATCTCCATATGAAGACGTATAGAATTCTTGATACATAAAAATCAAATTTGCAGATTCTCCTTGGATAGAAAGGGGCTTTCGCTTTAGCCGTAATCCAAACCGTTGTAGATATTGGTCTACCTTTTTTAGATGGGCATATAGTGATGTCACTGGAATATATAACTTAGAAGATAATTCAGTAACAGTAAGGGGAGGACTTCGAAAAAGAATATCTATGATTTGAAATGTGATCTCCCCTCTCCTACATAGAAAATCTAATTCCCTCCGAGAGCTGCCTGGAGGTTTATACAGTACGGCCCCTTTTCCTTTACAAATGTCGATTCTCCAATTTACAGGCAATACATCTTTTATCACCTGTAAATCACGTTGCACGGTTTTTGAGGAGCAATGTATCTTTTGAGCAATTTCCGAAAAAGTATGCCAATGTTTATCCTCAATTAATATGGATAATAAGTCGATTTGTCGTGATAGTAGCATGGTTTATAAATTCCTAATATAGTTATTAGGTACACTCCTTTCTAAAAAATGGAATTTTTAAGAATGTTTTGGTCTTTCAATAACACCTTCAGCTTTGTAAAGGTAATCCTCCCTACATTTTTCTCAATGATGATGCAAAAATATTCATAATACATAAATATTCCATCAAAGGATTACGATTATGTTGATATTTTGTAAAAGTGCTTCATTACTTTTCGCTCTAAATCATCGATCGGGTTTGGTTCATTCCATCTGGAGATACACTGTATCATTATTTTAATTTTTATATTTATCGTTAGATAGTTGTAATTTGTCCTTATCCAGTGTACAAATAGGGGATTCCCCAAAATAATAAGATGTGTGATTAGTATGAAAAAACAGGTTCTGTTGCAAAGTTAAAAAAATAGAGAACGGATTATAAAGTGGCATTTGGGTTTAAGCAACCGCTACTAATTTTTGTAGTTCATTATACGCCGAAAAGACGGAGTCTCATTCAAGACTTCGTCTCTGTTTATATCTAGCCTGAATCGTTTCAATCCCTTTTATGGTACGAGAAGCATGACGGATACTTTGGAATCCAGAAGATTTGACAAAGCGTCGTTTTGTTTTTCTTTTTCCAGATTTGATAAATCAAATTGTCATATTCATGAATCCAACGCATAATGGTCGTAGGATGAACAGATATACCACGTTCTTTCAAGATTTCAGAAACATCACGATAACTTAAAGAAAAACGACAATAATAGCCGACGGCTACCAAGATAATGTCTCTCTCGAATTGTTTTTCTTTAAAATATCCCATATGTTATGCTCCTCGTCTCATTTTTTCTACAGTCTAGCTCCAAAAACTTTGCAACAGAAGCGATATGAGACTATTCTATGAAGATGAAACACATATACGTGATTGATTATCAAGCTCTACATACTTCTTGGTTTCTTCGTGGTAAACAAATTCCTACATATGGCGGCCATGCAACATGCAAGTGTCACGTTATTTGGTGCAGTAAATCTGTCAAATAGACATTTACATTGTATAGAGACTACTGCTTGTAATGCGATTACCTTTCAAGATATTCTACAATATATTGTAAAAGAAAACCTCAAAAAACACATTATCATGGTATTGGATAATGCTCGTATTCATCATGCGAAGTTATCCAAGCCGTTCCTAAGAAAGAACAGCCAACAGCTGTCATTGATTTTTTCACCCAATTTAAATTTACTAGAACGTATTTGGAAATGGTTAAAATATTAAACTTGATTTATATAAATTTCTACTCATGTTTAATTTAAAGTTTTGATTTCATTGTTTACAAATAAAAAAGCTTGTTGTAACGTAATAAACAACAAGCATCATTCTACACAACATAATTTGATATGTTAAATACACGAAGATTCATAAAACAATTAAATATGAACAAAAAACAAAAAAGCCACTCCTATATGTGAAGTGACCCCCGAAAGTTAGACAGGTCGTTTCATTAGGCAGCCTCTAGGGTATGAGCCCGGTATTGTACTGGGCTCATACCCTTTAATTTTG
>NZ_VWVQ01000047.1:0-4185 GCF_015712745.1 Bacillus sp. SRB3LM
TCGGTCGATATCGCTTAACAGGGTGTTGTCGATCTGCCTCAATATCCATAAAATCATTTAAAATATAGACACAGCCAGATATTGCACAAAATAGTGCAAAACAAATTGCAGCTTGTGCCACCATAGTTAAAGATACTTGTTTTATCGAAAAGACTAACGCTGCAAATACAAGCAAGTTTTTAGTCCACTGTTTCGGGCGTAACTGTTTAAAAAACAATACAACTATATTTTGTTGAGATAAAGTTCCTTCCCTCATAATAATAAGAGTGCTTCTATTTTGTCACTCTCTTCTTTCCCTCCCTATTCAATTGTTATTTACTTCTAATACAGGAAAGATTATATCACATAAGTATAACATTGAAAATCAACTATTAAATACCAATAAAGAGGTCGCTCATCCATATTGGTATTTCTAATAGACAAAGCTACAACAGCATTACACGCTCATTAATGGAATCAACATTTTCTAAAAGTAACCATCTTCATGATGATGCATTCTCGTTAAAATAATCGTATCGTCTCCATTGCTAATATTCTTTCATTAACACAATTACAGAAGTTAATCTTGAGCTCGGGACACGCCTCAAAGTTACAATTGGCTTACCCGAAAAAAGTGATGCACTTGGTTCTGTAAAGAAACAGACCGTACTTCCTTTTTCAAATGGAATTTTATACACAATTTCTTTATAAACATTTTTTTCAACAGCGTAGTAGCAAACGAAATTATATCGAATTACCAATAAAAAAGGCTGCCTCAAAAATTTGAGACAGCCTTTTCTTCAAAAAATTATTCTTCTCCGAAACGCTCCACAAGTGTTGCAAGTGTACGTACCATTGCGCCAGTTGCTCCAGCTGGACCTAAGTCGTGCGCACCTTTTGTTTCTGATGTTCCAGCGATATCTAAGTGTACCCATGGTGTATCTTCAGCGAATTCGCCTAGGAATGTACCTGCCATAACCGCATGTCCTTCACGGCCTGGTGAGTTATTTAAATCAGCAAACTTACTGTTTCTCACACGTTCTTTATCACGATCAAAAATCGGTAGTTGCCAAATTGGCTCATCTGTTTCCATAGAAGCCTCTAGCACTTGCTCAAATAACTCTTCATTATTTGTCATTGCGCCTGTCGTATAGTTTCCAAGTGCAACAATTACACCGCCTGTTAATGTTGCAACATCAACAAGGTAGTTTGCACCAAGTTTTTTCGCATACGTAATACCGTCAGCTAAAGCTAGACGACCTTCTGCATCCGTATTTAATACTTCAATTGTTTTTCCGCTCATAGATGTGATTACATCGTCTGGCTTAAATGCCGTACCACTTACAACGTTATCAGTTGAAGGAATAACAGCGATCACATTTTGTTCTGGGCGAAGTTCACCGATAATTTCCATCGCACCTAATACAGCAGCTGCACCGCCCATATCACCTTTCATACCAACCATGCCTTCACGTGGTTTTAAAGAATAACCACCTGTATCGTATGTAATACCTTTTCCAACGAACCCAATGACATCTGTCCACTCTTCTTTTCCTTTATAAATAAGAGCGATCATTTTTGGTGGCTCTACACTACCTTGGTTTACTGCAAGTAACGCACCCATACCAAGGTCTTCCATTTCTTCTTTTTCAAGAACTTTATAGTCCATATCATATTTCTCCGCTAATTCAACAGCATACTCAGCAAGCTTTGTCGCTGTTAATACGTTTGGCGGCATATTTACAAGTGTACGAGCTGAATTTGTTGCACGTCCATGTACGTAGCCAACTGTTAATGCTGCTTCAATTTCTTGTGCATCTTCCGCTGTAATAGCCGTGAACTTCTCTAACTCTACACGATCCTTTTTATCTGATTTATACGTTTGTAACTCATATGTACCAAGACCTTGTACCTCTGCCGCAATATGAGCGACATCAATCGCGTCTAATTTCTCTGTTACGAAAGAATCAAGTAAGATTGCTGCATCTTGTACTTTTGCTGCTTGCAGTGTTTTAAACGCCTTACCAAGAGCCGCACGTAACGTTTCTGTCGTGTAAGATTCCTTCTTTCCTAAACCAACAAAGTAATAACGTTTCACATTTGTTTTCCCTAAGCTATGTACTTTCGAAATGGCCTTTTTCTTCGTAGATAATTCTTTCTCTTCTAGTAAAACTTGTAATTGCCCTTCAAACGCTTTGTCCAGTTCTTGTACAAAACTACTCATTTTCTCTTCTTCAAATAAAGCAACAATTACCGCTTCATGACCTGCTAATTCTTTTTGTACTTGAAACATGTTCAGACCCCCTAAATTTCTCTATTTTTATTATAACTATATTTTTTCTAAAATGCGATAATTCGGACTTTTATTTTGTATCTATTTTTAAGGAATAATAAAAGGGTACTTTAGACATCCTATCTAAAGTACCCTTTTATTAAAAATAAACCTTATTATAAAGAGTAGTTCGAGACTGCAAAATGATAGAAATATAACATACTCTCAAAATTATTTATTAATAGTAATAGTAATATTATACATAAACCGAATACTTTTATACGTCTCATCACTTTAAAGCCATATGCCAATAATAAAGGTATTGTAAATACCATATGTGCCCCATAAATAAATGCTTCAGATGCTCCAAAGCCAACAATTCCATGTAAAACAATATTAAATAGTAAACATAAACTTAAAAACCTTACAAAAGGTTCTTTTAAAAAGTTTTTCCATACAACTACCAATATAAAAGCATACACGGATACAACTACAATCCAACCGATTATAGTATGTGAAGGAAGAAGGTTCAAATGTGCAACTTCACTTCCTACTCGCAATGGTACTTCTGAAAATTTACCAAAGATAAAGGAAGATCCTAATAATAGATGAAACATCAATATACCTACTGGTTTGACGTATTCTGGTGAAAAACTCTGTTCTTGCGTAAAGCCCATACTAGACTTCACTGCCTCGATAAGAACTACATTATTTGCGTTCATTACTAAAACAAACGTAATCACGACAATAACAATAGAAATACTAGTCCAAATAATTTTTTTCTGCAATTTTTTATAACTCATTACACTACCTAAAAACCACAGAAACGAATTAGTTAAAGTGACCCCAGTTATTCCTAATGCCAATAATATATTGGTAATATTGAACCCCATTTTTGCTTCTTTTTCCCCATTAATAAATGGATAACACACAAAACACATCAGTACCAATGTGAAATTTGCATAAATAAAAGATTCCGGTGTCCACGTAATAACTAACATAGTAGCTGAGAATCCGTACATAACCGCTAATAGGAAAGAAACAATTACATTCTTACAAATTTTACAACATAATGCATAGATCATCACTACACTAATCGCGCTTAAGAATGCTTGAATGAATATAATACCGTGTACTATATTCCCTACTTTTACTGTTTCAAGTATCCACATGAATCCTTGAACAAAATAATAAAGGAATGGATGTCGGAACCAGCTCATCCCTACTATCTCTCCTCTCTCAAGGAAAAAACCAAAAATGTAATATCCTTGATCAAAAGAAAAATAGGTATCACTCCACTCCCCACTCAAAATTTTGGAGTGAGTATCCATTTTCCAACCAATGAAAAAATAAAACGAACAATAAAAAATGAAAAGGACAAGGGCTAATATCCCCTTTCCTTTATAATTATTCCAAATATTCAACATTGCTTCTCCCCCTAAGGTAGAAATACCATAATTAGATGTGCTACGTACCCAATAACTGTTCCTAACACAAGTCCACCAAAAATCTCATGCCAATGATGTCCTTGGCGCTCTCTTAATTTTTCTTCTTCTGAACTTATATGTTTATTCAACATTCTTGCATGTTTACCAACTGTACGGCGAAGTCCTGTGGCATCAATGATAACAATTGTTAAAATTGCCATCCCGATTCCAAACATCGGTGTATTAAACCCTTCATGAAACCCGATTGTCATGACCATACTTGATAAAATCGTTGTATGCGTACTAGGAAATCCACCATTTCCTACTAAACGAAAAGCATCTTTTCCAGAACGAAGATAATTCACTAAAAATTTCAATACTCCCGAAGCTACCCAAGCTATAAATGGAAGTATACAATATAAATATGTTCCCATTGCTTTACCTCCTATGATTTTGCAATAAATAAAATGCCAGCTACTATACATACCATTCCAGCAATTTTCATGA
>NZ_VWVQ01000048.1:0-1420 GCF_015712745.1 Bacillus sp. SRB3LM
AAAGTTAGACAGGTCGTTTCATTAGGCAGCCTCTAGGGTATGAGCCCGGTATTGTACTGGGCTCATACCCTTTAATTTTGCCTTAATTCTTTTATGATTATAGTATTCTATATACTTTGCTAACTCTTGTTTGAAATGTGTTATACTTTCAAATTCTTTTCGATACAGAAATTCCGATTTCATGATACCGAAGAAATTTTCAATAACGGCATTGTCATAACAGTTTCCTTTGCGAGACATACTTTGAGTTATGCCACAATTCTTAAGAGAATGACGGTATTGTTTCATTTGATAGTGCCAACCTTGATCAGAGTGAATGAGGAGTTTATCCGGATCGGTTACACAATAAAGGGCTTGGTCCAACATCGTTGAAACAAGGGAATAGGTCGGTCTTGAACCAATTGTATACGTGATAATTTCACCATTAAATAAATCCAACATTGGTGATAGGTATAACTTCTCCCCAAATAACTTAAACTCCGTAATATCTGTAACCCACTTTTCATTTGGTTTTTCAGCTTGGAAGTTGCGATTTAAAATATTTGGTGCAATTTTCCCAACTGTCCCTTTGTAAGAGCGATATTTTTTCATACGAACCAGACATTTTAACCCTAATTCTTTCATAAGACGATACACTTTTTTATGATTTACTTTGTGTCCACGATTCATAAGTTCATCACGAATACGACGATAACCATAACACCCATCGTGTTCATTATAAATAGCTTGAATCAGTTCTTTTACCTCCGCATTTGGATCAGGACGATTAAAATGTTTCATCCAGTAATAGTACGTACTACGTGGAATGTTTGCGAGTTGAAGTAACTCCTTGATAGGAAATTCATGCCTTAACTCGTAGATTACTTGCGCTTTGTCTTGTTTGGTGATTTTTCTTTGTTTTGAACTAAGGCATTCAACTTTTTTAAATATGAATTTTCCATACGTAAACGCTCATTTTCCGCTTGTAAGGCTTCGATTGATCCTTCATCTACTGGTTTTATTTTTTTATCTTTCATGGTTGGACGCCCCTTTTTCTTTGATTGTAGGGCATCCAATCCTCCTGTTTCATAAGCTATTTTCCATTTCCGAAGTGTTTCATAAGACGGTATATTGAAAAGTGCCGCTGTTTCTCTGATAGATGTCCCGTGTTCATTCATATAATAAAGTACATCTAGTTTATACTGGGCTGGGTAGAATGTATAGCACTTTTCAAAGGCCTTTTCACCTGAAGACTCATATCGTCTAATCCACTCACGAAGTACGCTAGGGTTAACTCCTATAGATTTAGCAATTGTTTTTCCACTTTCTGTACCATCTAAATATCGTTTCACCGCTTGGATTTTTTCTTTTGAAGAAAATTTAGCCATAAAAAATGCACCTCCAATTGTTAGACTGTGTCTAACAATTGGGGTGCACTTCA
>NZ_VWVQ01000049.1:0-9149 GCF_015712745.1 Bacillus sp. SRB3LM
CTAGTATGGATAATTTATCTTCTTCGTATTCTTTATGTAAATGTGGGTCTTCAATTTTTAAGGATACAATCGGTGTAGATAAGGATTCATGCAAGATTGCATTTAAAAAAGAAATCAGTAATTCCTCTTGTTCTTGTACACCAAATAATTGTTTAAAAGCAAAATCGATTCGTAAATTTACTAAAGGTTGATTCATAGAGGGAGTCACCTTTCTTATTTCATATTCTGTCTTTTTTGTTATTCCCCTTTTTAGGGGGAATGGGCAAAGAAAGTATATATCTATTGTAGCGGAGGAAGGAGAGAATTGACAACCTTTTGTGGTTTGTTCTGTTAATCATTATGATGCGTGAAATTTTATGTGATTACTTGTATATGGGTGTTTTTACCCAAATTCCCGAAATGGGGGAATAAGACTATGTTATTTAGGTGTTATACCCAGTTTCAAAAAGTACACTTTATGACATAGCAAAAAAATATAGCTTATTTCATTTCCAAAATACAACTTAATCACATTTGAAACATATATTCTATGAGTAACAAAAAACACTTATAAATAAGGTTTTTTCGCAATGATTTTTCTTATTCCCTTTTTTCGAGGGGATGGGCAAAGATACCCACTTTTCAAATAGACTATTTCAATTTATCTGAATTTTAAGTATACTTAGTGAAATGATATTTCTATTTGAAACTGGGGTGATTTCTATGGATACATCTTCAGCCTATCTTCCACTATACAAACAAATTGCGGACCAAAAAAAGAAACTACATCAACTCGTTCAAATACATGGGTACACCCACCCGCTTGTTCTTGCCCGTAGTCAAAAATTAGATCGATTAGCTGTCCATCTCATGCGTTATCTTTCTTCTTCATAAAGAAAAACTCTAATCCGGCAAAGTCACCGCATTAGAGTTTTTTCAACACATGTCATATATATGTTACCATACTTGTAAGAGCATTGATATAATCTTCTTTCATTCTTACTTTTCCATGTATGAATGCTTAAATCATGGAAAATAATCCCCGCCCTAGTTAGCTTCTGCTCCGAAAGAAAAGAACGCCCCTCAACATATGTGATGTATCCAACTTATATTTTCATATCTGGGGTATGTGTAACAATGAAACAACATCCTTTTATTCAAAAGCCCAACAAGTCGTTTATTTATATGAATGTGTAAGCAGTGACAAAATTTTTTTCGGGAAAAATCCCATCTTTTCACCATAAGAAATGCATTTGGAAATCCATTCTTGATTCGGTTGTTCACATGTTATATTCAATGCTTTTAAAAATTGTTCTGTATGCTGAGAAGTGATGATAGCCTCTACATATTGATCCGTTTCCTCGAATACAGGTAGCAACATTTCTAGCGCATATATTTGTTCTTCCGTTAGCGTATGATTTGTAAATAGATTCATGAATTCAGTTCCTTTGACTATGTCAATCAAATAACCTGTTTGTTGTAAGTGTGAGATAAACTGGTTCCACTCTAGTTGAATGGGATTACAAATGTGGAACGTTTCTCCTTTACTTTGCTCTATACAGGCCAATTGTACAATAGCTTTACTTCCAAAATCGATGGGTACCAAATCGATATAGGTTGGTAGATCCGGTGCCTTCTGTAATAGGAAAAGAGCTTTGATCAAACGATAAAATGCATTGTCCTCTATATTTTGTTGGAATTTTCCATCTTGTGTACGACCTACTAAATTCCCTACTCGATATACGGTGGCTGGCACACCCTCTGACATTGCTTCCCTCACTAATTTTTCGGCAAGAAATTTACTTTCTACATATACATTTTCTACTCGTTGTCCTCGGTCAAAATCTTGCTCCGAAAATAGGAATGAGGCAGAATCATCTCGACGATGTCCAGCAATACTGACAGTAGAAATATAATGAAAACGCGCGCCGGCCTTTTTGCTCATTTGTAATAAATAGCGAGTAGATTCTACGTTCACCTTTTGGAAATGGGCTCTATCTCCATAATGCCGAACATCTCCACCACAATGGATAATGGTATCGATATGACAAAGTAATGTCTTTTGCATTTCTGCTGTCAGACCCACATGTTTTTCACTTAAGTCGCCTTCTATCACCTGCACACGATGTTTCATTTGTTCTAGCATCGTTTCATTAAAATAAAATTTCATTTTTTCCATGACTCTCTGCTCAACGGATTCGCCATGTTGTGAACGAGCCAAACAATAGATTCGTGTGTTGGGCAAAGTTAATAATTGTTCCAAAATATGAGCTCCTAAAAAACCGGTCACGCCTGTTAATAAAACACATTGTGAATAGTGTTTCGTAAGTTGTAAAGGAACAGACTGTTTACGAATTACTTTGGGTTGCTGCATACCTTGCGTTTCACTGCTATTTTGATTGTTTGTACGGGTTTCTATCGTCCTATGTTGTCTATCCTTCTCTATTTTTTCTGCTAATTTTTCGATTGTTCGATACTGGAAAAAATCTTGTATATGCAATGTTGGAAAATGGGGCTTGAGTTTGACTAACGTCGGCATAATTTTTAAAGAGTGCCCACCTAATGCAAAAAAGTCATCTTGTAGTCCAATCTGTTGCACCCCTAATATTTCTTCCCATACAGTTGCTAATAAAATTTGTGTTTCTGTCATCGGGCGTAAAGCATTCTTTTGTTTTCGATAATTCACAGGATATTGTTTCGCAAGTTGTACCACATCGATTTTTCCATTTGGTGTAACCGGAATCTCTTGTACACATACATACCCTTTCGGTACCATATATGCAGGCAAAAGACGAGATACATGATTATACACTTCTTCTATATCTATCATTGCTGTATCAGAAATTGTAAAATAAACATGTAATTCCTGCTTTTCCTCCTGCAATAACACAACAGCATGTTGAATGCGTGGTTCTTTTATCAAACTGTCTTCAATTTCTCCTAACTCAATCCGATAGCCTCGCAATTTCACTTGACAATCTCGGCGCCCCATATATTCCACATCGCCTTCTTGCGATAGACGGACTAGATCTCCGGTTCGATATAACCTCGCAGATGGTTCGGTAGAAAAAGGATGGGATACAAACGATTGTGCTGTACGTTCTGGTTGGTTATGGTATCCAATAGCGGTTCCTATACTTTCAATATACAACTCTCCAATGACACCTATCGGACATAGTTGTAGGTGTTCATTTAAAATATATATATTTGTATTCGCAATTGGTTTTCCAATCGGTACATGTGTGCGATCAATTGGTATTTGTTTTGAAATAGGATAATACAAAGAACTCACCGTTGTTTCTGTCGGTCCATATTCATTGACAAGTAAGACTGTATCTTTTAGTTTTGATTGCCAATCTCGAATGGACTCTGCCGATGCAGCTTCTCCTCCCATACTGAGCACACGTAAGAGCTGAAGTTGTTGGATTTGTGTATCGGACAGTTCTGTTGCCAGTTGCTTAAAAAAGACTGTCGCTACATCTGAAAGGGTAATGCGGTAAGTAGAAATAGCCTTACAATACGCTTGGGCGGAAAAACGTTGTTCCTCATTCAGTAGATGTAACCTCGCCCCTGTTAATAAAGCAGAAAAAATTTCTGAAACAGACGAATCAAAACTATGAGAATAAAACTGTGAAACGGTATCATTCTCTGTTATCTGGAAGGTGCGTGAGCGCCATTCCACTAGATTCAATACCCCGTTATGTTTTAATAGGGTTCCTTTAGGATTTCCAGTGGATCCGGATGTATAGATCATATAAGCTGCATCTTCTACGTTGTTCTGATGAGGAATATCTTGAAAACCTACAGACGTGAATATATCTTCGATGGTCATCTTGTGTCCTTGATAACAATCTACCTCTTGTTGTCGTTCCCTATTGGTTATCATTACCTTTGCTTGACTATCTTGCAAGATATATTGTATACGTTCAGAGGGATATTTCACATCAATTGGCACATATGTGCCACCTGCTTTTAAAACACCTAGCATCGCTATGATACTTTCTACACTTCTCTCTAAGAAAATGGCTAACCGCTCTTGTTTTTGGATACCAAGTTGTAGTAAACCATTTGCCACCTGGTTCGAACGTTGATGAATTTCTTGGTACGTATACCTATTATGTTCTGTAGAAATGGCGATTGCTTCTGGGCTACGATGCACTTGGTCACAAAAACGTTTCTGTATAGATTGGTATGGTGGCAATACTAACTCTGTATCATTCAATTGTTGATACAACATGCGATCATTTTCAGGTAACAGCTCTACTTCACTAAAAGGTGTCTTAAAATGGTGAATCATTACTTGTACTGTATGAACAAACTGTTGCATGAACCTAGAGATTGTATTTCGTTCAAATAAATCCGAAGCATACTCAAAATAGAATAGGATCTCATCATCCAGTTCTTCACAAGCCAAAGATACATCAAATTTACTGATGTTTGTCTGCATCGGATGTATTTGATACTGATACGTAGGATGTTGTTGCACCGCATCCTGTTGATAACTGAACATCGTTGAAAAAATAGGGTGGCTATCCTCTTCTCGCTCTGGATTACTATCTTGAATCACTCGGTCGAATGGATACTGTTGATGTTGAAAAGCTAGTAAGCATCTTTCTGTTACCTCTGCACACAATTCTTCCATAGTAGAAACTCCGTCTGTTTGCAAACGAATCGCAACCGTATTCACAAAAAAACCTTGAATATCTTCAAATGCTTCCTGCTGTCTTCCAGTTACAGGTGTTCCTACGACAAGGTCCTGTTGACCAGAGACCTGTTGTAAAAAGTAAGTATAAGCAGTAAACAGTAGCATGTACAGTGATATCTGCTCTTGTTGTGCTAGTTTTTTCAATGATGATACATCGTTCTTATTGAGTTTTGTAGAGAATGTATCCCCACGATGTGACGTTACACTAGGGCGAGCATGATCCAATGGTAAAGATAAGGTTGGCGCATCTTGTAATGCTTCCTTCCAATATTGTTTTTCATGCTCCCATGCTCCAATAACAAGCTGTTGATTTTGCCATGCAACGTAATCTATATATCGTATAGCGGCTGGCTGAGTAAGAGGAATTGTTCCCTGTTCAGATAGCTCTTCATAAATAAATAATACCTCTTGTAAAAATCGTTGTAAGCTCCATTCATCCATAATGATATGGTGGAAATTGATATATAACCAAGAACAATCTCTATTCTCTGTAAATAAAATCATTCGGAATAGTGGTCCCTTTTCTAAATGGAATGCTGTAGAATCAATTTTTTGTATGGATGCTAAACGATACGCTTCTTGTTGTTCTTCTTTAATCTGTTGTATATCGACTTCATGAAGTATGAGATTCATCTCTTTTTGCACACACTGCATCGGTTCTCCATCTTTTTCTATAAAATTAGTTCGAAACATCTCATGTCTTTTGACCATTTCTTCCAAAGCTTGCTTTAATAAGGTGACTTGAATGCCTGGTTGTATATGCACTTGCATCGGGATATCATACGTACGGTATTCAGGATGTTGTTGATATAAAAACCAAAGTCGTTGTTGTGCGTTAGATAAAGGATAATAGGGTTGCTCTGGCACTCTCTCTATTGGATTTTTATGTGCTATTGGTCGTAATTGGTCAATATACGTAGAACAGGTTTGAATGGTTCGATATTGGTATACATCTTTAAACGTAATTTTGACATGTAATTGTGCCTCAATCCGGTTGATGAGTTGTACCGTTAGTAAGGAATGACCACCGATTGCGAAAAAGTCATCTTCTGTACTAATGCTCTCCTTCTTCTTTTGTAGGATCTCTCTCCAAATTTGCTGCAATTGTTTTTCTGTATTTGTATGAGGCGGCACAACGATTGATCCTTGATGTATCTCTCTAGTTTCAAATACAGATAATAAGACTTTCTGATCTATTTTCCCACTAGATGTTAAGGGGAAATCCTCTACACGTTGGATTGTACCCGGTATCATAAAATCAGGTAACGAATTTGAAAGACACGCTTGTAATTCTCTTGTACTTATATTTTTATTTTCTATCGCTTTATAAAACGCAAGTAATTGTGGTTGTTCATTCTCATTTTGATATACCATAACAACTGCCTGCTGAATGGAGGGATGTTGTAACAATCGTTCTTCTATTTCTTCTAATTCAATTCGATAGCCTCTCCATTTCACTTGACGATCGCGTCGCCCCATATATTCTACATATCCTTCTTGCGATAGGCGTACTAGATCGCCCGTTCGATATAAACGAGCAGATGGTTCTGTAGAAAAGGGATGAGATACAAAAGATTGTGCTGTACGTTCTGGTTGGTTATGGTATCCAATAGCGGTTCCTACACTCTCAATATACAATTCACCAATGACGCCTATCGGACACATTTGCAAATGTTCATTTAAAATATATATGTTTGTATTGGCAATTGGTTTGCCAATAGGTACATGCGTGCTGTCATTTGGTACTTGTTTGAAAATAGGATAATACAAAGAACTCACCGTTGTTTCAGTTAGCCCATATTCATTGACAAGCAAGACCGTATCTTTTAGTTTCAATTGCCAGTTTCGAATCGATGCTGCTGAAGCAGCTTCTCCTCCCATGCTGAGCACACGTAATGGGCGGAGTTGTTGTAATTGTGCATCGGACAGTTCTGTTGCAAGTTGCTTAAAAAAGACTGTTGCTACATCTGAAAGGGTAATGCGGTAAGTAGAAATAGCCTTACAATAAGCTTGAGTGGAGAAACGTTGTTCCTCATTGAGTAAATGCAATCTTGCTCCTGTGAGTAAAGCTGAAAAAATTTCTGAAACAGACGAATCAAAACTATGAGAATAAAATTGTGAAACGATATCATTCTCTGTTATTTGGAAAGTGCGCAAACGCCATTCTACTAAATTCAATACACCTTCATGCTTTAATAGTGTTCCTTTTGGATTTCCAGTTGATCCCGATGTATAAATCATATAAGCTGCATCTTCTACACGGTTCTGATTTGGAATATCTTGACCAGACACAGACGTGAATACATCTTCGATAGTTATTGTGTGTCTTTGATAACAGGCTACCTTTTTTTGTATTCCTATTTTTGTTATCAGTACCTTTGCTTGACTATCCTGTAACATATACTGTATACGTTCAGAGGGATATTTCACATCAATTGGCACATATGTGCCACCTGCTTTTAAAACACCTAACATCGCTATGATACTTTCTACGCTTCGCTCTAAGAAAATGGCTACTCGCTCTTGTTTTTGTATACCTAGTTGTAGCAAATGACGTGCCACTTGATTGGAACGCTGGTTGATTTCTTGATACGTATACTTATTATCTCCTGTAGAAATGGCAATTGCCTCTGGTTTTCTCTGTACTTGTTTATAAAAACGTTCTTGTATAGAATGATAAGAAGGTAGTAGTAGTTCCGTGTCATTCACATTTTGATATATAATCTTCTCCTCCGGCAAAAGAAAATCTAAATTTTGTAAAGGTATCTCACTATGTTGGAGTAATAGTTGAAGTAAGCACTGGAATCTATCCATCAAGTTCTGTATGTCTGCTGCATCATATTTACTAGAATTAAAATCAATCTCAAGATTTACAACATCCTCTTGAGTTTGAACTAAACGCCATACCATATCTAAATTACTTACACGCTTTTGATGGGTAAGTAACTTCGTTTCTAAGTCTCCTAACTTGAAACTTGGAAGATTTACCATATTAAATGCTGTTGAACATAAAGAATTATTGGTTACTTCTTTCTTCTGAGCAGGGTTGTATATAAGATGATGTAATGGATAATTTTGATGTACAAGAATTTCTTGTAAAGCAGAATTCATTTTTTGAACGAATTCTGAAAAAGTTTCATCTGTTGCAAGTTGTATACATAATGGTACAGCGTTTACAAAGTAACCAAATACATGTTGTTCCTTATTATCACGACTTCTGATATTGATTGGTATTTCTACTGTCAAATCTGTCTGATTGGTCATTTGATGCAATAAAATCAAATAGATACCCAACCATACACGATAGGAACTAACTTGATTTTTCTTTGCGTATTGTTTCACAAGATTAACAAAAACAGGATTTATAATGCGTTGGAAAGCATCCATCCTATATGATGGTACAAGTTTCCCTTTTTGTTTTGCTGGGAACGCACTCCACGGTAACGCATCCCTTAGTTTTTCTCCCCAGTATTCCTCGGATATTATATAATCATTTGTGCCAATATAATTTTGATGCTTTTGCAATACTTCTTTATATACATGAATATTTTTATAGTTTTTTATTCCAAAAGATTCATGCAATGAATATGATTGTTCTAAATCTTGTAAAAATAAACCTAAACTCCAACCATCAAAAATAATATGATAAAATACCATATGTAGAAGGTATTCATCTGTTGCCAAGCGATACAATTGAAACCTATATAATGTATCCGAGGTCAAATCGAACCTTTTGTGAAGGATTGATTCTAAAAATGTATCTAATATTTGAGTTTTTTCAGGAAGGGGATAAACAGATAAATCATAAAAATCCATTTCTATATTCAATTGGTCTCTCTTCACCTGTTTCAACCCGTTAGATGTAGGTACAAAATTCACTTGTAATGCCTCATGTTTCTCTACAATATATTGTAAAGACTTTTTTAATCTTTTTTGATTTAAATTCCCCTTTATTTGTATAGAAACCGGTTCATTATACATGCCCTCTGCTACTTCCATTTGATTTGCTAACCATAATAAATTCTGATTTTCTGTTGTATCGTATTGTTTTTCACTTATTACTTCGGATCGTTTGTTAGTTGTAAAGCGTTGCATATTACGCCTCCTAAAAAGTTTTTGCTTTAGATTTTACAACCTGTGGTGCATTTGTATTGTAATAGATAAAAATGTTGTAACAAACATAATAAATACGACAAAAAACGACAATCCCATCTCAGATATAGATATATGACTGTTGTATGTATTCATATTACGAATAAAAAAACTAATTTTAGTAGTATTATCTGAATATTTATGCCAATATAAAGAATAAAAACAAAAAAGATTTATTATTCCAATTAAACTAGAGAAAATACAAATAAAGTTAGCTATAGAAAAAGTGAGGTGATAGGTATATGAATAGAAAAGAATTTGAGGATACCTTACAAAATTTTTCTTTTTAGCTAGTCGTGGAAGAAAAGCATCC
>NZ_VWVQ01000004.1:0-478895 GCF_015712745.1 Bacillus sp. SRB3LM
GTTCCGTTGTCTGTTCCCGTTCCGCCTCCTGGGTTTCCTCCAGTTCCGTTATCTGTTCCCGTTCCGCCTCCTGGGTTTCCTTCAGTTCCGTTATCTTTCCCTGTTCCGCCTCCTTGGCTTCCTTCATTATTGCCTGTTGTGTTTTCCATTTTTTTGATAATAGGCGTTTTAGCATTGTGTACTAACGGCATTATGCCATACTGTGATTTATGAACCACATTTTCCACCTTGCTATTTTCCGTTTGTGTTCCTTTATCTTCTTTGTTAGGTTTTTCTTTTTCAGGACTAGTTTCTTTTTTATGAGTCCCACTCAATTCCCACTGCCACATTACAGGAGAGAAAACATCTATATTGATGTTTGGATCTTTTAACTTCACATGCAGATCAATCTTTATATCCCCTTCATTACGAGGAGCTATTGTAATTTCTCCTGCTTCGCTTTGAAGAAAATCACTTGTACGATCCTCACCATCAATATGTAAGAATCCTGTACTTCCATCTAGTTCAAATTCTTCTGGAATCTTTATCTTCAAAATTTGCGGGGATTCCATTTTAATTACTTTCGCAGTATCACTAAATGTAGTTCCATCCTTATAAAGTCTATCCTTTACTTCTTTAATAGCGTTTCCTAAAGATATTTTATTTACAGGATCATAATAAAAATTATTTTCTTTATTATATTTTTTTGTAAATTGAATTACATTTTGCAGTTGTAATTTCGTTGCATCTGGCAAATCACTTTGACCGATTTCTTCCATGTTTAAACTAGGTAATTTCGCAATTAAATTCTCGATTTGTTTCTTTATTCGAGCATCTGGTTGTTTCATTAATGTATTTATGAAAATTTCTTGCTTTCCATCATTCGACATAGATTGCTTCAACTTCTTAATTACCGTCTCTTGAATATCACTTTCTAACTTTCCTGCAAGTTCTGTATCATATTCAGATACTTGTTTTTTTACATCTGCTAAATATTTTTGAATCGCTGAAGCATCAGTTAAAATATTGGGTTCTTTCTCTGAAAACGTAAATTGATTTGAAATAATTTTATTAGCGGATTCCAATGCACTTAATTGCTTTAAAGCATCGCCTGTATTCATATCATTCATATATTGATTAAATTGATTTGTGAAATTATTCGCTAATAAATTGTTATCAGTTTGCATTTTTTGAAAGTTATTAAAACCATCTAAGTACGTACTGTTAGATTTATTCCCTTCATCTAACGCTTGACCGAAACCTTTTAAAACATCCTGAAATCCTTTGAAACTATTAACAGAAACACCTGTATAATCTTGTACTGTTTTACATTGATTTGTGTAATTTGCTAACGGACTATGTATATCTTTTTTATACATAGTTGTTTGAACGTTTCCTTTTTCAATTATTTTACCTATATTATCTTGTGCACCTTGTAGCTTACCGATAATACTCGCAAAATAAACGTCGATTATTTGCTTATTGAAATCTTCTAAAATAACAGAAGCTGTATTTTCTGCCTCAGCTTTCAAATCCTTATTCCCAGTTGCATTTACTTTGTAGTTTAACGTTAATTTCTCTGGAATCTCTGAATCAATCGCAACTGCCTTCCTAGAAAAATCATTTGGAATAACAATCATCATATTGTAATTATTATTTTTCAATCCATTTTCTGCTACCCCGCGACTAACTACGTACCATTCTTGTTTCGTATTTTTATTTACATTTTTAACAAATTGATCTCCAAACGCTATTTTATTGCCCTCAAATACAGTGCCCTGATCTTCATTTACCAACGCAACTGTCATTTTTGGTGTAGTATTCTCATTAGCTTTCTTAACATTTTGATTTAATGCTAAATAGGAGACCCCTGTTGATAGTACAAGAGCTAAAATAATAAACAACAAGATGCTCCATTTGAACTTTTTCACTACTTATCACTCCTGCGACTGCAAGTCTATCTGATGAAAGACTTCGTATCTTACTCTAGTTTTAAAGTAATTTAGCCATACAACGTATGGTTGCATGGCTAAATTATATATTTCTTTTTATCTGTCTTATTGTAGACCGAAATTACGAGAAAGATCTTCGTCATGTCTAGCAACAGCTTCTGCAGTTTTATTAAGCTGCATATTAATTTCTTGTAATAGCTGTGCGAAGTTTTGTACTTTTGGCTTTAATTGATTGAACTGTTGGTCAAAACCTTCGAAAGCACGACCTTCCCATTCTCCTCTTAATTCATTTTGTAAGTTTTGTAGTTGACGTAAAATGTCCTCAATTTGATTTGCACCTTGTCCATATCGAGTCGCTTTCGATTTAAGCTCCTCTGGTGACATACGAATTTGTCCTGCCATTATTAAATCCCCCTTAAAATTAAAAAATAGTAAAATTAACCAATAATCAATTCTACAAATTGATTATATCAATAATTTAAAAATTTCTAAACAAAAAAATGATATTTTTCCAAAATTTCTCTTTTACTATAATAACGATATATTATATAATACTAATTTATTTGTTTTTTAAGCACACTCTATAAATCTACTATAAAATAAAGGCAAACCATCTATTTTATACTTATTCGCTTTAAATTCCAGCGATAAAGTAGCCACTAAATCATTATTTTCTCTTCTCTCATTCAGACTATTCTACTCACTTCAAAGTCATAATTACCTGCCTTTCAACAAACCCAAACTCTTCGTACATCTCTTTTGCAAAATTCCCAGCAAATACATTCAACCGAATTTCTGAATACTTCTCCTTTAATTCCTTAATACCAGCTTCCATCAGTTCTCGCGATAATCCTCTCCCGCGATATTCTGGGAAAACGTACAATTCATATATAAATCCAAGTTTTTCACGAGAAAAATAGTCTGTATTTTCCCCTATTAATATCCATCCCATTACTTTATTTTTTTCTTTAACGATTAAATAGTATGCTCCTTTTTCTACAATCGGCTTTGTAATCTCAATTGCTTTCTCGGTACTTAATTGACAATTCCCTCTCGTCCCTTCAAAAAGCGATTGAGCCGAATATTTTAATATTTCATTGGTATCTTCTTGATTCGCCTTAACAATCATTTTTCACAACTCCCCTTGAATAATAGGCATTACTATCGCTTGTTCAAGATTCTCCGCTTCCATAACAATTGCTGTTAATCCGTGTTCTGTACTTGTTTCATGGAGCTCTCCCTTTTCCCAAAACACAGCTTGTCCCGCCTCTATCTTTATCTTTTCTTTATTTACCCCACATACATATCCTGCTCCATCCACAATAAGAAGCAGTTGAGATACAACTGCTTCGTGATAAAGTGAAACTTTAATCAGTGGGGGTTTTATTCATCCCCCACTGATTATTAGTTAAACCAATCGGGCTTTTACGGGCAGTTGATCCCCCACCTAACTTGTTTGCTTTCGCTGAATTTTGAGGCAGGGTTCTTACTGCCCGTTAATGCGGGATAACCGATGATTCCATTCTCGTGTAAATGCATAGCACCGATATGTATATTCCCTCTATGGTTTAATATTTTCGACATGATGAAATTAGATTGAAATACTGATAGGTGCTTTCCTACTTTTTCACTAAAATCAAAAATTTTCATTACTAGTCCTCCTTATACGTATAAAACCATCCTTACTGTCTGCATCATATGTCCTTCAAAGTCTTCTTCAAATTGCTCTAATTCAGCAAAACCTTTCGCTTCATAAAAGCGTTTTCCTTTTTCATTTGCTGCTTCTACATGTATGTACAATTTCCGTATCCCATTTAATGCTTTAATCCCTCTTTGTAATAAAGCACTTCCGATCCCTTTTCCTTGCTGATCTGGTAACAAATAAATCGCACCTAATTCTGCTTCGTTTTGTAGTCTAACAGGTGAAAAGTTTGCAAACCCTATTACTTTACCCTCTTCTTCCGCAACGAATAAATGTGTATTTTTAAGACGATATTTCATTTTTTCATCAGAGTATGCCTCATCTAAAAAACTATCTTGAATTTCTCTTGGAATAATGCCTTCGTATGTATCATGCCAAGCTATTTTTGCTACTGATTGTACAGCATGAATGTCTTCTTGCTTCATTTCTCTAATTATATATGTCATCTCGATGTCTCCATTCTCTTTAAATTATATTCTGCTAATATACTAGAAGAAACGGCAAAACCATTTTCATAATTCACCTTAATTAATTTTAATTTCTCAATTGAAGCTGTTGCAAAATCAAACTTTCCATAAATATATTCCATTACACTTAAAAACTGCTTTGTATGTAATTTATTTGCAATTGTACAATGCGGAACCCATTTTCCCGGTACGTAATATGAAGTTGGGTTGTCATGAAAAATTTTAAAATAATCATGATAAGAATAATGAAGTTTTAACAATTCATTGGTAACAGTCGGCGCTAAAAAGACCGTTCCATTAGTAGGAAAAATTCCAACAGAAGGAAAAGTTACTGCGTCCATATTTTCTTGAATAGCTACAAACTCCCCTAGTTTCTCAGTATACAAATGAACATCTAACTCATTATAATCCGCAATCGTTATATGAGGTTCTACTCCAGCTAGTTGATTTGTTCCAATTACATTTGTTAATTCATTTTGCAGTTCTGTAATTTTATTAGTAAACACACGATCAAATGTAGCAATAATAGCGTACAATCTTTCTCACCCCTTCGTTACACATAGCGCTTCCCATTCTTCACGAATCATGCCCATTCGAATAGAATCATAGTATGTTCCGTTATAATAACGACACTTTCGCATTCTACCTTCTAAGCTCATTCCTATTTTCTCCGCTACTTTCATCATTCGTTCGTTACCAGACCAAGTCGTGAGCCCTACTCTACCAATTTCCATCTTTTCAAATAATAAATCTCGATATAACGTTAACGCTTCTGTACCGTAGCCACCATTCCAGTAAGTTGGATTATAAATAACAATTCCCATCTCCAACCAACGCGTCGGTTTATGCTCCCAATAAAATCCGACCGTCCCTATAATTTGACCGTTATTTTCTATAATTAAATTTGACAGTGGTTCCTCTTGCAAACGAGTTTGCATCTTCTCTTTATAGGAAGAGTATTCTTGCATTGAGAACTGGAAATATGGCGCATTCCATTTCTTCCATTCTGGGCTTTCTTCTTTAAATATGATATTCCATAATGTTTTTATATCCGATTCTTCTATTGTACGAATTGTAACTTTCTTTCCCTTTAATACAACGTTTTGCATAATTCCCTCCTGCATTCCTCTTTATTTCATATATAATTATAATATTTTTTCAGAAAAATCAAAACTAATATCATTTATTATATTGTATAATTTTGTTATTAGATACCAATTATTGATTTAGAAAGCTGGTGATTCAGTGAAGAATCGATTTAGTATTGCTTTATTTCTCACTATTGTTACGACAAATATTATTCTATATTTCTTCTTACCATCAAATATTGTTACGAAATGGGACTTTAATGGAACGCCTACATCAACAATGGATAAAAGCACTTTTGTAATCGTAAATATAATTATATGTTCCTTCTTATTCTTTGTATTTTTAGCTTTATCTAAAGCAGCGAGTAACCAGAAATTTCTCCATTGGATCGGCAACACAATGTTACTATTCTTATTTTTTGTCGATATTGTCATCGCCCTCATCGCTCTTGGCTTTTCACTTCCTCTTGATCATTTCATATTTTTAGCATTAGGGCTTTTATTTATATTAATAGGTTATTTCAGTTCCAAAATTGATACGACTAAATCAACCGTTTCATTAGAATGGAATGATAAGCACCTTGAAAAAAGAGCTTCAAATATTAGTAGTATTTCAATGATGATAGCAGGTATTTTTTTAGCGATACTTCCTTTTATCGTTTCTGCTCCCTATAGAGGTTATGCTATACTAGCAATTCTTTTAGGAATGACGCTTATCATTCTGCCGAGTACGATTTATTTACTTATTAAAGACAGCAAGCAATCTACTCCTTTAAAAAAATAGGAGGTTATATCCCTCCTATTTCAGCTTAATGTTTTATTTTTCACTTTTTCTATCTCAACTAAAATCCCTTTCTCTATCCAACCCTCTACGCCATCTTTTTTAATTAAATCATATCCTGAACAGCTATCATCAATGAGAGAAACGATATCTCCCTTCCTAACGCTTATTTGCGCACAAGAAATATCAGTTTTCACTGTATATTCACCTGACTTAAGTTGTTTCATATATTCATTTTTTACAGTGAGCACATTATTCGTTTCCTTTTGTTTACATACGGTGTAATCTTGCATCTTCTCGATAGGCTCTATGTAATAATACGGATATGTCACTCCGCCCTGCATTTCTGAATTCGCATTAAAATCCGCTATTACTTCGTACTCTGGAAAATAGTCTACATATGTATAAGAAAACGTATCGTCCGTTTGTTTCCTCTGAATAATAAATACGTTTAATTGCCCTGCTTCTTTAATTGCATTTCCTCCATCAATCGCAATAATTTTTTTCTCCTTATCAATAACTGGATTATTAGACGGTGCTTCTTCAGAATAGTTCACGACAGGCCAATGACCGACTATTACATACTTATTTGCTTTATGTGATTGATTGAAAAACTCCGGCATTGCTATCGCATTTTTGCGCTCAGTTTCTTTCCAATCTACTCTATCTTCTAGACCGGCATGCACAAAAATATAATCTTCTGTTTCAATCGCTGTTGGCAACTCTGTTAGCCAATATAGTTCTTGTGAAAATTCACTTAACAATGCTTCTTTCACTTCACGAATTGAAGTGCCCTCATGAACTGAAAAACCCAATTGCTCTAGCCATTCATTAAAAATTGAATGCTTCCTCGTACATAAATAATTAATAAGACCAGGATTTTCATTTAGAAGAGCATCAACTAAAACTTCACAATTCCCTTCAACAACGTGAACCTTTGAATTGTTCTTTACAAGATTCATAACGTAGTTTACTACGCCTACGCTATCTCGTCCTTTCTCGCAAAGATCTCCATTAATAATTAAATAATCTTCATCTTTAAAGTTAACTTTATGTAGTGCTTCTTTTAAAAGATTTAATTCTCCATGAATATCAGATATGACAATAACTCTAGCATCATTAGGGATTGATAGTTTCTTTATTTTTTTCAAGTATAAGCGCTCCAATCATTCTCTTTATTAAATTAAAACAATTCGACAAAATACACTATATAACCTTTTCAAATACATATACCATAACTTACAACCTATTTACGGTTCAATAATAACTTAATAAATAAGAAGAAGTTGCTCCCAACTTTTGCGGGACAACTTCTTCTTATTATTATTTATAATTCTTTATGAAAAGAATAACTCACCTTATCATACCCTTCTCTTTCATAAAAACGATGAGCATCAATTCTTGAAAATGCTGACGTGAGGACGATAGACTCACATTCGTTTTCCTTTCCCCAGTTCTCTATATACGAAAGTAATACTTTCCCATGTCTTTTTGAACGATGTGCTTCTGCTGTTACAAGGTCATATACGAAAACGTGTTTCTTATTATAAAAGTTCGTACAAATTGCTACACCTGCAAGACTAACAACTTCATCATTCTCATTACACAGCGAAAATAGTTTATAATCTTCTTCTTTCATTTTTCGAAATAAAGAGCTTGTTTCCTCTTTTGAAAGTTTCGTTCTTAATTGCTGTAAAACAGGTAATACTTCATGTAATTGCTCTTCTGTTACTACTTCTTTAACATTCATTTTTAACTCTCCTCTAACTATTTATTTAATTTTCTAAATGTTATATCATTATTATAGAAAGTAACTGCCCTTCACTTAAGTGACAGTTTAAGTGTTTTTTATAAGGCCAGTTTTAAAGGAGAGTTTTATATGGATTTTACTATCCCATTGCAATTACAAAGTAACACACCTATTTACTTGCAAATTTACGAATATATTAAAGCTGAAATTATACAAGGGACTATTTCTGTCGGCACACGTCTACCCTCACACAGAAATTTAGCATCACAACTTAATATTAGCCGCATTACTGTTGAATCAGCTTATCAACAATTATTAGCTGAAGGTTATGTAGAAAGTAAACCGAAACGTGGTATTTTTGTAGCAAATTTCGATATTGACGTTATCCCAAATAAAAAGCCAAATGCAGCAAAGAAGACGAGCAATTTGATAGACGAAAAATTTGAATATGATTGTAGCCAAGGACTTATTGATCAAAATACATTTCCGATTACAAATTGGAAACGAGCATTACAAGAATCCATACTTACATACGAAAATGCACTATTTGCCAAAGAAGACCCTCAAGGTGAATTCGCTCTTCGAGAGCATATATCAACATATTTATATCATTCTCGCGGTGTCCATTCTTCACCTGATCAAATTGTGATTGGCGCCGGAACGCAGCCACTTCTCTGGCTACTACTTCAACTGCTTGGCCCTACAAAAGAATACGGCATTGAAAACCCTGGATTTCACCGTATACACGCAATCATTAAAAGCTGTGATAGACAAATTCATCCCATACCATTGGATGAAAAAGGGATTGATATTTCTAGTTTATACAATACAAATTCCAATGTCGCATACGTTACACCATCACACCAATTTCCGCTCGGGATTATTATGCCTTTATCTAGAAGATTAGAATTGTTAAAGTGGGCTAATGATTGCAATGGATACATTATTGAAGATGACTATGACGGAGAGTTTCGCTACGCTGGTAAGCCGATTCCTTCTTTACAAAGTCTTGATTCAAATGAACGCGTTATTTATATGGGGACTTTCTCAAAATCTTTTTTACCTTCTTTACGAATGGGATATGTTGTTTTACCACCACACCTTTTAAAAACATATCAAGAACTGCATGGAATTTTCAAACAAACAGTCGCTACAATACAACAACTTGCTTTTGCTAACTTTATACAAAGCGGGAATTGGGAACGTCACCTTAATCGGAGTCGTACACTATATAAAAGAAAACATCATGCGTTAGTAAAATCCATTATGAAAGAAATGGGGGCTAATGTTCAAATTCTTGGCGAACAGTCCGGACTTCATATTGTTTTATGTGTCCATAACAGTATGAATGAAAATGAACTGATTGAATCCGCTAAAAAACAAAGCGTTAAATTATACCCACTTTCTCCATATGATTTCGTGAATGATTTACGTAAGGAATCATACGTATTACTCGGCTTTGGTAGTATTCCAGAAAATAAAATTGAAACGTTGGCTAGATTATTAAAAGACGCTTGGTTTCCTAGTTGCAAGGAAACTTTTTAACAGTGGATTTAACTTGTAACATGTTAACAATTCAACAAAATAAAAAAGAAGGCTGTTCCAAAATAACTTTTTGGACAGCCTTCTTCTAGTTATTCACCTGACCTAGCTTTCCTTCCCGGACGTTTCACACCAGTCGTTTCTGTTGAATAGGAAGCTTCGATTATAGCGGCTGGATCTACAGAGAGAACGAGATCTTTCATTTTCGGATAAATGAATCGGTTTGTAATGCAATAAATGATTCTCTTATGCTCCCCTAAAAAACCACCTTCTCCATGTAGATACGTAACAGATAGTTGCAATTCTTTCATAAGTAAATCGCCTATTTCTTTATTCTTACCAGAAATAATCATAACGCTCTTACCTTGATTAATACCATCTAATATAAAATCAATCATCTTCGTAACAATATAGAAAATTGCTAATGAGAACATCGCTTGTTCGATTGAAAATAAAATGGCAACAAAGATGAAAATAACTGCATTTACTGCAAGTAAAAATGTACTAATCGGTACATTAAAGTGTTTATTCATCCAAACTGCTAACATTTCCGAACCGTCAATTGCTCCACCCATTTTAACAACAATCCCAACACCGATTCCAAACAGTACTCCACCATAAAGTACAATTAATAACTCAGAAGTCGTAATTGCTGGAAATGGTTTTAAATAAATTAATCCGAGTGTTGTAACTACATTCGCATAAGATGTACGGATAAAAAATTTCTTTCCCATTACTTTTGCAGTAAATAATAAAATTGGGATATTAATTCCTAAGAACACACCATAAAGCGGCAATCCTGCGACTTTATTTGCCATAATAGCAATAGCCGTTACCCCGCCATCTACTAATCCATTAGGTGCTAAAATAAGCTCTAATGAACCTGCTACTATAATTGAGCCAATTGTTAATAATACGTATTCAAATACTTTCTTCATTCATTACCCCCAAAACTTATATATTTTCTTAGTATTATTTTAACGTAATTTTACTACTAATTCAAAGGTATCGATTTATATACACAAAAGTTTCTCCTTTATCGCTATTTTTATGTAACACATGTAACGCGTAATACTAAAAACACACTTACAAATTAAAAGTAAGTGTGTTTTTAACATCTATTTAATCTTTACGTACGGCTTCATTTTTAATTTGAATATTTCCTCAACTGCCCTTTGATATCCACCGGCATTTCTAAGCGACTCTCCCACTTTACGACTATTCTCCTTAAACGTCACATCATCCATTACTTTCTTTACAGTCTCACGTAACAATTCAGAAGTTAACTCGTTGCGATTAAGTCTTATGCCTGCCCCTACTTCAGTCAATCGTTTTGCAACGAATGGCTGATCTCCTGTTACCGGAATTACAACTAATGGAACACCATAATATAACGCTTCACTCGAACTATTCATACCACCATGTGTCACGAATACATCAGCATGCTGTAAAACTTCTAATTGCGGGACATAATTATACAACTTAAAGTTTTTCGGGATATTTTCAAATTGACTTATATTTATCTTCTTACCAACGACTAATACGACTGTCGCATCAACATCTTTAAACGCTTCAAAACATTTTTCATACAGAGCTGGTTGTTCATTAAAAACTGTTCCCATAGAAATGAAAATCACTTTTTCATTTTTTAAATCTTCGGCAGGAAAACTCCCCACTTCTTTTCGAGTAGCAATTGATGGACCTACAAATTTATACGATTCATCAAATACCTCTGAACGCGGCTGATATTCTTTTGAAGTATATACAATCGTAATATCACCAGGATGGTTCATAATATCATACATACTATTACATTTCATTCCATACTGCTTATTCCATCTTTCCATTCCCGTTAAACAAGATTGATATAATGGATCCATTTCATCTACTTGTCTCGATTCTTGCTCATCATGAAAATTAATGTACTGATTAACAGCAAACGTTGTACAGGATGAAACGCTTGGTAATTGTAAAATATTCACTATAATACGTCCTACTGGAAAATGATTATCATATATTAAATAATCATATTTTTCCTCTTTTGTTTCTTCTACAATTTGAGTAACAATACGCTCTGATGCTTCAATCATATGAGATAGCATCGTCAAAGGGCTCCCACCTTCATTTACTCGTTCCATAATATTAATTTGAGAGAGAAAATTCTCAAACACTCGGAATTCCGCACCTGTTGCTTCAACCTTCTTTCTATAATCTTCAATACAATAAGAAACAACTGTTTCCCCTCGCTGAATTAACTCACTTACAACAGCTAAAGTCGGATTAATATGACCTTCCCCAGGAAAATTTATTACGAGTACATTTGCCATAACATTCTCTCCTATCCAATTAATATAATAAAATTAACAATTAATTATATTAATTAATTTAAGTCTATTATAAATGAATGCATTCTACTTCTTCATGCTTTTCTCTTCATTTTATTATTGAGAAATATTTTCTATAGTCTACATTATTGTGATTCACAATCTTATAAATGAATGCTTAATTTTACTTTTACTCTTCATAGATTTAAAGATACGAGTCTTACATTCAAGTATTACCACCATTATTTTTAGACAATTCATACAAAAATAGAGAAATATAATATTTTTAATGAATTTTCACTATAAATGTAAGTATGCTTTCAATCTTTTTATCTTTATCCTCATAACACATCATCTGTTATATAATGAATTTATGGAATTTACAGAAAAAGGAGTCTTTTCATGTTACAACAACTATTCAATTCAACTATTCAATTCATCTATTCTATCCGTTCAAGCCTTGCACCCAGGTTATGAAGATCATGCAAGTGATGTTTTTCTCGTTCAAACAGAAGATACAGAAGTTATCGTTCGTGCTTCTAAAATGAATGAAGAACCAAATAATGATTTTTGGTGGGGGTGTAAAAATCTATTTGGAATTGATCCAAGGAACGTCCATCATTTAGAAACTGTACATACATTGCTGCAAGAACATACGAATCTTCCTATCCCAACAATATTAGAAAAACATGTTTTAAATAGCCGTGAATTTGTGGTGGTCGAAAAGTTAGTAGGTAACACAGTTCAATCTTTTATCGAGCAACCAGATTCTATTTTATTCAGCCTAGGAAAAGGACTTGCAGAAATACATAAATTTAAAGCCGATTTCATAGGAAATCCGTCAGGCACGTTCCAAGTTCCACTAGATGAATTCCAATCACATATTTTAAACGTGAGTAAAGAGCTTGCGAATATGTTTTATTCCGATGATGAAAGCATAAAAAATGCATTCCCTACCTTTGAATCACAACTTTCTTCCCTGTCCGTACCAAAGGAATCTACACTCATCTTAATTGATATGGATCCTACTCAATTTTTATCTGACGGTACAACTATTACGGGTTTAGTAGATACTGAAGCTTACGCTGTTGCTCCGCGAGAGCTTGATTTTATCGGACTAGAATATGTACTTACCGAAAAAGAAGCACATGCCTTTAAACGTGGTTACGAAACAATTATGTCTATTCCTCACTTAGAAGAATATAGACAGCCTTATCGTTATTTATACCGACTGTTATCTGTGCAAGGTAATGTGGAATTAAAGGAATGGTTAAGTCACCCATCCTATTTTTAAATACGAATGAGAGGGATTATGAAATGGATATTCAGAAAAAGCGTTCTGTAACAGAAAGTGAAATACAACAAATGAAGGATTTGGCTTATATTTGCGGGCAACAAGACAATCTTGATTACTCTTCAGATTTACATATCAACTTTTTAAAAAATCGAAATGAAGATTATATAAACGATTTTCTTCTTTATAACGGTACTCAATTAATTGGCGCTTTAAATATGTATGATTTCGAAAGACCAACAAAGCTTGAACTAATAGGCTTTGTACATCCTCATTTTAGAAAACAACGTTTCGGAACTATCCTTTTACAAACTGCAATAAAAGAAATAGAAAATAGAGAGACAGATGAAGCTCTTCTTATTATTAATGGGGATTCTATTTCTGGGAATGAATTTGTAAAACATATGAAGTTACCATATTTATATAGTGAATATAGTATGGAGTTCAAAACAAACGAAATTCAAAAAACAACAGATAATAATATACAGCTTACTCTTGCACCTTCAGAATCACTTCTTGATCTTATTGAAATTTCTAGTAAAGCTTTTGGTGATTCAGTAGAAAATACGGCTACATGGTTACAAAAAATGATGAATTCATCTTCCCATCAAGTTTACAGTGCCCTTATTGCTGGAAAAGTGATAGGAACAATTACAGTTTCTAAACAAGAGCAATCTACTACACTATCAGGATTCGCCGTTCATCCTTCTTATCAAGGTAAAGGATACGGAAAAGATATTCTTTGTAATATAGTACATACTCTTATTACAGAAGGAGTTTCAACAATTGAGTTAGACGTCGAAACGAAAAATATCCACGCTTTAAAACTATATACACAATGTGGTTTTGAAATTAACACGAGGCATGACTATTATAATTTAATTAATTTTTAGGTGAATACATATGTTAAAAAAACAATTTATTCTAATTATGATATTTTAGCAGACATCTATAATAAACATTGGGGACATTTTGTTGAATACTCCTATCCAGCCTCGTTTTACAAGATGCTCTTCCCTACTCTCGTATATTAGATCTTTGTTGCGGGACTGGTCATCTCTGCCGGTAATAGTTTAATTTAGTTGAACTAAAAAGTGTGTTTCGCAAAGTTTACTCCGTATTACATAACGAGGGTATATTCGCATTTGATATGAATAAAAAAATAAAAAAACTGAATCGAAATAATTCAGTTTTTTCTTAATATATTTACAATTGCAGTTGTTTCGTCATTTTCTTTATAGACACGCGGAATTCTTCTATCTAGCATACATGTAACTTCATAGTTTATTGTACCTAACATATCCGCTATTTCTTCTACTGCGATATTTTCTTCACCTTGTTTACCGTAGAATACTACTTCGTCTCCTACTTGTACTGGCATCGCTTTTGAAACATCCAACATTAACTGATCCATACAAACACGGCCAATAACAGGTACTCGAACCCCATTAATTAACGCATAGCCTTTATTAGATAATTGACGATTATAACCATCAGCATAACCAATTGGTACAGTCGCAATCCATTCTTCACCAGTTGTTACATACGTATTCCCATAACTTACACCACGATTCTTCTTCGCATGTTTAATATGAGCTACTTTTGATTTTAACGACAACGCAGGCTGTAAAGAAACGACTGAATGATCCACTTCTTTTGATGGATACATACCGTACACTCCTATTCCAACGCGTACCATATTTTGAAATGTGTTACTTAATTCCATTGATCCCGCACTATTTGAACTATGAATATATGGTATTTGAATTCCTAATTCTTTCGCTGTATTAACAGCCTTTTCAAATAAACTTGTTTGCATATTCGTATATGATTTATCGATTTCATCTGCCGTAGAGTAATGCGTAAATATCCCTACTACCTCTACATACTCCATACGGTTTAATTCTTCTAAAAATGGTTTAACTTCTTCTTCTTGTAAACCGATACGACTCATTCCTGTATCAATTTTCACTTGAATTTGTACTTTCTTTTGAAGACGGTTTGCAATTTCATTTATACCATGTAAATCTTCTACTCTATAAACAGTCATCATAACGTCATATTGAATTACATCTTCTACAGCCGCTACTGGTGTGTATCCTAAAATTAAAATTGGTACAGTAATTCCTGCTTCTCTTAATTCTATTGCTTCATCTACAAATGCAACTGCAAGTTGATGTATTCCCGCTTCAATTGCAGCTTTGGCAACTTCAACTGCCCCATGGCCATACCCATTCGCTTTTACAGCAGCCATCATCTTAATTTCTTCATCATTTACATGTTTTTTAAATTCTTTTACATTATGTTTTACAGCATTTAAGTCAATTTCTACAATTGTATCTCTTCCATATTTCAAACTCATTGGTCTAACTCCTAACTCAATAATTGCATTCCATTCTATTTCACGTTTCATATGACCTTTTACAATATAATACTTTTCATTATGCTAGTCAAACTACTAGAATCTTCGGAATTTTGAGTATGATATAATATCCTCAAGAAACTATTATATACGGAGACGAGGAGAATTACAATGTTTGTTCAATCTGCATTGCATCAACTAAAAGTTGCTATTGATACTTCTATTTATATGCTTAACCAATATAGTGAAAACGATTTAAAAATACAACTTTGTACATAAGTCTTTACATCCCGTCCAAATGATTCGTATCATTAATGAAATGCACCGTTTTTTGTTCACCCTCAATTTCAATTAAACTTATTCCCGTATCTCCTATTTTGAAATAGTAGTCCATTGAAATTGGCATTTTGAAAAATGCACGTAATAGACTATTAATTACGCCTCCATGGGCAACAATTGCAATTCGATCATATGTATTCTCTATCATAATTTTAGAAAAGATTCCTTCTATTCTCATTCGAAACTCAATAAATGATTCTCCGTTTTCAAAACGGTCATGAAGAAACTTTGGCTCTGGATATTTCTTTGCTTCTTCAAATGATAAGCCTGCTTGCACTCCATTATTAAACTCCATTAATTCCTCTTCTAATTGAATTGGACAACCAATTGCTTCTGCTAATGTTTCACCCGTTTCGCGAGCGCGTTTTAATGTGCTTGCCCAAATGAAATCTGGCGCAAAATCTTTTTTCACTTTCTGTACAAGTCTTTGTACTTGTTGTCTCCCTTTGTCAGTTAACTCAAAATCAGCTCGACCTTCATGCACATGTAAAATATCAGCTTCTGATTCTCCGTGGCGTATTAGTAGTATTTGCATGTTTCTCTCCCCCTTTATTTAACATTCATAAAATTCCATTATATCACATTTTAAGATTCCAAAATAAAAAAGGAACGGTCTCCCGTCCCTCATCCATTCACTTTTTCCGCATCATTCCAATAATATTTACTAAACGCTTCTGTTAACACATCAATTGTGTTATATAATTCATCTAACGTATTATCAACACCACCAACTTCAATTAACATCGCATTTTTCGATAAATCTTGATTATAAACGCCATTTCCATCTTTTTTATACTTTGGAAAAATCCCTCTACTTAATCCGTAATAGTTTTCATCTAAATAACTATTGATCGCTCTTGCAATTTTTTCATTTTCAGCATGGCCTTCATTTTCCATCCCAATTATAAAATATAATCTTGCATACGATTTTCCGTTAATTACTTTTGTTGTTACTTTCTTACGCTGATCGTCACGGTGTATATCAATCGGAAACCCAATTTTATTATTTTGTGCTAATGCTTCTTTTACATATTCATGAGACGCTTTATATGACTGATACCATACCCACTTTTTACTCGCTAATAAATCACCCATATTCGTTTTATCATGAACTACCGGAATTCCTTGTCCTTCAAGTTGCTCTTTCATACGTTTCCCTAGTAAAGACACATTTACATCTGGGCTAGATGGATCAGTTGCCCCTGGTAATAATGGAAAGAAGGATTCCCAGCTATGTGTATGATAAATATATACTGCACTTTCACCTTTTTTCGCTCCGTTCTTTTTCTGAACCGGATTATTCTTTTCCGCTTCTGTAACTTTATCTTTTGCTATTTCCCGTTCTTTCGTTACTTCTTCAATCGGTACACTAGATTCATTTGGGATATTCGTCAAGTTTGTCCCTTCCCCAGCTACGATAATATTAGAATAATACTTTGACATACCAGGTACTTCTTTACCGACGAATGTTCTTAAATCTTTAATTTTCAAATCTGTCGCGATAGAGAACATTAAATTCCCAACTGACTCTCTTTTATTCTTCTTAAAATAATCAAATCCGTAATAGCGATTCTCACTTTCTATCATTTGAACAAAACCTTGCATCGATACTTTTCCAAACCATTGATTTGCATAATTCGATTTCATTGTATGTAAAAATGACGTCAAAATCGACGCTATCATAATTACTATTAGCGCATATAAAAGGAGTAACGAAATCAGTTTCTTCCCATGTATTCGAGTTGCATACTTTTTCACTGCATCACCTTCTTTATACATGGATATGTACAAGCTTTTCGGAATATACGCAAAAAAAGAGAAATGGTATCCCATTTCTCTTCCTCACTTTTATTGTTCTTTTCCTGTATCATTTGAAGGTAGTTTCTTCGCTTGTTTTTCTTTAAATATTTCTCCAATTGCCCCAAGAGTACCAAGTGTTTCAATTGCATTAGACGGAATAAAGACTTTATTTGCTGGTCCTTTTGCAACTTCAGCTAATGATTCAAATGATTTGTAAGCAAGTATACGCTCATCCAAATTGGCTTCACGAAGCAATTCAATACGATTTTGTTCTGCTTTTGCGATTTCTTCAATTGCCCTTGCTTCCCCTTGCGCTTCTAATTCTTTTGCTTCTTTTATACCTTCAGCTTCGCGAATACGCGCTTCTTTATCCCCTTCAGCCATCAAGATTTTACTTTGCTTTTCCCCTTCAGCACGAAGGACTTTATCTTGTTTTGCTGCTTCAGCTTCTAAAATAATCGCACGTTTATTACGCTCAGCCTTCATTTGTTTTTCCATTGATGCTTGCACATCTTTTGGCGGGTTAATATCAACAACTTCGACACGTTCAATACGTACGCCCCATTTTTCTGTTGCTTCATCAAGCGCTAAGCGGATTTCTGTTGAAATTTTTTCACGACCAGATAACGTTTCATCCAGTTCCATTTTACCGATAATTTGACGCATCGTTGCTGAAGTAATATTACGAACACCATATTCATAGTTTGAAATACCATATGTCGCAAGTTCTGGTTCAACAATTTGATAGAAAATAATAGTATCAATTTCTACTTGAACATTATCTTTCGTAATTACCTTTTGCGGTGGTACATTCGTTTGTTGAATACGTAAGTCATGATATACACGAACACGATCTACAATTGGTATTAAAATATTTAACCCTGGGTGCATGATACGTTGAAACTTACCAAATCTTTCAACAACCCCAACTTTTTGCTGAGGAATAATTTTAATTGTTAATGCGATAAATGTAACTACAATTAGTGCGAATATAATCGTTAACGTTAATGCTACCATATTTATTCACTCTCCTTTTTCACTTGTAATATAGTACTATGCCTCTTTATAACAACGACTTTTTCTCCAGCATCAATTGAAGAATCTGCAATAGCTGTCCAAGTATCTCCATCCACTTTCACAATACCATTCGCTTCATTTGTAATCGCTTGCATAACGATTCCTTTTTTACCAACAAGCATATCTACTGTATCAGTAAAACCTTTTGCTTCTCGAAAGTTTTTTGAAATTCTTTTCGTAAAGAATGTCAAAGTTAAACTTACAATTGCACCAACAGTAACTTGTAACAGTAGTGCATCAGGAGCAAACAAAGCAATAAGACCTCCGACAACAGCTCCAATTCCAAGCCAAAGCATGTAAAATGTAATCGACAACATTTCTGCGATAAATAAAATACCAGCTATTATAAACCAAATTACCCAAGCAGCCATATGCAACCCTCACTTTCTTTCTCATTTTCTATATGTATATGAAGAAAAGAATGGTTTATCCGCCCTTTCTTACACTTGGGCGTTTGCTACAAGCTATTGTACATACTCACTGTTACAATGATCATTAATATAATACTATATCAATATATTCTTCATTATACATGAAAATCCCTTTCAAAAAGTGACAAAAAATTAAATTCTTTAAAAATTTTAATTTTTAAATTACAATTATTCTAATTACTAAATACTATTTTTTATAGAGGTGATAATCTTATTGAGAAACCTGTCACTAATCTACTATTTAGGTTCCAAAATATGCATTACTCTCGCTGACATCGTATATGTAATGATTATTACAACTCATATTTATATAGCAACTAAATCAGCTACTATTACTGCTCTTTTTCCATTATTACAAGTTATCACAAATCTAATTGCTAACATCTCTGCACCACTTATAATAAATCGTTTTCCATCTTATACGCTGTTATATACGCTCCAATGGCTGAAAACAGTCTTTTTACTATTATTAATGATTTTGTTCCCGGTCTTATCCACAAACATTATAGCTCTATTAACTTTTATTTTTGTCATTTCATTATGTAGTGGGTGGAGTGCTCCGTTATTATACGGTATTCTCCCGCGCCTTACACCGAAAGAAAAATTAGTAAAAGTAAATAGTATCTTTTCCTTTTCAACACAAATTGTGCAAGCCGTTGCTTATTCATTTACGAGTATTGTCGTTCTTCTCATTGGCGCTACTTCTACACTCATGATTAATAACATTTTAATGATTTTCGGATGCATTGCATTACATTTTTCATTACGTTCCATACATACTGAAAGAATAGCAGATTCTCCCTCTTCCAAAAGTACTGTTTTATTGGAAGGTTGGAAACTCCTATTTCAAAATCCTTCTCTCCGTACCGTTACATATATGGACTTAATCGAAACTTTCGCAGGGACAATATGGATTGGTGCTATTACGATGGCATACGTTACGACTATCCTTCATAAGGGCGAAGAATGGTGGGGATATATTAATACAAGTTATTATGTTGGCACGTTAATCGGTGGTCTATTAGCCTGGAAAATGAGTTCCTATATTCAAAACAATTTAATACGATCTATGTCGATTGGCTCTCTTATGTTTAGTATTCTTACATTTTTATACGGTATGACAAGCAGCGGATTTATTGCGCTTTTTCTATGTGTTCTAATGGGACCATGTTATCAAATTAGAGATATTTCCCAAACGACTGTTTTACAATCAAGTGTCGCCCCTGCTTTATTATCCAAAATGTATACAGCACATGGTGCACTTCTTTCAACAGCCTCTGGACTATCTATGCTTAGCATTGGCATTATTACTGATATGTTCGGTGTTCGTACAATTTATATCATCGCTTCTATTCTTATTTTATGTTCCGCTTGTTTATCTTTTAGTTTATTAAAATATCATAAGACAGAGCAGAACGATATTTCACTTTAATCACTAAAACAAAGAGGACAGGGATTCCTGTCCTCTTTGTTTATTCTATTCATGATAAGTTGGGGATTTTTCTATGCTTTGTCGCTTGTTCAAAAGCATAAGCTAGCTTAATTAATATCCCTTCACTAAAGGCAGTACTTGCAATCGTAATTCCAAAAGGTCTCCCGCTTTCCATATACCCAGCTGGTATTGCTATAGACGGATAACCCGCTTTCGCACATATAGTAGAACCTATATAGGAAGGAAACAGTATTGCATCAAGATTATATTTTTCCAATGCAAAATCAATGCCTTGTTCTTGAGAAAAATATATATCTTCTAATCTCGCATTTAAATATTCTGGATTTCGTAACGTATTTGGAAAGTCTTTTCTTCCCTCTAACTTAGTTTGTCCATATTTTAAAGCTCTTTCTGCTATGTTTTTATTAAACTCCATTAACTCCGAAATAGAATGTATCGGAATAGTAGAAGGTAATTTAGAAAGATAGTTATCTAAACTATGCTTCAGTTCATAAAGCGGAACTCCCCAACTCCATTTTCTATGAAAAGAAGGAATATCAATATTTTCTACTACTGTCGCTCCTTCATTACGTAATACTTGGATCGTTTCCTTAAACAAGTTTTCATCATACTCACCATTTTCGTAATAATCTTTTGGTGCAGCGTTAAACACACCAATCTTCGCTCCATTTAAGCCATTAACATCAAGATATTTTGTATAATCATGCTCTGCCCTACCTTCACTTCTATGAGTAGCAACATCTTTCTCATCTACCCCAATTAAACTCCCTAGCAAAATAGAAGCATCGGTTACTGTTCTAGCAAATGGTCCAGCTGTATCTTGCGAATAAGTGAATGGAATAATTCCTCTACGACTAATTAGACCGACAGTCGGTTTAATGCCAACTACAGAGTTTTGAACAGCGGGGCTCAAAATAGAAGCATCGGTTTCTGTCCCAACAGATACTACTGTAAAGTTAGCAGCAACTGCTATCGCAGAGCCTGTACTTGAGCCCCCAACAAACATACCATCCTTACCCGTTCCGTATGGATTAATTGTTTGACCACCTCTTGCACTATATCCAGCCCACATTTTAAAAGACATTGCATTTGCTAATTCTGTCATATTCGTTTTTCCTATTATCACGGCCCCTGCTTCTCGCAGTTTAGTAACGAGAAATGCATCTTCACTACTTATATTTTGTTCTAGAGCAATCGTACCTGCACTTGTATGCATGGAGTCATTCGTTTCAATATTATCCTTAACCAAAACAGGTATACCATGTAGCGGACCCCTTACACCCTTTGTCTTTCTTTCATGATCTAACGCTTCTGCAATAAAAATTGCATCTGGATTGATTTCTAAAATTGAATTGATTTTCGGTCCGTCTTGATCATACTTTGCGATTCTATAAAGATAATACATCACTAGCTCTTTTGAAGTTAACTTTCCTGATTCCATTTCATTTTGAATATCTTGAATTGTTAATTCCTTTTTTAAGATTGGATTAAACTGAATTTCCATTTATATTCTCCCTTATATGAACTTTTTTAGCGTATACCCCTTACTTTTTCACCTCAACACATCCTAAATTAATATCCCTTTAAAGAAATTCAATTTCCTTATTTAAACACCTTTAATTTCCCGAAAAATAAAAAAAGTCTGAAACGGATTAACCTTCGTTTCAGACTCTAACGTTACTGTGTGTATATTTCATCTAATAAATGTAAAAACTCACCTTGTTTCCCAGCTAATTCAGGGCATTTTGCAATATCAACCCATTCGTAGCAAAATACTAATCCTTTATCTTCCTCACCAGCACTTACAATATGTTCCCAAGTATCCTTTACATCTGTTAGTAAAGTAACATGGAAAAAGTGGCGTTTTTCATATTCCTGTTTTTCTTTCATATGTATGATGTAATCTGCTAAAAAACGTTCTATGCATAAATGACGCAATCCGGATTCTTCCTGTACTTCACGCAATATAGCCGCTTCTAACGTTTCACCTTCATCAACCGTTCCTCCTGGCACTTGAATACCAGCTTCATGTATATCACGATGTTTAAAAACAAGTAATTGCATAACCCCCTCTTTTTCTCTTGTAATATATGCATGTACTTTTTTCTTATATAACATCGTCATTATACGTCTCTCCCCTCAATCATTTACTCTGTTACTTCTTCAAGCGTCAGTTGATTATCATACAAATATGTAGCTTGTGGATTTCCCACATACCTTACGTGCCATGGTTCATACCGATAGCCCGTAATCGTTTCTTTCGCTTTTGTGTATCGAATCACAAAACCAAATTTATGGGCATTTTCAGAAAGCCACTGACCTTCTTTCGTTTCCCCAAAAACCGTCTCTAACTGAAATTTAGCAGATTGAGACGTAATATCCATAGCTAATCCAGTTTGATGCTCACTTGTGCCAGGAACCGCGCTAGACATTGCTGTTTTTGCTTCCCCATCTTGTTTTTTATACATCGTATTTAATGCTTTTTGTCGATCAAAGGATCTAAATCCAGAAACTGCAAAAAGAAAAATACGCTCGTTGTTAGCTTGCTGGAACATTTCCTCAAGCGCCCTCGCTGCCTCTTTTCTCATCTTTTTCTTTTCTTGATCACCTTCACTAGAGTAGCGCACTTTCGGAATAACTAAATCTGGCGGTCTATAACCATCTGGTAAACGCCTACTTTTATTCACAAGTACAAGCATTGAATTCGGATTATTAATTACCGCAATATCCCCATCCATATTAGCAATCGTTTCTTTCGCTTTCGGAAATATGCTATTTACACTTACTTCCCGCGCTTGCTTATCCTTATACATTTTATAATTGATTCCTGCTACTCCAACAATAATTATTGCAGCTACGATACCGAGTAGTGCCCATCTTTTTTTCATATAACGACCTCTTATTTTAATAATTTGGCCATTTCATACTCATCGATTTCCTTTCCATCGATAATAAGAGCAGCTTTTTTGACACCTTCTTTCTCAAATCCAGCTTTTTTATATAGTGTCTGAGCTCTTGTATTGTGGGCCATTACTGTTAATTCTAAACGCCATACATCATGTAATTTTGCCCACTTCTCAACCTCTTTAAACAATCTCGTCCCAATACCTCGCCCGTTATACTCTTGCAAAATACCAATTACAATGGTTGCCACATGTCTCTTTCTTTGAATGTTATTTCCATTCACTAATATAAAACCTACTATCCTCTCATCTTCAACTGCTACAAATATTGTTGCATATTCATTTTCTATAAAGCGATGGATTATTTTTTCTTGTTGCTCAGCTGTAGTTTTTCTTTCTCCTGGTTCATATAACATAAACTTCGTTTCTTCATCTAATTGCTTACTTAATTGTAAAAATGATGCTGCATCTTCTATTTCGATCTCCCTAATCACTTCAATCACCCTACCAGTTTCATAATAAAAAGTTTTCCTTATAAAAAGATTTTCTCTACTTTCTCGAAAATCCCTTTGTAAATCTCCTACTATAAATTGACAAATTTCGATATTACTATAACACCGACAAATTATGTCTATTCTGTGACGTCTCACCATTACAAAGAAAAAACGCAAGCATTACACTTACGTTTTTCCAAAATTGAAGTGAGCTAATAATTATCGATAGATGTCCTGGCTAATTCACGTTTCACTTTATCCATTCACTTTTTCTGCCTGCCAAAAATATTCACCAAATGCTTTAGCAAGTGCATCAATTGATCGATTCAATTCTTCCTCCGTATTATCTACACCGCCAACTTCTATTAATATCGCTTGTCCTGATAGGTCTTGATTATAGATTCCATTTCCTGTCTGGAACCCTTTTTGAATGACCCCACGACTCACTCCTGGATATTTCTTATTAATCGCCTCATGTAAAGCTGTCGCTAATTGTAAGTTTTTTTCATAGTTTTTATTTCCTTTCCCTACTACAAATGCAAGCTTTGCATATGATTTATCTCCAATTGTTTTTGTCGTTACATTCTTTCGGGCACTATCACGATGCAAATCAAAAAAGTATTGAAGATCTTTATTTCCAGCCATAGCTTGTTGCACAATTTCTCGTGACATTTTATACGAACTATTACTATTTAAACCTTTACTTATTAACTTTTGACCAACATCACTCTTATCGTTAGTAGCTCCAATCCCTTCACCTTCTAGTTGTTCACGGAAACGGTCTCCTAACATAGAAATATTCGATACAGAACTCGTTGCTTTATTCGGATTCGGGTCATTCGTTAAGTTAAGTAAAGGTAAATAAGATTCCCAGCTATGTGTATGATAAATAAACGCAACTTGTCTCTTTCCAGTCGTTTGGGACGGCTGTTTTTTCTCTTTATTCGTATCTTGTTTAGGTGCTTGTCCAGTTCCACTAGTCCGTTCCTTCACTACTTCTTCAAGAGGAACACTCGACTCTATCGGTAAGTTAGAATAATTTGTACCCTCACCCGCAATAACAATTTCAGTATCGTACTTACCGAAACCGGGGAGCTCTTTCCCGACAAAACTGCGTATATCATTAAAGCGAATATTTGTAGCCATAGAAAAGAGAAAAGAAGAAATTGAAAAATCTTGATTCAAATTTCGATACTCCTGTGTAAAATAATGATTCTCTTTTCCAAGTACATACATGTAACCATTCATCGATAACTCATTTAACCAATTATATAAATACGTTGACTTCGTCTCTTTCATAGAGGTTACCATCAGACTAATAAGAAAAAAAGTCGCTAGCACTGTAGTAATAACAAATAAAACTAACTTACGCATACTTGTAAACTTCATAAAAAAAAAGCCCCGATTCATACTATCACCTCTCTATTTCAAGTTATGTACAAGCCCTAGAGAATAGACCGTTAAAATTTCGGCTATATTGTTAATGAGGTGAAATGAATTGAAGCTATTAATAGGAATATTACCAATCGCTCTATCATTCATTTTTTATTTGTCCGCTAAGCATCCAAAAATCTCTATTGTGCTACATATTTCTGCGTACTTGGCACTTTATGTACTCGGTATAATTATTTCCATTAATATATACGATGTTTTAATACAAGATTTAGTTTTCATGACGAGCATTCATGGAATTTTACTGAATCCATTTTTCCTTATTGCAGGAGCGTATATAGGAACATACACTTTGTACCTACTTTTGTCTCACATTATTATGAAAATAAAAAATGGAGCGTAATGAAATGCAACCACCATTTATCTGTCATACATGCAAAAAAAGAATTGTGAGAAAGAAAGATCTTATTACAGCCACATGGTACTTCCGCTTTTATTTATTTCACAGTGATTGTTATAAAGGACAGCAAGTGTTCATCTCACGATTTCTCCCTTTGAATACACTTTTCAATTTCTTTCTTATTGTATATGGACTTATTTTTGGCAGTATTCTTATGATTACAGAACCATCTATTATTTGGCTGACTTTCTTTTTCCCCATTTTTTATCGGTTTCTTTCTTATTATTATGTTGAACGTTTTTTCTCCACATAATGCGCAGACTGATCTCTCGGAATACTTAAACATTCCCACTCATTTTCTTTTAACATCTTCCCAATGTAAATAATCTGACCAATATGCAATGCATAATGAGAAATTTGCCTTTCAATTGCTTGCATGACAGTATGTTCTTCACCGCGAATGTATACCGTCTTCAATAAGTGTTCCGGCGTTAAAGTATTTATCGTATTAAAAACATATTTCCATCCTTCTTGCCAAGCTATAATGGCTTCTTCTTTTGAATGATAGCATCCCTCAAATTCACCATCTCGATTACGATCTGTTTTTTCACCATCAGACGTAAAAAAATCCGTCCATCTAGAACGCATATTACCGTGCAGATGCTTAATAATAATCGCTATACTATTTGTTTCTTCATGAGAAGACCATTGTATTTGTTCATATGATAATTGAGAAAGTGCCCGTTCTCCTTGTTTCTTTATTGCTTTAAAGTTCGAAATCGCACATTGTAAATATTCTCGTCCGATATCCATATTAGCCCCTACCTTCACCCTAGCTAATTTTTGTTCCATTTGGCAATTCCATATTAGGCTGAAGCAACACTACATCATCAGCTTCAGGAACGCCGCCAAGCACAAGCACTTCTGATTTGAATCCAGCTACACGCTTTGGTGGAAAGTTTACAACAGCAACGATTTGTTGACCGATTAACTCTTCTGGACTATACCTTTTCGTAATTTGAGCACTTGACTGCTTTATCCCGATTTCTCCAAAATCTATTGCTAGTTTAATCGCTGGTACTCTCGCTTCTTTAAATTCCTCTGCATGTATTACAGTTCTAATTCTCAAATCCAAATTTAAAAAATCTTCAAAATTAGCCATTTATCATTCCCCCCAATTATTACTTAGACAAAATACAAAAATCCCCTTTAAAAAAAGAAAGGTGCCTAAGCACCTTTCTTTTGTAATTCACTTGATTCATTTGATTTATAGAAGAAGAAACCGAGAATCCCGCCAATACATGATGGAATTAACCATCCGATTCCTTCGTTATATAACGGTAACATTTGTAGTACATTAGAAATCGCGTCAATTTTAATTTTCGCACTTTCTAAACCGTTAAAGAAACTAATTAACAATGCACCTAAAATAGCTCCAATATAAATTGTATTACGCTTCCCAATCCACTTATGGAAATACGAAAGTACGATTAATACAATTGCAACTGGATAAATAATCATTAACACAGGTAATGTTACTGCGATTAATTGTGTTAAACCTAGGTTAGATACAATTAAACTAAATACACATACCATTGTTACAATCGTTTTATGCGAAAGTTTTGGGAATAAGTTTGTAAAGAAACCCGCACACGCAGATGTTAACCCAACAGAAGTTGTTAAACAAGCGAGTATAATAACAAGCCCTAATAAAATTTTACCACTCGTCCCATATAGCTCATTTACAACATTCGTTAAAATAAGACCACCGTTTTCTGAGATACCAAGTGATGTGCTTGTTGAACCAAGATAAGCAAGTGATAAATAAATTAACGTTAAACCAAGTACAGCGATAATACCTGATACTACTGTTATTTTTGCAATTTGACTACTCTCTTTTATCCCTTTAGAGCGGATAACTTGGACGACGACAATTCCGAATACGAGCGCGCTAATTGCATCCATCGTTAAATATCCTTGAATAAATCCACCAAAGAAAGCATTTTCTTTGTAAGCAGCTAACGGCGTAGCTGGCTCTCCAATTGGATCAATGATTGCCTTTCCGACAATAACAGCGACAATTAATACTAATAATGGTGTAAGAAACTTTCCAAACCAATCCACTAATTTAGATGGATTTAATGATAAATACCACGTTATTCCGAAGAAAACTATCGTGAAAAGAAATAGCATGTACCACTCTGAAACCATTGCCTCTGATAAAAACGGCTTCATACCCATTTCAAACGAAACAGCTCCAGTACGAGGAATCGCGAAAAATGGTCCAATTGCTAAATAACTAATCAATGGGAAAATAAACGCAAATATAGGGTGGACTCTAGAAGATAGCGCTTTCAAGTCCCCCTCTACAAACGCGACAGCTGTTACAGCTAGTAGGGGTAATCCGACTCCCGTTACAAGGAATCCTATTGTAGCAATCCAAACATTCTCTCCTGCTTGTTGACCTAAAACTGGCGGAAAAATTAAATTTCCTGCTCCTAAAAATAATGCAAATAGCATTAAACCAATTGCTACCGTATCACCTGGCCTTAAACGTCCCTTCATGCTCTTTATTTGCATAGCACTTTTTCATTGTTTATCTCTATATTTTACAATATGCTATGCATCCTCCTCTCTGCTCAAGATGATAAAATATGCCCCTTACAAAGCAGTGTCTTTCTCCATAATTTCTCCATTCCCCTTATTTTTACTCTAATCATTATTACAATTGTCGTTTTGAATTTTGATTTTTTTGAATTTTTAAATCATTAGAGTGTTATTACGTGGAGTATAGTTGTCAGACCTCTTTGTTTTTATCACACATATAGTAACATATTTAGTTGCAAAATAAAAACATATTTTCAAATTGATTTTTTTGAAAATCAAAATTATCTACATTTTTATTCTCTTACACAAATATTGTTACAATCTCACCTATTATCCTATCGTTATTTTCAAATAACTTTACACACGTAACATAACAAAAGCCATCCATAATGAAGTGCACCTCCAATTGTTAGACTGTGTCTAACAATTGGGGTGCACTTCAAATTTAGATGGCTTTTGTATGTTACTCTATCGTTTCAACTTCACGTGGATTTTTCATCTCTTCCACATACACAACTCTAAATCCGTGATCTTCTAAATCTTTCAATAATGTCTCTAATTCACCGTCGTTAAACTCTTCTCCTAATGTAAACATAATTCTACGAACTAATAAGGCATCATTATCAAAAGTCATCAAACTTTGAATACCAGTGTATTTCTTTAAAACTGTCGATAACTTTTGGATTGCTCCATTATAGTCTTGCGTCCCAATCATGACAGAGTATCTACTAGAGTGAACGCCCCATGCATCCTCTAATAACTCAAAAACTTTTTTATGCGTTAAAATTCCAAGGAAAACCCCTTTTTCGTCAACTACTGATAAATAAGGCAATTTTTTTATTGTAAAAAATACTTTAAAGAAAGATGAATCTTCTCTCACAAATCCTTCTTTATCGTTTAATAATTGTATTACACTCTCATCAAGTGATCCTTTATATTCTAAAATATCTACTTTATATATATTCCCTAAAAATTTCTCTTTTTTTTCATCTAAAACTGGTACACAACGATACCCTGTTTTATTTAAATGCTCTAACGCTTCCCCTATCGTAATTGAACTTGAGCACAGTAAAACTTCCCTTTTCGGCACGTAATTCCCTTTAATCCTCATAAAAAGCCTCCTTATGTTAAAATACTTTCTGTGCCATAACTATATTATATTTTCAGAAAAAAATAAATAATTTATTTTATTTTTCTGAAAATTATTCATTTTCTTGTCATAATTTATTCATCAATCCTTCACTTGCATATTTTTGCTATCAAATCTTCTCTCTGAATTGCTGAATGAAAAATATATTGTAACTTCTTTCAAAAAAAGCTAAAATAAGAATAAGAATTTTCTGAATATTCCAAGAGCAGGTGGTTATATGTCCTTATTACACTCACATATATGTAAATTTATAATTGGTGTTATTGTTATTTTTGCCATAAGTCCTATTCCAGCTCTTTTTACTACACACAATTACTCTTATCAAAATGGATTTATTAGCATTTTTCAAAACTTCGCACAGCTTTCTTCTATATCAATTCCAAAGATTGATTGGATGCATGAATCTATCTTTTTCTCAGCAAACCAAATGATACATACTTCTAATCATTCAACACCATTATTCCCTTACATATGGGAAATATATTTTATATCGATTGTTCGTTTTACTTTTACCCTTGCGATCGGATTTTTCATAAGTTTGGGTATCGGCCATTTATTTTTCAAATTACCTAACTCGTTTAAAAAGTTTACTACTGTATTAAATTGGATACCTTACTCTTTTTGCACTGTAGTATTACAATGTTCAGTCTTATTACTACTTCTATACGTTGCACAATTTATAAACCTTCCTTACTACTCATCTTTTATTATCGTATGTAGTACTTCCATGATTATCGTTATGCAAGCAGTACAAAAATGGATTCCTTTCTTGAAAAACAAAAATGAATATGAAATAAAACATGATTCTTTTCTTGTGGATACATTGTTTTTGGCGCTTACTTCGAATCATAAATCAATTTTAGGTTCCATTATTCTTTCATTCGTTTTTATGGAATGCGTTTTTCATGCAAATGGACTGTTACAATTTATCGTTCAATTTGGCGGAAATTCCCCCATAATTGTTACAATCGGCTTATTACTACTCTATATCCCTTATAGCATGCTTTCTTTCCTTCAAACACTATGGACCACAAATTACTCCAAGCAACAGTCATACACTTTAACGAGAAGTGTTCCAAAACCTTAATTTGAAATAACCCTCTATAATCTAAAAGTAGAGGGTTATTCCTTTTGTATAGCGGACAAAATAACAGCAAATTCAAAAACTATTACAGAAACATACCAATATTTACCCTTTTCCTTTGACTATTCTTTTCATTTGGATTTATTATAAAAGTATAACATAATTGCAGGAGGTGACATCTTTATTCCAAACCTTGGAATGGAGAATACACTTGGACATATTAAATATTTTTCTCATCTTTGTACTTATTCTTATTTCTGGCTTTTTCGTTGCATCAGAATTCGCTGTTGTAAAAGTACGAAAAAGTCGAATTGACCAACTTGCAAATGAAGGTAATAAACAAGCTTTAGCTGCAAGAAGTGTCATATCAAATTTAGATGTTTATTTATCAGCTTGTCAGCTCGGGATTACAATCACTTCTTTAGGGCTTGGTTGGCTTGGTGAACCGACTGTAGAACATTTGCTACGACCGCTCTTTGAAAAAATTAATATTACTGGAACAATGGCTAACACTTTATCTTTTATTATCGCTTTTAGCGTTATTACATTTTTCCACGTTGTATTAGGTGAGTTAGTTCCAAAGTCTTTCGCAATTCAAAAAGCAGAAGCAATCACACTTAAATTTGCAAGACCGCTTATTTTATTTGATAAAATTATGTATCCATTCATTTGGCTGCTCAATAGTACAGCTATATTTTTCACAAAACTACTCGGATTAGAACCTGCGAAAGAAAATGAACTGGCTCATTCTGAAGAGGAATTGCGACTCATATTAGGTGAAAGTTTTAAAAGTGGTGAAATAAACCAAACCGAATATAAATATGTAAATAACATTTTTGAATTTGATGATCGAGTTGCGAAAGAAATTATGGTTCCTCGTACCGAAATGATTTGCCTATCTACTGAAAATACGTTAGAAGAAAATATGGATATCGTCGCTACTGAAAAATATACACGCTATCCAATCATTGAAAAAGATAAAGATGATATTATCGGGATGATCAATACGAAAGAAGTATTCCATGATCAAACAAAAGGTATTTATAAACCACTTGAATCTTATATACATCCTGTTCTAACTGTATTTGAAACAGTTCCAATTCGTAAAACGTTAGTACATCTTCAAAAAAATCGTGTTCAGATGGCAATCGTTATGGATGAATATGGTGGAACTGCCGGGCTTTTAACGATGGAAGATATTCTTGAAGAAATCATTGGAGAAATTCAAGATGAATTCGATGCGGATGAATCACCTATGATTGAAAAACGTACGCCTAAGCTTACTGTTTTAGATGGAAAGGTGCTTATTTCTGAAGTAAATGACATCTTTGGCCTACATATTGATGATAGTGATTTAGATACAATCGGAGGATGGCTTCTCTCTCAAGCAATTGACTTAAATATTGAAGCTGGCTATTCCATTGAATATGCTGGTTTTCAATTTAAAGTATTAGAACTTGATGGACATCAAGTCAAAAAAGTTGCTGTACATAAACTAGATATTAAAAAGGAGCTATAAAGTGACTGTTTTATTAACAATTTGTATCATTGCCTGTTTCGTTGTTTCATTTCTCGCCTTTATTTATCCAATTATCCCTGGCATACTAGCTGTCTGGGCTGGATATTTGATTTACCATTTCGGTATAAATGGAGGAGAATTAACAACTTCTTTTTGGATTATTCAAATCATTTTTACTCTTTTCATTTTCGTTGCTGACTTTATTGCAAATGGATATTTTTTAAAAAAATACGGTAGTTCTAAATGGGGCGAACGTGTCGGAATGATTTCTATCATTGTCGGATCGTTCTTCTCCCCCCCATTCGGACTTATTATCATACCGTTCTTATCAGTATTTATAACAGAACTAGTGCATAAAAAAGCACCAAAAGATGCCTTTCTAGTTGGAGTCGCTACTGTAGTTGGTTTTTTAAGCAGTACAGTAGCGAAAGCAATTCTCCAAATCATTATGATTATCATCTTCGTATGTTATATCATCTTTTAACCATCCCGACTTCGGGATGGTTTTTTAATATGCAATACCTACTCGACTATTTTCATATATGTTTTTCTTGCATAGGTCCCATGCAAAGTGTGCTGTATCACCTACTGTAATTTTTGATCCACCTTCTGGCAATATATCTTTTTCAGTTCGATATACCTTTATCGCCTCACCGTCTATTAAATGTGTCGGACAAACAACTGTCCAACATAAATGATTACTATTACTTAGTACCTTATATGCAGCCAAATGATCTTCTGCTGCCGTTGTCGTTTTCCTTTTGGATTCCGTTGATTGAAAACGATATAAATTGGGATTTGATCTTGCTTGTAAAATACCAGCTGTTCCTATTGTAATGATTTTACGAACCCCTTTTTCTTCCATTTCCTTTATAATTTGTGGCATACTCTTCGCTAATGTTCCATTTTGATCCGTTCCAAGTGCACTAATTACTATATCACTTCCTTCTATCGCTTTCTTTATATCATTTTCGTTTAATACATTACCTTCTATCACTCGCAACCTTTCATGTTGTATTTCTATTCTACTTAAATCACGTGCTAATGCTGTCACTTCAGCTGAATCCTTTAGTGCTAATTTTATTATATTTGAACCTACTCGTCCCGTTGCTCCCAATATGCATACTTTCATTTATTTCCCTCCTCTTTCCTTCTTTCTCTATTTTTCAATACTCTCAATCAAATTACAACAAAAAAGCTTCCTCATATGTAAGAGGAAGCTCTATTATTACTTTATTTCTTTTCTTTAGAATCCGTAGACTTCTCAGTTCCACTTGTTTCTTTATCCTTTTTGTCCTCTTGTTGTGTAGTTGTATCTTCTTCTTTCTTCTTATCCTCACCTTTACTACAACCTACCATTAATAAAGAACTTGCAAGTGCCATAGCAGTCAATGATTTAACCCATTTGTTCATTTGCGTTTCCTCCTTGTGATAGAATATGTACAATCCCATATTACTCTCTATTTTTAAAGGAGAGATTGAAAAACAGTAAATATACGGTAAATTATTGTAAATTTTCTGATAACAAAACTTGATTTTAATTTATATATTCCATTTCCAATCGATACACAATAAAACTAGTTATTTTCTCTCAATGGACGTAAAAAACTAAGGCGCATACCATTCCGCCTTAGTTTCTCATGCAAACTTTTCATTTTCATATAGATGTGTAATCTTATATTCCTTCTTCATAACATATTGCCACACACTATAAGCGTAACGGTTCATTTTCAGGAAACAATTTTCCAAAAATGAGCGAAACTCCGGATTAGCAACTTCCACTGCAACTTGAGCAAACTTTAGTGCTAATCGTTTTAAATGCGAAATATATGCAGTAGCAATATAGATATCTCCTGTATCTTTATATTCCGTTTCCTCTTCTATTTCATGCAAATGAAATGGAAGAGGTTCACAAGTAATATGCTGTACATTCTCTCCTTCTTGAAAGTTCACTTGCTCATTATATGCTTGTAACATATATGGTAAATGCTGCTGCAATAACTCCTTTAATTCTTCGTCTCTCACCTCTACTGTATACTCCCCAACCTGATATATGAGCATATAACTATATCTCATTAATTCTTTCATACAGTCCATGAAAGTGCCTCCCTTCTCTATTGTCTATATGTTATAAATATGATGCTATAACGTTTGCTATTCTTGCTAAAAACCAATCCCATTTACTAATTTTCTCAAAGTCTTCTTCTGAAAATCTTTTTGATTTATGAAAGTCTACCTGTAATCGACTCCATACTTCATCAACAGCTGTTTTATCATATATGATACAGTTAGACTCACAATTTAAATAAAAACTTCTATTATCAAAATTCGCTGTCCCAATATCAACAATTTCTCCATCAATGATTGTTACTTTCCCGTGAAAAAAACCATTCTGATATTGATAGATCTCAGCTCCAACATGGTTCATCTCTTTCAAATACGGATAAGCAGCTTGTTTTAACAATATGGCATCACTTTTAAACGGTACGAGAATTTTCACATTGACACCCCGGTTTAATGCATCTTTTAACTCTTTCATCATTTCTTTACTTGGTACAAAATATGGCGTAGCAATAATTAAAGATTTTTTAGCCTGCTTTAATAGTGCTCCATATTTTTCCCATAAACCTTTTCCATCTGAAAATAAATATTGATATTTCACATTCCCTAATGTAGGTATACTTTCATGTATAGGCATTTTTTCTCCTGTATCTTCTTTCCAATCAGCAGCAAATTTTCTTTCCATATCCGTGGCACCATTCCCCTTGACTCGTACATGATAATCACGCCACGGACCAAATTTCGGATTTTGTCCAAGATACTCCTTTCCAATGTTAAAGCCGCCGATATATGATACTTTTCCGTCAATCGTAACAATACGTCTATGATTCCGTTGATGCAAAGAATAGAACACATTTTTCAGTTTCAGTTTTTTACTAAATGTAAACTTCACACCGTTTTCTTTTAATCGGCTAATTACCTTTTTCTTCAGCTTATATCCGCCTACCCGATCGACTGACAATTTCACTTCTACTCCGCTAGATGCTTTTTTCTCTAATAACTGTAAAAACTCTTGGCTTATTTCGTCTTTTCCTACAATATAAAAATGGATATATATATACTTTTCTGCATCGTTTATATCGTCAAATAATTTCCTATATAACTCTTCACCGTTCGTATATAGTTGAAATTCACCTAATCGAACTTTTCCTAATTCATATTCACTAGCCATTTCCTTCCCCATTTCTACATCGATATTCATCCAAATGAATACACCTATTAAACAAAGGATTATAGCGAAAAAGTACTTCATCGATAAATTCCTTTCTCCACTTACTGTTATTTCTATATCTTCCCTTTTTTATTACATTATCATTCAAGAAAATATGTCATTACATGATATATGTCCATATCAAACAATAGCTCATTTGCATATTGTATGTTGTATCTTAAAATAAAAGGAGGAAATAACAATGGGCTTCGCACATGGTAATGGATTTGCGCTATTAGTCGTATTATTTATCCTCTTAATCATCGTCGGTGCTGCTTGCTTCTGCTAAGTAGCTACTGTCATATGATATGTGGATGAAAAAATTATAAAAGCGGACACCTATTTTTTAGGTGTCCGCTTTTCATTTTAAAATCATTTCCGCCTGCTATAGTAACTTAAATGGCTAAATATTCATCTCAAAAAGTTAACAATGTAGCTACTTTCTTACTCTCTTCCTTACGTATATGACGCTGTTCTGCACGTAATACAGCAATACGATGTAATTCTTTCTCTTCTTCTGTTTCAGGGATAACACGCGGTACAGGAACTGGATTATTTTCCTTACTAAGTGCAACAAAAGCAACAAATGACGTTGCCGCTATACGCTTCTCACCTGAGATTAAATCTTCAGCCACTACCTTCACAAACACTTCCATCGAAGTTCTCCCCGTCCAAATTACGAAAGATTCATAACTAACACAATCTGAAGAACGAACAGGATGTAAGAAATCAACCCAGTCCATAGATGCTGTGACACATTCCTTTCTCGAATGTCTGGATGCTGAAATAGAAGCAACCATATCCATCTCCGCTAATATCTTCCCACCAAATAGCGTGTTATGATCATTTAAATCTGTTGGAAATACTCGGCTCGTTTTGAACACTCTTGACTCATTGGCAGTTTTTCCTTTTACTTCCGTCATTGTTATCACCCCTTTAATGATTTATCCCTAACATTTTAATAGTCACTATACTAAATGAACTACACATTTAATATTAACAACATTCAGAACTTTTAGTCCACAAAAAAGAACCGATTTTATCAATCGGCTCCTCTAAATACATATTGTTCTTTCGGCTGTTCAACTTTATTCCATTTTGTTACTTCTAATACAGGAATATTTGCATGAAACGGCTGATAAAACTCAGTAGTTATCTCTCCTTCTACTTGAATCCAGTCATCATTATTCCACTCTACACCTTCTGGTTTTTTCACTAACATACCATACACACCAGAATCTGCTACGCAATGTATAATACCGAAACGGAATAAGAAGTATTGTTCTTTTTTAGATGAATCATCTCTGAAAACAAACCCTTTATAGGATAATTTTTTCCCAGTAAACTCACCAGGATAATTATAAATTGTCTCCATCCCTTTTAGAAAATCTTCGTCTTTTAAATTAATACTATCTTTCGTAACAAATTCTTTTTTACCTTTTTCCATTACACCTCGGTATCCTTCTTTCCCGTAATAAATGCTCGTATCAGGTCTTAGAAATTGCCTTGTCATAAATGGATCTTTACTTTCTGCTTGTGCTACTGGAAAATGAAATCCCTTCGCCTTAACAATGTCGGAATCTAATGTTGCAATCGGGAAAAACAATCCTGTGACTATCGGAAAACAAAACAATGTGTACGAAAATGCTTTTTTCCACCACGTATTCTCATCTTTTGAATGATCATGTCCGCAATGGCTATGATCGCAACCACAATTGTGCTGTTCCTTCTCTTTTTGATGTTCTTTTTGGAAAACGATAATAATTTGAACAATCGTTAAGAATCCTAAAATAATAGCTGCTGTTGTTGATAAATAGGCATACTTCATATTGATATACTTCGTAATATTGCCTGAAATATGAAGCTGCGCAATTAATATTGTAAAACCTAATAATATATACGCTCGAAACATAACCTACCACCCTATCGCATAAATGAGTAGTGAGCTTGCATAAACAACAAGTGTAACTGTAACTGTAACGACAATTACAAATTTTGTTTTAAATGTCGCAAGCATCATAAACATATTTTTAATATCCACCATTGGTCCGTAAACAAGGAACGCGACAAGTGATGCTGTTGAAAATGTACTTTGGAATGACGAAGCAATAAATGCATCTGCTTCTGAACAAAGTGATAAAATGTAAGCAAGTCCCATCATAACAGCTGGTGAAGAGAACGGCCCTTGTCCTATAGCAAGAAGTGTTGAAGTTTGTACAAACGTTTGAACTGCAGCCGCAATTAACGCACCTAATACTAAATATTTTCCCATCGAGAAAAATTCCTCAACAGCATGCGTACACACATCCCACATTTTTTTACGTAATGGACGCTTATGATTCACTTCTGGGAAGTGATCATCTCTTAATTGATGTTCTTTAAACATAAATGATAATATAATTCCAACGATAATGGCTACAATAATCGCTACAATAGAACGATACCATACCATGTGCATACTACTTCCAAAGGCAACGTATGTTGCAAATAAAACAACTGGATTAATAATTGGCCCAGTTAACATAAATGCAATTCCAGCATATGGCGGAACCCCTTTTCCGATTAATCGCCTTACAATCGAAACGATTCCACATTCACAGCCCGGAAACATCATCCCTAAAAAAGTAGCCATTAAAACAGACAGAAATCGGTTTTTCGGCATCCATTTTGCTACCATATCTTCTGTAACAAACATTTGAATGAATCCTGAAATAAATACACCAATGAGCACGAAAGGAAGTGCCTCGATTAATATGGAGATAAAAATTGTATTCATTTGCAGGAATGCTTTCGGTAATTGAAACAATTCCATGATGTATTTCCTCCAACTTTTCATTAACAATATGTAATTTTAACCCCATTTCATTAATTGGACAAGGTTTATATGGAATACATACCCTTTATATACATTACATTGTACAAGTTATATTCTATTCAAAATTTGAGATTTCATAGCAAAAAAGCTGCTCTAGCGCAGTTGTATAACTATGCTAGAGCAGCTTTCCTATCGTTAAAAGTAACGTTTCTTCCAAAATACAAATGCTAAAGCGCAAGATAATGTTGCACATATTATGAGTACAATTACAAAACCTTGAGCCTCACCTTCAAATGGAACCTTTACGTTCATTCCAAAGAAACTAGAAACCATCGTCGGTAAAGATAAAATGATTGTAATTGACGTTAACAGTTTCATAACACTATTTAAATTATTTGATATAACGGAGCTAAAAGTATTCATCATTCCACTTAAAATGTGACTATATATTTCCGCCATTTCAATAGCCTGTTTATTTTCAATTAATACATCTTCTAATAAATCTTGATCGTCTTCATACATTTTTAAAAATGTACTGTTACGCATTAACTTTTGAATTACAATTTTATTAGCCTTTAATGACGTCGTAAAGTATACTAAACTTTTCTCAAGGCCTAGCAATGTGAAAATCTCTTTATTTTTCATCGACTTATTTAATTGATGCTCTAAATCAATTGTTTTTCGATTTATTTGCTTTAAGTATCTTAAATAATAAGTAGAAATCGTATATAAGAGCTGAAGTGCAAAGCGCGTCTTCTTAAACGTATAAAATTCTTTAATACGTTGATTAATAAAACGTTCAAAAATTGGATTCTCTTCTAAGCAAATTGTAACAAAACAATCCGGCATCACAATCATACCTATTGGAATCGTGTCATAAATCGAATTTCCTTCTTCGTCATGTCTAACTGTCGGAATATCCACGATAATTAAAGTATTATTGTCTTCCTTTTCAATACGAGAGCGTTCTTCATCATCCAAAGGATCTTTAATGAAATCTAAGTCTACATTTAAAGTTTGTACTAGATATTGAATTTCTTCTTCTGTTGGATGAAGTACATTAATCCAGCATCCCTTTTGCATTTCCTCAATCTCTTGTAGTTTTCCGTTTCGGTCTGTTAAATATATATTTAACATACTATCACCCCGATTCTTTTTACATGTAGGAATCTACCTCTCTTAAATCACAGTTTTTAAACCGACATTCTCAGCATATGAAACATACGTTTAAATTTCAATAGAAAAATTATTTTGAAAACGTTTTTATAGGAAAAATATTATAAAGTGAAACTTTAATCAGTAGGTAGCTTTATCCCCCGCTGATTATTAGCCCTCACAAATCGGGATTTTACGGGCAGCCCGCCCCCAACCAAACTTCTTTTCTTTCGCTGCATTTTGAGGTGAGGGTCTCACTGCCCGTTAAAGCGGGATAAACATAGAAAAAGACAGAGTGCTCTCTGCCTTAAAAGCTTATGTTGCCTTTATAACATATTTAGAAAGCATCCACAAGTTAAACCCGACTGAAATCGTATAGCCCGCGTATGTTGAAATGATAAAACTTACATAATCGAAATACGGAAGCAATACAATATTTAGAACTATCTTCATAATAATTCCAATCACTAGTCCTAGCACCGTCTTCTGCTGTTGATTGATTCCTTGTAGCATAGCAGCCGTTACTGTAAAAAGAGAAAATAGTATGCAAGCAGGAGCATAATACTGTAAAATGATTCTCCCCACCTCTGGATCATTTCCAGCACCGAATAAAAGAGTATATACAGGTTTGGCTAACACCATCATTCCAATTGCCGCCGGTACCGTAATCGCTACTACTAATACATTTGTTCTCGTAAAATGTTTGTACAATAGCTTCGTATTTCCTGCTGTGTAAGCTTTCGTCATCTCTGGTACGAGAGACATACTAAAAGCTGTGGCAACGGATACCGGGATGAGCACAACCATTTGAACAAGACCAATTATCGCATTAATTTTTTCCGCTTCTCCTTGCATATACCCTATTTGTATAAGTAGTTTATTAATTGTAAATGTATCAATCGTCTGATACAACGGAATTGCTAAGCCCACCACAACAAAAGGAATAGAATATGTAAAGAGCTCCTTATAAAGCGAGAAAAAAGATTTCGTTGTTTGTGATATACTTGCCATTTCTTTTTTCTTTAAGTGCCTTCTCCTTCTCATATAATACGCACTTAAAACAGTTAATCCACCTACCGCTCCCATAAAGGCACCAAATGTTGAAATACCAACTGCTAGCGAGACAGATGCTTTTAAAATATATAAAACGACAAAGCTTCCTATTAAAATGGTTAAAACCCGAAAAAATTGCTCTACAACTACACTTAATGCAGAAGGCCCCATCGATTGGAATCCTTGAAAGAAGCCCCTTAATAAACTCATTACTGGCACAAGTATTAACGCAAAACTTACAATTCGAATATTAGTAGTAACCGCTCCTACACTATTCCCCGTTTGATCATTCCCATCGATGACAAGCTTAGCTAAATGCGGAGCTAGCATATATAACGTAAAACACGAAATGACTCCCATTATAAACATAAACACGATTCCACTTTTCAACACTCTCTTAACCGTATGATAATCATTCAGTTGATCATATTTTGATACCATTTTTGAAACTGCAAGTGGTAATCCCATTGTCGCAATGCTGAGCATAATTGTATAAGGGCGATATGCATACGTATATAAAACGTATCCACTCGTACCGACCATTGCTGTAAATGGTATAACATATATAAATCCTAACATTTTTGATATCATCGTTGCCATCGTTAAAAATATCGTTCCACGTATAAACGGTGACCCTTTCATCACATTCCTCCGCTACGCTTTATTATTATACATTATGGACAACTCTTTTTTTTTAGAACCGAACCGAAACAAATAAAAAAAGCCAATGAAAAATCATTGACTTTAACGCGCTGCTTTTTTCTTTTTGAAATACTTTAAACCAAAGTATAGAGCAATAAAAAGAACAGCTCCTATAATTATGTAATGTGTGTAATCAGATGCATACTCTTTAATTTGTCGCCAATTCCCACCTAGTTTTTCACCTAAGTATATAAATAGAATTGACCACGGAATGATCGCTACAACCGTATAAAGTGTAAATAGTTTTAATGGCATCTTAGCTAGTCCTGCTGGAATAGAGATCGCATGACGTACTACTGGGATAAAGCGCGCAGAAAATATTACGCCTGCTCCATAACGCTTAAACCAACCTTCCGCTATGTCTAAATGATGTTTATTAATAAGTAGATACTTCCCATATTTCTCTACAACCGGACGCCCTCCGTAGTATCCAAGCCAGTATAAAAAGATTTGTGCTAAAGTACCACCAATCGTTCCGGCGATAACTGCACCAACAAAACTAATTTTACCATTCGCTACTAAAAAGCCAGCATACGAAAGTACAATTTCACTTGGGATTACTTCAATCATTAAAGCAAGAGCTACCCCAAAGTAACCTAAGCTTGCAAAAAATTGCAATAACTGATCTATTATGTTTGCTAACATGTTCTTTTTTATCTCCTTTTTTCTTCACATACCATCCCATTATTACATAAAGGCTGCAATCTGCCAATATCTTCATTTTAACAATATGTACAATTCAAGCAGGATTAATCTATTAATTTCTCTTTCTGCGGGTCTTTCATGTAGGCAAACATCTCTTTAATTTGGTCTTCTGTATTTCTAGCAAATGATAAATTAGGCAATTCATTTTCACCAAAAAACTCCACCTCTTCTGTTTCAATGCTAGTTTTCTTTTCTCCACTAATAATCTCGCATCCAATGAAAATCTTATATACATGCGTTGCCGATGGAGATGGTTGATGTTTTTCTTTATCAAATATAGCTAGTAACTTAAAATGATCTACCTCATAACCAGTCTCTTCAAAAACCTCTTTTGCTGCAACTTCGGTTGGCGTATAACCGACATCAGCCCATCCACCTGGCAATGCCCATTTCCCATCGCTTTTTTCTTTCACAAATAATAACTTTTCATTTTGAAAAATAACTGCTCTTATATCAACTTTAGGTGTTTGATAGCCTGTCTCACTTGCAAATAATTTCTCTACGACTTCCCAATCTGTTTTCGTGTAATGTGACATCATTGAAATAGAAATATCTCGTAATTGCTGGAAACGCTCAATATCATACACATCCTTAGAATACGTTAAACCCGCTTGAGCTATAGATTGTATTTGTTTTACCCAATCAATCCATTTAATTTTCATATATCCGCATCCCCATTCTCTATGAAATATATTACTTCATTTTTATTGATACATCTTTATTATACAAAAAAAAGAGATTGATAACGTTTCAATCTCTTTCAAAATTAATCCAATTCATGTAAGTGGTCTTGTATATATTTTCTTCTTTTATTTATATATTCATAAATCATATCAGCCTCTTGATCAAATGTTTCTAATTTTTCTTTCATGTATGGATCTTGTAGTAAATATGGACGAATCAATTCACACAACCCTTCTACTTTCGGCCTCATAACCGAAACTGTAAATTGATTTTCTAATATTTCTTCTAAAATACTTCGATACTGCTTTCTAAATACAGGTATGTCTAGCAATCTTGCACTTAACGTATTATACCCTTGAATGCGAATATATTCATGATTAAGTGGTCTCCCTTGTACATCTCGCCCCCAAGTCGCATCATAATCCCACGGTATAACTTCAAATAAGTTTGTTTCATCGTTATGATATAGTGCATAGTTATGAACAAAACCATCAAAGTTTTGCGTAAAAATAACTCCTGCTAACCATCGTAAATATTTATCTACATGTAGAAACTTCCCAATTTCTTTTTCATAGGCTTCCCTCGTCAAAGTATTCGCTTGAAATACAAATTCACTCAATTGTTCTTCACTATTTTTATTCGAATATTTAAATTCATAACCCGCAAAAAGCTCCGTCTTAACATCTTTATCTCGTTCACTCATTAATGAAAAATTCGCATCATCATCTATCGCATAATAAATAGAACCACTCGGTAATCCTCTATTTTTCAAAAAATTTTCATCAACGGATTCTAACTGTAAATACACACCTTGAATTTGACCATTAATTTTTATAAATACATGTTGTGATTTTGGCGAAAGTACACCAATATCATGAAAAAAATCTAAAGATAATTTATTTCGTATGAGAGACGGATCCATAAACTCCGAATTCAAATGAAACTCTTTCGCACCTTGAAATTTTTTAGGCTTATAAAACATAACATGATAAGACTTTTTCTCAAATTCGCGAATATGAGCTCCTCGGTATACGATATCAATATCATACTTCTTTTTTCCATAAGTTAATTTTGCTGGCACTGGACTATCTGACCAAATGTCCTTTTTCAATTCCACTAAGTACATTGGATGAACAAAAAAATCATATGAAGGCAGCATGTTTTCTCATCCCTTCTCAGTTCTCTTCATTCAATGTATGCGCCTTGTCTTGTCCATACATCCGCTATCATCTATTTATAGAAAATTACACTCTTGTCCTGTTCAGAAAGATGCCTATATACATATCATGTTAAGGAAAAAGAATACCTTTTCAACTTAATACATGATAAGGAGGATTTCTATGAAACGTGATATTAGAAAAGCTGTTGAAGAAATCAAAAGTGCTGGGATGGAGGATTTCTTACACCAAGATCCAAGTACTTTTGAATGCGATGATGATTGCTCTTCAAAAGTTGAATGTAGCGATGATTGTAATTGCCCAAGAACAAGATGTACTCGTGTGAAACATTGTACTTTCGTTACAAAATGTACTCATGTAAAAAAATGGACATTTGTTACGAAATGTACTCGCGTACGCGTTCAAAAATGGACGTTCGTTACGAAAGTAACACGTAGAAAAGAATGCGTTTTAGTTACAAAACGTACGCGTAGAAAACATTGTACTTTCGTTACAAAATGTGTACGCTTTGAAAAGAAATTTTACTGGACTAAACGATGTTACTGTAAAAAATGCGAGTTCTTCCCTAACGGACACGGTGGCTCTTGCGATGATTCATGTGATCATGGTAAAGACTGTCACGATAGCGGACACAAATGGAATGATTGCAAAGGCGGACATAAATTCCCATCTTGCAAAAATAAGAAATTCGATCACTTCTGGTATAAAAAACGTAACTGCTAGTTTTTATACCACCAAAAAAAGGCCGTTTTGCGGCCTTTTTTATATTTATTGAAAGTGACTTATATCTGCAAATTGTTTCACTTTACCAATACCCTCTTCAAATTCTATTATGCTCAAACTGGCACTATGCATAAATGGATCATCCCACACATTTTCTATTTCAATTCGCGCGAAATGCCCTACAAGTAATTTTGCTGCTGCCGCATGAGAAACAATCAATATGTTTTGTCCTTTATGCTTCTCTAAAAGAAGATGCACCCCTTCAATTACTCTTTCATAAACGGCCTCAAAATTTTCGCCTGATGTTGACTGAAAAAGATGTGGCTCATTCCAAAATAGATGTACTTCTTCTGGAAATTGCTTTTCTATATCCGCGATTGTTTCTCCTTCCCATATACCCATGTTGATTTCATAGAAATGCTCATCCGCTATAATGGGTATATCACGTTCCCCCTTTATTAACTCTGCCGTATGAAGTGTTCTTTCGCTCGGACTACTATAGATCGCATGGATTGGTAAATCTTTCATTCGATTTCCTAATTGTTTCGCCTGAACTATACCATTTTCAGTTAAAGCAGAATTTTTTCGTCCCTGCATTCGCTTCGCTACATTCCACTCTGTTTCACCATGCCTTGTTACATATATAGTTGTTTTCATTTCTTACTCCCCCTCACCATGTTGGTCGTAATTCCCACGGTTCAACTCTCCCTACAATCCACTCCGCTCGTTTACTTTCAATCCCTTTTATAACTCCATCAGCTATCTCTTCATGAGTAAGCCATTTTCCATATGTATCTTCTAAAATAAAACCTAAAATAATTCTATGATAAATACATCGCGTACTCCCCATTTTTTGTGCAGGCATACGTGATGCTTTACTACCTAAAATATGAAATAAACTATATGTTTTAGACGACAAATCTAGTTCTTTACAAATATTTGATAGTGCATGTTTTGCACTTGTGTGTACCCATGCAACAACTAATGTGATCGGGCCATTTTTCTTAATTGTACTTTTAATAGCTAGCTTTACATCTTCATCATTATGATAATCTAACGAAAGGCATGTAATATTTTCTGGTGCAGAACTCATTTGCTTAACATTTTCTAATTTCACTTCGTCTCGCCCGATAATAGAAACATAAAATCCTTTCTCACAAAGCCACATAGAAACTTTCTTTAGCATTCCTGTTCCACCAATTACAAGTGCATGCAAATACTATCCCTCCCTAATAAAATGTCATATGAGGTTTCTCATCTCTATAATAATTTAAACGGTCTTGCAGTGTCCCTGAGTGAAATTCAAATTTATGACCGTCAGGATCAACAAAGTATATAGATTCGCAATCTCTTACATCACGTTCTCTTCCTTGTAAAATATGAACATCATTTTCTTCTAATCGCTTTATTAGACATTTAAAGTCTTCTTGTTCAACAGAAAATGCAATGTGCGTATAAGATTGATGAATCTCATTTCTCGGAATATGCGTCTCTTCATTAAGCGCTATCCACACTCCACATATGTTAAAATAAGCCAATTCCCTTCCTTTAACTAATAATTCTCCTTCTAATACTTTTTCATAAAACATAATAGAGTTTTCTAAATTAGATACCGAAAAACAAATATGATTGATTCCCCTTAACAACTATAATTCCTCCTTATACAAATAAAAGATGAGCGAAAATTCACTCATCTTTTATTATACTATTTTTTTGTAATATATGCCCATTTATAACTGAAGTCCCCACCAAACGTATGGTTAGCAATGTCTTTTACAAACGGCTTCTCTAAATAAGCTGTACTTTGTTGGTACGTAGGAGAAATTGCTGCGTCTTGACCAATTAAGATTTTTTCAGCTTCCGCAAGTGCATTCCAGCGTGCTTTATCATCTTTTAATAGCTCTCCTTTTGATTTCGCTACTAAATCATCATACTTCGGATTAGAATAATCCATTTCATTAAATGAGCTTCCAGTAACAAACATATCAATATAAGTCATTGGATCCGGATAATCAGGGCTCCATGCAGATAATGAGAATTCATATTGGAATTTCTTTTCTAAATCTAGCTTCTGCTTGTATGGTTGCTGTTTCAAATTCACTTTAATACCAGGCAAGTTTTTCTCTAGTTCTTCCTTAATAAAGTCGCCCACTTTTTTACGGCTACCGTTATCATCGTTTAGTAATTCAACCGTAATTGTATCTTGACCAAGCTCTTTCTTCGCTTCTTCCCATAATTTTTTTGCTTTCTCTGCATTATCTTTACTATCACGGAAGTTTTTATTTACAGAGCGGAAATCTTTTCCATCCGGACCTGTCGTGAATTTTTCAGGTACTAAGAAATATGCTGGCAATGAACCGTCATTTAAAATGACATCAGCAATTCCTTTTTTATCGTATGCTAAATCAATCGCTTCACGTACCTTTTGGTTTTTAAATGTTGCATTTTTTTGGTTAAAACGTAAGAAATATATGCGTGGATCTAACTTCGTTTTAAATTCATCTGGCTTATTCTTTTTATATTTATCAACAAATTCAGAAGTTAAAATAACTCGATCTGCTTGATCACTATCATATAAATTTACTCCCGTGCTTGTTTCCTTCACAATACTTACATTAATTTCGTCTAACTTTACAGTATCTTTATCCCAATAATTAGGATTTTTCTTCAACTGATAATTTTGTTCATGTTTCCATTGACTCATTGTAAATGGTCCATTATATACTAATTTATCTGCTTCTAATCCGTATTTATCTCCTTGCTCTTTCACATATTTTTCATTTAATGGGAAAAATGTAGGGAACGACGTAAGCTCAAGAAAATAAGGTGCTGGTTGCTCTAATTCTACTACCAACGTTTTATCATCCTTCGCTTTAACACCCAATTGATCTGCTGGTAATTCACCTTTATTTACTTTCTGTGCATTTTTCACATCAAATAAAATGAATGCATATTCTGCCGCTATTGCTTTATCTAATGTACGTTGCCATGCATATACAAAATCTTGTGCTCGAACTGGATCACCATTTGACCATTTCGCATCACGTAATTCAAATGTATATGTCTTTTTATCTTCACTAATCTTCACATCTTTTGCCATACCTGGTGTTGGTTTATTATCTTTATCTAGACGATATAAACCTTCCATTGCATTTACAAATACACGGAAAGATACAGAATCCGTTGATTTAGATGTATCCATTGAAGGAATTTCAGCTGTTTCTAGCAAATTTAAAACTTGTTTATCGGCCATTCCCTTATTCGATTCTTTCTTCGTTGTCGAAGCCTTCTCACCATTCCCACATCCTGCAACCAATACACTCGTCGTTAACGCAAGTGCAGCAATTGTTGTTGTCTTTCTCTTCATTCTTCCTTCCCCCAATCTATATGTATAAGTTAAATCCTATATAATATATTTCATTATACAAAAGATTCTGATTATTTTAAATATTTATTTTAACAAACATAGAAAAAAGCGATCAGAAATTTCTTTCCAGCCGCTTTCTTGAATAGCATTTATTTGTAATCCATCCTCTATATCAAATGGATTTTGAACTTTAAATATTTCTTCCATCAGCTTCAAAAACTCTTCTTCAGTTTTAGATTCACCATTAACCATAAGTGAGTATGGTTCCACTTCACCTAATTTATAATCGACAACAAATTGAATCTTCACCTTTTGTCTTGGCGTTCCGGTGTTATATCCTTGGAATTCTACTAATTCTAACCCTTCCGTTCCACGATAATATATCCAACCTGCATTTTGAAAATAATTTTCGAAAGATTCACCTATTGAAAAGAAAGGATATTCATAAAGCGAGCTTGTACGAACCTTTTGAATAACGTCTCGATCAGTCGGAAAAAAGAAATGACTAAAAAATATGCTAGCAACTGCTAAAATAGTAACAATTGTCGCTCCCATTTTGCTCGTTCCGCCGCTATCATTGATTAGATAGTTTTCAACTGATTTATCTTTTATTTCTCTTGCTTTTATTCGGTATATACGTCTTTCCGCAAATTGATAGTATAGTCCATTTGCAAAAATCCCCATTCCAAACAGAATAAAAATGAGTAATAAAAACGTAAGAGGCACCATATTAATGATTGGCAACGCTACATTAAACCCCATATAATACGAAAATGCATCACACGCTACTAATAACAACATAAATAAAGCAGCTGGTACATAATACTTACGATATCCTAGCCAGCCTATATTGAAAATAGCAGCCCAACCATTCCAGCTCCACCTAGCAATCCGCTTATTCTCAAGCTCCCATTTCCTTTTGTAATACGGATATTGTCTCCCTACATATACTTCTAGTTCTTTATCTATTAACGAGCTACCTTCCTCTTGTTCATTATCCAAGTTTCGCTGACAACTTGCACAATTTAACTGTTCCTCCTCGCAAGGTTGCCCACAATTTATACATTTCAAAACAATCCCTCTTCCCATCCATACGTCATTTCAAAATACCTTCGTGTTTTAATAACCACTCTTTCCTCCATAAACCACCAGCATATCCAACAAGCTTTCCACTCTTCCCTATTACACGGTGACATGGAACAATTATTGAAATTGGATTCCGACTATTTGCCCCTCCTATTGCCCGTACAGCTTTTGTATTTCCAACTTTCTCTGCAATATCTAAATATGAAGCACTTACGCCGTACGGAATAGTATAAAGTGCATCCCATACATTTTTTTGAAATGCTGTTCCCTCCGCAGACAGCGGGACCGTAAACTCTTTTCTTTTCCCTTTAAAATATTCATCTAACTCATTTATACATTGTTCTATCATTTCATTTTTATTTTCTTCTTGTCGTTCATCAACAAATATAACAGACGTAATTCCTTCTTGATTCGCTGTAATTTCAAGCAAACCTACTTCGCTTTCATAATAAGCCTGGTACATATGCCATCCTCCAATTCAGTTCATATTAGTCATTGTAACACGAATATACAAAATTTTTCGTATAAGCGTTTTATTAGAGAAACAAAAAAGAGAATGATACAATGTAAGAAAATTCAATCTAGGAGGCTATTGGATGAATTCCGAACTTTTTTCACCTTATACAATTAAGGACGTTACATTAAAAAACCGGATTGTTATGTCACCTATGTGCATGTATTCATCGGAAAACGGGGATGGCCAAGTAACGAATTTCCATCTCATTCATTATGGAACAAGAGCTGCCGGTCAAGTTGGTTTAGTTATGATTGAAGCAACAGCCGTGTTACCTGAAGGTCGAATTTCAAATAAAGACTTAGGCATTTGGGATAACAGTTTAATTGAAGGCTTACATAAAACGACTACTTTTATACATGATAATGGTGCAAAAGCTGCCATTCAACTCGCTCACGCCGGAAGAAAAGCAGAACTAGAAACAGATGCGTTAGCTCCTTCAGCCATTCCATTTAATGAAACAATGAAAATGCCAATAGAAATGAGCAAACACCAAATTAAAGATACCGTATTAGCTTTTCAGCAAGCTGCAGTACGATCAAAACAAGCTGGATTTGATGTTATTGAAATACACGGTGCTCATGGTTATCTTATTAATGAATTTCTTTCTCCGCTTTCCAATAAGCGGACTGATGAATATGGTGGTTCACCTGAAAACCGCTATCGTTTCTTACGCGAAATCATTGACTCGATAAATGAAGTTTGGGACGGACCAATATTCGTTCGTATTTCAGCAAATGATTATCATCCTGACGGGCTAACGGTTCAAGATTACGTTCAGTATACAAAGTGGATGAAAGAACAGGGAATAGATTTAATCGATTGTAGTTCTGGCGCAGTTGTACCAGCACATATTGATGTGTATCCCGGTTATCAAGTACAATATGCCAAACATATTAAAGAGCATGCTAACATTGCAACTGGTGCAGTTGGATTGATTACGACCGGAGTACAAGCAGAGCAAATTTTAAATAATAACGAAGCAGATTTAATTTTCATCGGACGTGAATTACTTCGCAATCCGTATTTTCCGAGAATAGCGGCCAATGAACTTGGCTTTGAATTGCAAGAACCTCACCAATATAAGCGAGCACCAGGAAAAATTCATACGAATAAATAAAACCGAGAAGTCATTCTTCTCGGTTTTATTTATTCTATCGTTGTAATTTCATTTGAATTATAAGTATGGATACCCGATTCTTCTCGTAGCGCGGTTATATACATCCCTTTCGCCACATCTTTAGCTGAAATTGGTTTATATTTTTTGAAAGCTCCTTTAAAGATAAACGGAATAATACGAGATAACTTTTCAGCCATTCGTTCGCCGAAACGAAATTCTTGTCGATTTCCTACTAATAATGATGGTCTAAAAATGTGAATACCACCAATCACTAACTTTTGCAATTCTTCTTCCATTTTTCCTTTCACTTGTGAATAAAAGAAGAATGATTTAGGATTCGCTCCCATAGAAGACACGACAAGGAAATTTTGTACCCCTTGTTTTTCAGCTAAACACGCAGCTCGTAACGTATATTCATAATCTACTTTTTTAAAATTTGCTTTTGTTTTTGCTTTTTTTATTGTTGTTCCTAAGCAACTAAAAACATCATCCACAGCAAAGAACTCTTTATATTCCTCTAATACCGAAAAATCAACTTGTTTCTGCTGTAACTTCTCATGTTGCAATTGCATTGGCTCTCTTACAAAAATAGTAACCGAATCGTAGTAATCTGATCCAAGTAATAGACGCGTTATCTCTTGTCCAACTAAACCACTTGCACCAAGTATTAACGCTGTTCGCTTATTCATATATGCATATACCTCTTATTTTACTTTTCTCTCCTTTAGTAAAATACAACCTTTAGGAGTTTCCTGCTCTTATTTTACCACAAGTAAAACACTATGCGTACGCATAGTGCTTTACTCACTCTTTTTTCTCATCTCTCTCTTGTAATTTCGTTATTGTTGTAGCGTCCCCTAAATTACTTATTAATTTTCTTAAAAAAATTAATACGAAAGATAATGGCAATACTACCGCTAATATTAATAAAATAGCTTCCATTAAGTAACCCAAGCGCTCATCCCCCTCTTTACCTCCTTTTCAATATATGAAAACAGCGTTGTCACATATGCATGCATTTGCAAAAATAATACACCTATATTTGACAACTTTATAACAAAAACAAATCGGAATGATTATTATTTATTGCAACTTTATTAAAGATGTATTATACTAAGTTCGCAAACTAAAACGTAATTATTCCGTTTTGTATTAAAATGATATTTTTCTTCTATAATTGGGAAAATATATCCGTAAAAAAGAAAAGAGGAGAACTTCATGCCTAAAAGATTGACTATATTTTCATTCTTACTTATTTTTACCTTAATTTTCGCTGGCTGCTCAAATAAAAAAGAAAGTAATGCCAAGAAAGATGGAAAGCTAACAGTTTATACAACGATTTTCCCACTTGCTGATTTCGCAAAGAAAATCGGTGGCGACTATGTAAATGTTGAAGCGATTTACCCACCTGGTGCAGATTCACATACATTTGAACCAAGTCAAAAACAAACAGTACAAGTTGCAAAAGCCGATTTATTTGTTTATAACGGCGCTGAATTAGAACCATTTGCTGAAAAAATGGAAAAAACATTACAAAAAGAAAATGTTAAAATTGTAAATGCATCTAAAGGTATTGAGCTTCGTGCTTCTACTGAAGAAGAGCATCATGATCATGGAGATGGCCATAAAGAAGATGAACATCATCACGATAAAGACCCGCATGTTTGGTTAGATCCTACTCTAGCAATGAAACAGGCAGAAAAAATTAAAAATGCACTTGTAGAATTACAACCTGAACATAAACAAGAATTCGAAAAAAACTTTGCAGCACTTCAAACTAAATTTACTGATTTAGACGATGGATTTAAGGCAGCTGTAGCGAACGCAAAAACGAAAGAAATTTTAGTTTCTCATGCTGCCTATGGTTACTGGGAACAACGATACGGCCTAAAACAAATTCCTATCGCTGGAATTTCAGCTTCTGATGAACCATCTCAAAAGCAGCTTGCTGACATTACAAAAACAGTAAAAGAACATAATCTAAAATATATTTTATTCGAAACATTCTCTACTCCAAAAGTAGCATCCGTAATTCAAAAAGAAACTGGTACAAAAGTTTTACGCTTAAATCACTTAGCTACTATTTCTGAAGATGATGCAAAAAATAATAAAGATTACTTCACTTTAATGGAAGAAAACGTAAATACATTGAAAGAAGCAACAAACTAATCCATTATATTTTCTAGGCAGCTGAATTTGTTATTCAGCTGCCTTTTTATGTATTTATCCTTGACTTGACCAAAATAACAAGTAAAATTATCCATATTAGCTTTAAAGCTATATTAATTTAGAAGGTGAGTTGGAATTATGAATCTTCACATTTGTGAAGTAACAGCAAAAAATTGGCGTTCAGTAGTTGCTTTAGACGTCGCAAAAGATCAGCAACAATTTATTGAAAGTAACGCGTTTTCTTTAGCAGAATCATTATATGAAGGAAACGGAACGTCAGTAGTTTTATATGATGGAGAAACACTTGTAGGATACGCAATGTATGGATGGTATTCAGTAAAACATAAAAGTGTATGGCTCGATCGCTTTATGATTGACCAACAATATCAAGGAAAAGGATACGCAAAACGTTTCCTTCGCTTACTCATTCAATTCTTACAAGAAAAATTTGAATGCAAAATAATTTACTTAAGTTTACATCCAGACAACAAACTTGCAATGGGACTGTATGAATCATTTGGTTTCCGCTTAAATGGGGATATTGATGATGAAGGTCCAGTTGTAGGTGTTGTAATGGAGTTACTAATAGACGAAAATACAAGCCTGTGAAAACAGGCTTTTTATTATACATTTATCAATTTTTAGTTTCTCTCCCTTATTTAATTCTGTTTTGCAATCTAATAGAATGCTCATAAAAAATAAGCCTGCAATTTACGCAGACTTATTTCACACACTCCTCGAAATGTTCTTGGAACCACTCTTTATTAATATCTCTTCCGATAAAAACTACTTCACTTACTCGCTCTTCGCCCTCTTGCCACTCTCTATCGTACGAAGCAGCAAATAACGTATGTACACCTTGGAAAACGATACGTTTATCTACTCCATCTATCGATAAAATTCCTTTGTAACGATATAAATATTCCCCTAGCTCTTGAACGACAGCTGACATCCACTCATTAAGCTTTTGTAAATCCAGCGGACGTTCTTCACGTAATACAAATGATTTCACACCTTCTAAGTGGTTATGTTCTTTATGAGGGTAAATTTGCAACGTATCTTTCGTTTTAAACGTTTGGATTTGTAATAAAGATGGTATATCTACCTCACAGTTAGTCGCCTCAATTAACTTTGCAGTCGGGTTAATTCCTTGAATTTCATGCAAGAGATTTTCTTTCTCATTCTCTTCAATTAAATCTAATTTATTTACTAAAACGACATCAGCAAACGCAATTTGCTCTTTTGCTTCTAATCCTTTTTCAAAATGTTTATGTATATGATAACTATCTACTACCGTTACAACACCGTTAATTTGGTAAGCAGATTGAATGACTGGATCTAAAAAGAATGTTTGAATAATTGGGCCTGGATTTGCAAGGCCAGTCGTTTCAATTACTAAACCATCAAAATCCATTTTCCCTTCTGCTTTTACGTCCAGTAACTGTTTTAAAGCAACGAGTAAATCTTCACGTACAGTACAGCATAAACAGCCATTTGTCATTTCCATAATTTCTTCTTCCACATTCATAATCAACTGATTATCAATGCCAATTTGCCCTATTTCATTTACAATCACCGCTAATTTCTTACCGTGATTTTCTGATAAAATACGATTTAATAATGTCGTTTTCCCAGATCCAAGAAAACCAGTTAATATTGTTACTGGAATCATTTCGTACATCTCCTTATAGCTATATGTTTCTACATTATAGCATATAGAGAAAATCGTTTTTGTAGCAAAACATATTTATTGTCTCTACACCTAATTAACTATATAATAACATGTAGTAAGAAAGCCTTTTCAAAACATTATTATTCATCAAGGGGGTACTTATAATGGATCGAGTTCAAATGGCTGAAACGCTAGAATTTTCTCGTATTATTCAAGGATTTTGGCGTTTAGCAGAATGGAATATGACGAAACAAGAATTACTTTCTTTCATTGAAGATTGTATGGATATGGGAATTACTACTTTTGATCACGCTGATATTTACGGCGCATATACGTGTGAAGGGTTATTTGGCGAAGCTTTACAATTAAAGCCTTCCTTACGAGAAAACATGCAAATTATTACAAAGTGTGGAATCGCTCCCCCATCACCGAAATTTCCAGAGCGATATGTTGCTCACTACAATACTAGTGCAGAGCATATTATGCAAAGTGTAGAAGCATCACTTAAAAATTTACATACAGATTATATTGACGTATTACTTATTCATCGTCCCGATCCTTTTATGGATCCAAATGAAGTGGCAAAAGCATTTTCACAATTAAAACAAGAAGGGAAAGTTCGTCACTTCGGTGTATCTAACTTCTTACCTTCACAATTTAATATGTTAAGTTCGTACTTAGATTTCCCGCTTATTACGAACCAGATTGAAGTTTCTGCATTGCAGCTTGAGCATTTTGAAAAAGGGACAATTGATTTATGCCAAGAAAAACGAATCAATCCAATGATTTGGTCACCTCTTGCTGGTGGGGAGATTTTTACTGGTCAATCAGAACGCGCCGTACGTGTACGTGAAACTGTGCAAAAAGTTGCTACTGAGTTAGGTGTTTCTAGTATCGATACAGTTATGTATGCTTGGTTACTTGCTCATCCAGCTAATATGATGCCTATCGTTGGCTCTGGTAAATTAGATCGCGTAAAAACTGCCGCTCTTGCTACAAAAGTTAACTTAGACCGTCAACAATGGTTTACAATTTTCGAAAGCTCTAATGGACATCCTGTACCATAATGCATAAAAAGAAGAGCTGTTTTCTTACAGCTCTTCTTTTTCATATGTATTTCTAGTCATAGCAAATACACACATATCCCTTAATCCGTTTCCATCTACCGCAACGCTCGCACTTTCTAACGTACCTTCTAACTTAAAGCCTAATTTCTCAGGTATCGCTCTACTCTTCTTATTGAAAGAATCACAACGAATTTCTACACGGTTTGCTTTCAATTCAGAAAAAGCGTAATCCGTTATACCTTTCGCAGCCTCTACCATATAGCCTTTTCCACTAAACCTTGTATCAATCCAATATCCGATTTCAAATTGAGGTATATCCCAATTAATACGATGTAATCCGGCTGAAGCAATAAATTCACCTGTTTCTTTCGAAAATACTAGTAATCTTAAATCTTCACGTTGCAAAAATTGAATATGTGATTTTCTAATACTTTCTTCTACTTCTTGCTCTGTTTGCTCTTTTTGTGCAAACACCATCCAAGGTTTTAGTTCTTGTATTGAAGCCTGAATTGCATCATATACAACTTTACCATCTCCTGGTTTCGGCATTCGAATAAAAAGCCTGTCAGTATAAAATTCAGAAGGAAAATCGAATAATAACGGATTCACTGTAAACACTCCCTATATTTCTTTTATATATAATAATATCCATCTCAAGTTATATAGTAAAGAATTTTCTGAATTGAAAACCTTTTACTCATTCACTTCCACCGCTACACGAATTCCAGATTCAATCGCACCTTGAATCCATCCGTGATATAGCGTTGTATGATCTCCAGCGAAGAATATTCTCCCCTCTGGTTTGACAATCGCTGGTTGCAGCTCAGTTTCTTGACCTGCTTGAAAAAGTGCAAATCCTCCAAGCGCATACGGATCCAATGTCCAGCTTTTTGAAATTCCAGATATGAACTCATCATAGACTTGACCACCTAATATCGTTGCTAAATTGTGTAAGGTGTAATAAATACGATCGCCTTTTGATAAACCATCCCATAACAATGCATCGTAAGACCATGTATAGCTACCTAACATCATAGCAGGTCCTTTTTCTCCAATCCCATGACTTGGATAATAGGCATAACGGATTGGCAAATCTGTTATAATTCTGCCACCTAATTGCCCTTGTTCTTCCCAAAATCTGCTTTTAAATTGAATTCCTATTTTCGTCGCAGGCATGTAATGTAATTCACGAATTGCTTTCCATTTTTCATGAGATATAGAATCAAACGGATCTACTTCTACAAAACGCATTGTCGAAAACGGGATAGTAACAATAACTAAATCTCCTGTAATACTACTATATTCAAAAGTTTCCTCGTTCCGATAGAAAGCTGTCACACCATTATCGTGTTGATGTAACTTCATTAATTTTTGATTATATATAATATTTTCTTCTAATTGCGGTAAAAACGACTTTGGTAATCTATCATTCCCGCCCATAATTTCACAAAATCCGCTCTCCTCTTGCATAATGTATAAAAATCGTAAAGTCTCTACAAACGACCGCTCTAAAAAACCTTCTAAATCTAATAGAACACCGATCATCTCAATTGTTACTGGCGAAAAGTAAGTATTATACTGATAAGGATGATACTTTAAAAATTGTCCAGTAGAGTACCTTCCAAAATCCTTTACTACAACGTCCCAATTTTTTTCTGGGTTCTTTTTTATAAAATTTATAATGGGCTGTACCGCTAACAATAATAATTCCTCTGACGTTTTTCCAACTTCATTCATTTCCACAGGATATCTTAGAATACTTGGATCTTTTTCATATTGTTTTAACGTCGTTTTCCGTCCATTTACGTATATAACATCCGTCTCATTCCTATTAATAAAAGGTCTCACCTGTAGCCCAAATTTTCTTATATATGCCATCGTTAATGTATGCGTATACGGAATTCTCATTGCTCCAACATCTAAATATAATCCGGTATCTTCCATTCTAACCGTTTCTATACGGCCACCTACCCGGTTATTTGCTTCAAAAATTTTCACATCATGTCCTGCAGCCTTTAATAAAGATGCTGAAACTAACCCAGCCATACCAGCTCCCACTACAATAATCTGTTTTGGGCTTATCGTCTTCTTCAATCCTTTATCTATAACTTTTAACGCTTCATCCATTTCAGTGTTATACATTATATCTTTCTGCACAATTCCACCCCTTACTTCATCAAATGGACGTTAGTGGTTTAGTGCATTTTATTCATAAATCCCCATAAACATAACACCATTGCAATTTGAATATTCACTAAAAGTACATAAGAGACAGATCTCACTTTTCTTTATACTTCGTATAATATAGCAACTACAAAGAAGGAGTGGTTAAAAATGAAACATACTTATGACTACGATGCTACAAAAAAACATTTAGAATTAAAGAAACAAAACTTATGTAAAAAACTTAGCAATATGACACTATCTGAAAAAGAACGTGAACAACTAAAACGTGAAATTGACAACTATGAATATATTTTAAATCTAGTCGAAATGAATCATTATGAACGCGGATTTTCTCGTTAAAAGCGGAAATAAGATTATCCGCTTTTCATTTTGAGCATTTCACTACGCATTTTTCATAAGTAAATATATAATAGGATGTACATTAAGATTGAGAGGTATATTCTATGATCAAGTTAAGTGTATTAGACCAATCACCTATTTCAGATGGTAGCACAGCAGCCCAAGCTTTTTCACATACAGTTACGCTTGCACAAGAAGTTGAAAAACTCGGATTCACACGTTTTTGGGTATCCGAACATCATAATTCCGTAAGCTTAGCTGGTTCAAGTCCAGAAATACTTATTTCTCATATTGCCGCAAAAACGGACCGTATTAGAGTCGGTTCAGGTGGTGTTATGTTACCGCATTATAGCCCATATAAAGTGGCTGAGAATTTCCGTGTTCTAGAAGCACTGTATCCAAATTGTATCGATCTCGGTGTTGGTAGAGCCCCTGGTGGTATGCCAATAGCAACTCGCGCACTTCAAGAAGGGAAAATGGTCTCACTTGATCAATATCCAGAACAAATTGCAGACGTTGCAATGTACTTACATGATCAAGTACCAGAAAACCATCACTATGCAAACTTAAGAGCCACTCCAGTTATCCCAACATCTCCTGAAATGTGGATGCTCGGTTCTAGCGGAGAGAGCGCTAAAATTGCTGCAAACAACGGAGCTTCTTTCGCATTTGCACAATTTATTAACGGCTTCGGAGGCCCTGAAGTTATGAGGGCTTACCAAGAACAATATCAGCCTTCATTTTTAGGAGATAAGCCTAATTCAATCGTTGCCATCTTTGTTATATGCGGAGAAACAAATGAAGAAGCGGAAAAAATTGCTTCTAGTTTAGATTTATCAATCTTATTATTAGAGCAAGGAAAACGAACTACTGGTACACCTTCTATTGAAACTGCTCAAAATTATTCATACAGCGCTTATGATTTATTCCGTATAAAAGAAAATCGTCAACGTATGATTGTCGGTGATCCGTCTTCTGTAAAAGAAAAAATAATAAACTTAAGCAAAGCATACAATACTGACGAATTTATGATTGTCACGATTACTCATCAATTCGAACATAAATTAAAGTCTTATCGCTTACTAGCAAATGCTTTTAATTTATAATTCTAAAAAGAGATGCATCACATATGATGCATCTCTTTTTCTTACTACTTATTGTTTTCATTTCCTATATATTCAATAGCTTCTTTTAATAGCTCTTCAAAGTTAATAGGATAATTATGATCTAAGTCAGGCACAACTTTATACTTATGTTCTATATTCTTCTCTCTTAATAGTTGTACGAATTGCTGCGTGGATTCGAAACAGTCTTCATCTTGATCCCCGCATACTATATATCCTTTTATATGTTTATCCTTCAGCACTCTTAGCAACTCATCCCATTCTTCAATCTCAGGAAGCCAGGGTGCCATAAAAACAAAACCATCTACATCTATATCTTTTTGTAAAATCGTATATAAAGCTACTCTTGCCCCTGCAGAAAAACCACCAATTATTACATTTTCTACTGTATGATTTTCTATAAACTTATTGTAATGCTCTTTTAATTCCCCTTTCCCTCTCTCTAGATCACCCCAAACAAATCCATCTGAAAACTGAATTTGTGAAGACTGTGGTAAAGCTAACGTGTAATCTTGTGTCAAAACTGATTTCCAATATGACTCTACTATTTGAATATTTTCTTGGTCACCATGTAATGTAAGTAGTAGATTTCCCTCTTTCTTGCTGTATATATATTTCACGTCTGGTCTTTCCGTTTTATGTGCTAATGCTTCTCTTTCTTTACATAATTGAACCATTGTATGAAATTCTTCAAATTTATGTAGTGATTTTAAATCATCGTCCCAAATTAAATACTCATTTCCATACCAGAATCCCTTTTCTATAATGGCCTCTCTCATTAAATGTAATGCTTCTTTTTCAAGTCCCGATGCACTTGCGAGCGCATACTTAAAATTATATATTTGCGCCTCATTCCCTATTACACCTGTAGCATTTTCCATTATATAATTGTACGCTTCAAAACTTCCTTTATTTGCATAACAACGTAACGTTTCATTTAATAATTGAATGTAAGTCATACTATTTTTCATGTACCAATTCCCCCGAAACCTTTTATAATATTTTTTTGCGAATCTTTATACCACTTTGTATAACCTACTCTAACAATATCTTATTCTCAGAATGATGCTTAATAGTTACTCTTCCCTGTCCAATGCATTTAGTATAAATAAGAATAGACTGAAAAATCAATATTTTAACAGACAAAAAAAAGACAACAATATATGTATTGTTGTTTTCATTACGTCTACCCGCTCTTTTGTTTTTTTCTATCTGGTTTACTTGAAACTAAATAATGTTTTTCTGAAATATATAAGTCTCTTTTTAAGCTACGATTTAAGTAAGGTCCTAGTTTCATTCCGCATATGAGGCGATCTTCGCTACCTTCAACAATTGGGAACATTTCTTTTTCTGTTACGTATTGATCTACTGCTTTTTGTACGACATCAATTTCTTTCACTAGGTTTAAATTTTCTTCTGTATGTTCAAATACCTCAAGCGTTTCCTTCGTTATAAGAAAAACATTTGTTGGAAATGCAGGTAAATACGGTTTTAACAGATCATAATTTACTGTATAATCATCATTTACTAATACTGTATAAACGATATTAGCATTCGTTTCTAAAAACTGAGCCATCGCTTGTTCTAACTCATCTTTCGTAATTTCCCGCTCTTCTTTTCCAGTTCTGAAAAAGCGAAACATCGCATCGCCTCCTTTTTACTATATTATAGCATAAAAGAAAACTGAAAAATCATAAAAAAACCCATTGAAATAATTTTTCAATGGGTTTCTATATATTTTTTATCGTTATTTTAAGAATGCACTTAGCATCCATACATGTTGTTCTAATGTTGTATGAATTGCTAACAGCATGTCAGCTGATGTTTCATCGCCAGCTTCACCCGCAACTTCCATACCTTCTTTTAATTCTTGAATAAGTGCAGAATAATCATTCACTAATGTTTGCACCATTTCTTCTGCAGATTCTTTGCTTGTCCCTTCACTGACACTAGATGTTGCGAGATATTCTTTCATTGTCGCTAATGGTTTACCTTCTAAAGCTAAAATACGTTCTGCTAACTCATCAATATACGTTCCAGCCTCATTATAAAACTCTTCAAATTTCTCATGTAATGTAAAGAAGTGTGGCCCTGTCACATACCAGTGATAATTATGTAATTTAACATATAACACATTCCAGTTTGCTACCTGCTTGTTTAATACTTCAACAACATTTGTTTTCGTACTCATACAATCCACTCCTCTTATCATTTTGTAATGTTTATCTTTTAATAACCTAATTACATTTTACCATACATTCCCTTTCCTTTCGAACAATCGGCTTATATGTAACAAAGTTTTAACACCTTTAATACTTCCCTAATATCATTTAATTCATGTATTTTTTCAAACACTTCATACGTCTAATTGTCCAAGCTCATACATATGCATAATAGTACATCAAGCTCATCATAGTAGAAAGAGGGATAACATGGACAATCAACAATGGCAAGTAGCAAAGAAAGTAGCTGCTACTTATATCGGAACTGTCGTTGGAGCTGGATTTGCTACTGGACGAGAAATTGTTGAATTTTTCACAGTGAATGGATTATACGGGACAATTGGCATATGTGTAAGTGGATTTTTTTTTATTTGGCTCGGCACAAAGATGATGTTACTTTCATCACAAATCGGGGCATTTTCAGCGCAAGAATTTAACAAATATTTATTTGGGGATGTATTTGGGAATGTTGTAAACACATTATTATTACTCGTTTTATTCGGCGTAACGAGCGTTATGTTATCAGGGGCTGGTGCAGTATTTGAAGAGCAACTTCGCTTACCAAGACAACTCGGTATTCTCATTACAGTTATCGCTTGTCTCATTATAAGTAGCCGCGGATTACAAGGTGTTTTTGAAGTAAATACACTTGTCGTACCTATTATGATGATTTTTATTATCGGACTTGCTATTACAACCTTTTTTCACGGTACACCTTCCATTAATAACACTATTCCTGCAGAGAGTTGGAATATGAAATGGATTACTAGCCCTATTACATATGTCGCCTTAAATCTTTCTCTCGCCCAAAGTGTTCTCGTCCCATTAGCCAGTGAAGTAAAGGATCGAAAAGCCATTTTTTGGGGTGGGATTTTAGGTGGTGCTGGACTTTCTTTAATTTTATTATGCAGCCATTTAGCAATCTTATCAGTCGATCAATTTTATCAATATAACATCCCAATGGCTGAAGTCATAAGAAGATTTAATGCAACTTTTCACTTCTTCTTCGTTCTCATTATTTTCGGTGAAGTTTTCACAACTTTAGTTGGTAATGTGTTCGGGATGACAAAACAGATGCAATCTATTACCGGGTGGAAAAATCACAATATTATTTTCTTCATTTTACTAATTAGTTATTGCTTTAGTTACATCGGTTACAGTGACTTACTTCACATTCTATATCCTATCATCGGATGGGTAAGTATTGTTATACTTCCAATCATTGCGTTTAAACAACTTCAAAAAACATAAAAAAGCATCCATGTTATTGGATGCTTTTTTATGTTCATTCACAATCATCACATACTTCCCAGTACGGTCCCATTTCTAATGCTAAATACGGCTTTAACTGCAACCGAATCATTCGACTAGGCATGCGTTCTAAAACAAATTGAATACCTTCTTCATCTTCGTCTAATTCAACTTTTGAAATCACAATTCTTTGTATAGTCGTAATCGGAATTCCATCTTTATATAAAGTGATTTTCACCTCATCGTATTCATTAAAATACAATTCGACACTCATTTGATTTTTCAGTATTTCATCACCAATTTTATATGTATCATTTTGTTCTTGGATTATATATTTCCATCCGCCTCTATCTTCTTTCGGAGCTGTTTGAAATAATGTCTCCAAATCCTCGTATAGCATAAGATAACCCCTCTCTTACTAAAAAACGATGAGTATTTTATATACCCTTTATCTCTATCACTATCCATAGCTATTGTACCATATATCACCGTTCTTACCGTATTCATTTGCTTCATAGATACTTATAAAATAACTAATTCTATCTTCATTATTATGTATATTACCTCATTACTCCATACACTCTTACAAGTTTAAATAACGTCAGACTTTAATCCATGCAAATATTGTCTACTCTCCGCTTTTATTAGCTCACAGCATTCATACTTTTACATATAGTAAGACTACCACAAATAAAAAAGGAGAGTGACTTATACCACTCCCCTTAAAAGAACTTCCCTATAGCTGCTAAAACTAATACGATTATTAAAATTGCAAATAATAATGAGACAATGAAACTAAAAATAGGTAACGCTTTCTTTTCATTCTTCTTAAATAGTAACTTTAAACTAAGAAAAATATTTACCGGTACAAGTATAAAATAAAAATATTTAACAATTTGTACCGAGCTATTCGAAAGTGTTTTTAATATAAACACTTCAATTAGAAAAACAATAAAAAATGAAATACTTAGCCAAAATGAGACGTAACTAAGCCAAGAATGTCTTTTTGTCCCCCAATACACTCCCATAATACTCTCCTTTTATTTGTATTCTATACGTTAATAATTATACACAAAGCTAACAAATACCTCTATTTTTCGACAAACATTATGCAAAATGCCATTTTAAACGTCATAAAGGAAGTCTACATCCCTATTTGATTTTACACAATAAAACAGACTACCCTCTAGTGGCATAATGCTACTAGGGGATAGTCTGTTCTCTATTAAACTTTAAATCTGTCAATTAGTCCTTGTAACTCTTCAGCCATTTGAGATAACGTGCCCGCTGCGGATCCAATTTCCTCCATTGAAGCTAGCTGTTCTTCAGCTGAAGCCGCAACATTTTGTGTGCTTGTTGCATTATTTTGTGCTGTCATTGCAATTTGTCCTACCGAAATAGATACTTCATTTGCCCCTTTTGACATTCCATTAGCCGTTTCAACCATCGTCTTAATTTGATTAGCTATTTCATTTGTAGATTGTAAAATTTCAGCAAAGTTTTGCTTCGTTTCATTTGCGATAACAAGTCCAGATTGAACTTCCTCATTTACATGATTCATAGATTTGACTGTCTTACCCATATCATCTTGTATTTCACATATTAATTTACTAATTTCACTAGAAGATACGCTAGACTGCTCTGCCAATTTACGCACTTCATCTGCAACAATTGCGAAACCTCTTCCATGCTCACCGGCTCTTGCGGCTTCAATCGCCGCATTTAGAGCTAGAAGGTTTGTTTGATCTGCAATATTTTGAATTACTTCTAAAATATCACCAATTTGTTTTGATTTATTATTTAGTAATTGTATAACTGCATCTGATTGTGACACAGATTCTGCAATAGACTGCATCTGGTTTACTGTTCTTCCTACTAGTTTCCCACCATCTTCTGCTTTTTCACGAGTATGTGCAGAAGCCGTATTAATAGATGATGAACTATTTGCTACATGCTGAATACCTTCCGTTACATCAAACAGTAACATAGCGCCATTTTCTACGCTTGTTGTTTGCGTCGTTGCCCCACTTGATATTTCATCCATTGCGATTGTGATTTGCTCAGTCGCTTCACTTGCTTGCCTTACACTTGCAGTTAGCTCTTCTGATGCCGCTGCAACATGCCCAGCTGAATCGTTAATTCTTCCGATTAACGTCCGTAACGAATTCGTCATCTCATTAAAGCCTTTAGCAAGTTGGCCGATTTCATCATTAGAATGAATTTCAATTGTTTGCGTTAAATCCCCTTCACTTATTTCTTTAGAGGTAACAACTAATCTCTTTAAAGGCTTCGTAATTGAAAGTGTTACAAAATAAATAAGTGCCCCGCCTACTACTAATGAGATAAGCATAACAATTAACATATTATAAAATACAGGTTGAGCAGCTTCAATTACTTCACTTGAGTACATAGTTCCACCAATTTTCCAACCTGTTTTTACATTTGTAGCAAATACCATATTCTTTTCACTACCGCCATAAGAATATGAAAAAGCACCGTGATTATCTTCATAAATTTTCTTTGCCCAAGAATCAGCCGCTTTTTCTCCTGATTTTTCTTGTGGATGAGCAATTATTTTTTGCTTTCCATCTAAAATGAAGGCATATCCTTTTTTACCAATATTAATTAACTTTGATGTTTTTAATAAATTATCTAAACTTAAATCTAGCGCAACAACCCCATTTTTATCTTCTGTTTGTTTTGCGATTGTTACGACAATATGTCCATTTCCTTTTGCCTTATATGGCTCAGTAACAACAATACCACCTTGTTTTGCAACTGCATCTTTATACCAAGAACGCTCTGTTGGATCATAGTCTGCTGCCATTTGTATATTTGGTTCTTGTACAAATTTTTTATCATTTCCGGCAACATATACTTGTTCAACATCTTTATTTAAATTTATATATTGAGATAACATTTTTCTTAATTCATCCTGATTATCTCCTTGATACATATTCCCCTGAATCACCCGTGCAAAATTATTCACATCATTAAATTTTGCATCAATCATTTGATTGATTAAATTATCCAGTATTTTTATATTGTCGTTGGCACTACTCTTAATTTGCGATTCAAAATTCTTTTTGGCTGTTTGATAAGACATGCCTCCAATAATAGACACAGCCGCAATTAAAATTACAAAGAATGAAATTAATAGCTTTTTTGCTACTTTCATATCACGAAACAAATTTAATAGTTTACCCATTATGAACCTCCTAATTTTCAAATTTAAAAGTTAATTTGAGTTAATTATGAATATTTCCCATTCCCTAATTATTATTTTCATAACCTATTATGGTGAATACTTTGTAAAGTTTAAACAATTAATTTCCCTTTGTCTATATATACGAATAATATTATTATAAAATTTACAAATAGAAAAAACCAAAGGGGCCCTTTGGTTTTTACATTTTTTTATGTTGTTTAGAAATTTTCTTCCATTTATCACGCTCTGCTCTGGCAAGGATTGCATCTTGTTTCCTCATAAAATACGCCAGTTCTCTTTGTAATTTTTTATAGCTTTTCAAACGATCTATCGTAATAAGTCCGTTTTCAATTGCACTATACACCGCGCATCCTGGTTCATTCTCATGCTTACAATCCCGGAAACGACATGTTGTCGCAAGTTCTTCAATATCAGAGAATGCTGTTTGAATCGCTTCGCTGCCTTCCCAAAGTTGCAATTCCCTCATGCCAGGCGTATCAATCACGAGAGCTCCACTAGGCAATTGGAATAATTCTCGATGCGTTGTCGTATGCCTCCCCCTACTATCCTCTTCACGTATATCTCCCGTTTTTGCTACATCAATTCCTATTAAAGCATTTAACAAAGTTGACTTTCCTACCCCTGATGATCCAACTAAAGCAATTGTTTTCCCTGAAGAAACGAATTGTTTCAACGAATCAATACCTGTATGCTCTAAACTATCAACAACGAAAATAGGAACACCAATTGCTATAGCTTCCGTTTCTACAATTTTCTCTTCCACATCATTACATATACTACTCTTTGTTAAAACAATAACTGGCATAGCACCGCTTTCATACGCTAATAATAAATAACGTTCCATCCTTCTAACATTAAAATCATGATTAAGTGCATTCACTAAAAATAAATAATCTACATTTGCTGCTATAATCTGTTCTTCTGTTCTTGTTCCAGCCTCTTGTCTTGAGAAAGAGCTTCTTCGCTGGAAAATACGATGAATAATCGCTTTCTTTTCATCTTCTATTTTCTTTATATACACCCAATCACCAACTGCTGGATAATCGCTTTTCGTAATCACTTCATGCCGAAACTTCCCAGACAGTTCTGCCATATATTCACCATCATTACAAATAATGCGATATATATGCTTATGCTCAAGTAAAATACGACCTACTTCATAATTTTTCTCTGTAACTTGTTCTTCAAAAAATGAATCCCAGCCGAAAGATTCTAAAATATTTTGATTCAAATAAATATCCTCCCTAGTTTGTACTAAGTGGAAGGATTGCGAATTACCTTATATAATATCGCCCTTTCCATCCACCTTTGTATTTGGTTGATTATTCATATAAGTTATTTTCGCCATAATACATCACCCCGTTCTTATTTTAATTATTCTCATTATATGTAATTCTCCTATAAAAAGCTACATCACTTTACGTAATTTTCAAATAACTTGTTTTTGAGCATTCTAATTTGTCCTCGATGACTAATTTCATCTTCTAGCACATGAAACCATAGATAGTGCTGGTTATATGCTACACCGTTAGGCCACTTTCTTTCTGACATGAGCCACTCATCACCTTGTTCACTTAAATACTTCAGAGATTCTTCTCGAACACTTTGTAGAAGTTGTACATAATACTGTATTTCATGACCACGGATTGCTCTACCCGCTTCCCCTAAATACAGTGCATCTTCCCATATTTCTAATTCTTCTTTTGTAAAGTCACGATCTTGAAATGAAATAAGCTGATGAACTTTTTCAATAGCTGCTATATGCTTTAATAAGGCGCCAATTGAATTTCCCCTGCTTTGCATAATTAAATCTAATTTCTCAACTGATAAATTTTTTACTTCGCCTAATGTTACAGCTCTCGTATGCTCAAGCAGGCTTACTAATTCCCCTATTTTTTTTGTATAACCATCTACGCTTCTTATTCGATAATCTATATTCATATCACGCACCCCTTTCTGCATTCATATTATTGTAAAAATGATTCATATAATAGACTGAAATATATCTAAATTTTCTGTTACAATTAATTTGAATACAAAATATACCCAAACAAACTTTCTCAATATGCTTATATGAAATATTAAAAGGAATCAATATAAAATAATCGAATCTTATTCACTAAAAGGAGTGGATTCGATGGAAATGTATCAATGGCTAACCGCTGTTCTCGTTGGTGGCATTACCGGCTTCGTTTCCCATCTAATCAATAACCAAGGTAAGTTATTGCTTCCACGCCGTTTGAAAACATTTTTTCATTTTGGATTTTTAACTGATATTTTTACTGGTAGCCTAGCCGCACTTCTTGGGCTCGTTTTATTCGATGTCACCGCAATAAAAGAAATTATAAAAGTATCCATTGTAACTGCTATTTCCGGCCAAACTTTCTTACTACATCAAGCTCTTGGTGGCGAACAGGCTAAAAATACGCAAATTGGGAAAGCTGATGAGAAGATTCAAGAAATTGACAAATTATTGCGACGTTAGTGTATACTTTCTTTTAAAATTATTGTTATAATGAGAAATAAATATTTTCTATTGCGTCGTTTGTCAGGAGAAAGGGTGTTTCGTATGACAAAAAAGAAAATAGAAGATTTCTTAACAAACTCCGAAAAAGAGGAACTGCTAGAAAACTATAAATGTTTACGAGAAGCCCGCACAAAAAGCGAAGCTAACTATTTTGGCGAAGCAGTAAACCATCTATTAAATAAAGCAAAACAACGAATTATTAAAGATGCAGGTATACATGATGAAAATGCTGCAACTGTTCAATCAAAGAGAAAAGCACTGTTTTAGCTACATTAGCTAAAACAGTGCTTTTTATTTAGAATTTTTTTCTTTCCATGCTATATTCTCTCTGCCTTTATCTTTCCATTTTTACAGTTTCAAAAGTCATCTAAACCTAAAGATCAACCTAATAATATTAGCCCACGCAAACCATTTTAATAATAGATAAAATAATTGAACTAGTAATGCTACAAACTAAACAAGTTTATTAAATCGCTTCTTTTAAATCTGAATGCGGATTTGGTCCGTATTGATTGTCATTTTCTTCACTTTCAATGATAAAAAATACAAGTAAAACAACGCTACCAAACGGTACAAAATTTAATAGTTGCCACCATCCCGTTTTCCCAATATCATGTAATCGTCGTGCACCAACCGAAAAGCTTGGTATAATCATTACTAACATAAATAGCAATGCAATAATAGCAACTAACACCTCTGAAAATGATGATAAAAATAACAGTAGCCAAAAAATTACGATATTGGATAAACTAAAAATCCAGTACTCTTTTCGCGTAGCTCTACCACTAAAATTCCCATAATTCTTTAGAGCTTTCAAATACCATTGCATTTAAACCTCTCCCTTTTATCCCTAATAAAATTAAAATATGTAATTATTAACAGATAAGTAGAAATATAACACAACATTTATGTAAAATCCATATCCCCATCTAAATTGCCCTCTATTTAAATAGTTTTTTCCTTCGGCATTTTTCACATTACTTTCACATCTATTTCACAAATATAAGTAGTCCGATATGTTAAACTAAGTATATCCTTTTCCAAGGAACTATATGCCGATATAAAAATCCCTATCTTTATAGGGATTTTTATTTTTTGATTCCTCATAACTTTGTTACAATACATTTCTTCTACTATTTCTATACTTTTAGTAACCACTTTAATTAAAAGCACATTCATGTATTCACACTCTTATTAATTCTGATTTGCGAAATATTTATACAAGCTTTATGATACAATTCCTGTTTCACTATTTTCAGTAAGTTTTTCACTTTTTCTAAACAAAAATAAAGCTCCTATATATAGTAACGCAGTAAAACTACCTATAAGTATAAAATTGTGAGATACTGCAAATAACATTCCTGCTATTGCCGCTCCAATCATTTGACCAATATACATAGAAGCATTTGCAAGCGCGGCTCCTGTTCCTCTTGCTATACTAGACATGTTTTGTAAATGTCCCATCATTAATACAAACAAAATTCCTGTCACAAAAAACAAAGCAAAGAACGATAACTCCACCAATACAATGTTCTTTACATGAGGAAGTAATACATATAGCACTGCTGTAAATATAATTCCACCATAGAAAGAAAGGTTATAACCAATTTTATTTACGATTCTAGGACCAAAAATATTACCAGTTAAATTTCCTAATCCTAATACGAGCATAGCTGTACCTACTTCATGAACTTGTAAGCCAAATTGAATGGAAAGCCATACACCAAAAAATGAAAATGCAGCAAAATTTCCGGTTTGAAAAACAAAGTATGCAAAATAAGAAAGTGAAACCTTTGAATCTGTAAGTAATTGTTTATAGCGCTTTAAGATAGCTTTTTTATTTCCACCTATATGAACCGACTGGATTTCTGGTAATACAACATAAATAAGAATGACAAGTAGTGCTGATAATATACCAATGGAATAGAATGGCATTGTATAATGTATCGTTGCTAAATAAGCTCCCAGTGGAAGCCCTAAAATTTGAGAGATTGATAACCCTGCTGTTGCAATCCCAATTGCTTTCACAATTTGCTTTTTCTCTATAAGGAGCGGAATGGATGCCCACACTTGTGGAGATACAAAAGCTGCACTTACACCTGCTAAAAATCTAAATGTTAGCATCCATAAAAAACTCGGTGCAAATCCACACAAAAACGTACTTATTGCAAAAAAACTCATACCTAGTACCATCACTTTTTTTCTGTTTAATCCATCTGATATAGGACCAGCGATAAGTGCAAATCCAGCATACCCTAAAGCATAGGAACTCACCATCCATCCTGACAACTCAGTTGAAACATGATACACCTGTTGTAATGTCGGCAACAGTGGTGAAATTAAGAAAGTATCTGTACCGATCATAAACATTATTGTGAAAAATACAGCTAGTGCTCTGTTCATTTAGACCTTCTCCTTATATAAACAGAGGGTACTCTCCCTCTGTTTCACTAATCTTCTAAAATAGATTGGATTTCTTTCATGACTCTTTCATTCAATACAACGTCTACCGCTTTCACACTTTCTCTTACCTGCTCTGCCCGCTTTCCACCAGGTATAACAGTATCAATTCCTTCTTTATTTAATAACCATGCTAACGCTAAATGAGACACTTCAATATCATTTTCTTTAGCTAGCCCTTTTAACTTTTCCACTTTCTTAAAATTACTCTTATATGTATTTTCTTCAAATAGATTTACATTTTGGCGCCAATCGACTTCGTTCAATTTAAAATCTTCTGTATATTTTCCGCCTAATATTCCAAAAGCAAGAGGCCCATATGGAATAAATGAAATACCCGCTTCTATACAATACGGCAACAGTTCTTCCTCAGCTGTACGTTCTAACATATTGTATGGAGATTGTACAACATCTATATGACCATGTTGATTCGCCTCTTTTAATTGTTCTATGTTTACGTTCGATATTCCAATTGAACGAATTTTCCCTTCTTCTTTTAAATGAGTAAGCTCTCCGATTGAATCTATGTAACTTGTTTCAGGATTTGTAAAGTGTAAATAATATAAATCAATATAATCAGTCTGTAATCTTCTTAAGCTATTTTCCACAGCATTCCTTAAATAACTTGGTTCATTGTTAATATAAGTTTCTCCATTTAACAACGGTTGAATTCCACCTTTTGTAGCAAGTATAAACTCATGACGTTTTCCCTTTAATACTTCTCCTACTAATTCCTCTGATCTACCGAAACCATATGAATCTGCTGTATCAAAAAATGTAATCCCTTGCTGAATAGCTTCTTCTACTAATCGCTTTCCTTCTTCTTCATTCACATCAGCATATAAATTATGTCCCCCTACTGCATTTGTACCTAAACCCAACTTTGAAATATTTAATCCTGCCTTTTGCAATTTTGTATACTTCATTTTTTCTCCCCCTATATTTCTATTGTTCGAATATATTCGAACAATAGAAATATAGCACTTTATATGTTATAGTGCAAATATCTTAACTTATACAAGTAGGTGAAATATGCGTACACTCTATCATCCAAATCGAGAAGAAATTCAATTTTCTTCTGTCTTATATGCACTTAGCGATCAAATTCGTTTACAAATTGCAAATATTTTACTAGAGAAAAATGAACAATCTTGTGGTGCTTTAAACATCCCTGTTGCAAAATCAACTTTATCTCACCATTTCAAAGTTTTACGTGAGTCAGGTGTTATGTACACGCGCCTTGAAGGAACACAACGTTTCATTTCAATTCGTGAAGAAGATTTAAATGCTAGATTCCCAGGTTTATTACAAGTTGTATTACATGCGACAGAGCCATATTAAAAAAACATCTCATATTCATATGAGATGTTTTTTTAATATGGCTATTCTTTTAATAAATCTATTAATCCATTCCCTTCAGATGTACGTTCGTACCCTAAAGGTACAGTTCTTTTAATGAGTTGTGCATATATTTCCGGCTCCGATAACTTTCGACCGTATTCTTTCTCACACTGTTTAATGAGCAAGGCGAGCGCTCCAGCAACATGCGGCGTCGCCATGGAAGTTCCACTTAACACAGCATATTTTCCTTCTGGATACGTAGATAATATTTCATCACCTGGCGCTACTAGATCAATTTCTTGATTTGAATTACTAAAACATGCAATCTTCCGCTCTAAATTAACAGCACCAACTTCAATTACCTCGGAGTACGCACCCGGAAAGTCTAGTTCCTCTGTTTCATCATCGCAATCTCCATTATTTCCAGCAGCACATACAACGAGAACATCTTGCTTTACCGCATTTTGAATTGCTTCATGTAATTCTGGAACATCTTGCGGACCACCAAGTGACATTGAAATAATTCTCACTTTCTCTTGATTCGGCCCTCTCCAATTTACAGCATAATGAATTGCCTCAATAATTTGCTCATAACTTCCAGAACCATCTCCCGCTAAAACTTTTAATACTAACATTTTAGCAAGTGGTGCAACTCCTAATACACCGACACCATTTTCAGTCGCGGCAATCGTTCCCGCAACATGAGTACCATGTCCGTTATTATCAAGATACACATTTGGATCAGCTTCATAATCTTTTGTGAAATTTCTTCCGCCGATAATACGATCCTTTAAATCTATATGATTAGTATCACACCCTGTATCTAATACGGCAACGACTACATCTTGCCCCTTCACACTCTTTTCCCATACTTGCGGAGCGTGAATCAGTTGTACACCTGGTGGAATTTCATTTACTTGTTCTACCACCTTATTTACGGTAAACGGAATCAATTGTATACCTTTTTGTTTATTCACTGTACTACTCATCGTAATCCCTCCTGAAAATGTATTATTTTCATTTCAGACCACTTTTGAATACGTGTAAATGTAACATTCGTTTTATTCTTTTTGTTTTCCTTCTTTTCAAATATTTCTCAACATCATTTACTACCTCTATAATACTTTTTTATTTTCCCTATGATTTGTAGGAAGTAACAACCCGGGTCGTTCAACTAATAACCAAAATAAGAGGACCAATTAATGGTCCTCTTACAGTCTTTTAAAAGAATGATATGTATTTGAAAAATAATATAAATTAAGACTAAACCTCACTCTTGTTTAAAAACTTTTCTATTTCTTTTACTAAATATTCCGCTCCCTCTATCCCAACTGTAATATTTCCATTTGCTAATGTAATATTCTGCCCTGAAACATCACCTGTGATTTGGCAAGCATTGTAAGGTTGATATTTTTGTAAAATGATTTTATCTGCTTCTACAAAAATTTCAAGCGGTGATTTAATTTGTATTCCCAATACATCGCGTAATTCTTTAGGGATAACAATTCGTCCTAATTCGTCTACTTTTCGAATAACTCCTGTTGCTTTCATATTTCTCCCCCCCTTACTCTCTATTAATTTTTTCGCCTCGCTTTTTCCATTTTATCACTTTTTGACAATACTTGCCTCTTTTTAGAAAATTTTGTACTCGAGTTAAAAAAACACATTTAATGCATACGTAATCTCTCTTTCAATTGTTTTACATAACGGGATCTTATAAGTAAGAAGTATACAACTTGAATACCTATGAAAACACTTAATACAACTGTATTTTCTTTAAACAATGAGTACTCAAACATTTGCCCTAACGCCGTTAAGGCTACTGCTCCATGTAATGTTGCAACACCAATTGGAACGAAGAATAAAAGCGCCAATCGAATTGTAACTACCTTCGATAATTCCCTACTTGTCAATCCAACTTTACGAATCATTTCGAACAAACGAACATCATCCTCCAAATCGGAGAATAAACGGAAGTAAAGGAAACTTCCTGCGCAAACGAAAAATACTATACCAATAAAGAAACCTACAAATAAAATCGGTCCTGCAATTTGTAAACTTTGGTTTTGCTCGTACTCTTCCGCACTAAACGTTGAATATTCTTGATACGGTTTAATTTGATGCGTAAGCTCTTTACCAATTTCAATCTCATCTTTCGTTCTTTCAGTTTTATACATATAATCTTTTGTCTCTATAAACCCATCTTGTAATGAATCATATTGATTATTAGAGATTACATAAACATTTCCTCTTAATATTTTCCCCAATGAAGATGAAGTAACTTTTTTCACTTTTAAATTTTCATTCATATTAGGTAAAGTAATTTCTTTTCTTTCTTTCATCGTTGGCCCTGGTATATTAGCTGACAAAAATACAACTTCTTTATTTGCTACAGTATTAAATGGTTCTTCTGTTAACTTTGCATATTTCTTATAGTCTGATTCTTTTATAAAAATGGCGCTTCTTAACGACTGTTCCTCCGTTTTCTTTGTCGAAATATTAGTTTTTGAAGCTGCTATACTATGTTTCTTTAATCCTTTGTCAATCATTTGTATATGCTGTGATTCGTTACTATTCCCTTGCTTAGAATGGTAATGAAACGAAATCGGTCTCTCCATTATCCCTTTCGTCATGGATGCGAAGCCAACTAATGTCCCTATTGCGGAAAATGCTACAGTAGAAATAATGGTTACAATAAAGAACATTCTTGCGTTATCTCTCATGCGATACGCTAAATCTGATAACGTAATAATATTAGTCTGTGTCCAATAGAAACGTTTACTTTTTTTACATAATCGAATAATAAAGACACTCAGCTGCTTGTACAACAAATACGTCCCAATAATAACTACCGTTGTAACAGGAATCATCATAATAAATACCATTGCGCCATGCGATAGAAGAGCTCCTACATAGCCAGCACTAAGCAATACTACTGCTAATATTGAAGAAATGATTGATGCTTTCGGTTCCGGTTTTGCCTCTGCTGATCCCCTAAACAACTTCATAATCTTATTTTTACGAATCATTCCTGCACTAAACAATGATATGATCATAAATAAAATAAAAAACATAATACTCGTTACAACAATTGCTTTCATCGGTATGTAATAGGATAAGGAGATATCTAGTTTCAATATCATCGGAGCGACAAATAGTAATACCCCTGAAAATAACATACCTGAAAGAATACCAAAAATAATTGCCCCTATTCCAATCATAATATTTTCAAAAAAGATCAGACGCTTTAATTGATATTTCGTCATACCTAGCATCATTAAAATTCCTAGTTCATGCTTTCTCGTTTTTAAAAACATTCCCATCGAATATAAAATAAAGAAGAATGTAAATAAGTAAATAATAGACTGTGCAAAAGACATACTTACGAATACGTACTGACCTAATTCTCCTGCACTTAATGCCGGATGAAACGCAAAAAAATGAATACACAAAAAAGGCCATAATTGCAAATGCACTACTCAAAAAATAGGCTGAGTATGTCCGTCTATTTCGGGTTACATTCCGATATGCTAGTTCTCTAATGTTCATATTACTTCTCCGCCCTTCTACTATCTATGTTTTTATATTAGTAAAGTGCGGAAATACCTTCCATCGATTCAAATGACAAAAACCTTACATTTTTGAAAGGTTTAAAAAAATTGCTTATACGTAGTACTTTATTTATAATGACTACATTCATATTCATACACACATCCTATTGTATATTCGTTAATTTTGCGAAATAATAAAGGATAGAAGTATGTACCATTATACATATAAACTTAATTACCGCTTTAATATGAATAGGAGGAAACATAATGACATTACAAGAACAGATTATGAAAGCATTACATGTTCAGCCTGTAATTGATCCAAAAATTGAAATTCGTAAACGAGTTGATTTCTTAAAGGATTATGTAAAAAAAACAGGTGCAAAAGGATTTGTACTTGGTATTAGCGGCGGACAAGACTCTACATTAGCAGGACGCTTAGCACAACTTGCAGTTGAAGAAATTCGTAACGAAGGTGGTAATGCAACGTTTATCGCCGTGCGTCTTCCTTATAAAGTACAAAAAGATGAAGATGATGCACAATTAGCATTACAATTCATTCAAGCAGATCAATCTGTTGCATTTGATATTGCTTCAACTGTTGATGCTTTTTCAAATCAATATGAAAACTTATTGGGTGAATCATTAACAGATTTCAATAAGGGTAACGTGAAAGCACGTATCCGTATGGTTACTCAATATGCAATTGGTGGACAAAAAGGGCTACTTGTTATCGGAACAGATCACGCTGCAGAAGCTGTAACAGGGTTCTTTACAAAATTCGGAGATGGTGGTGCAGATTTATTACCATTAACGGGATTAACGAAGCGCCAAGGACGTGCATTATTACAAGAGTTAGGTGCAGACGAGCGACTGTACTTAAAAATGCCAACAGCTGATTTATTAGATGAAAAACCAGGTCAAGCTGATGAAACAGAGTTAGGTATTACTTATAATCAATTAGATGATTATTTAGAAGGTAAAGCAGTTCCAGCTGACGTTGCAGAGAAAATTGAAAAACGTTACACAGTGAGTGAGCATAAAAGACAAGTACCAGCGTCAATGTTTGATGATTGGTGGAAATAAATTAAACATCAAAAAGAAGCTAATCTTCATTTAGCTTCTTTTTTATATGTTAACGATATACCCCTACTCTTTTCTCCAATAAATCTTGCAGGCAATCTTCATGTTGTTTACAAAATAACGGTGGCATGTCGTCTAACGGGAAAAACTTCAAATCCAACGTTTCATCACCATCTACTTTTTTGTCACCTCCAACTATTGAGAATGAAAAGAACATCACAATTGACTGGGCCTTGTCTCCATTTGGATATGATTGAAAATATTTTGTATACACTCCAATAAGCTCATTTATTTCTACATCATACCCGGTTTCTTCTTTTATTTCTCGGATTGCAGTTTCCGCAGCTGATTCCCCTATCTCCATTGCGCCACCTGGAAATCCCCAAGCGTTAAAGTCTCCTCTTTTTTGCAGTAATACTTCTCCTTCTTTATTAAATACACAACCACCGGCAAAGTTTAAGAAAACATAATCATGTCCTACTTTTTCACGTAATTCTTTTATATAATTGGCCATTCTCTTTCCCCTTTTCATACTTCTTCTATCGCTATTTCTTATCTTTTTCAAGCAATTCAATAATTCGATCTAGCTTCTGGTTCATATTAATCACGTGGTGTTTCTTTGCAGCACTGCTTTGTAATACTCTTCTAATAAACAAAGTAAATGATATGAAAAACAAAACGATAAGTCCGATTACTAAACAAGTATATATCAATGTAAATATATTACTTTCAAACAAGTTCATTCCGCATTCACATCCTCTCCTTTTTATTTTATCACATAATTCTCAATATTTTAAAGTGATCAACAAATATAAAAAGAGCATCTTTTACAGATGCTCTTTATCATTGCTTAATACGTAAATGTAATTGTCGCTAATGAATAACCCGCTAATGCACTATAAGGTGCTACTTGATAAGACACACGCTTTGCACCTTTTGGCCAATTTATTTCATTTAATACTTTCTTTATATCTTGCATCGTTCCATCCATGGACTGCTTATATCGTACTTCTACTTTTTCTGGTTTGGCTGCAAACTGTTGCTGTAACTTTTTCTTAAATTCATTATAATTTTCTGCTCCGTATTCTGCAGATAAGTATCTGTAAATTTGTTTCTTTTAACATTTGCTCATATACGACAGTTTTTGAGCTACCCGCTTTTATTTTATTTGTTAATTCACCAAAATAACTTGTAGTTGCTGCTGGATATTTACTACGATCCCAGTCGTGATCTTTACTTAACTGTTCGTCAGACATGTTAAAATATGAGTAAGTTACACGCCCTGCTTTATCTGGTACTGGATCATCAAATGTAGTATCTAGGTGATACCATTTGTTTTCAATGTTCACTAAATTCCACGCGTGAGCTTGTCCGTTTCCTGTGCCTGTTACAATATGATTTTGAATACCTGCCTCTTTTAACAACTCATACGTTAATAATGTATATCCTTGGCAAACGGCAGAACGATTCGCTAATGCTTCATATGCTGTATACGCTTGATAAGACGTATCATAAGACACATGCTTAACAACGTAATCGTGAATAGCTTTTACTTTCTCATGCTCATCCATCCCTGGTTTTACAATTGATCCAACAATTGATTTCGCCTGAGCTTTTACATATTGAGTTTGTTCTTTTGATTCACGGTATTTTACTTGCAGTGTAAACGTATAGTCCCCTGGCATTCCTTTAATAGAATATCTAGTAGACGCTACATTATATTTTACATACTCATCAGCATCTACAATTTTATTAAACTCACCATACAATTGATCCATAATATTTCTAGCATTTCTATCTTTTGTTTTATATGTGATTGTAATATTTTCTTCTCGATTATCAATCTGTTTTTTTAATTCTTTTCTGAAATCATCTAATAACTTTACATCTGATTGTGCTGTCACTGTAGTCGGATTTGTAGCTGCATAAGATACAGATGACGCTTGTAAGCCTCCCATTACTATAGTTGAACAAAGTGCGGCAGCTGTCACATACTTACTTGTCTTTCCCATCTTGTCACTCCTTACATTCTATAACTATACGAAAAAGTATCGTATAGTTTCAGAGTATACAATACTTTTTCGTATAGGTCATATGAGATTATGCATATTAATTAATTCACATAAAAAGGTTGTTCTTTTTAAAAGAACAACCTTTTTTCATTAGCAAGTTTGTAATACGCAGCATGTATTTTCAAAACGTTGATTTTTCAAATCTTCATTACTAATACAGAAATATAGCATCCCTAGTTCTCCCCAAACCATATTACAATTTTTATGATCTGAATCAATTTGGAATAAAAGAGTCATTTGCTGTGGGTCTACTCCCATATATTCTCCTGTCTCATATAACACTTCCTCTTGTACAGAGAATGGCTCACCAAACATTTGATGGTTATCGTAGTTATCCGGAATTAGCTCTTCAAGTAGTTGCAAGAAACGATCTGAATCAGCCTCATCTTCAATGAAAAGCTCTGGTAATTTGTATGTCAGTTCAAAAGTAATTGCACACTGGTTATATTTCGCTTGTACTTCATTTTCTCTTCGTAATTGCTCTACAGGAACATCATAATAAAGTACACGCCCAGCCTCTGTTAGATTCACATTTTCTTCAAAATAATTTTCGATGCAAAAGAAATACAGCATCCCCGTCTTAGGAAGATTGTGATCCATACCAACGTTTTGTAAATCACTTAAGTTAAATTGCGCGATAAATTGTAGTGGATTTCCTTTATGCTTTGGATATTCAAATAAAGCTGGTAAATCAGGAACTCCTCCCATTTTCGAACTACCTATCGCAACAGTTTCCTGCTGCTTTGGCACAACTTTTATACAAGGAAATACAGTATTAATAAGTTCCTCTTTCAAGTGTGTTAGTTCATATTTATCAATTAATACTTCAATTTTTTTATTCATAAATTCTCCTTACATTTACATACTTATTTATATCATAGTACAAAGATTATACTTCATTCTTTACAAAATCAACAAGCCTCCAAAAAACGGGCTTATCCTTCGTACGCGAACAAGTTTAAAAAAGCATACTATACATTGTTCCTACAAACACGATAATTCTTTAATTCTTCCAGTACATTTTCCCCTCGTTCATTTTTAAATATAAGGAGGAATTCCACATGGGTTACGGATATAGTTGCTGTGGTTACGGATACGGTGGCGGCGGTTGTGGTTACGGAGGTTTCGCTTTATTAATCGTTTTATTTATCCTTCTAATCATCATCGGAGCTAGCTGTTGGGGCGGCTTTGTAGGCTGCTAGTAAACTTAAAAACCATTGTAAAAAAGCACGTACAATACGTGCTTTTTTGCCATTTCCAAATCTTTTATTTGAAAGGAAGTATGTTTAATGAAGATTGATGGTGTTTTTGAAGGAGGCGGTGTGCGCGGTATTGCGCATGTTGGGGCAATTTGCGCGTTAGCCGAAAAAGGTTATGAATGGGAACGTGTAGCTGGTACATCGGCTGGTTCGATTATTGCAGCACTTGTAGCGGCAGGATATTCTTGTTCAGAGTTAAAAACGATTATAACTGATATTGATTATAATAAATTTATGAAAAAAACTTTTATTGATAGAATTCCTTTTATCGGTAAGGGGCTAAGTGCATGGACTACTCTAGGTATATACTCTAATGCATTTATAGAAGAATGGATTGAAGAATTGCTTCGAAAAAAAGGTATTCATTTATTTACTGATTTACCGGATCTAAACAAACTCAAAATCATCGCCTCTGATATTAGTAATGGTAAAATGGTTGTCTTTCCTGACGACTTACCAAACTACGGATTTTTAAATTATCGCTTCTCTATCGCTAAAGCGGTAAGAATGAGTAGTACAATCCCCTTCTTCTTTGAACCCGTAAAATGGAGAACTCCAAAATGGAAGCAGCCTTGTTATATGGTTGATGGAGGAATTCTAAGTAATTATCCAATTTGGATCTTCGATTCACCTACCGCTCCTCGCTGGCCGACTTTCGGATTTCATTTTGTAAAAGATGAGATTCAAGCTGATCCTGCTCACTATAACGAGCCTATTTCCATGTTCAAAGGACTATTTAAAACAATGATGCAAGCTCATGATTTACGTCATTTAGACAAGGAATCAAAAGCAAGAACAATTACAATTCCAACAGGGGCTATTACTAGTACAAACTTCGACTTAACAAAGGAAGAAAAAGAGTGGCTATACAATTCTGGTTATAATGCCGCAAATAAGTTTTTACAATCGTGGAACTTCAGACAATATATTGATGACTATAGAAACGGAAAGCAGGATAGAAAATCAAATCGTTACTTCCGTCAACTTGACTCATAATACTATTGCTTTTCATACGAGAACACGTAACGCTTTCAAAAAAATAAGCCTAGTAATAATATATTACTAGGCTTATTTACTTTCTGCATCATTATTATACGTTGTTTAAGGATACGTTAACCCTTCTGCTTCCTCTGCAGTAATAACTGTGTATCGATTTCCCGTTCGTAATCCTAACAATTCTGCTTTTTCAATTGCTTCCTCCTTCGTCTCCGCATAAGCAGCTAAATATTTTTCTCCATTGATAATTTGGCAAATTACATATTGTTTCATTACTTTCTCCTCTTACTTTTTCATTAGTTGTGCAAGTTTTTTTATACCTATTTCAATTTCTTCTAACGTTGCGTATGAATACGATAGGCGCAAAAATTGATTTGCACTTCTATCATATAAAGTACCTGGGTTTAATAAAACCTTTTCTTGCAGAGCTTTATCAAATAAACTGCGATATGAAATGGGTACTTTTATATGTACCCATATATAAAACCCACCTGTTGGCTCATGCCAAGTTGCTATTTCACGAAGATATTTATCTAACATTAGTAACATAAAATCTCTTCGTTTTTTCAATTCACTTCTTACAAATCGCAAATGCTGATCATATAGACCATTTGTAAACCACTCTGCTGCAATTTGCTGGGATATAGTGCTTGAGCCATAATCTGTTTGCATTTTTATGTCTGACAATCTTTGAATTACTGGCTCAGGTCCAACAATCCATCCAATTCTTAAACCTGGACTAATCACTTTGGACATGCTTCCAATATGTAGTACGATTCCATTTTTATCATAGGCTTTTAAAGGTTTCGAACAAGGTGCATCAAACCATAAGTCTTGATACACTGCGTCCTCTATAATAGGTAATCCAATTTCATTACATACTTCCATTATTTCTTTTCGCTTCTTAGTATTCATACTAAAATTCGTCGGATTATGAAACGACGGGATTGTATATAAAATAGAGGCATTGAATTGCTTCTTATATTTCTCAATATATGATGTATATAAGCCGCTCTCATCCATTGGGATTCCAATTAAACGTACTCCTGCTGATTGAAAAACATTAAGTGAATATAAATAAGATGGTTTCTCTAATAAGATTGATGCCCCTTTCGAAAGAAGACCCATAGAAATAAGTTGCAGCGCTTGAATCGCTCCTGAAACAATTAATATAGAGGCAGGAGATACATATACACCATGCCCCTGTAAGTATTCGGAAATCTTTTCCCTTAAATACAGATTTCCTTTCGGCTCTTCATACCCAAGCGTCACATTTGACTTTAAAAGCTTATTCATAATTTCTTTCATCTTTTTCTCAGGTAAGAGACTTGGCGCGAGCTCACCTGTTCTTAATCGGATTACATGTGGATAAAATTCAGCTTGATTAATCTCCTGAATAGCTGGGAGATTCGGATAATGAAGTCCTGTTTCTACATAAGACTGCCAATTAGGCGGGGGTGCGTAAGGTGAAGCATTCTCATTATTATTTACAACAATTGTTCCTTTCCTGCCATTCCCTTCAATGTATCCCTTTGCAACTAGTTCATCGAAAGCCATTACAATTGTGCTTCGATTCACACCAAATGTATGTGCCAAATCTCTTTGTGAAGGTAATTTCGTTCCAACGGTCCATTCTCCATTAACGATCCTTTCTTTTATATACGTTTCTATTTGTTTATACAGAGGAGTCGCTAGAGACATATTCGGTTTCCAAACGAATCTTTCCATTATATCACCTTATATTCTTTTTGGTTGGTAACCTCCCCAACCATATGGATGGATACAAATTTTCATTTCTTCTATACAATATACACTATCATAATGAATTAAAATAGGAGGTAATATGATGAGTGAAGCAATTATTCATGGTATCATTCTTGCATTTGGACTTATCATTCCATTAGGTGTACAAAATGTTTTTGTCTTCAACCAAGGTGCGAGCCAACCAAACATTTGGAGGGCAGCACCCGTAGTATTAACTGCCTCTATATGTGATACGTTACTCATATTGATTGCAGTGCAAGGTGTCTCCTTTGTACTCCTTACTTTTTCTTGGCTAACTAACTCGTTATATATAATTGGATTTTTCTTTCTCCTATACATGGGCTTTGTTATTTGGAGAAGTAACCCTTCCAACGATGTAAAACAAGAAAAAAGTATGCGCTTAAAAAAGCAAATTCTTTTCGCAGCATCCGTTTCGTTATTAAATCCACATGCTATTTTAGACACAATCGGTGTAATTGGAACAAATTCTATTCAATACATAGGAAGTGAAAAATGGGCTTTCACACTTGCAACTATTATCGTTTCTTGGATTTGGTTTATAAGCTTAGCTTTAGCGGGGAAATTTCTAAAAAGAATAGACTCAACCGGAAAGACAATTTTATTATTAAATAAATTTTCTGGTCTCATCATATGGGGTGTCGCGCTTTATATGTTAAAACAAGTTATTTATTCTTAATGAACGAAAGAGAATTGCATGTTACTAAAAACATCATGCAATTCTCTTACAAATTATGAAGTAGGTTCCGGTTTCTGTTTTACCTTCTTTGCATCTTTTGCTGGTTTAATCCAAATGATTGCTATGACAGCACCAATGGCAGCGAAAATACTTGTCAAATAAAACACTTCATGGTCCGCCCCTTTCATGAAAAAAGAATATAAAGGTGGTCCAGCTGCTACACCGATAAATCGCATTGAACTATAAAATGACGTAACCGTTCCCCTTTGCTCCTTTTCAATTCCTTGTGTAATGAGGGCATCTAAACATGGGAGTGCCATACCAATTCCTATCCCCATAATAACGAGACAAAGAAGTAGTAAATAAATCCCTTTTATAAATAAAGGAATGATGACTGATGCAGCTGCCATTAAAAAACCAATATAAATACACTTCTTCATAACATTTTGATTATCTCCAATTTTTTTACCGGCCATATATGAACTAAGTGACAGTACAAGTAACGGGATAGCAAGCACACACCCTTTCCATATACCATGAATGTCATACTTTGATTCCAGTATAGTCGACAAATAAAAGAGAATTCCGAATAAAATAAGCATAATAATTGCACCTAATGCAAAAATGGCAATTAACCATCTTCCTTTTTCTCGAAACGTAGACAGAATAGATTTTATAAACTCTTTAAGTGGTGGTACTTCTCCTTCTTGTTTCTTTGCCTTTACTAGAACAAGTAACAAAACAATTGATATGACACATAAAACTGGAATCGCCCAAAATGGTAAGAACCATACAATGGCAGCAAGAGCAGATCCTAAAATAGGGCTCAGCACTTTTCCAAATGTATTGGATGTCTCAATGATTCCCAAGCCTGTACTAACTTGTTTTTCGTCTTTGTATAAATCACCAACACACGGTATAACAACCGGCATTGCACCAGCAGCACCAATACCTTGAATCGCTCTACCGATTAATATCCAAGTGTAGGGATTATCAACTTTCCAAGATACCCAACCAGTTATCGCTCCTCCTATAGCCGCAATCAGCAAACTCGGAACCATTACCATCTTTCGTCCCCATCTATCTGATAAATAACCAGCAATCGGTATAAGTAAAATGGCTACGATAGAGTAAATTGTAATAATCATGGATACTTGAAACGATGAAATATGTAATTTCTTTTCAATTGTCGGCAAGATTGGAATGAGCATTGAATTCCCTAATGTCATGACAAGTGGAACGGATGCAAGCGCAATTAAACAACAGTTTTCTTTTTTTAACATGTTGATTTCGGAACCTTTCATCATATATTTCTTACCATATAATAGCCCTGCTGGAACATAATTTTCATTCCACCAGGGCTATTACATCTTTAATACTTCCCATTCACAACAAAAGAAATTGGGTAAAATATAGTATTACTTCTATTCTTTGAATTCTGTTCGCAATATATTCATACCAATTAATTGAAAAAAAAAAGAAAGGAAGAATCCTTCCTTTCTCCTATAACCTTCTACATTTAGCGAGTATATCCGCCACCAAGCTGTTGTTCTGCCATCGCTACTAGGCGTTTTGTGATTTCACCGCCTACAGAACCGTTTGCACGTGAAGAAGTATCAGCTCCAAGTTGTACACCGAACTCTTGTGCAATTTCATACTTCATTTGATCTAAAGCTGCTTGTGCTCCATGTGATGCTAATTGATTAGAATTACGATTTCTAGCCATTACCAATCACCTCCTTATTTATATATAAATTGTGTTAAATTCAAATTAAAATACATGGAAATTTTTGGTTATTTCTTACCATAAAAAAAGAGCCTCTAAAACGAGACTCTAACATCATTTCACATTACGAAGTTACTACTTCTAATTTTCTATTTATTAATACTTTCATTTCTTCTTTTAATATCTCTTTTGAATTATGTCCAAACCATTCTAAGGAAGCAAAAAGATCCGTACCTCTCACTTCCTGAATAATCTCATCATAATTTACAATACCTTCAAATAACGGAACCATACCAATACGACTTCCTGCTGCAGCATATACATTATTAGGTTCAAACACATGCAAATAATCCGCTGAAGATATATTCTTAAAATGGTAATGTAGTGTCCACGGCTTTAATCGCTGGAAACTGTCTATTGGATCTGCGCCAGACTCCCATATATGAAGAAAATCAAGATTTATTTTTAAATTCGGATGATTTACTTCTTCTAATAGTTCTATAGTAGAAGGCAATGTGTCCGTTAGTGTATTGGGATGTGTTTCTAACAGCACATACATATTGTGCTGAGCAAACACATCACAAATCTTACGTATTCGCTTCACATACTCTTTTCTCTCTTGTTCCGAGAAGTCATTGCTCCCTTTTTGCCCAGCAAACGTGCGAATTTTATTCGTATTAAACCAATTAGCTAGTACTACAAGTTGTTCACTTTTCTCTATCGTTTTTTCAAAATCTGCTGATAATGATATATCTAAGTAATCACTTATCATCGTAATTTCTAAGTTTTTATCCTTTAGAAAATTCAATTCTCGTTCTGTCGTTTCACGTTCTTGCATGTACAAATTTTGTGCATGCGTCCCCCATAATTCAATTCCTTCAAAACCGTTTTCATATGCAAATTGAACAATATCAGTAAATGAAATTAATTGATGACGAAATGAAATGGTACATAGCGAATATTTCATAGTATTAAACTCCCCTATCTTAAATTCAGTTAGCTTATTAAAGAGTTGCGACAGATTGATTTGTTTTCATACCTTTCCATGATAGAAACTGTCTCTCTAATTCCTTCTTAATTTGCAGTTCAATTGCATTCATTTCATCCAGTTTTTCAATAATCGATACTAGCATACCTTTATTATTCGTCATTGCCATTTTAATTGCACGGTACTGTACATTTGTAAATCCTTGTACAATATCCTCTACCCGATCACACCAATAATCAAATTCTTGCTCCGAATATTGCAACGTTTCACGGAAGTATGCAAAGGCATGCTCATAACTATATTTACGAATTGCAAGTACTGGTATTTGTTTTACTGCTGCTACAAGTCCAGAAAGCGCATATCCTTCTTCCTCATTTGCCATTTTTACAATTAAATTTTTCAGTTCCATAGTCAGTTCATTGTCGTTCTTTTTGAATGTTTCTGTGAAATAATTAGCTACTGTTTCTTGCGTTGGCTCCCCAATTCCTTCTATATCAATGAAATAACCTCCACCAAATGGGTTATCTTGAATAGAGTGAAGTACTTTTTCTCTTTCCATATTTCCTTCCCAACGAAAATCAGGATCTAGCATGAACCACTCTTCTTCTTTCTCTGTTTTTAATATCATTAAATAATGTGGAAACGGTTTTTGATGAAATTTATTTTCCCTCTCTGGTAATAGAGACATATCAACCATTACAATGACATAACGATTTTCCGGCTTGTTTTCTACTAATTCTAAAAACGTTTCTACATTGCTATCTTTATCTTTTGCATGATCATACCATTCGTTTACTTTAATACCGTACAATTTTTCAAACCAAAGTAAATAATGATCATGGTTAATGTTTTCAGAGTGATATGAAATAATTCCGCCTTCTGTTATATCAAAATCTCCATCCCATAGTCCAAAATAAAATGGACGAAAATCAATGTCGCTACGCCTTTTTATAATTTCACAAAAACAACTCACTAAACAGTGCACTTTAATTGAAGTCATACTCTCATCCACTTTCCTAAAGGTTAGTTATTCACATTTACTTCCTGTAACGGCTGTAACTCCTCCATAAAATCAAGCAAAGATCCTACAGTAAGAAATGCCTTTGGATCTACCTCATCCTCTGGAACGCATAACTTTACATCCATTTCTATGTATACAATAAGCTGTAACATCATTACTGAATCTATATATAAATCTTGATTTAAGCGCATCGTTTCTTCTAAATGCGTTACATTTTTCAGTTCCATTTTTTCTATCATAATTTTTAATACGGCATTCTTTAACGCTTCCCGTCTCATGTTGTAACCTCTCCCATCTCTAGTAACTTTCTACTTACTTTTCCAGTTTTATTTTTAGGAATTTCATTTACACTTTCAATTTCATGCGGAACTTTATAAGAAGGTAAGTGCCGAATACACCATTCTCTTATTTGTACTGGATCAACATGAGAGATCACTTTCGCTTTAACTATTTCGCCCATCACAGGATGTTTCCCACGATATACAATTGCCTCTTGAACACCTTCCAATCGAAGCATCGTTTCTTCTACCTCTATAGGAAAGACTTTTAATCCTGAAACATTAATTACATCGTCCATACGCCCCATAAAATGAATGCCACGCTCAGATTTATAACCTAAATCTTTCGTGAAAATTTCCTTATCATTCATTTTCACGACGATTTCTTCCGGTGCATTTTCATCTGAACCTATGCTTATACTCGCATGAGGTAGAGGGTTTCCTAAATCTAAATGGCTCTTCATATCATGACATATACTAATACAACCTGCTTCAGAACAACCGTATTGCTGCATCATATATGTTGTCATTTTTTTTAGTTTATAAAATAGTGCTTCTGGCAAAGGCGATCCTGATGTCATAATTTTATGAAACTGGAACGTTCCTAATGGAAAACTCCCCATAATGTGTAACATAAGTGGTACTGCATATATAATATGTTTTTCTGTATTGCGAACTATATTTAATGCGAATTTAGGATTTTTGTTCGTAATGATTACAGGCTTGCTCCCCCTCGTAATTGCTGATAACGTACCACATATTAGTCCGTATGAATGTGAAACAGGAGCCATAACGATTGGCACTTCATCTACTTCACAGTTTAAAGCTTCATTATAGGCAGTAATTTCTGTATCAACTTCCGTCCATGCTCTACGAATCAGTTTCGGTTCTCCCGTAGTTCCCGAACTATATTGCAATAAAGAAGGCTCTTCTAGTAAAAAGTTCTCTACTTCTAACTTTGTAAAATCGCCATATTCTCCATATAAAACTCCTACACAATTTGCACGCTTTGCCATTTCAATAGCCGTTTCGTTTGGCGTATCTTCATGTATAAGTAATACTGATGATTTCTTTTCTTTTAAGAAAAACACAAGCGTAATAATATCGAATGGATCTTTCAGACAAAGTGCAAATCTATTTCCTTCTGCTTCTTGAAATTGTTCCATTTCCTCATAAACTTGTAATCTCAATTCAAAATCACTTTTGCTATACTCTTGTTTATTAATGATTAGCATAATTTCCCCCTGTAACAGCTGATTTTTGTTTCATAAGTTGTCTTACTCTATACAATGGATTTGGAACTTCATGAACAAGCGATTCCACATCCATATATAATCGACGTTTCGTTAATTGTTCAGCATAGAATGTAGGTGCATATAATTGAATATTTTCAAATCTACCTTTCAAATGTGGATATATTCTTAAATGATTTTCAATTTCTTCAACAACCATCATCCAAAAATGTTCTTCTTTCAATCCATATTCATCCGCAAGTACGAATGCTAATTCTCCTAAATTAAACAGGAATAGTGCATCTAACACCATCTCTTGCAAACATTCAATGCCATCCATTTCAAAGAAATCATTCATTTTTCCATTCGCATATGTTTTATGCATTTTAGTAAAGTCGGGACATTTGTCAACTTCTTTCAAATATGGACGATAAAACTCAAGCCCTTCATGAAAATCCTTTAACGCAATACGAACAGGCACCCCTTCTTTATGAACTAGAATCATATTTTGTCCATGTGATTCCAGTGCGATGCCATGCTCTACAACAAGATGTATAACTGGTATTATCGCTTTTTGAATAAGTAATTGTAGCCAATCCTTCATTCCATATTTATTCAACCACGCATCAATAATTGGTGTACCATCTTTCTCTTTAGCGTATAAACCATTAAAAGGAATTGCATCCTCTTGTGCATCTAAATACTTATGAACGCTTTCGCGCCAAATACATCCTAATGAACCATATATAGCTTTCTTATTCGTGTCATACGTTACACTTGAAAACTCACTTAACAAGATTAAACGTGCTTCATCCATTAAATAGGCGTCATTACTTACAACATCATTTAACCAATTTGATATTACTGGTGCACTCACAACAGAGTATGGTTTCAGCGTACGAAGTGTTGAAGTGTTGAGTAAATTCATCGATAACTTAACGTACGGTTTCTTTGGACTACTAATATTTCTTAACGTTCTCATTGACTGTTGCGCGCAATAATCGTCCTCTGATGTTCCTAAATAAATAATAAATTTACCCTGTATATGATCCGCATAATTTGAAATGATGAAATTCTCCCACTGCCATGGGTGAACAGGTATAAGCACGTACTGTTTTGGATTACATCCCTTATTACGAATTCGTTCCATAAACTCTTCTAATTTACGATCGCCAATCTCCTCTTTTAAAAGGTTGTTATACATCACTTCATTCTCATAACCTACAGCCGCATAATTCTTATGCGCTGCAATCCATATGAGTTTTATTGGCTGCATAAATTCATAACCATATTGAAAATTGTCACGATATTGAAATCCAACACGTGCTTTATAACTAGGGTGATATGGATGGCCGTCTATTAATTGACTTTCAAACTCATCGTAAGATTTTTGAGTGTATTCTCTCTTATTATTTCTTTCATATTGTGCAATCGTGTCTTTAAATATTGTTTGTTCTAATTCGTGCATAAAAGAATCTAATTTAGCTTGTTCTACACTAGTAACCCGAAAAACTTCTTCTAGAAATTGCGAGACAGATTGTATTTCTTGCTGTTCATCTTGGACTCTTACTATTAATGAGTCTAACGAAATACGTCCAAATGTCATCCGTTCCCTGCCATAGCATTTGTACGTGACACTTTTGTCTTCTTCATCATGTCCTTGTATTATAAAAAGAATTTGTTCTTCTTTTTCTATGCGAACCGGTGTAATAATCCCCTCATAAATTAACGATTCTACTAATTGACGTAGCACTCTTCTTCGTACTGAAATGTAATCTTCTGATTCGAGCGCCTTCAATACTTTCGTATGATACATGTCCACTCTCATAAAACCCTCCACCTTATGACAAAATACCATTATTTGTATTACGTGAAATTTTAACTCTATTTATGAACGAACAGCCACTTCTCTAACGAGTGGATTATGTACTTGCACATAGATTGCTTGCTCTAATGGATTACTTAACTCATCGACATCGAAAAATCTCGTTAGTAAATTTGCTTTACACGCTAACTTATCTTCGTCCAATAATTCTCTTAAAAATGTAGAAGGTTCCCGGTTATATGGAAGGAATGATTCAAGTACAGACCTTAATTCCGAAAGAAGAATTTCCTCCTTAATTAATCCTGCTGTGCCAAAACCATTAATGAGGCCAAACATATGATTGAAAATTAAGTAGTAACGAAATCTCTCATCCACAATATAGTCGTCATATAAATTTCCAGTACGTTCTCCAATACCAGCTAATTCATTATTAAGCATCTCTTTCATTGAATTACAGAAATAAAATCCTTGATTATCACGGAAATAATATTTGACCGGATAACCATCTTTTAGCTGAACAACACTATTTTGCTGATGAGCTTCTAATGCAACACCATACTGTAAATACATCCATACCATTGGCTTTAAAGAAATATTCATATATCGTCTAAACCACTCTAAGCTTACTTCTTCACAGCTTTTACTTTCTAAATCTGCTAGACGATGAATAATATTCGATAACCGCGTACGCTCTCCAGGTATAGCGTCTTGAACTAGTCCAGCAATTAATGTTGCGTCATTTGCATGTTCACTATAAAAAGGGTTCTCGCGAATAATCACTTCAAATCCAGATTCTTGTGTTCCATAATTTAATGTAATAAAGGCTGGATCACAAATAAAATCAAATCCTGGAAATCTTTCTCGTACTTCACCAATAGCCGTATTTAACATTTCCTTCCCTTCAAGACCACTCTCAAGTTCTTTCAGTTTATTAATACGCATTGAATTCGTTACTTTCACCGGAAATGAAAACTTAAGCATATACTTCGAATCGGGATGATATAGCGTCCTTAGTGATGATGTTGCCATATAATACTTACCTACAGGACCAATATACTCAAGCAATTCTTGAACTATCCAATCTTGTACGTAAGCTTGATGCAAGAGCCATTCTGCCTGAAGCGGATGAATTGGAATTAATGCATATTGATCTTCCTTACAGTACTTCGCTATAAATTCCTTACTAACCATCTCATCATTACTTAATTCTTCTTTTATAATCATTGTTGTAGAATCTGATAATAATGATTTTTCATTTACTATACTTTTATGTGCCCGAAAATAATGAAGCTGACATTCTCCTTTTAATTCTGGAGAATACATTGCACTTTTCCAATCCAATATCCCCTGTCTACTCTTTGGTGTAGGATGAGTTAAATGCCCAAATAATAAAGACTGCTCCGCTTCTATAAAAGTTGTATGAAAACCGTATAATGCGGATGTATCTTCTATTCTCTCTTTTGTAAATTCCTCAATATTTTGACAACTACGGATAACTCGAAGCATAAGTTCCGCAGGATTCGTTCCTTCTCCGTAGTTGATAGACATCTCTTTTATTAAAAACGTAATAACTGTAACGTAATCTGCTGTAATAACAGAATTACTATCTCCAATTTGATAATAAAATTGTTCTCCAAACAAATGGCGATCTGTTGATGATTTATATATAACTTCTCCATACAAAGTAACGTTCTGTGCCGATAGCCGACAACATAAATATGTGGGGACTGTATCTCTATTCAACGTATTACTGAAGATACTTTTCATTCTTTCATCCTCTGTAATCCATTCTCCACTCCCTGTTTCTCTTAAATAACAGTTTAAAAAGCTTTGTAATGTTGCATGTTCTGCGATTTGTTTCGCATGCTGCATGTTGGTCCTCCTCTTTATATTAACGCTATGAGAATTTCATATTACAATTGATAATTGATAATTGAACATCGTTATCAATTATGATTCTAATTGATAATGATATTCAATTCAAGAGTATATTTCAGAATTTTTTTATGAAATTAAATTTTTCTTTTTTTCTTTCTTTTCTTTAATCTAGTTAAAAGTACACTAGAAAAATTCTTGCCTTCAAACTAATTACCTACTATTTTTTATTAATCCATTTTTTGATGGATTAATAAAAAGGTACACCAAATGAGGTATACCTTTCCCTACGATATATTTACATAATATTATTATATGTATCAATCTATATAGCTGTTTGTTTTTGTAACAAATTCAAATCTCTCCAACAATACGCTGTTTCTTCTCTCCTTACTCTCTCTAAAAATTTCGTATCAATTTTTTCAGGGTTAAATTTTTCATAAAACTTTTTAGAAGGATTATTCGTAACAATCCAAACTAAAAGTGATTGCATATTATTGTTTATACAATCCGATAATAAAGCTTGAAATAACTTTTGTCCTATTTTCATTCCTTGATACTCTTGTAAAAGGTAGATTGCATATAATTCTCCATCACAATTATATGTGCCAGTTCTTTCTACTCCCCCATCGATGAATCCAACTATTTCTCCACTTAAATTCTCTGCTACAAATCTAAATTGATGATTACCTTCTTTTTGAAACATATCTTCCCATTGTTTTTCTCGTTTCTCATATGCTATATTATCTAGAATTTCGTCAGCAAATATACCTTTATAAGTTGTTTTCCAACTATCAACATGCACCTTTGCTATACCTGGTATATCATCCTTTATTGCTCTTCTAATATGTATTCCCATCATTTCTCCCTCTTGTTACTCATCATTATATCAATTTCATTCCTTAAAAATCCAAATAAAAAAGAGTGAATTTGAACTGCACCCCAATTGTTAGACACAGTCTAACAATTGGAGGTGCAGTTTTTCTATGGCTAAATTTACAGCTGATGAAAAAATACAAATCGTTCTACGTTATTTGAACGGAAATGAAAGTTATCGAGAAATGGGTAAATCGATTGGTATAAGTGACACAATTATTTTGAATTGGGTAAACCAATATAAACAAAATGGTATAGAAGCTTTTCTAAAACGATGTACAAATTACACACAACAATTTAAACTAGACGTACTAAACTTTATGATTGAAAACGGTATGTCCTTATTTGAGACGGCAGCTATCTTTAACATTCCTGCCCCTTCAACGATTTCTGTTTGGAAAAAACAGCTCGAAACACAAGGAATTGATGCCCTTCAATCAAGGAAAAAGAGGCGTCCATCCATGAAAAAAGAGTCAAATAAACAATCAAAACAAGCACCAGTTGAAATTTCAGTCGAAGCACTTGAAGTACGTATTAAACAGCTTGAAATGGAAAATGAGTACTTAAAAAAGTTGAATGCCTTAGTTCAAAACAAGGAAAAATGAAGGTGTTATGGCTACCGTCGCATTCGTGATGAGTTAACGAATAGTGGTCAGAAAGTGAATCACAAGAAGGTTCTGCACATTATGAAAGAGCTTGGATTAAAGTGGGTTGTACGTATGAAAAAATATAAGTCTTATGAAGAGAAAACCGGTAAAATGACACCAAATATTTTAGCGCGTAGTTTTCATGCAGATGCACCGAATCAAAAATGGGTAACAGAAATTTTTTGGAGAGAAACTTTATTTATTACCTGTATTAGACTTGTATAATGGTGAAATTATTACCTATACAATAGGCTCTAGACCGACGTATTCACTTGTTTCAGAAATGTCAGAGAACGCATTAGAACGTTTGCTTGAAAATCACCAACTATTGATGCATTCAGATCAAGGGTGGCATTACCAAATGAAACAATATGTCCGTACTCTTGAATCAAGAGGTATTGTGCAGAGTATGTCTCGAAAAGGCAACTGTTATGACAACGCAATAATGGACAATTTCTTCGGGATCATGAAGTCGGAATTCCTCTACATAAAAGAGTTTGAAAGTGTAGAACATTTTAAAATAGAATTAAAAAAATATACAAATTATTATAATACGAAACGGATAAAGACAAGATTAAAAATGAGCCCGGTGCAATACCAGACTCACTTTTATCAAGCTTCCTAATGAAATAACCATGTTTAACTTTTAGGGGGCACTTCAAATCCTCAAAAACTTCTGCTTGTTTTTTGGTAACATCCTGGTTTTTTTCAATAACTTTCTGATACTGTTCATTCTTTTTTACATAGTCAAAAGCATCCACGCGAATAACGCTGCGAATGCTCCCCGTTAAGAGCTCTTTTAAATAAACTTTTCACATTATTCCTTTAATTACTAACCCTAAAATCCCTGCTGTGACTGCCCCGATAATAATTCGTAAAATCCAAACTGTATTTAAACTGATTTTTTCCAATTGCTTATTAACTGTAGAAATGTCTTTTTCATTTATCGTTGTACGCATCTCTACATTTCTTATTTCTCGCATGATTTCTTTTTGGTTCAAGGTCAACTCCTCTATTTTTTTCTTGATATCTTCCATGTTTCCACATCCCTTGTTCTAATTAACTACGAAGCATCTAGATATATTATTCTATAAGTGGACAAGATGTTCTTATTCAAAGAGATTATGTGGAACCTTTATTTATAATCAGATTTAAAGATTGTGATTCCTTCTCATGTAAGTACGCACATATTAAAACGAATACCAGACTTAGCCATTCGCTTTAATATTCTTCGCTCCTGGATCTTCCGGTACATGAATTTAAAAATAAGAAAAAGAAAATAAAGGATAAAACTATACATCAAAATTTGTAATATGTTTGGCATTTCTGGTAGATTAGACACTTCGCTCCACCTCTTTAATTGGTTTCATTTTCTTTGGTTGGGCTATTTCTTTTGCCTGTTGCTCATTCACTTGTTTCTTCCGGACATCGTTCCAATCCTTTTCATTTGTTGGAATATCCTCTTGAAGGTCTACAAAGCATTTCATTGTCTGAATGAAGTCTTTCCCAGGTTTATCATTATCAACTGCCATAATGACCTCTTTAATATCGTGCCCTTCTTTTTTCGCATCCATTAAAGATTGAATTACTGTTTTTGACTTCAATCCATGCATAGAAACCAGGCGAGCGTTTTGTATCTTATTTTGTTTGATACTCCAATGAGATAACATGTCGATTGGATCTTCATAAAAATAAATCTTATCCGGTTTACCTACATCAACCGTAAAACCGGCATTGATTTTTTCATAATTCGGGACAATTTGCTTAAAGCTTCCTCTTTTATTCTCCATTTTGACCGTACCTTGATGAGGTGGTACAGTAAAACTGGAACACAGTATAGAGATAAATTATTCTATATAAGAGGTGTTTCAGATGAAAAAACAGTATGATGAAACGTTTAAAAAACAATGTGTTGAATTGGTAATCAAAGAAGGGCGTACAATTTCCAGTATTCAAAGAGAATTTGATCTAGGACATGGGACTCTTAATTCATGGATAAAAAAATATTCTTCTCCACTTTTAGATAGTAAGGGAACTGATATGGCAGAACTACGTTCTTTACGAAGAGAAATCCAGGCATTAAAAAAGGAAAATGAATTTTTAAAAAAGGCGGCAACCTTCTTTGCCAAAAACCAAAACTAACACGTTTTCAGTTTATCAAACAATATCACCACATATTTGGAGTGCGCTGGCTTTGCTATCGATTACAAGTGTCTGCGAGTGGTTTTTACGACTATTTTCATCGTAAAGCCACTGAAGGTCAGAAACAACGTAAAAAGACAGCGGCTTATATTGTCATGCAATTTAAACGTTTAAAAGGTAGAATGGGGTATCGAAAACTGTACCGTTATCTTATAAATAGAGATGTTATGGTGAGCTTATCTCAAGTAAGACAAGCTTTATGTCGAGCTGGATTAAAGTCAAAAGTTGTCACGTATTATAAAAAAAGAAAGCAAGACCATTATACATTCCCAAATGTACTAGAGCGCTCCTTTAAACCTGGTAAGAAAGACGTTCCAACAGTTGTATGTGATATTACAGAATTTCGTTTAGTAAATGGATTGAAAGTGTATTTTTGTGCTGCATTAGACATTAGCACCCGGCGGGTGCTTGGTTACTCTTTGGATACTCACCAAGATGCGCAATTAGTAAAGGACACAATTCAGCAAGTTAAAAATGTTTATGGAAGTCACAAAAAGATTTTATTTCATAGTGATCAAGGATCCCAGTTTGCCAGTTATACAGTTACTGATTTTTGTAAGCAACAAAAGATTCAACAAAGTATGTCCCGCAAGGGGAACTGTTGGGATAACGCTGTGATCGAATCATTTTTTAGCATCTTTAAACGTGAATGTTTGCATGGAGAAAAACTGATTTCTCTCGCTCAAGTAACTCAGTTAGTAGCTGAATTTATTTATATGTATTACCATTCCATTCGTCCGCACTCATCATTAAATGGAATAACTCCGTATCAGTATTCAAAATCAATTGCATAATCTATTTCATGTTCCAGTTTTTCTTGACCAGGTCAAAGAAACCGTAGAAGGTTTGGCATATAGATCATGCTCTGCCAGACTTACTGTCATGACGAAAGAGTTTGATTCAAAGAAGTGGATCGTATTGCGATTCAGTCTTCTGTTTACAACCTTTAGGAGGGATTTAAGATTAAAAGATTTCACCATCTTATCAGATAAAACAATCTATAAAAATCTGAAGTTTTTTCAATCATTAGGAGAGAAGTTGACAAAAACACAGCGTATTTTCCCTAGAGAAAAGAATGGATCTTTTCGCTGGAATAAACAGCGAGTAAAGGTAGCTAAAATGTATAAATACAAGGCGAGTGCTAGAAAAGATTAATTGGACAAAATCTTAACTAAAATTATCCAAAACCACGGTGTTATCGATATAGAGGATTTGCAAATATCAAATATATTACAAAAATATAAATTAGCAAAAGCGAGTTGTACGATATCATGGTCAAAGTTTCGAACTATGTTGGCGTATAAAGAAAAAATGGTAAGGAAAACATTTATTTCAAACCAATTATGTTCTTGTCAAAACACAGACGTACAAAATATAAACCTACATAAATGAGACTACCCTTCTTGTCTTCCAAATCATAATAGAACCCTTTTACTTAGGAATCTCTCTGTTCTAACCGGAGTGAAACCGAAGGTAGTTCAGATATTGAATTATATTTTTAAAATTTCCAATTTATAAAGGTAAATTGACTACTAATCAAAAAATATAATGTTTTTTGTGCGTCTGTCCAAGCAGGATTATGATATGCTCATATAAATAAAATGAATATACAAATTCTAATAGTATGTTCGGAAACGCCTCTTTGTTAATAGCAAGTTGTTTGAAGGTTAGAAAAATTTAATGAATAAGGAGAGATTATCATGCCCTATTATGGATATGGTGACGGTTTTTGTAAAGTATATGGTTTATTTCAAGGAGATAAAATCCAAGTATTTTCAGGTGGAAGAATTATGGGGACAGGTTCATTTATTCGTGTAGAAGGCCCTATATTAGTTTGGGTTGATAGAAATGCAAATATGAATTTCACTGATTTACGAGTAAGCAGTGTACGTAAAATAACAGGCGGATGTTGTCCGGATAATGATGTAGATGTAGTTGTTAATGATTTTTAGAAAGTCGTCTTATACGTGGATGTATCATATTTATTTTTGTTAATTATAACGATTGTAAATCGATTGCCACTTATAAAATTTCGCATTAGTTAAAATGCCCATACCTCCACAAGGGTTTCTTTTTGGACCCTTGTTTTTCTTTCTCTAAATCGTGGATAACTCTATCATACTCATTTTAATTTTTCCAGGCATCTTTGTTTCAACTTAATGGCTCGAAAGCTACCTGTTCCCTTTAAAATTAAATATTTATAATTATCCTCTCCTAAATTTAAGCAACAATTTATAGCCTCTAGGGCCTCCTGATATTTTTTTAGATAAAATAGAATATTAGCTTTTATAAAATATAAATCCACATAATCTGGATAAATTTGGATCGCCAAATCTATACCACGCCAGCCCTTTTCAATATTACCTGATTCCATAATAATTGTATACTTTAATCGATATGCTATTGCAGGTGGTAAAGTTTCTTGCGCAAGAAATTTCAAAATTGCTTGGTTTATAAAATAAAATGCTTTTTCATAATCTTTTACACCATAATGTTCGGATGCCATATGATATTCAATCCATGGGGTATGATTTTGAATTTCTAACTCATTTTTAAGTATTTCTAAATTACGTTTTTTTTTTTTTACTTGTCACTCTTGAATTGAGGTATCCATAGTGTTTAATAGGGGTATTGAGAATTCCATATTGAGAAAAGTTCGGAGGAATACATAACGTCTCATGAATCTTATTTTGAAATCTGAGCTCAGCACCATTGCAAAACAATCTTGGCTGAAAAATCTGATAAATATTATTTTCTGCAACCGTATTTCCAACATAGTTTAGTATAGGTAAATAAAACAACTGTTCTTTTTTTTCATCTAAACTATCTTTTAAATTACTAATTCCATTTCCATCAAATTCCTCGTCTGCATCTAAACATAGTATCCATTTACTTTTTGCTAGTTGAATACTAAAGTTTCTTGCTTCAGAAAAATTATAGTTCCAAAGAAACTGATAAATATTTTTGGAGTATTGTTTGCAAATATCAATGGTACGATCACTGCTACCTGTATCAACAATAATAATCTCGTCTACTAGCTCCTTAATACTATTTAAACACCTTTCAATACTTTCTTCTTCATTTTTTACAATCATGCATAAAGAAATGGTGTTTTTTTTCAACGTTATTTCCCCTTTCATAATATGAATATTTTTTATTCGTGTTATATAAATATCGGAGATTCGTCCGCAATCTTACATCTATATTCAATTCTATTAGTAAATTAATTATTTTATTGCTGAATCCGTCTCCAAGCATTAAATGCAGTTGAGTTTACCCAAGGTGGACTAGCATGAATATTGTTAATTTTTTTTTGTATTTGATTCACGTTAAATAAAGTTTGATTTAATAAAGTTTGCAGTAACAGTTTACATCTTTTGTAGTATCGTGGTTCTAAAAGCTCATAAGTTTGTACGTATTTATAAATATATCTCAAAAAAGCTTGTATATTTTTTGAAAAATGTATAAATTGAGGATTAATCAAAATATTATACTTAACATCTTGCTGTATTTCGTTAATTTTTATGTTAAGATGATTAAATAAACTATGAAAAAGCCATAAAGATTCATATAATCTCTTATTTATCACTATATGCATATTCCTGCAACAGGATACGTGTTGCAATTGACTTAATATTTTTTTGAGTAATGCACAATGTTGTTCAATATAAAAAAGATAATGTTCTAAAATGGAATTTATGAATGTTTTTGTGTTAAATAAGCTCTCATTAACCATTTTCACCTCTCCCCATATATAAATTTGTTTCTTATTAGAATAAATTTAACAAATTAATGTTTACATGTGTTGAAATTTACCTATTCTCCACCAACATTAGTCAAGAACACTATTTTTAAATTTGTATATTAGCCAATACTACATAAAAATCGGCGAGAAATGCACTATATCTTTTGTAAAAAAATACATCTCAAAAATTCTATATAGACATTACAATAAAAACTAAAAATATTAGCTTGGAATATTTACCCATAATTATTCCTTATAGTTTATTATTTTCACAATTACATTTTTTGGAAATTTTATTACAATTTTGTTTACAACAGTTTTTCTTACAACGACAACCTTGCAAAGTACTTTTCTCACATACACAGGTACATCTATGCTCACATTCAGCTATAGAATTAACTTCTTCTAATTTCAATTGTAATAACATTTGAGACTTAACAATAGTCCTTAACGTATCATTGACACTTTTATTCATTGCTATATATTTAGAGACATCTAAATGTTTTATTTTTAAAAAATGTTGTAATTTTTCACCCTCAGCATTTAATATGTGCGATAAACCAATTTCCTCCATCGCAATGGAAGACAATAATAAATTAATTGCTTCATGACGCGTTAAAGAAATACATGGCGTAATATTAGGGATATTGGGAAGTGACATATAATCCTCCTTCTTAACAAAATGCTATCAGTAATTCTTATTTATCTTATGTTTTATTTTTAGGTAAGTTCTTTCAATCGTATGACTAATTATTCCTTATTTTTAAAGTATACGTTTATGACGTTAATGATGAATCAATTACACAAATAAATTTCCGCTAACAAATCCTTTACTTCATAGAGATACTCTCATGTTAAAATTTTAAGTTTTTTTCCTGCTAATAATTTTATATTTTCTTCTTATTTAAGCTACCATTAAACTATTTTTGGGTGAACACAAACTTCATGCTTTGTATAACATAAATGAAAACGAAGTTTAAGATACCACTTCGTTTTCACAGCATTTGCTAATAAAATTATTGCTAATTACATATAATTTAAATAATATTCAAATCGTGTTTTAATCGCACGTACATTACCAAAAGAAGCTTCAAAAACAAAATGACGAACTTACATTTTCACTTAACCTAATTTATAATAACAGGCATTGTTATAAATAAAATTCCCTGGATTCCAATGAGTAAAATCTAATCTAGATTGTCTTTATATTTTTGTAATTTCTGTCGAAAAATTCTTATACTTTGTATAAGAAAATCTAATTCATCTTCACTCACTGTTTCCCCATCTAAACTAAGAGCGTAATTTTTAGCTTCTAAGTTATCCTCTAGAGAAATTTTTTTTATATTATTTAAATTAGATACAATTAATAAATCTGTTATCTCAATTTTATAAACATCAGCAATTTTTGAAAGTAATTCTAAAGAAGGAGTATATACTCCCCGCTCTACTTTAGAAAGGTTACTGTAGTCATAATCGATTTTTTCAGCCAATCCTTGTAGTGTATCACCAAATTTTTTGCGCACTTCTTTAATTCTAACCTCCATCAATTAAACCTCCTTCCTCTACTGAAATTTCAATTCTACTTACTCTCATAAGTAGATAGGGTTTATATGAATGATAACTTATAAGCAATATATAATTCAAATGTTAATTTACACATTATGACCTGGTCAAGAAAAACTGGAACATGAAATAGATTATGCAATTGATTTTGAATACTGATACGGAGTTATTCCATTTAATGATGAGTGCGGACGAATGGAATGGTAATACATATAAATAAATTCAGCTACTAACTGAGTTACTTGAGCGAGAGAAATCAGTTTTTCTCCATGCAAACATTCACGTTTAAAGATGCTAAAAAATGATTCGATCACAGCGTTATCCCAACAGTTCCCCTTGCGGGACATACTTTGTTGAATCTTTTGTTGCTTACAAAAATCAGTAACTGTATAACTGGCAAACTGGGATCCTTGATCACTATGAAATAAAATCTTTTTGTGACTTCCATAAACATTTTTAACTTGCTGAATTGTGTCCTTTACTAATTGCGCATCTTGGTGAGTATCCAAAGAGTAACCAAGCACCCGCCGGGTGCTAATGTCTAATGCAGCACAAAAATACACTTTCAATCCATTTACTAAACGAAATTCTGTAATATCACATACAACTGTTGGAACGTCTTTCTTACCAGGTTTAAAGGAGCGCTCTAGTACATTTGGGAATGTATAATGGTCTTGCTTTCTTTTTTTATAATACGTGACAACTTTTGACTTTAATCCAGCTCGACATAAAGCTTGTCTTACTTGAGATAAGCTCACCATAACATCTCTATTTATAAGATAACGGTACAGTTTTCGATACCCCATTCTACCTTTTAAACGTTTAAATTGCATGACAATATAAGCCGCTGTCTTTTTACGTTGTTTCTGACCTTCAGTGGCTTTACGATGAAAATAGTCGTAAAAACCACTCGCAGACACTTGTAATCGATAGCAAAGCCAGCGCACTCCAAATATGTGGTGATATTGTTTGATAAACTGAAAACGTGTTAGTTTTGGTTTTTGGCAAAGAAGGTTGCCGCCTTTTTTAAAAATTCATTTTCCTTTTTTAATGCCTGGATTTCTCTTCGTAAAGAACGTAGTTCTGCCATATCAGTTCCCTTACTATCTAAAAGTGGAGAAGAATATTTTTTTATCCATGAATTAAGAGTCCCATGTCCTAGATCAAATTCTCTTTGAATACTGGAAATTGTACGCCCTTCTTTGATTACCAATTCAACACATTGTTTTTTAAATGTTTCATCATACTGTTTTTTCATCTGAAACACCTCTTATATAGAATAATTTATCTCTATACTGTGTTCCAGTTTTACTGTACCACCTCAAAATGAATAAAAGTAACGAACAGAAAAAGGGCGCTCATAAGAGCGTTTTTTCTGTTTGTAGAATTCTAAACATATTTTATTTTTCAATATACATAGAAAGTATAATTGTACATGTATATGGGTGTCCTGTTTTATTTATTCCTTTCACATCAATTATAAGATTGTATATATCCGATTGCTCTATATGCTGTAACGTAGCAGATAAAATATTTGTATCTACTTGTCGAAATCCATCAGATTATGAACTCAGTGTAGCTGTCCAATGAACAACGCGAATCATAATAGAGACCACCTCCGCTTCAACAGTTTTTTATCAAAAGATGGGATTTTTAATTTTGCTTTATTAGCGGGTATTTTCAAATGGAAAGGTGCTTATTGTTGATACCGTACCATCATTAAATAGGCATCTTTACCTTCCGTGTTCATACGTATCTGCCAGTCTCCCACTTTCATACTTTTTAGTTGAAACATATGAATGAAAACCCCTTTAAAAAGATATTATGACCCTTTGTTACTAATGTATCTTGTTTATTATAAACCTTCCCTGATGAGGAAATAAGTTGTATCTCTACCTGTTTACTCGTTATTAAAATTAATACGGTTCCTGTTTTTAACGTATCTACAGAAAACATTGTGCCATTTTCTTAATGGGGAATCAGTTCTACACCTAAAATCGTTTGGTTTTCTGTCGTTCCTAACTCTGTATAGGGCTCACTCATAGAAGGAAAGGAAGATGTTGACTGCACTTCCTTTCCGAATGGAATCATGGTCTAATGTAACATCAGAAAAAAGGTGGATAGCGTACGGCATAAGTAAAAAGCAAAAGCTTGATAGCCATTATTAATGTTTTTGAGGTTTTACCTAATATTGAAATCATTCAAGCCAATGGACACGATTCACAGTTTACACATAGTGATTATAATCCTATGAGTACTGTGTTTACGGGGATTCAAATCCATTGGAATTACATTAAAGGCTCAAACGAATCAATTGGAAAAAATGAGGTTTGTAGCAGTTGTTGATTCAGGTGTTCAGAGCACACATCCTAATTTAAAGATAAGATAAACCTCGGTTATGATTATGTACGAAATAATATGGTTGATGTTTAAATAATGTAATTCCTTTTACGTCGAAAAAGAGAAGTCTGGAATGTAAATTTCCCCTTTTTTGGCTCACATATACACATACTTTTACTTTTTGAACAATTTTGTCAGACTACGGAAAACATTGTAGTTTTTTATATAAAGAAAATAACAGGAATAAACAGAGTATTTCACGTATATCTTAAAATGGTGATAACAACCCAAAAAATTCCATTTACACAAAAAAATATGTTTATAATACCAATAAAACATATAAAGTTCTGAGTTTCTTCACCGTCTCGAAAAGAGAGTATGCTATATCAAATCCATTTTTATAGGGGGGTATTTTATGAATTCATTACAAGAACAATCCATTATTCCTTATAATGTACTGGTAAGCCCGCCAAGGGGCACTGCAGGGAGTCAATTTGGTGATTTTGAGGACCTTATTACTTCCCTAAAAGAAGCATGGGTGGAATTTCAAAAAACAGGTAGTGACAAATTATTAACAACGGTTCTACAGAACGGATTCTCAGCAGCGAGTGGGGGAAGCTTCAATTATCTAGCAGTTTTACAAGCTGGTATAGGAATATTAGGAACAGTTTTAGGCGCTGAAATTCCTGGCGTTGCTGTTGCAGCACCAATTCTCAGCATGGTGATTGGTTGGTTGTGGCCACACAGTAGTAAAGATGATACTCAACAATTGATTAATTTGATTGATGCAGAAATTCAAAAACAGTTGAATCAAGCCTTATCTAATCAGGATAAAAATAATTGGCAGGGGTATTTGAATGCTATTTTTACATTAGCGAGCGAGGCAGCGGACACCGTAGTCGATGCGCAGTTTACTGGCGTACAAGGAGATCAAAACAGACAACCAAGACAACCAAGCCCTTCAGATTATGTAAATGTTTATAATGAACTTGTTGCGGCTAATTCCGCTTTTATTATCGCCCTAAGTCAAATGGTCACTGGAAATTTTGACACGCTTGCGATACCTTTCTTTGTTATAGGAGCAACTGTACAATTATCAACGTATCAATCTTTTATCCAGTTTGCAAATAAATGGATTAATGTAGTGTACCCAGATCAAACACAAGGTGATGGGCTTACACAAAAACAAAATCTAGTTAGAATAAAAGGAATCATGCGGACAGCTATTCATGACAACACACAAAAAGTGTTTGATGCTTTTAAATCGGGGATGCCTTCATTAGGATCTGATAAAGCTTCGATCAATGCCTACAATGTATATATTCGAGGAATGTTGTTAAACGGCTTAGATATGGTTGCAACATGGCCTTCCATGTATCCTGATGATTATACTTCTCAAACAGAATTAGAACAAACACGTGTTATTTTTTCAGATATGGTTGGACAGGATCAAATCAATAATGGGACTACGACTATTCATAATATTTTTGATAGCAATGGTTATCAACATCAACCCATCAACCTGAATGATATCTCGTATTTTCCAGGAGAATTACAGTACATTCGAACGAAAACATACAACCCTAATAATGCTTGTTACCCCTATGGACTTTATTTAGATTATACAAATAATAAGACGTACCGCTACGGGGATAATGATCCGGGAAATAACACCAGCTGGGATCATCGTGCGATTGCCCCTGTCCAGACAATTAATGCGATTACTCAAAATACTCGTTATGTAGATGCGGAAAGCTTATCGACAGAAAATGCTGACTTAGCAGGTTGTGCTACACCTGGTTATTGTAATGCTGCGACGTGTACACCGGGAAGCTATTGTGTAAATGGAAGTTCTGGATATGCAGCGAGTTGTAATACTCCGTTACCGAATCAAAAAATAAATGCACTATACCCTTTTACACAAACAAATGTGTCGGGAGCATCTGGGAAATTAGGAGTAATGGCGAGTTTCGTTCCCTATGGTCTAAGTCCAAACAATGTTTTTGGTACAATCGATCCTGATACACTAAATATCGTTGGAAAAGGGTTTCCGGCAGAAAAGGGATTTCTTACGAATGGGAACCGTCCTGTAGTGGTAAGAGAATGGGTGAATGGTGCGAATGCTGTAAACCTTACTCCGGGAAATACTTTGTTGATAACAGCAACAAACTTAACAGCGGGAAAATATAAAGTTCGTGTACGTTATGCAAACGCTGGTACAACTACTGCATCTTTAACGCAAAGTGTAGTAGCAAATGGTGGCCAGATTCAAGGTGGTGGATGGGGATTTAAAAGTACTACAGATGCCAATATACAAGCAAACTTCCCAAATCAAGTATATGTATCGGGACAACAAGGAAATTATGTAGTCCAAGACATCTCATGGCCTACAGGTGGCGGATCTGGTGATCCTCTTACTTTACCTTCAGGAAATGTGGTAGTAGCACTTACCTTACAGCCACAGGAAACAAACACACAAGTATTTATCGATCGCATTGAGTTGATTCCATTTTTGGATCCGGATGCATTTACTCTTAGTCCTTTACAAACTAAAACTATTTGGAGCGGAGAGTTACAGTATAAATCATATGTAGCCGGTAGTTCTTCTACGGATCAGATACCTCCTGAAATACAGCCACTACAAGTGTGGTATGTAAGACAAGGGCAATGGATAGCAAATCGAGTATTGAACCAGGGATACGCAGACCCATCAGGATTTGATGCAATCATATTATATAATAATCCTCATGATTATAGTTTAACAATAACAGGTAGTGCAAAAGCCTATTTAGGTACGGACCAGCCACCTACTAACTAATGTTTCAGACTTTGAATTTCGACATTCCTAGCAAATGATATTTGGGTGATTTTCAATTTTTTACACACTCTCGAAAGCAGCGTGCTAATATTATATCTATTTAATAGATTCAAAATAAGTATAGAGGAGTGATGATATGGTGGTAAATATGAATCAAGTTGCTTCGTCGATCGTAACTACATCTAACGATGTGGCCCAAGTTCGTACAATGACACAAAGTCTTTTTTCGACCGATAATCCGAATCAACTAGCTCCCGGTGTGACCGATTACTGGATTGATTATGTGCATCAACAAGTTCAATCTCTACCAAATAGTTATGCAATAGAAAAACGGGAATTAAATACACAAGTGAATCAGGCAAAACGTCTGAGTAAATCACAAAATGTATTGCGCAGTGGGAGTTTTACAGGTGAAGGGTGGCAACTTGGACGCAAGGTGTTCATCTCATCAGGAGACTCACAATACGCGGGGCAGCAACTGGTGTTACCTCCTTCTTCCCTTGTATATCCATCTTATGCCTATCAGACTGTACCGGAATCAGTATTAAAACCGTATACACGTTATTATCTATCCGTTTTTGTCTTACAAGCGGATTCTCTACAAATTATGGCTTCCCGCTATGGAAATGAAGTCAATCAAGTCGTGAATGTAGCCTATTCTACGTCTCTGCCAACTTCTGTAGAAGGTGTTAACAGTAGTCCAAACTTCTTTCAATATCCAATTGATGTAGGTGCATTACATCCAGAAGCGAATATAGGCATTACAGTTGGTTTTACCGTACCGTCGAATGGATTCGCAAAAATAAGTCAAGTTTCCTTGACAGAGGGACGCCCACTAACTGCGGCAGAAATAAGAAAAGCACAAAACCAAGAGGAACAATGGCTACAACCCTATTTGGCGCAACAGGCACAAATCACTGCGGGTTTACAGCAGGCTACAAATCAATTAAATGCCATGTACGATTCATCCAATTGGAGCGGAACGATCGGACCAAACGTAAGTTATACCGATATAGAGAACTTAACAGCACTTCAAAACAGTGCTCCTCAAGAAGGATCTATGCCAGGTATACCAATGCAAGATCGATATGCACAACAAAAAGCAGCAATCTATCAAGCCGCTCTTCGCGCTTGGAATCAACTACAAGCACGGAATATTGTTCAAAATGGTTTGTTTCTTCAACAAGCACAAAACTGGAATATAGCCGGTACAGTGAGTTTCCCACAAGACAGTAATCGGAAACCTGTCTTGACATTATCGAATTGGGATAGCACAGTTACTCAAATCATTACCTTACCAAGTGAGGGCGGCAACACAGAGTATCGTGTTCGCGTTCGTGCCAAAGGACAAGGAACGATTTCCATTGTGCCACCAGGAAATCAAAGACATATGTTATTCTTCACCCAACCTACTTTTATGACCCAAGAATTCTATTTCTATCCAGATGCGAATACGAGCCAAGTGGATTTGATTATTCAATCAGAGGGTGCAGAGTTTACGGTAGATTGGGTAGAAGTACAAGAAATGATATATGAAGAAATCACACCACATAGTGTTTCAGGTGGAGATACAGTAATAAATACCATTGGGGTTGCTACTCCACTCGCACAACCAGGAGCATCTATAATGGCAACGGACTCTTCTCTAGGAGCACAGACAAACGTATCTGCGAATAACGCGAATTGTCAGTGCGGGCAACCTTCAAATAATATGAAGTCGCCTTGCCAATGTAAATAATCTGTTGTATTTTGGCTGTTTTACTCCAGAGAGAAAGGGCCTGATAAAAGAGCACTCCTATGTGCCATAGGAGCAAATTAGCCCATAAAAACGGAGTTGGAGGTATATGGTATTACCCCCTATAGGTAGACAGTAAAAAAAGAGTCCATCTGATATGATGGACTCAATACTGTTTTATCTGGAGGGGATTTTTTTATGGCAAGAAAAGGACAATCATTTCAAAAATATACAGAAGAACTAAAGCGAGAAGCAGTTCGTCTTCGATTAGAAGAGAGAAAATCATTGCGAGAAATTCGTGAACAACTCGGTGTGAAGAGCGATGCCCAGATTATTGAGTGGGTAAAACGTGCGCAACAGGGGGAGTCCTTTGATGATCAACGTGGTGTCTGGAATCGAAAGAATTTTAATAGTCTAGAAGAAGAAAATGCTTATTTGAAGGCACAGGTTGAGTATTTAAAAAAGCGCAATCCAAATCTACATGGGAAGGAATGGTCCTAAAGAAAGAACGATTTTCTCTTATCGATTCATTACGCCAAGCCTATCCACTCCGATGGTTGCTTCAAATCGCGGAAGTTTCTAAGGCTGGCTACTATAAATGGCGGAAATATCATAACGTGCAGCGTTTACGTCAGAAAAGGGATAGGTGGCATAAAGAACATATTTTATCTATTCATCGTCAGCACCCTTACTATGGGTATAAACGTATGACTCGTGCTTTGGCTCGAGAAGGAATGGTAATGAATCATAAACGTGTTCGTCGTCTTATGAGAGAGCTGGGTATTCAATCTATCATTCGAAAAAAACGTCCGTTTTATGGAAGAAAAACATCTGTGGTATTTAAAAATCATTTGAATCGAGAGTTTCAAGCTGAAAAGCAAAACCAAAAATTCGTAACAGATATTACTTATGTACGAATCGGAGAACAATTTGCCTATTTGTCAGCTGTGTTAGATCTATACAACAATGAAATTGTTGCCTGGAAGCTATCTTCAAGAAATGATTTAGATTTGGTTTTAACTACATTACGTCAATTAGAAGGGAAGTCATTAACTACTAAGCCCCTTTTCCATTCAGATCAAGGGTTTCAATATACATCTAAATCCTACGCAAAACAGTTAGAGAAATTAGGATTTGTCGGTAGTCATTCTAGACGTGGAAACTGTTTTGATAATGCGTGTATCGAATCATTCTTCTCACATTTAAAAACAGAGAAGTTGTATTTAGTGCGCCCAAAAACATATGAAATGGCCTACCGAGCAATTCAAGAATATATTCAGTTTTATAATACAGAAAGATTCCAAGAAAAACTTCACGGCCTTTCCCCGATAGAATATCGGGAAAAGGCCGTGGCATAATACTCTTTTTATTACTGTCTACTTGACAGGGAGATGACCATGTAGAAATTTCTCAATATTCGTCGATGAGGATGTGTGCTAAGATACAAGTGGATGTAAATTCCTTTCCGTTGTTTGTAAGTTTATATATAAAGAAGAGACGCTTTCATAAAGATTGCGTTTTTTCTTTTTTGTCTTATTATAAATTTTGAGAATGAAAAGAAAAACATACAATAGACAAAGAAGGAAGCTTACAAAAATGAGTTTCCGAATCGCTTTTATTTTTTATCTATCTTGTGGGAGCTAATAGAAAGGAATTAAAATAAAATATACTTGTTACTATGTTGTTGTACCCACACTTATATCACGTTTAGCATGGTACTACATATAAGAATAAGATACAGAAACAATCCCATGAGAAGTATATATTTCATATAAGTTGTATCATAGAAATCACTAAAAAAAATGACACTTACAATTGTAATCAACATAATAGATAATAAAACGACTGGATGCAAATAGAGTGGGTTTTTGGTTACATAGATGATGTAACAAGAAAAAGAGATTACGAATAGTAAGAAAGCAACGAAATTAGATTTATACATAAGAGAATTCCTTTCTCAAAAAATGCATACAAATATTGACGAATTGTAGCGAATCCGTGTGGGATTTGTACGAAAGATGTCGAATTAAACGTTTGTTTAAAACATAAAGATTGGGATAAAAGCCCTATATCGTTGATGCATCAACATTTTATCGTCAAGGAAATCCCCTTGATAGGTAGTATGTATTCGCCATATGTTGCAATTTAATCATGGGATCATAAAAAATAGGAAAAAAGATTGAGCGAATGCGCCCAATCTTCCAAATGACAGCTTACCACAGCTTATAGAATATAATAGCAAACATATATCCATTTGTCTCAATACGTTTATTATTTCGCATCTTCAAATACATGCAATGCATCTTTACGGAGCTTATCTTTTTCAGTATCTGACCTTTTGAAATCGTATTGATATAAAGCGGATTCCCAATCCCCATACATCGGATTCGGGAACACAATAAATTTTTCTCCAAATGCTTCGTGTATCGCTTCAACTGATTGATTTCTATCTTGTACAGATTTCTCATCAAATCCTGTAAAATCAGATAAATTATCTCCAAAGAATAGAATAATATCATGTTCTGTCGCAACTTTCTTTCTGCGTTCTTCCTTCCCTTTTTCTTCTTTTCCCTGCAATAAGACATGCTCCTTATCAGCTTGCGGGATATTCAGATTCTGTAAATTTTGTAAGGTAGCATCTAATTGACTTTGTTTGCGATTTGAAATGTAGTAGATCGCCACACCTTTTTTATTTGCATATTGTAAAAAGGAAACGGCACCAGGAAGATCTTCTGCTTTCGCTTGTTGAATCCAATCCTCCCATTTATAAGGAAATCCTTTCTTCTCTTTTACTGTCATGGCTTGATACGGACTATTATCCACGACAGTTTCATCTAAATCTAAAACGATGGCAGCCTTTTTCTCGGTACCTTTGGCAAGTGCTGCGTCTAATTTCATCTTTCCGATATTATATCCTTGATGATAGAGCGCTTTGACTTCTCCAGCGGTTTGATACCAAGCATCTGCCATCACTTGTTGTTCGGTTAGTGAAAATGGTTGTTTCGGCTGTGTTTGTGGTGACTGACACCCTATAAGAGAAAGAGAAAAAAGTGTTAGAGCTATACTTGTTTTGAAAATGGGTTTCATTGTGTATCACACTCCTAGTTGTATATTTTGTATGGTATGCGCTTACTTTACGGGAATTATATTAAAAATACAATGCTCTTTTATTAGAAAAACACCTTCAATTATTTTAAAGGTTCTTATAGGGTTGTGTACTCGTTTTAATTCGTTCACATGCTTTTCCTACTCCGCATAAATTAAAAACGTTTACTAGTCAATCTGAAGAGTTTGTTTCAAGTGAGTTCGTATACAGTTGGTACACAAAACCATTCGTTTCATATAGATTGGTTGTATCAACATGATCAAAACGGTTCTGTTGTTGTTCATTTTCAATTGCATTCCTCCCCATACAAATCTCCTTTAAAGTTAACCTGAATACTTAAAAAACTTTGATACAACTTAGGTTAACCTAGTTAACATGGGTCAATTCATTTGAATCAAATAAAAAACTAGTTCAGGTAGAAACCCAAACAGAACAAATTCAATGAAAAAATTCGAACTGTATATACATTTGGCTTTTTTTAAAATAAAAATCACAAATGTCTTTGTGTAAGTATTATAATTGGTATAGAATACAAAAAATCATTTTTCTTTTAACTTGTACAAAAAGAATCTATTGTATAACTGTCTTCTTCCCGTAAAAAATATAGGAGAGGATTGGTATATTGAACAAATCATTGTCTAGTGGTTCTAATCAATTATTACAAGAAATCGATCAGAAAATGAGGATAATTGAGTCTATGCTTATCCTTCGTTATATTTCTGGGCATGTGGGCATGTGCCTACAGAAGAAGCATATGAGGTCCATCAAATGTTGATAGAAGTATCTCAATTGTTACTCACGTTGGAACAAGAGCCCAAAATGGCATCACTTGCAAAGTGTTTAAGTCTACAACTACAAACCATCCAAGAAGAATACAATAGAATAATTGGATAGGTTAAAAACGGCATTATAATTATGAATATTTTTAAAAATAAAAAATCATCACGTTGTTTTTAGCCCTTTTTGGGGAACGGCAACGATTCCTTCTTTTTGGGGCCACTTATAAAAAACACATTAAATTTCAAATACTATTTTTATCTCCAGAGGATACCTCCTTTTACGGTTTTAAAAGAAAATAGGATAAATTACTTTTGTTTTGAATTCATATATCTTTTGATAAGGATAGGAAGAAAAACTCAAAATGATTCTAATTTTTGCATTCATCTACTTGAAAGATGAATGCTTTTTTTCGTACATAATAAAAAAATAAAACATTTTTGTCACAAAACTCGTCTTTCTGGGTTCTTTATAATACAGGCATCAAATGAGAGTGAGGTTTTAACTGACATGTTAAAGATAAAAAAGGAAGAAAAGCCTGTCTCGGATCTGACATTTGAAGATTTATTTAAGCAATATTACGTTTATGTTGTGAAACAAATTCTATGGATTGTGAAAAAACAACCTATTGCTGAAGAATTAGCACCAGAAGTATTTTTACAGCTATATAGAAATGATTGGAAGACAATTGAAAATGTATCTGGTTGGCTCATAAAATCTTCTACTTATGTTGCATATAAATATTTACGATCCGAAAAAAGGCATCAGGCGAGAATAGATAAAACGATACAACACCATGAGGTTCAACCTATCTCATCATTAGATGATGATTGGATTAGAAAAGAAGAGATTACAAAAGTACAAAACGTACTTAGTCATATGAATGAACGAGATCGAACCATATTGTTAATGAAATTTTCTGGTTTTCAATACAAAGAAATCGCAGACGTACTTCATATTGACATATCTGTTAGTAACGGTGGTAAAATCCTTTATAACAACGGTTCCAAATTCCCCAAAAATAACGGACAATGGTTTCAAAACGACAATGATGGAGTGGAGAAGCTATGGTCAAGATTGGGGAATTTTTTATGATCAGAGAATTGTATCAAAAAGGATGGACAATCAAAGCGATATCTGAAGAAACAGGATTTGATCCAAAAACTATTCGGAAATATATCCAGCAAGATGCATTACCATCAAAAAAGAAAGTAGAGAAAAAACCAAGTAAACTAGATCCATATAAACCATACCTCCTTCAAAGGATTAAAGAAGGTACTACAAATTGCGCAGTGTTATACGACGAAATTGTATCAATGGGATACCCAGGGAAGGCTACCATTTTGCGCGATTTTGTCAGACCTCATCGACAAACCCCTAAAAAACAAGCAACCTTACGGTTTGAAACACCACCTGGTAAACAGGCTCAAATGGATTGGGGATACATAGGGAACATAAAAGTTAACGAAAAAGAACAAGATGTATACGCGTTTGTAATGGTATTAGGGTACTCCAGAATGAAATATGTTGAATTTACTACAAGTATGGATTTAGAAACTTTAATGAAATGCCATATGAATGCATTTGCTTATTTTAATGGGGTTCCTGAACAAATCCTTTATGACAATATGAAAACTGTTGTAATTAAACATACACCAGTAGAGATTAGATTTAATCGAAGGTTCGAAGATTTTCTATCCTATTATGGGATTGTGCCGAAGGCGTGTAAGCCATATCGTCCACAAACAAAAGGAAAAGTAGAAAATGTAGTAGGGTATCTTAAAAAGAATTTTATGCAGCGTAAGCATACATTTACTTTAGAATCATTAAATGATGACGTCAGGGATTGGCTAAATAAAACGGCAAATCGTAAACCAAATGGAACAACAAAAGAAGCTCCAATCGCAAGATATCAAGTCGAGGAAAAGTATCTAGGAAAGTCTAATACAAAACCAGCCTTTCCAATTACAAAATGGGAAATACGAGAGGTTAGTAAGGATTGTTTTATCTCTTATCAAGGAAAACGTTACTCTGTACCGTTTCGATTCGTGGGCAAACAAGTGAAGATAAAAGAGACACTTGATCATCATCTTGAAATATATGATGAATTAGAGTGCGTCGCAATACATCCAATTCTTACAGGTAAGACTGAAACACATGTAAGCCTTGAACATTATAAAGGGCTGAATGCGACAACAAAAGGTTTGGCGACCCGTCACATTCAACCCGATGAGCTCGAAGTAGAACAACGTTCTCTTCAAGTGTATGAACAATTAGAAGGGAGTGATTCTGTATGACCACTCAGCTTATAATTGAACGCTTAATCAAAGTTGGATGGCATCATACCGCCGACCAAATTGATGGTCTTTTAGAAGATGCATCTAAACATAATGTACCATATTCTGAATTTCTAAACACCCTACTTTTGCATGAAATTGAAAAAAGAGAAGCATCAGCTTTACAGAAACGAATACAACACGCGAAACTTCCGTTTCATAAAACAATTCATGAATTTGACTTTACTTTTCAACCTAGTATTAGCGAAAAGCGAGTGAAAGAAGTATTAACATGCCGTTTTATTAATAATGGGGAAAATGTCCTACTCTTAGGACCTCCAGGAGTAGGGAAAACACATTTATCAATTGCATTTTCTAGCGAAGCTATCATGAAAGGTTATACAGCACTTTTTTTGAGAGCTGATGATTTTATTAATGAGTGTAAGAAGGCTCATACCAAGGGACTATTGAATCGAGTAATCAAACGTTGGAGTCGTCCTGATCTTCTTATCATTGACGAACTAGGCTATTTTCCCTTTGATGAATTAAGTGCCAATATCTTCTTTCAAATCATTTCAAAGCGATATGAAAAAGGGGGAGCACTCATTGTAACGTCAAATAAATCTTTTATAGAGTGGGGAAAGATTTTTGGAGATGAAGTATTAGCAATAGCTATTTTAGATCGACTCTTACATCACGCAACAACATTTAATATCAAGGGAGATTCATATAGGCTTCGTGAGAAGCAAAAAGCTGGAATACAGCCAACAACATTAAATCGCTAATAAAAGGGAATTTGATTCCGTCAAAAAAAGGGAATTTCAATACGTTATTGACACTTAATTCTTTTGTTAACATTTTTTTCATGTGCGGACTCCTTCTTACTGCTTAATTTACTATTGTTATGTAAATAAAATAAAAAATGGTTTCTTGGTCTGGAAACCATTTTTTGTAGTTTACCATATGGTGTTACCAGTTCGTTTATCAATTTTACGTAAAGAAGATAAACAATTACTATTCACTGTCTCAGTAGATGTAAGGAACTCTTAAAGCTGGCGGTGAGATTGATTGTTTTTTCTTCTAGAAATAATGACTTAGATAGTATATTACCTAAAACAATGAAAGCCCTACCTCTCTTTCATCCTTACGGCTCCTTGTCCGTGCCAGTGTGAATCAGGATTGCAAAAATCAAGTGACTATTTAATCGAGTTATTTAATGAAACTTCGAATGTTCGTAAAATAAATTTAAAAATAAAAATGGATTAGATTGAAGTAATAACAAAAGAGGTTCCTACTCTAAAAGTGAGTTGAAGAAATTGAATGTCTTTGAAATGATTTACTTTTAATACTCATCATATTCTCGAAAAATTCAGGATGTTTTCGGGAAATATAATACATTATCTATAATAAACCTTAACAGAAACTTTTTATTTGATTTTCAGTGATTCCTTTAATTAATTCTAGTTCACTGACCAAAAACTTATATGCATCATCCAACAATTTTTTTCACTTGTATTCAGTGTTTTTTCTTTCTTCATACGCATTAAATCGCGTACAACTTCAGCACCTTCTTGTATTTCACCCGTTTTTATTTTGTCCGTGTTCACTTTATGCCTTTGTTTCCACGGCAGTAATTTACATGATTCTTCATGCTGAAAAATGTGTATAATGTGTTTTAATGCAAGTATATCAGTAACTGGGCGTATATTCGAATTCAATATTTTACCCGTAGGAATCATGACTTGCATATTACTGATTGACATTTTGATGACATAATACTGTTGTTTTTCCCCTGAGAATTCTTTTTCTTCTATGGCTTCAATTATACCTGCTCCGTGCATTGGATAAACAATGTTATCGCCAATTTGAAACATATAATCCACCTCCATATGTGGTAACCTTTTCAAGCTTAACACATATGTTGTTTTTCATCAAATATTTAATAATATCACAAGTTCATTTTAGATGTCAATTACTTTTTTCTTCAAAAGTTAAATCAAGTAAAACAGCCGTAAAATACCAAAGAGCGTTCGAGATTTCCAATAAAAGAAAAGGGAATCCATACGCGTATATCCTGAAATCTCCACCCATTAACGTAGATCAATTTCCCCTTGAAAACGGCCAAATCGATCCCGTATTTTTTTCAATCTTATATGATACTCCAAAATCTCAATTCTTGCTTTTTCTGCTAGAGGGGCAATTGGTCGTAAATCTTTTAACCCCCAATACTCAACCACTACATCAAGTACTTGATCAAAATATTGTAGTGGGCCATAGTTTGCTTCTTTTGCAATCACAGCCATTCTATTTTCAAAATCAGGCATGACGGCACCTGGCATTTTAAAATTCCTAATTACATTGGCAATATGGTAGCAATAATTTGGTTCCAATTCTAAATGTGTTCGAATAACGTCTCGATAAAACGCATAATGAAGTGTTTCATCTTTTGCAAGACGGCGTAATAATGTAGCAAGATCTGGATCATGCTTACTTGCCACCTTAGCTACATTATTGTAAAACACCATTGTTGCAAGTTCTTGTAGCGTCGTATATGTCATGGCTTCGATTGGTGTATGAAAATCAGGCTCAAATCCACACTCAACGACTGATTTTCTTAATTCATGTATACGTTTAGGGTTTACACTTCGAGTGAGTAGTAAATATGTCTCTAATAAATTCGAATGTTGATCCTCTTCTGAGGTCCAAGTATGAATAAAGTCTGTAATAACAGAAAGGGAACCTTTAAAAGTCGCAGATAAATACGTTGTAAACCATGGTAAATTCACTTCTGTTAATAAAGCTGTTTCAATGGCCGTAATTACACCAGAAGGGAGAGTAACTTGACTTTCATCCCAAGGAACTCTTTTAAAGTCCATTCCCTTATCCCATGGTAAAAACTCATGATAAGCCCAGTCTATCTTCTGCGCTCTTATTTTATGTTGTTCATACAGTTCTTTTAAACGTGGTTCTAATCGAAAATCTAAATCATTTGTTAACATTTAAGTGCCCCCTTTTTCTTACCATGGATATTCATCCTATTTTTATCCTTAAAAATTTTCTACAAATAAATATTACTTTCCTTTTTTAAAGTCAAACAAAACAAATTTGTAACAAAATTTTTTAAGAGCACTATATTTTTATAGGATTTTTTTATTAAAAGGAGGACCGTTACATCTATTTTCTTTTTTATAAAATAGATACTGAAACATACAATATGTTAGTTAGCCTAAATAATAGCTTTGACAAGTGCCAACCCAATTCCATTCGAGCCAAGCTTTTTAGAACTACTTGATTTATAGAATCGTTCAAAAATATGAGGTAATTCTTCAGCTAAAATTCCCTCTCCAAAATCTTGGATCACTAGTTCGATATAGATTGGAGAATTTTTGACCTGAATCATTATGTTACCACCTGGTTTAGAATGTTCTATTGCATTCTTCAACAGGTTTAACAAAGCTTCCTCCATCTATATTTTTTCGTGAATAACGATTATTTCTCTCGGTGCATTCCAATTAATATATTTTTATCACTTATCATGCTTTCCAAGCGATTTAGAACTTCCTTAGTCATATCTACTAAATTCCCTAGCTCTTGATCAAAGGATTTCCACTTATTTATCCCGAATATATAAATAACCATTCTCACAAGGAGCGAATTTATATGAATCTATTCGAACATGAAACATAAAACTGCTTCATTTTAATAAGAGGTCCTCCCTTTTTCTCATCATATTATCCATTAAAAAATAGGAGGACAAATTTATGAAACGTGATCCATTATTTTTAACTTTATTAAAAAGTGCAAATACAAACTTTAGCGGCTGGGATTTTTCTTTCATTTCAGAAACGGGTCGAATGAAGAGCGAGCCTTTATCGTGGTCGTACGGCAGCACTGCTTTTCAGCTTATGCAATGTGCAGAATCAGTGCTCGATATGGGTACTGGCGGCGGAGAGTTTTTATCTATGTTACAACCGTTCCCGTCAACTATATTCGCTACTGAGGGCTACACTCCAAACGTGTCAATTGCTCAAAACAAATTAGAGCCTTTAGGAGTTACTGTTTTAGAAGTAACTGATGATACTGCATTACCATTTCAAGATGGGCAGTTTGATTTAATTATAAATCAACATGAATCGTATGCTGCTTCTGAGGTAAACAGAATCCTTTCTCCAAGTGGCGTTTTTCTTACACAACAAGTTGGCGGTCTTGATTGCGCGGAACTTAATGAGCAGTTTGGCTCAACACTAAATAGCGACTTTGCAAGTTGGTCTCTCGAAACAGCATGCAGTGAGTTAAAGCAAAATGGATTTACTATTTTAGAAGCAAGGGAAGAATTCCCTTTCCAACGCTTTTATGATATTGGCGCTATCGTCTATTATTTAAAAGCGATTCCGTGGCAAATTCCTGATTTTACTGTCGAAAGATATTATGAGGATTTATATCGCATACATGAGAGCATCTTGCAAAAAGGATATTTTGATGTGAAGCAACATCGATTTATGATTAAGGCGATTCGCAGCTAGCAAAAAGGAGGTGGCATAGCCACCTCCTTTTTGCTCCGTTTACGTATGTTCTCTACTCTTTCATCATAAGAAAAGTTATATCATACATATTACAATTATGACCAATGAGTTGTATTTCTGAAACATATAATCACCTCGCATATATAATGAGAGCAAAAACGTGATTTTTCACTTTCCTCTTCTATTGAGAAACAAGTTGTTTTTCATATCGCTTGTTCGTATCATCTTCTGTCAAATATGCAGTTGTGTAATTAATAATATTCCGGTTATCGTACGTGAATATATGTTTTAACTTATTTTCTTCTGTTAATACTGTCGGTAAGTATTTTGGTAAGTTGCTAACTACACCTCTATTATCACCATCTAATATCCAATCAATTTCTTTCCATTCTAATAATCCTTCAGCCGTACGAAATGGTGTATTCATCTGCATTTCATCTGGCAAATCAGCAACGAACACATACATTCCTTCATTAGCCTGGGGCTCATCTTTACCTTTAAAAACAACAGTCCCTTTATACGTTACACTTGAAAGTTCTATGCCCGTTTCCTCAAATGTTTCTCTAATTATTCCTTCGTATGGCGTTTCATTATCTTCTATTTTTCCTCCGACACCATTCCACATCCCCATATTCGGCTTTTTATTTCTATTTAATAGCAGTATTTTATCGCTTTTTCTAATAAAGCAAATTGTGTACTTGTACATACAATCATTTCCTTTCATTTTCCACATGAGTTATTTGGCTTATTTTCAAGTAAAAACACTCGCCTTACAATTCCTTACTACATAATATATAGTACAACTTTCATGCGTAAACACTTTACGTCAAACGAGAGAATCCTTTTTAGAAAGGAGAATTTAAAATCGATACTATAAGCAATGAATTTTTAAACCAATATTACAACAGCCTTGTGTGGTTAAACGATACACACTGGCTCGGGGTTCCAATCTGTAAACTTCCCTCTGATCTCTTTTTGTATCAAGAAATCATTTATGAATTAAAGCCCGATTTAATTATTGAATGCGGGACTTTTCATGGTGGTAGTGCACTGTATTTAGCTTCTATGTTAGATTTAATTGGAAAAGGTCACGTACTTACTATCGATATAACTCCGCAGCCAAATCGGCCATCACATAATCGGATTACGTATTTAACAGCCTCTTCTGTTTCTGTGCAGGCCGTTCAAACAATAGTAAGTATGCGCAAACCTGATGATGTGATTTTAGTTATTTTAGATTCTGATCATAGTAAAGAACATGTATCCAAAGAACTCTTACTATATAAATCTATCGTCACTACTGGCAGTTATATAATTGTAGAAGATACCTCCATTAATGGAAATCCACTTCTTCCTGATTGGGGTCCTGGCCCGATGGAAGCTGTGGATGAGTTTTTAACAAAAAATAATCACTTCATAATCGACGACTCTAAACATAAATTTTTCATATCATTTAATCCAAAAGGGTTTTTAAAGAAAATAAAGTGAAACTTTAATCAGCCCTCACCAATCGGGCTTTTACGGACAGTTGATCCCCCACCTAACTTCTTTGCTTTCCCTGAACTTTGAGGTGGAGGTCTTACTGCCCATTAATGCGGGGTAAAGTGAAACTTTAATAAGTGGGGTTTTGCTCCTCCCCCACTTATTCTATCATTTTCATTTTTGAAAAAGGATAATATACGAATTCCACCTTGCCAATTATGTTATCTTCTTCAATATATCCTAAGCCATTGCGACTATCTCTACTTACTTCGCGGTTATCTCCCATTACAAATAACTTATTTGGCGGAATTTTTGTCTTTTGAAAGTTATAAAACACTTGTGTGTTGTTAAATAAATCTTTGTTCGTATATGGTTCTTCTTGCTTTTTATCGTTCACATATACCTTTCCATTCGTTATGTTAATTACATCACCCGGAAGCCCTATTACACGTTTCACATAATATTTCGATTCATCCTCTTCTTTTATAATGACAATTTCTCCGTGTTGTAAATTAGAAAGACGTACTGCTGCTTTATTTACAAATACGTAGTCTGCTTCATATAAAGTCGGCTGCATCGATTCCCCTTCCACCTTACATAAAGTAAAAGAATGGTAGCCTATGACTATCACCAATATAAATAGTATGTACTTTCCCCAGCCTCTCTTAATCTCCTTTTTCATATCCATTCCCACCTTATAAAGCGCTTTTTAACTCAAAAAAATATATCACTGCACAATAAGTTTCCATGCAGTGATACTATTTTTACTGTGCCTTGTTCGGTTGTTCTACTGGAATTGAATTTGCATTTGATCTATTTGTTTTTAATTCAAAATACGCATCCAAAATCTCTTTACCAATGGCAGAATTAATTCCTGATTTATCATCATTCACCCATGGCACAACAACTGAAAAGGCTATTTCCGGATCAGCATCATATGGCGCATAACCGGCAAGAGTTAAATTATAACATTTTTTTCTGTTGTTGTTCTCATCTCTTCCAATATCACTTTCTCCACCATATACTGTCTCAGCTGTTCCTGTTTTTCCCGCTGGTTTATATGGTAAACCTTTAAACGTTCCAGTACCTGTTCCGTCAGCTTCTTGAAAAACCCTTCTAAATCCTTCTTTTACATGATTAATGTACGAAGTGTCCATATCCACTCGATTTAATACAACTGGTTCAATCGACCGAACGACTTTTCCTACATCCTCTGGTCTATTCGGTTGTTCTCTAACTTCTTGTACAATTTGTGGTTTCATTCGGTAACCGCCATTTGCAATGGTTGAAATATATTGCGCAAGCTGAAGCGGCGTATATGTATCATACTGTCCAATCGCGTAATCAAGTAAAAATCCGGGTATGTTATCAGTTCTACCTACTTGACCAATTGATTCATTTGGCAGGTCAATACCAGTCGACACACCTAGGCCAAATTGTCTAAAATAGTAGCGCATTTTATTAAATGTTTCTTGTTTAATGTCTAATGGATTGTTTGGGACATAATTAATGCCTGCCATTTTTAAAGCCGTATTAAACATATAAACGTTCGATGACACTTGCAAAGCTCTTAAATCATCAATATCCCCAAATTCTTTCCACGATTTCTTCGGCTTAGAACTTCCTTTAAAATACATTGGTGCATCAAAGAAATGTGTATACGGCTTAATCGCTTCTGTTTGATATCCAGTTAATAAAGTAGCACCTTTTACAGTTGACCCTAACTCATAAGAACTTGTCATCGTTCCTAGTGCATAATCTTCTATTTGCATACCGCCATCTTTATTTACAATTTTCTTTCCTGCCATTGATAAAATTTGACCGTTTTTCGGATTCATCATTACTACGAACGCACGATCCATCATCGGCTCTGCAGCATGAAAAGCTCGTAAATTCTTTTCAAGGCTTCCCTCTACTCTTTTCTGTAAATCCATATCGACTGTTAACATCAAGTTATTTCCACTTTTTCCTTCAGTCACTTTTTCAGTTCGAACAATCTTCCCTGCTTTATCCATAATATTTTTAGACTGTTCTTTCGTTCCATGTAGTGCATCTTCGTATTGTTTTTCGATGTAACTTTTACCAATACGGTCGTTTCGATTATAATCACGAACTAAATAATAATCTAATTGTTCTCTTGGCAACCCTTCATTTTCATTAGAAACGCTACCGAGTATAGAGCGCAGTATTTTATCATTTGGGTATTCACGTTCCCAATCTACTGTTGTATCTACCCCCGGTAAACTTGCCAACCTTTCACTAACGACAGCATATTCATTTTGACTTACATCTTTTTTAACGATTTGCGGCGTCATTTTATATCCCGCATTCATTTTGCTTTTAATTACTAATACTTCTATATCTTCCTTTGAAAGCTCATTTAATTCTTCTTGTGTAATTCTTTCCCGGCGCAGTTCTTCTACTTTTTTATCTAACTCTTTTCCTTCTATTTCTTGCTTTCTAAATTTACTCTCATCTTCTTTCGTTACTTTCGCTGCTGCCCGCTTTTCATTTAACTGCATCCAAAAATCTTTCTTATCTGTCTCTGTTAACTTATCCATGTCCTCTTGCGACATTTCAATTAGCTTAGCTAAATCTTTTGCTACCTGTAAAACTTCTTTCGAGTCTACTCCTCTCATTTTCGTATATGTAACGGTTCGCAATGGTTTATTATTTACAATAACGTGACCTTGCCGATCAAACATTTTCCCTCTAGGAACGGGAGTGCTTACCGTTACATCTTCCTTTTTGTTTACTTCATTTCTATACGTTTCTCCATCAATGATTTGTACTTTACCTAATTGAATTATAATAGCTGAAAATAAAAGAAAGACAATAAAAAATAGTACATTTAACCGAAATGGAATATGAGTCTTTTTCTTTTTCGATTGTTTTTTCTGCTCCTTTTTCTGTCTCATTTCGCTCCCTCGCTTCATTCTATTAACATTTCTACGCAAAATCATTATGTATCAAATTTATTTATATGATATATATAGAATTTTATATTAATTACAAAAGAAATAAAAGATTTAATTTTCAGTTTTTTATTTCGCTATCCTATTTATTACCATTCCCTTAATGCACAATAACATGAATATTATTCTAAAAGAAAAATGGGACAAATTGATTTTTATACCATTAATTCACATTTCTTTGTATACTAAAGAAATAGATTCATAAAAGACATTACTTAAGGAGAGAACGAAAATGACAGATTCGTTTATCATATATACTAATACGCCACATTGTTTAAACTTTATGATTTACATTCAAAATATTTATCTCAATCAAAAAGGAAAAAAAGAAAATTTTCGTTTTCCTTACATAACAAAAACATTACATTTCTCCACTGACTTTAAAACAAACTTCAAAGAATTATGGCTGACTCTTCGTAAGCAAACTGCTAACGACAGATATGATTTACAAATTTTTCACGAGGAGAATCATATATTTTACGAGAAGCTTTTTGACACTCAATTATGTAATGAGGAATCTTTTAAAGAATTACTGTGTAGTTTTAAAGTATGGTGGACTAGCATAGTAGGTCAGCATTCATTAGAATGGTCTGTAAGTGAGTATAGTACGCAACTTTATAATGATTTAGTTTTATACTTAAAACAAAACCAAATAAAACCTTTACAACAGGTACACATTAGCTTACTTTATGACGATTGTGTATTCGCTAAAGAAAATATTACTTCTTACTCTGCCATTTTACCTACCAAACTCTTTTTTATAAATTATAAAGATGTTGTTACTACGTTATCAAAATGTTTTCATATCGCTTTAAACAGCGATTACTCAAATAAAAAAGTGAGGTAGATACCTCACTTTTTTAGATAACTTATTTCACTGAAGATACCCCTTTAACAAACTCACCAATCTTATTTTGAAAAACAAAATCAAAGTTATATTCTTGCCCTGTTAACTCTTCATTTACTAAAATTGTTGTTGCCCCTATTTCCCTCTTTGCGATTTGCGGGAATGAAGCGACGGGTTGTACTTTTAATGAGGTTCCCATAACGATAAATACATCTGTTTCATATAAACGTGTTATCGCATTTTGATATTGCGGTAATGTATCTCCGTATAAAACTACGTCTGGATTTAAAATGAAATTACACTTCTCACAACGCGGTACTTCATGATCAATCATATACTGTAAATCATAGCCTGATTTACATTTTGGACAATGTGCTGTTTGAAGTGTTCCATGTAAATCAATAACATGCTTACTGCCACCTAATTGATGTAAACCGTCAATATTTTGCGTTAAAATCGTAATATCTTTCCCTTGTTCTTCTAGCTCAGCTAAAAAACGATGTCCACGATTTGGTTTATATTGATGGAACGTATTAATTTGAAAGATTTCTTTATAATGCTTCCAAAATTCTTTCGGACTTTGGTTATAGTATCCTCTTGATAAATACATCTCCACATTCGCATCAGCATACAATCCATTTGCTGAACGGAAATCTGGGATACCACTTTCCGTACTTGCACCAGCGCCTGTTAATACTGTAATTTTCTTCGCTTTTTCTAAAATTGAACGTACTTCTTCAAATTGTTGCACAAAAATCACCTCTATGTATTTTCCTATTCTTATTATACCAGTTGTTTACAGGAGGTGTTGTACAATTCATTTTACTTAATGCGTTGCGCCCCCAATCTCTACAATATCTACTTCAACTGTCATCGTTACTTCAATTGCCAATTCTATTCCCTTACTAATAGTAGAAAGTGACATACTCGGTTGCCCTGGATAATTACTCGATTGTTCTGGTAAAAACGGAATATGAATGAATCCGCCTTTTATTTTCTTATCATGTTTCTCTAGTTCATGCATAAGTCCATAGAATAAGTGATTACAAACGAATGTGCCTGCCGTCTGTGAAACAGATGACGGTATGCCCTCTTCGCAAAGTTTTTTTACAATTGCTTTCATCGGAAGTGCAGACCAATAGGCAGCTGGTCCTTCTTCTACAACCGGTACATCTACCGGCTGATTTCCTTCATTGTCAGCAATTCTTGCATCATCAATATTAATTGCAACACGTTCTATCGTAATATCTGGTCTGCCCCCAGCTTGTCCAATGCATATAATAATTTCCGGCGCTAGTTCTTCTATATACTCTTTTAATACGCTTATTGATTTATGAAATACAGTTGGTACTTGTTTGCTTATTACCTTGTATTCTCCAATTGTTTTTTCATGCAAACCTTTTGCTACTTCCCAAGCTGGATTGATATTTTCTCCGCCAAATGGATCAAACCCTGTTAATAATACTGTTTTCATAGTTTTATCCTCCTAATTAAAAACGATATACAAGGCCGTACATAATAAACATATTTATGATAAAAATTGAAAGAGCAATTGGTACTTGTGCTTTAATAACTGCATTTTTATCCTTTAGTTCTAAAAGCATTGCTGGTACGATATTAAAATTTGCTGCCATTGGAGTAAGCAGTGTTCCGCAATATCCAGCAAACATACCAAGCGCTGCCATAATCGCTGGGTTTCCGCCGTGCATTTGAACTATTAAAGGTAAGCCAATTCCGCCGGTAATAACAGCAAACGCTGCGAATGCATTTCCCATTACGACTGTAAATAGCATCATGCCTAAACAGTACGCCATAACAGCAACGAACGGATACTCTGTCGGTAACACTTGTCCGACTAAGTCTGAAACAACTTGTCCAACGCCAGACTTCGCGAATATACCACCAAGTGCTGCTAACATTTGTGGTAAAATGACAGCCCAGCCGACAGCTTGTAATAGTCTGCTTCCTTCTTGTACAGGCGTTGTTATTTTTGATTTTGTAATACGCATTGCCGCGACGAATGCGAGTAATGCACCAAGCGCTAATGCAACTAATGTTACTTTATCTGGATCAACAAGAGAGACATTTCCCCATTTAATTTTCCCTAACGTTAACGTACCGATAATTGTAAAAATAGGAATTAAAAGTGCAGGCATAAAAATTTTATTTTTTAATTTCTCAGCATGTTTCACACGTTCTTGTACTGGTACTTCTTTTTCCTGAGACTTTGTTACTTTATTTAGTGAAGCTAAAACGACCATAGTAAGCACTATACAACCAACGTAAAACGAAGGAATTATATTTCCGAATAAAAATGTAACTGCAAACAATGCCCAAAATAAACTAGAACCGAATCTGTTTGGATGTTCACGATCGAATGCGATACGAACAGCGATAAAGGCAACGATTATCCCTAATACATAATAGATTGTATCCATTGTGATGATGTTCATATTAGATTACCTCCTTCTCTTCTTTTCCTTCTGCCTTCATTGTTTTCTCTATATATTTATCAAACCTTCTAAATCTAATCCAGCTTACAATAAGTGCAGATATTGCTGTCGGAATGCCCCAAAGTGCCATATCCCATACACCGACATGCATACCTACTGAATCGAAGAATCCTTTCATTAATAAAATAGCACCAGTTGCGATGAAAATATCTTCTCCGAAAAACCAAGCTGTATTTTCCGCAGCAGCTGCGTTTGCTTTAATCTTTTCTCTTAATTTTTCAGGGAGTTTACCGTATTTACCTTGTGCGGCTCCTTCTGCCATCGGTGCAACGAGCGGTCTTACTGTTTGTGCATGACCACCAATATTCAGTCCAAGTGCTGCTGAGGATTCTCTTATCGTAAAATATGACATTAATACTCTTCCAGTTGTTGCTCCTTTTGATTTCGTTATAAGTGCTTCTGCTCTTTCTTTTAAACCGTAACGCTCTAAAATTCCGATTACCGGTAATGTTAATATAATTGGCATAGACATATATCTATTTTCTATGAAAAATTTACCGAACATACTGATCACATCATAAAAACTTAATCCTGAAACCATACCAGTAACAATACCTGCAACCATAACTACTAAAAGTGTATTTAATCTAAATAAAAAGCCCACTGCAACAAGTAATATCCCGATTAATTTCACCAATTCCAACACTTCCCCTCATTTTTTACTTCAGTGCACAAATAGAAATGCCGTTAAGTTTGAATGTTCTGTATATTCTTTCTGCAAATTGCACTGCTTTTTCCCCATCACCATGTAAACAAATCGTTTGCGCCTGGACTACTACTTTCTTTCCATTGACCGAATTTACATGGCCTTCTTTCACCATTTGAAGTACTTGCTTTATCGCTTCGTCTTCATCTTTTATAAGCGCATTTTCTTCTGTACGGCTCGTTAATGTACCATCTTGCTTATATGTACGATCCGCAAAAGCCTCTTGTACGAGAGTTACTTTGTATTTTTTTGCAGCCTGTATAAATGCCTCACTATTTGCTAATCCGTAAAGTAATAGATTTGGATTACTATGATAAATTACCTTTGCAATTGCATCTGCAATTTCCGGATTAGTCGCCGCCATATTATATAGAGCACCGTGTGGTTTTACATGATGCATCTTCCCGCCAGCTGCTTTCAAAAAAGCGTCTAATGCACCGATTTGATACAATACATAGTCGTATACTTCACTTGCTGAAACATTCATGTTTCTTCTACCAAATCCAATTAAATCAGGAAATCCAGGATGCGCCCCTATTGCTACGTTATGCTCCAAAGCTTTTTCAACAGTTTGACGCATAACAGACGGATCACCCGCATGAAAACCGCAAGCAACGTTTATAGAGGAAACGAACGGAAGAATTTCATCATCATTCCCCATTTTATAAGCGCCAAAACTTTCTCCTAAATCACAATTCAAATCAATTGTAGTCATGATATTTCCCTCCTGCTCTCAGCTTCGTAAAGCGATGAATTTCTTTAATAGATTCATATTTACTTCTTGTTCTATGTACAATTGTTCCGCTTCTTCAAGCGTAATTTTCTCAAAAGAAACATAGTCCCCCGGCTTTAGCTGGGCAAGAAGAGGTAAATCTACTGAAATGATATTTCCAATTCTCGGATAGCCACCTGTCGTTTGTCTATCTGCCATTAATATAATCGGCTGTCCACCATTTGGAACTTGAATGGTTCCAAATGTAACAGGACTCGATAAAATCTCTTTTTCTTCAATCCTATTTAATACTTCTCCCTCAACTCTATAGCCCATACGGTCAGCATGATTAGATACCTTATACTCTTTCGTAAAAAATGCCTTTCTACTTTCTTCTGTAAATTGATTATATTCAAAGTCAGCTATGACACGAAGCTTAGGATGTTTCTTATACTTTGGTAGTACGCTGTTGCTAATTGCCCATTTCGTTTTTATTCGCTCATCTTTTTGTAAGTCTTGAATGAAACAATTCGCCATTTCTGGTTGTGCACCAATTTGGAAGTAGTCACCCTTTTTCAACATTCTTCCTTCTATACCGCCAATCGTAGCACGTATGTACGTACTTTTACTTCCCATAGTGCGATCAATATGGATGCCACCCGCAAAAGTCACATACGCTCTGCAACCACTTTTCACCTTTCCAAAACAAAGCATACTACCTTCTTCCGCTAAAATGGGACGCCATAACGGGATACGTTCTCCATTCAATAACGGTTCCATGTCTGCTCCGCCAATCGCAAGTAAAGCCGGTTTCTTTATTAACAATTTAGGTCCCATAATCGTAATTTCGAGTCCGGCTTCATTCTCTTCATTACCAACTAACATATTGATCATCCGAAGCGCACTTTGATCCATTGCCCCGCCAACGGGTACACCGTATTGTTGATAATGTGATCGCCCTAAATCTTGGACTGTTGTAAACATTCCCGCATGCAAAACTTCTACATCCATTCTTTAGCCCCCTCAAGTGATACGTACTCTTCCTTCGTTATTGGGATAAATCGTAAATACATACCACTTTGAATATATGTTGGTATTTCTTCTTCTGGATTAAATAATGAAATAGGAGTTCTGCCGATAATATTCCATCCTCCTGGTGTTTCAAGTGGATATATACCTGTTTGATTCCCGCCAATACCCACTGAACCAGGAGAAATTTGTAACCGTGGTGTTTCTTTTCTAGGTGTTTCTAATTCTTTTGATAGTCCTCCTAGATACGGGAACCCTGGTGTAAAACCTAGCATATATACAAAATATGTAGTTTCACTATGTATTCGAATCACATCTTCTACTTGTAAACCTTTATAATGTGCGACATCTTCTAAATCAGGTCCATATTCTCCCCCGTAACAAACTGGTATAGAAATATGTTTCACATCCTGTTTTACTTCTTCTTTATTAGAATCATAAAGCTCCTTTATATACTGGCGAACATAATCATATGGTCTTTCACTTCTCTTCCATACTTTATATACATTGTAGTAAACAGCTAATGAAGTAAACGATGGAACGCACTCAATCATTCCTGCAAACGGATGTTGCTGCAGTGCTTGAAATAACCGCTGTACTTTCTCATATATATCCATCTTAATTTCTTCACCAAATGTAACAATAATTGCTTGATCCCCTAACGCAGAAAATTTCATCCTACTCCCTCTTTCTATGCCAAAAAGCCGAGTTCTTTCGAAATGCGATGTGCTGTTTCTTTCACCTTAGCGATAAAATATGAAATGTTACTTTCGCTGTACTCAATTGCTAATCCTGAAATACTAATGCCTGCTACAACCGTTCCATCACTTGCGAAAATGGGCGCTGCTATTGCGGCTGTATGATTTTCTAACTCAGAATAACTAATTGTATAGCCTTCCTTTTTTGCCATTTGCAACACTTCTAACAATTGTTTCTTATCCACGATTGTTCCATCTGCAAACTGTTTTAAATCCACTTCCTCTATGTATCTCCGTTTCTCTTCCTCAGAGAAATACGATAGTAAAATTCTTGGACATGCACCAGTATAAAGCGGTGCTCTTCTTCCAACCGCCGTATACACGCGTACCGGCTGAACACCTTCCATCTTTTCAACGTAAATTGCGTCATTACCATCTTGAATTATTAAATTAACTGCCTGTCCTAAACTATCTCTAAGTTCTTTCATATAAGGAATTGCTATATTTCTTACTGATAATCGTTGTGAAACAAGTTGACCGAACCGTAAAAATACGACCCCTAAACGATATTTCCCCTTTTCGTTTTTTTGTAAAAACGCCATCTCTTCTAACGAGCCAATTAAACGATAAACAGATGTTTTCGGCATATTGGTAAGCTGAACCATCTCAGTTAAACTTAGCTCTTCATGCTCATAAAACAACTCTAAAATATCCATTGTCTTAACTGCCGTTTTATTTATACTCATTCTATCTCCCTTTCGTTCCGAATTACGGAACTTAAATTCCGTTTTTCGAAACAAACATATAATTTAAAATTATAAAATATTCTTTCAATTCAATCAATAGATTTTAAGCAAATAAAAAAGTATGGAAGAATATCTCTCCCATACTTCACTACACTTTATAACGCTCTTACTTGTTTCAACGGCCAGAAAACAGCTTGTCCTTTTCCGACAATTTCATCTTCTGAAATAAAGCCAAACATGCGACCATCCTTAGAAACTTCACGATTATCCCCTAAAACAAATACTTGGCCTTCTGGCACTTTCGTTTTTCCTGTGATTTGTTCTAACGTAAAGTCTGGAGTTAATACACGGCCTACTGCTTTTTCTTTAAACTGTTTTAAATATGGTTCTTCCATCGCTTTGCCGTTTACATATAAAACATCATTTTTATACTCAACTGTATCGCCTGGCAAACCAATTACTCGTTTTACTAAATCGTATCCTTCTTTTCCGTGGAAGACGATAATATCAAAGCGATCTAATCCACTTATACTATAACCAATCTTATTCACGAGCACTCGTTCGTTATTTTTTAAAGTGGGCATCATTGATTCACCTTGCACTAAAGAAGGTGTAAATAAAACACCGCGAATAATAGCAATTAATACAAGGGTAAAACCTATCGTTTTAGCCCAAGAGAATAATTCTTTCTTCGTATTTTCCTTCATCGTTTCTCCTCTTTCTTAAGCACTTATTTTATGATTTTAACTAATTCTTGTACTAAATTAGGGTCTATTTCAGAAAAACATGATTTTCCTTCTCTTACCGCTGTACCGACATGAGCTTGCGAAATTCCAGTTTCATCTAGCAATCGCTTTATATTTTCTTTCGTCACGCCAGCTCCAGCTACAAGCTGAATTTGACCATCACTTACCTTTTGCATTTCTGTAAGCACCGGAATATTCTCTACTATATTTCCTTGTCCACCTGAAGTTAAAACGTGAGTCACTTTATGAAACTTCTTTAAAGTGTTCATCGCTTCTACTGGATTTTCTATATCATCTATCGCACGGTGGTACGTTACATTTATTCCATCTACAACAGATAGTAAATCCGCTAATTTCTCTTCATCCACTTCATTTCGTTCGCTTAATACGCCTAATACTACACCAGCTGCTCCTAACTTCTGTGCAACTATAATATCTTCTTTCATCATTTCAATTTCTTCTTCCGTATATGTAAAAGACTTCGCATGCGGACGAATCATAACATGAATTGGTATACTTACCGCTTCTACCGCTTTTTTTATAAAAGCATAACTCGGTGTTAAACCACCTTCTGTATAAGATGAAATTAATTCAATCCGCTTCCCGCCAGCGCTTTCAATTCGTTTTACATCTTCTAAACATGTTGCAATAACCTCTAGCATGAGATGACCTCTTTTCGTGCTTTTTTCTTATTATAACATTAGTAAAAATAAGAAGCCTAGCTTTCTCCTTTAAAACTTAAAAAAGAAGAATGAAAAGAAAGATTTTTTTATTGGCAACAATTATTGGTAACATCCTATTATTCATGTACACTCCTACCATAATGAAAAAAACCCGTCATTTTGACGGACTTTTCTAATTTCAAGCTTTTCTTTCCTCAGTTTTCATATCAATGCCTAATTGATCTTCCAATAACTTTACACCTTTCTTTGTAAGATGGACAGCTCGGTTCTTATCCGTTTTGGTAATCCATCCCTGTTCAAAAAGCAGTTTTGCAATTGCAGACCCTAACCAACCGGAAATATGGTAACGCCGTTCACTCCAATCAAGGCAAGGTTTTGCAAATACCCTCCTTTTTGTATCTGCCTCATCAACATTTATTCCAAAATTCAGAAACCATTTCTTACCTTGTTCCGTTACAATGTATTCTCCATCCTCTAAAATTATAAATTGCCTATCTAGTAATTTTTCAGTTATCTCTACACCGAGTTTGCCTGCAAGATGATCATAACAAGTTCGAGCATAACGAATTTGTTTTAGTTGACCTGATTGTTTTAAAGAGCGAACTTGAACTGTTGGTGCGATTGTCCCTAACTTTTCAAGCACTTCTGCAACTTCTTGATTAGCAAGTCGATAGTAACGATGTCTACCATGTTGTTCAACTGTAAGTAAATTCCCTTCTACTAATTTAGAAAGATGAGAACTAATTGTTGGATGTGACACTTTTGCCATATAAGCCAATTCACTAGCGGGTAGTGCCTGATTATTCATTAGACAATCTAATATGATTGCTCTTGTAGGTTCAGCAATTAGTTTAGCTATATATGAGATATTCGGATATACATTCATATTTCGATGATACCCTAACTATTAAATTGATACAATTATTTTAAGTTTAATAGTAAAGGAGAATTTATTATGAATGCAATTGATCTTAGTATATTAAATTTGAAAGAAACGAGAAGGCGCTCAGAAAAATTATGGAATTCTCTTCCTAATAATTTTCTTAATTGGAAGCCTGATCCTGAGGCTATGTCTTTTGGTGAGATGATTCGTCATGTATGGAGTTCAACTTTTTACTACCATATGATTATAAAAAACAACGGTTCAATAAACGACATACGTATCACGTATGATGACGAGCCGATTACTTGTGTAAAAAAAGAAATTGAATTGGCACAATCATACTTTACTGACTTCATAGAATATGTTCAATCAATAAGCATAGCCGAGCTAGATTCAAGACTTATTGATAGAAGCGATGTTGGCTATCAACGATATTTAGGCGATATGCTATTACGAATTGCCTATCATGATGCGGTCCATGCAGGTCAATTTTTACAATATTTACGAATGGTAAACTTAGAAAGACCATTAATTTGGGATTAAATACGAAAAATGTTTATACAGCCTCCAAACTGGCATTACAATAAGAATTTTTCAACAAGAAACAATCACAAACCATGATAATCATTTATATTAAAAACCTACATCTCAACTAAGTACTTCATACACATAAAAAGCACGGGTTTGATTACTAATCAAACCCGTGCTTTCAAAACAACTATAATATCCACAAACAATAAAATGTAAAATTTAAAAACTACGACCGAAACGCCGCATCCGCCAACATAGACAATGTTGCATCATCCATCGGTGGATTGTGTAATCCTGCTCTGACATTTAAATAGTAACGATGGAGCGGATTTTTTTCTGATAAACTTTTTGCTCCTACGATGCGCATCGATTTATCCACTATAGATATCGCCGCATTTGTTACGGCGTATTTCACGGCTGCTAATTCTGCTTGCAGTGATAGTTTATCTTCTGCCTCATCGTACTTTTTCGCAATTTGATATAAAAAGACACGAGCCTGCATAAGCTCAAGTTCTAATTCTCCAATTAATTTTCTAACATTTGGCAATAAACTAATAGAATGGTTTAAACTGTTTGGCTTGTATGATTCCGCAAATTGAACTGCATAATTTCTTGCTGATTGTGCAATTCCTAAATAACATGCTGGTATATGTAGCAACCAGCCAACACCCTTTTGTTTTACTTTCCCGCCTTTTATATCTGTAAAAAAGCGACTTTCTATCTCTACATTTTGTAAGACAAGGTCGTGGCTAGCAGTCCCTCGCATTGCAACGCTATCCCACGTTTCTTCAATAGATACACCGAGTGTATTTCTTGGAATAACAAACTCACCAACTTCTTCTTGGCCTTCCATACTTGCTGAAATAATAAAATAATCAAGTACTGGCGCCATCGTTGTAAAAGTTTTTCTTCCATTTATAACCCACTTCTCGCCTTGTTGAACCGCTATTGTTTCTGGTTTGCCGCCACGCGTCGGACTCCCTGTTTTCGGTTCTGTTGCTGCCCTGTTAAAGAGCGCACCATTACGTACTTCTTCGCAAAACCATTTGAACATCTCATCATTCCAAGAGCGATTTTCCGCTAGCTCTTTCACAATGCCAAGATGCCAGCCAATCGATAATGCAGTAGCTCCGCAGCCTTCCGCGATTTTCTCTTGAAATAAAACAAAGTCATATAAAGAAATCGCACTACCACCAAATTCCTTCGGTAATGTTAATTTCGTATATCCGATATCTTTCAAATCATTTATATTTTCATACGGAAATGATCCTAATTCACTTAGCTGATGCTCCCTTTCCATGAACTTCGGAATCAATTTATTTATTTGTGCAATAATGAAAGATTGTTCTTCTGTTTCAACAAATGAGAGTGCCATACTATAATCTCCTTTATGTTCGATTCATCAACCGCTCACTTTTTCATTATGATTATATGAAGCTACCTCTCTATTGTTTCACTATTCCGATAAAAATACAATGTTTTTGACTAATAAGAAAAGTTCCTATTTAAGGATAGGTTCTTTTCTTATGTTAATCTCCCTTCAATGCCTTTAATGGCAAAGAGGTTACATATCCAATATACGAGAATAATTCTTTAAAGAAGAATGGAATTTCTGTGTCTAACGTTTTATATGCTGATGTCGGCGTTGGTGAAGCATACGCTTCAATATTAATATGTTTTGCAATTCTCATTGCGCGTTTCATATGAAGTGGATCACTTACAATCGTGTATGTGCGTATTCCGTTCTCTATTCCAACTTGCTTCGCATTTTTTAAATTTTCTTCAGTGAAAAGGGATTTAGTTTCAATTAAAATATCTTCCTCTTTTACACCTTGTTTCATTGCATATACTCTTGCAGTACGTGCTTCCTCAAGTTCTGCCTCGAACTTTGTACCACCTGTAAAAATAATCTTTTTAATATTTCCGTTCTTATATAAAGAAATCGCATGATTAATTCTTTCTTTAAATACAGGAGATGGTTTTCCGTTCCACGAAGCTGCTCCTAGTACGATACCAGCATCCGTTTTCACGTCATCATTTGCTTTAAAACGATAACTCCAAATATCGTAAGCTGCATAACTTACATATAAAATAGCAGAACAAATCATTAGTAAAAATACTTGAAAGATTCGTCTTTTCTTACTCTTCTTATTCTCTTTCATTTGTAATTGCCTCCGTACATCATCCATACTTCTATAAAAAACATTTATATCAAATCGTTTTGTTTGAGTTTATTTAAAAGAAGGAACTTTACTTGTTATTTATATATAAAAGGGTTTTCATTTAAAATTGAGGATTATCAATTCATTTTCATTTGCGGTTTTCATTACATTTTTTAAATTCATAAGTTTATTACCATACAACTACATTGTAACGAATTTTTTCTCAGAAGGGAACGATGAAACAAAAGGAATTAAAATAAAGTAGCATTTTGTAAGAAAAAAGGTATATTTTTCATACCTCACGAACAATATACCTTTCAAAACACGAATTATAACTTTTCTTTATATAACTCTAATTTTTCTAACAATTGTTCTTTTACGCCTGGCCATTCACTCGAGATAATACTGTACACCACCGCATCTCTCACATAACCATTCGGTAATTTTCTTTCATTTCTAAGCACACCCTCTTTTACTGCGCCTAACCTTTCAATTGCTCGTTGTGCTTTTTCATTTCTTGCATCCGTCTTAATTTGTACCCTAAGCATATGCAGTTTTTCAAAAGCATACTGGAGAAGCATATACTTACACTCTGTATTTATACTCGTACGTTGCACACTCGGATGATACCACGTTTGCCCTAACTCAACTGTCTTATCTTCTACTGAAATATTATATAAACGTGTACTTCCTACAATCTTATTCGTCTGTTGATCTACGACTACGAAAGGTATTTGAGTACCTCTTCCGTAACCCTTTATCGCTTTTTGAACGTATTGTTGCATATCTTGCACACTATCCATTTTAGAGATTAAATACGCCCAAATATCCCGATTTCCTTCTACAATCGAAAACAAAGTTTCGACATCAGTATTATCCATTAACCGCAACTTTGCTCTTTCGTGAATAAATTCCATTTGTAAGCCCCCTTTGTTGTTACTATATCATAAGAATTAAAAACGTATTATAAGAATAAAAAAATATAATAAAAAAATTCTTTTCAAATATATTCTTCTCGTATTATACGGTAGGAAGACTCATCAGTAACCCTTAAAAAAAGCTTTTCATATTTTCCAATAAATCCTATATAATGATAAACGGGAGGGGATAAAAAATGTTAGATCAAATTACTTGGGGAACGCCAGGCAGCTTATTATGCTTAGGGTTCTTTTTTGCGGGACTAGGAATCTTCTTAAGAAGCGTTACGTCATATACGAAAAATAAATAAAAATATCCCGCTTTTAAACAAAAGAAGCCCTCTTTTTACAGACGGCTTCTTTTTTATAACTTTATCTTATTAAAACTTCAAAGCAACAAATAAGCAATCGGCGTAATGATAAGCAACGTTAAAATCGTTCTCTGCACATATAAAATAATAAGTTCAGATACTTTTAACGGAATATCTGTTGATAATATACAAGGAATGGAAGCAGAGAAAAACAGTATAGATGATACGGAAACAACTGCAATAACAAACTTTGTCACAAGTGGTGCACTTACTACTAATAATGACGGTAAAAACATTTCTGCAATACCAACTGATGCGGCTTTAGCAGCTAATTCTGCTTCCGGTAATTGTAATAGCCATGTAAATGGATAGAAAATATAACTAATCCAATCAAATATTGGCGTGAACTTCGCTAAGACGATACCAATTAATCCTACTGACATAATAGATGGTAAAATTCCCATCGTCATAATAAATCCATCTTTTAAATTCACTGCAATGTTTTTCATAATGCTCGGTGCAGATTTTGATACTTCTAACGCATCTTCCCAAGCACGTTCTAACATTTTCTCTTTATAAACAGGCTCTGGGAACCCTTCTTCTGTTACATATGTATCTGGTTTTCTACTGAGGGGCGGGATTCTTACGGTGATAGCAGTCACGATGAATGTTACAACAAGTGTAGTCCAAAAATAAACATTCCATAAATGCATAATATCTAATGTTTTTGCGATGATGATCATAAATGTAGCGGATACTGTAGAAAATCCTGTAGCGATAATCGCCGCTTCTTTTGTCGTATACTTTCCTTCTTTATACACGCGATTCGTAATAAGGAGAGCAAGCGAATAACTTCCAACGAAGGACGCAACTGCATCGATTGCCGATCTCCCCGGCGTATTCCATAATGGCCTCATAATCGGACGACAGAATGTACCGATAAATTCAAGCAATCCATATCCGACTAATAACGCTAAAAACGCCGAGCCAATTGGAACGAGCAAACTTACTGATATGACTAGCTTCTCATATAAAAACGGTCCAACATCTGGCGCAAAGAACCAAGCTGGTCCTACTTTTAAACAATATAATATGCCAAAAACAACGCCAACTACTTTTAAAATAGAAAAACAAATGTCTACGATAGATGCATTCCATTTCTTCGTATAAAATGGATAAATCGCACCAATCGCCATAACGAACAATGCATAATAAGGTACTACGCCTGGAACCGAAGCCCTAATCCACGATACGATATGATCAATCATAATAGACGATGCACCGTTTATCGTAACAGGAACGAAAAACATAAACACCCCAACGAGACTAGCAAGTATAAACCGAAGAATAATCCCCTTCTCTCGCCCTGTCTTAATTACATTACTCTTTAATTCAATTTCACTCAAAATTCGACACCTCCTATTATCTAAAAATTCTGTATAATTATGTTATATTCCTTCTTTCCATTTCTACTATTTAATCATATGAAAAAGCCTATTTTAAAATAGGCTTTTCTATTACCTCTCATAATCATCCACAATCCCTTGAATGATACGATACGATTCTTCTGCTACTTTTTCATTACTATCCCTATTCGCATCATATGTAATTAACGCCTTCCAAAGAGCCCATCCTCTCGCTCTATTCCACTTTTCTTCATCCATGCGTAATACTTCTTTAAATACATTTCTACTATTTTCATCAAAAAACGTCCACGCCATCGCTGCATTACAAGCAGGATCTCCTACACCTAAAATACCAAAATCAATTACAGCACAAAGTTTTCCCTCTTTAACGAGTAAATTCCCCGGTGCTACATCTCCATGAATCCAAACTGGCTTACGGTCCCATGTAGAACTAAGTGCTACATTCCAAAGGTGCTTTAATAATGCCTCGTCAAAAACATCCTTATTATTTTCAATAGCAACTCTCGCCTCTTCATCATATACAGATATAAGTCCGCCTCGGTAAAAATTATGTGTTCCAGCTAAAGGTCCGTTACTCGCATTAATAGATTGCAATTCTACTAAAAAAGATCCTAAGTCCGCCGCAAATTCATTTAAATCCCGAACGTTTTGTTTCGTAACTGTTTCTCCCTCTATCCACTTATTAATAGACCAAGGCAATGGATACGCTTCAGACGGATTTCCTTTCGCAAGTGGGGTAGAAATCGGTAAAGAAAGCCCCTTACTTAATAGTGGTAACCACTTATTTTCTTTCTCTACTTGCGGTGCATATGCCACATCACTTGGCAATCTTACACTCATCTCATCCCCTAAGTGAAACGTCCTATTATCATGCCCACTAAACTTTACAGGTTTCACTTCTAAATGGGCCCATTCAGGAAACTGTTCCTGTATTAACTTTTTAACTAAACTTACATTAATTGGATGCATTCACATTCTCCTTTTCTTTTGAAACTTACTAAGCCCATCCGTACTCCCAACATATTCAAAACTATTTTTCTTATAAAAATCATTCAACGTACGATTATGCCCCACGCAATCTAACTTCAAATACTCTTTGTCATGTTGTACATTCTCTTCTATCCACTGTAAAATCCATTCGCCAATTCCGTTCCCCTTATACTTCCGTTTCACCGCAAATCTATGAATATATAATGAATTAGAAACTTCCTCTTTACCAAAAATATGTTCATCCCATTCATTTTGTTTAGGAGAAACTGTAACCGTACCCACTATTTCATCTTCTTTCAGAACAACATATGTATATTTCTCTCTTATACATTCTATTATTTCAGCCGTAGCTTCTGCCACTGATCCACTTCTTTATATTGTAGCCATTGTGCTACCTCTTTTAATAAAAGGATAATACTATCACTTTCATTTTCAGTAGCAATTCGAATTGCATATTCTTTACTTATATTGCTCTCCATATTGCCTTTCCCCTTTCAAATTGCTACCATACTGACAAACGAGTCCTTCCATCATTTTCATCTGTAATATATTCTACATAAAATCCTTGATTCACTGCGTTTTCATACATCATTTCAATCTCTTCTTGGTTTTTCGCATAAATTTGTATATACTCACCATCCGCTACTAATACGACTACTTCACACTTACTCTCCTTAAATTCTTCAAATGTTGCAATTTCTCCTAGTGCCTCTCCTTTTGGACATGCTTTTAGATCTAAAAATAAAAGATAATATATGTTATCTTTTATTAGCTTTTTTAATTCTGATCCTTCCATGATCTCGTTATCTTCTGAAAATAATTCTGGACCTAATTCATTCCCTATTATTATATAAGCTTCCTCCCTTCCCATGACTTGCCAATCAAATACAGTAATATCAATTGGCTTTAATACTTTCCAAAGTAAATTATCATATCCATCTAGAATATCTACTGTAATCCCTCTTTTCATATGTCTGCTCCTAACTTATTCATTTTCATTTCATACATTATATATCAAATGTAATTACTATATTTTGTCGATACATATGTACATCATAAAAAACCGCTCCACTACTAGCGAAACGGTTTCCTTCTGCTTACATTTAAATATTTCATTCAATTGTTGCACTACGTTTTAAAATGTTTTCTAATATATGCACCACATTAGCCGTTCATTCTTAATGCTCACTTCGACTTCAGGAAGTAATATAAAAACCATACTGCATGATTTTGTTCATCTTGTATAGCAAACTCTAATCCTTGTAAATACGTATTCGAACAGTTTTCAGTAATTTGTGCTTTCGGCTGCCTGCCAGTTAAGTTCGTATAAATTTGTACAAAGTTGTGGAAATGCTTTATTTCATCATTACGAATTTCAAAAATTTATTTTTGTTCTACTTGATTTGGAGCCATATTCGCTAATTTTGCATAGCAGCTTATAGCGCTATACTCTCCATTTATAGCTTTTTCAATATCACTAATCAACTTATCATTTTGTCTATACCAATCATAATAATTCGAATTATACATCGTATCCCTTCATACTTTCGCTTAACATTTTATGCATTTAGAAATAGTAGGAGCCTATGTATATAACGGGACGGCTTTAGATTGAAAGAAAAGTTTGAGAAAAGGGTCTATTTTGCAAAGGAATTGCTTATTCATAAAGTGAAACTATATTCAGTGGGGATTTTACTACACGACAAATAGCGGATAAAATATCACTATTTTTTTGTACGCTGTTGCTATAAATTCGCGAATGAATCAGGTTTCCAACCAGATGTGGTGTTGAGATGCGAAGCTATTATGAATCCAGTCATATAACTAGGAGGTACCACTATGCCATCTTTATTTAAAACTATGGCCTTCCAGCTGAAAACCGAAAGACTTGAGCTTAGTATGTGGGAGGAATCCGATTCCGTTTGGCTGAGCAAATTAATTGGCGAACGTGGCGTGGACATTCCAGCCGTTGATTCCGTTCGTAACCGGCTCATTGAGATGCGCAAGAAGGCAGACGAAAATGGCATTTCTCTTCTCACTATTCGAAGGCGCAATGAAGGTGATTTCATCGGATACTGTGGCTTAATTATTGGACGTTCCACAATTGAAGAGCCGGAGGTTGCATACGAGTTGTTCCGTAGCGTTCATGGTAAAGGTTATGCGACTGAGGCGGCATCTATTGTACTGGACGCAGCGATTGCTACTGGGCGCCAAAGACTTTGGTCGACTGTAGGTGCTTGGAATATCGCTTCCCTCCGGGTACTAGAAAAGATAGGATTTAAGCGTCATCACAGTACGTGGGATGATGAACGTGGTGAGATTGTTTGGAACGTACGCGATTTTTAGAGATTCCGACTTAATTCTAAACAATACACTTTTCAACAATCAGGCATTTACATTGAGAAAAAATCAAAAACAAGCCGTTTCACTAATTAGTGAAACAGCTTGTTTTTAAGCATTCAATTCTGTTTCATGCCCTTTTACTACACTACGTTTGAGTGCAGTTGCTAATATAGTAACCATACTTACTATACCAATCCAAACGAGTACAGTAACAGGAGTATTCCAACTTAACCCTTTTCCGAAGAAGAAGATTTCTCTTAGGCCTTCAATCATAAATTTCATTGGTAACCATGAGTAAACCCAGTCTTGATAAAACGGAGACAACATCTCAGGTGCTAACGATAATAACGGCGCCCCGAAGAATAGTAATAAAGCGAATAAACCGATCCCTTTTAGCCCAACTAATGAAAGTACCGCAGATATCATTAAGAAGAAACTAAAAGAAGTAATGGATAAGAATAGAGCTGTATCCGTGAAGTTCGAGATATTTAACCCTACCATCCCATCCGCAATCCATGTAAGACCAAACCCAATTACAAGTGTCGCAATAATACTTAACTTCTTATATGGCATCTGCGCATATAGGTGTCATCCAACAATGGTTAAATAATGGACAAAAAGAAACACCTGAGGAGATTGCTCGCTTTTTATCAACAATCGCAGTTCATGGTCCTTTTTATGCGGCTGGTTTAAAGAAATGAGTTGTTGCAAAATAAAAGATCATCCACTATTTATAGCGGATGATCTTTTATTTCATTACAACACTTCAATATACCCTTCTGTTCCATGTACCCGTATTCGTTGCCCATCTTTTATTAATTTCGTAGCATTCTCTACCCCGACAACTGCTGGTAATCCATATTCACGTGCGATAACCGCTCCATGGGTCATCAGCCCGCCGACTTCAGTGACTAATCCTTTTATAGATACAAATAATGGTGTCCAGCCAGGATCAGTAAACGCAGTAACTAATATATCTCCTTCTTCTAAATTCGCTTCTTCCATGTTTAAAATAACGCGAGCTCTTCCCTCAATCACTCCTGAAGAAACAGGCAGGCCTACAATCGCGTCAGCTGGAAGGTTTTCACGTTTATATTTACCTGTAATGATTTCTCCATCAGACGTCATTACACGCGGAGGCGTTAGTTTTTCATATAATTTATAATCATTTTTTTGTTTATGAATAATTTCGTAATCTAGTTTCTTCGTGCGAACAACTTCGTGAAGCTCTTCAAAAGTTAAATAGTAAATATCATCAACTTCATGAATGACACCGCTCTGCACAAGTTGCTCAGCTTCTTTCAATAACGCCTGCTTATATATGAAATAACGATTAATCATACCGTATTTTGGATATTCACGATAGCCAATAAAATTACGGATATTACGAATCATTCGCTTCGTTTCTTCTACTTTTTGTTTACTATCCGGCACGTGCTGCAATCGGTCTAATAATTCTTCTTCTTTTTTCAAAGCTTCTTGCAGTCCTTCTTCAAACTTCCGCTTACTCGCACCATATTCAAAGTCTCTTATATTATTTAATATCATTGGGATAATGGTTGTTGGCTTCTCACTCCAGCGCGTTTTCGTAATGTCGATTTCTCCGCTACATCTCATTCCATATTTATTTAGGAAAGCAATGATTGTATCTCGAGTTTTTTCTCCGCCGTTATACTGAACAAGTTCATCTAAAAAGTTATCCTCTTCTACATGTTGTAAATACGCAATAACTTCTGGATACGGCCGAATCACATCAGCAACATCCATTAATGCTAGCCCCATTTCTGACGTAATATTATTTTGTACCGATTGAGAAAGCGCGTCTGCTACATTCTTTTCGCCTAGCCATTGCTCCATTTTTTCATTAATCCAAGCCGAAGCATTCATACCTGCCATAATGACCGCTATACTTTGCGGGTTAAATAATACTTTCTTTAATTGCTGAATGTCTTCCAAAATAAAATCAAGTACATCCACCCTTGATTTCGTTTGCATGTTTCGCTTTAACTCTTCGATTGATGCTTCACTATTTTTTATTAAATCTGTAACGATTGCTGGATCAATTTCGATTTCTGGTTGCGAACTTACTGGTGGCTTACTTTTACTAGCACTCTTTTCTTTTTCTTCATCCGGTAATAATTTAATAAAATAATCTCGTTCGATTATAGTCGTTAATGCATCTCTTACGAGTGGATCCGATTTCCCTAAAGTGTTTACTAAATAATCTCTGCTAGCAGGTAAAGCTAATTGTTGCGTAGCATCAACAAACAGCCTTCCTCCCGCTTTGCGCATAGGAGCATTAGTCGTTAACAAGAAAAAGGATAAACCTAATGGTTTCATCGCATCGGTCATCATTTGTTGGTGACCAACTGATATATAAACGTGATTTCCCCCATCATTTACTTCTGGAATTGGATATAAAGTCGTAATTGGCCTGCTTTGGACTATATAAAATGTATCATCAACTAAGCACCATTCAATATCTTGCGGACAACCAAAATAAGCTTCGATTTGTCTTCCGATGCGTGCTAGTTGTAAAATCTGTTGTTCAGTAAGTGTTTGAACTTTTTGCTTATTAGGAGTAATTTTCTTTCTCTCTGTTCCGCCTTCTTTTCGTCCATAGATGGCTAATTTTTTCGTTGCGATGACCTTTTCGACGATTTCGTCTTCTATTACCTTATAATTATCTGCAGAAACCAATCCAGATACTAGCGCTTCGCCAAGTCCAAAGCTGGCATCGATTGACAACACCTTCCTATTCGAAGTAATCGGATCCGCAGTAAATAAAATCCCTGAAGCCACAGGGAAAACCATTTTTTGAATGACAACACATATAGAAACTTGATTATGATCAAAACCGTTTTGCATTCGGTATATAACCGCTCGATCTGTAAATAAAGAAGCCCAGCATTTTTTAATATGCTGCAAAATGTTTTCTTTTCCAATAATATTTAAATACGTATCTTGTTGACCAGCAAACGAGGCATACGGTAAATCTTCAGCAGTAGCACTCGAACGCACTGCATACCCATGTTCATCGCCAAAGTGCGAGAGATAATGAGCTACTGATTCCACTACATCAACTGGAATTTCCACCGCCATAATGACTGCTCTAATCTTCTTACTAATTTCACCAATTTCATCTCGTTCCTCAATTTTTAGCATTTTTAATTGATTCAACAAAGTTTGAAATGCTTCATTTTTTCCGATGGCCTGTTCATACCCTACCGTTGTAACACAAAAACCTTCTGGCACTTGTATCCCTTGAATATTGGATAACTCCCCTAAATTCAATCCTTTTCCACCAACGAGAAAAAGCTGTGTTTTTTCTATTTCCTGAAAACCGAGAACGAAAGAACTCATTTGGCACCTCTCCTTACTATTCATGTGTTCTTGATTGTAACAGTAGTAAATGAGAAGAAACAGTCTATTTCGAACTTGATTTACATGATATAATTAAGTTAGGAAGAGATTAGAAAATGCCCCAGTTGCATAATGAAGTAACTGGGGCTCCTTATTTCCGCTCAATTTTAAATTATAATTTATTCACAACTAACTTCAATGTACTTCTGTTTTTCTCCTTTTTTATAACACGCCATTAATTATCACACACAATTCTTACCTCGACAAATAGTATATAACTCGAAATACGCTTTAGTTTAACCTCCTGTGAGCCTTTTCACAGGAGGTTTTATACATACATATATTATTTATAATGAATTAGTTCTCACACTTTCCAAAAAAAGGATGATTGTATTGGAAATGAAAAAACTTCAAGGAATTTATGATGATGTTATTAGTTTAGGGGAAAATTGTTATACCGCTATCCATCTGAAAAAATATAGGCTGCGGAAATATTCAGGTCCTCTAGATTGGTTTGAATCACCGAATCTTTCTTCTATCAACACATTATTGAAAAATAATTTTATAGACTTTATGGATTTAAAAAACATGCACGCAATGCAGGAACAAAATATTGTGTTTAATGATGGTGTGATACAACCTGTTTTTTCTCATATTATAAAAGACACAAAATATAACGTAACATCTTATCATGATTTCCCTGTTATTCCAAATGAAGATTGGTTCATCACATACCATGATTTTAAACAAAAATTAGATCGAAGAATTGATAACTTTTACGAAAAAATTCATCATTCACAATCCATTTTATTTGTTAGATGGGGCGGAAACTTGACTGAAGCACTAGAATTACAAACCGTTTTATCGAATATTGTTAAAAATAATTTTAAGATTCTTTTACTCTATCCAACAGGACTTGAAAATGAAATAAACGAATTAGAATGGGGGCTTGATCATGTTTTCCCTATTCAAGTTTCAAGTAATTATCAAAATAAAAGAACTTGGTATATCCTCTTAAAAGATATACACTTAAACTCAAAATAATAGTAGAAACTACGACTTTACAATCAATATTTTTTGTTTGCACTTTATATAAATTGATATGTCTCCACCTTAATTCTAGGAGTAAATTATTGTTTTTTTAATCCCCCACTCATTCTTTTCTCAAATCCTCCAAAATGGATTTGAGAAATTAGGGAACTATAATGTCGTATTAACATATAGTAAGGGGGATAAAAAGTGGACAATGAGATGAATTATGGAAGTGATTATAAGTTTATTCCAGCAACTTCAATTGAAAGTGGTCATGGCATCGAAGTATTGCCTGATTTATTTTGCTACACGATTCAAATCGTCAACATATGTTTTGTTGGGAATCCGCATACCGATGATTTTGTTTTAGTTGACGCTGGAATGCCTAAATGTGCAAATGAAATTATCTCTATCGCTGAGAATCGATTTGGTACCAATAGTCGCCCAAAAGCAATTATTTTAACTCACGGCCATTTTGATCATGTTGGAGGAATAATTGAACTCATTAAATATTGGGATGTTCCAGTCTATGCCCATCAAATGGAGATACCGTTTTTGACTGGACAACAAAGCTATCCTGAACCAGATCCAACAGTTGAAGGTGGTATGGTAGCGAAAATGTCTCCCCTGTTCCCTAATGAACCGATTGATTTAGGAAATAGCGTAAAAGCACTACCTACCGATGGAACTGTTCCCCATATGCCAGAGTTTAGATGGATTCATACATCAGGGCATACTCCTGGGCATATTTCATTATTCAGAGAGAAAGACCGAACTTTAATTGCTGGGGACGCTTTTGTTACAGTGAAACAGGAGTATCTGTATAAAGTAATAACTCAAGAACAGGAAATAAGCGGACCCCCTCGTTATTTAACAACAGACTGGAAAGCAGCTAAAGAATCAGTCATTAAATTAGAAGAATTAAAGCCTCTAGTCGCTATTACTGGACATGGGATACCAATGTCAGGTGAATTGCTATCAACAAGCCTCAATACACTGGTTCAAGAATTTGATAAAATTGCTACACCTGATTATGGAAAATATGTAGATAAAAACATAAATTAAACAAAAAACTAAAATGTCTCACAAAATCAAAATGTCAAAGAATGTTAAAATATGTGAAAATAATAACCTGAGGCGACCTCTCTATTTTAAGAATGGAACTATCCTTGTTGAATAAAACTCGATATTCCGCAAACACTACCTGTAGTGTAGCCTGCTTCTTACCCAGGTTGTACTTCTTACCATAAAAAAGAGCAGTCATAATAAATAACTGCTCTTTTTACTTTTAACATACTTTTTTAAATTTTGTTCATACCATACTTAATCCATAATACAGTTTAACTACATTTCATTTCAAAGTTTTTAGTTTCAAAAAATCCGATACATCCCATGCCCTTACTACATTATTAACTTTTGTTCTCTTTCTGCTACCCCTAGACCATTGCAAACAAAGTATAAAAATAAGAACAATATCAACGAAATCTCCGCCATAATACATCAGCACGCCCCCAATTTCTGCTTGTTTAGTAACTACACCAGCAGGCGGATGAGCATATATGTATTTTGATAATATCCCATGACCAGCTGATGCAATTATTAAAATAATTGATCGGTACGTATAGCTATACCTATGGGATATTAAATCAACATAAATCATTGATGTGGTAAACAGATATCCTGCAATAAAAACGTGGAAATGTATGAACAAATGAAGAAGTATACTTTCGTGCATCATCGAGTATAAGCTAGTCGTATAGAGAATCCATAGTCCTCCTAAATTAAGTAAGGTTGCGATAATTGGATGAGTAAGAAGTTGTAGAGGCCTACTCTTTAGTATCCTTGAAAGACGTCGTGCTGCTTTCACATTGAGCGTTCGTAAAAAAAGAGTCATTGGAGCGGCTAATGCTATAAAAATTGGAGCAAGCATCCCAAGGAGTAAATGCACAAGCATATGCACTGTGAAATCATTATGAGCACGATGAGCTAAGGGCCCAACAACTGCTATTGCCACACAAATAAGTCCTAAAATCCAGAAGACACTTCGATATAACGGCCATCGTTTGTAATGGCTATTTGATAAAATCGTGGCTACTATATAAATTATTAACATAATTAAAATGAATACGAATAGTAAAATATCCAGTGCATTCCATATTTCATGATGAAGATGGTTATTGTTCATTTAAGCTTTTACCTCTCAATAATCTTTCATCAGTTCTTGTCTGAAAAACTAGCAGAATGCCAATTAAGAGCATTACAGTCGCAATTATATTCCATATTACGTCGTAGATAAGAACATTATCTACGTATCGAATCTGATGTATTTTCATTAGTTTGTGTTGAATTATACCGTCATATAATTGAAATCCACCACTACCAAGCATTAATCCGCTCCACCATCTTTTCAACCAAAATGCATTTCTACGGCGGAGATCAGCAACCATAAACAAGGAACCAATCGTTGCAAACCAACTAAAAGCATGAAAAAGACCATCTGAAATGAGTCCAATATCTGTTGTAGATTTATCATAGAAATGGTGCCAATGTAGCAGTTGATGAAAAATAGTTTCATCTATAAAAGCTACTAACCCTAGCCCAAACAAGATACCTGACCATAGATTACGGGTCAAATAAACAGAAGAGGTTAAATAGCTTGTATTATCGGTTTTGGTAAACATTAAATCCTATCCTTTCCACTAATGTATATTCTTATTTTTCCCAAAAGAAAAACGTGCTAAACATACTTAGTGCCGAAGGAAAATAACATTCAATTAGATGTATCATATAAATACTTATTCTCAAGCGTATTTAATATTTTATTAAAACTCACTAAAAAAGCTTTAAGGAATTCACCATTCTAAAATAGCGCTAGTATAATTTCTTTAATATTTTAGAATGAATCTATATTTTTAGCATTTAATTAATTTATTAACAATGGAAATTATCATATAGTCTTAATTATTTGATCCTCTATAAATAAACTATAGTTTTTCTCTCATGATAATTTCCAAATCTTCATTTTAATATTGCATTTGTATTGCCTTTTGCACATTTTGAACATCATTTTTTAATAGTTGCTTTAAATCATAAGCTGGATAGTAACCACGCTCATACATAAAGTTAAAAACCTGTGCATGTAATTGTATAGCACCATTTATTTGACGGATTAAAACTTCTCTAAGACGAGGCGTTGCAGTTTCAGTAATCGCTATTGCATAATTTCGAACAGATGTCTTTGCTAACCCAAGCAAATCTCCAGCGTAAAATCCAGTGTCATCACGATGTTGCGATTGAAATCCAGGAGCATATGGATAAAACTGTACTAACTCTTGTAAATTGTTTTGGATGGCATTTATAGCTTTAATATATAACGATTGAAGTGCTTGATCAGGTACATTCCTAACTGATTTTTTTAATTTGATTAAACCGTTTGCTTGAAATGCTACTAATTCATGTAACTCCAATGTTTCATGCCAAGCTAGTTGATTAGGATAAGACATAGACGTTCCCCCTTAATATTCATTCATGCTACAATATGCAAAAAAATTCAAAAAGGGCCTATACTACTGAATTCATTTCAATCTAATTCATGGTTACTTTTCATCCTTCTATGTTAATCACAATAAAGTATCCTTAATTCCTCTTCCCTACTTTTTTATATCCTTAATTTTGATTTTCAAAATGACTTCCTCGCCTTTACAATCTATAAATTTAATTTTTTCTTCCTTAAAAATCCCCATCATAATACATCCCTTCTTGTTTCGTTATAAACCATATTAGTTAGAAAATATAAATGTGAACATTGTACCTACATATTCCTTATATATTTTTCAAATTTTATAGCTACTTAAATTTATACGTTATTAAAGATCAACTATTAAAGTAACTACATTGAAGGGGATTCTTCATTAAATCATTTTATTTTTATAGATTAAAAAATAATTATTCTAGCCGTGTTAGTCACCTATTTTTAAATAATTAATAGGTTATATATTATGACTTAGGAGGGATAAAAAGATGACTATGCTTTATGATAAAGACTCTTTACAAAAAAATATTACTAACCTTCCACATTGGCAACAAGAAGCTTTCCGTTCTTTTAAATTAAAAATGACAGATAAAAATAAGCCGTTCCCTTGTATCCCAGCTCAACACGGCTTTACAGCCAATCACCTCCGGTACGGATTCATAGGTGATCCTAGAGATACGAATACTAGCGCTGATTTTGCCACATTACTTAAAGAATATACGGAATGTTCTAGAGACACAGGGCAATACGCTTCACTTATTGTTTTTATTCATACACCAATAGATTTACTGCGAGAAACTACAGTTGAAGATTTTGAACATATTTATTGGTCTCTACTTAATACAACTAGCCGTTTGGACGAAATGGAATGGCCTATGCACATTCCAAATGATCCTATGGAAAACACTTGGGAATTTTGCTTTCATAATGAATCATATTTTGTTTACTGCGCTACACCTGCCCATGTCAATAGACAAAGTAGACATTTTTCATGTATGATGCTTGCTTTAACTCCTAGGTGGGTTTTACAGGGAATTATGAATTCTGAGAAACGCAGTAGAAAGCTAAAAAACTTAATACGTCAACGTCTAGCCGCTTATGACAAAGCTCCTATTCACCCTTCTCTTAAAGATTATGGTGAAAAAGATAATTATGAATGGCAACAATATTTTTTACGTGATGATGAAACAATTCCATCCAAGTGTCCCTTTTCTCGAATAATAAAATACTTGCATAAAAATAAGTAACCCACTCCACTTTTTATTATTTAGTTGTACAAACTTTAACCACTGAATAGATTTAATATAGATCAAATTTAGTGGGAGGAGCATATCATACGTGGGCATATTTTTAAGCTATGTTTTCTTAGGTTTATCATTATCTGCTCCAATGGGGCCTATTAATGCTGCACAGTTAGAAAAAGGTATTAGGAGTGGGTTTTTTCACGCTTGGATTCTTGGCATAGGAGCCTTACTTGCAGATGTCATCTACATGGCACTTATTTATTTAGGTGTCATTCATTTCCTCGAAAAAGATATTATAAAACTTTTCTTATGGTCTTTCGGCGCTTTTGTTTTAATCTATACAGGTATCGAAAGTTTAAAAAATGCAAATCAAATTAGCATTAGTAATACGAGAAATGATGATTCAGTTATTAAAAGCTTTTTTTCTGGTTTTTTTATGTCCTTATCTAATCCATTAACAATTCTATTTTGGCTTGGAATTTTCGGCTCTATATTAGCAAAAGCCGCTTCTTCCTATAATAAAGAGCAGCTTTTGTTATATAGTTTCGGGATTATTTTAGGCATTTTTATTTGGGATATTACGATGGCAAGTACATCTAGTATATTTCGTAAAATTTTGAATACACGTATATTGTCTCTTATAACAGTAGTATCTGGAATATCACTTATTATTTATGGATTATATTTTGGTTTTCAAACTTACCAAATCATTTTTCAATAACTTCTATTATTTAGTTCTGACATACTATTCATGGTGTGAAAAGAAAGATACTTCATATAGCTGGATTCCTTTTTCGTGAGACAAAATGAACAATTATAGTAACAATAATAACTATTCCTAAAAACAACAAGCTCACTAAGAAACCAAAACGCGTTGTTTTTTGTAATAGTGTTCCACTAACAGCTAGTGCAATCATAATAAGACCAATAATACTTTTTATCTGCATCCACCCTTTTGGATTCATTAGTCTCCAAAAGGAAAGAAGAATTAAACTCCATGTATACAACAACATTAATCCAGCTGCAGTTGTTACATATTCATATATATTTTTTGGTAGTAATAAAGCGCTAAGGATAGAAGCACCAAGCCCCATTATGATAAGAATTAAAGCTGGAAAAGAGATATTCTTCTTGTTTTTTTTCGCAAACATCGCAGGTGCATCACCCTCTTCAGCTAAGTTCATTAATACACTTGTCACTGCAAATAATGAACCAACTAACGTTGAAAAGCCCGCTAAAATTAATACTACATTTAAAATAAATGGCACATACGGTAAATTATAGTCTTGTAACGCTATTACAAAAGGACTTTCTTTCGTATTAAACTGATTTAACGGAACCATCATAATTGCCAACCCTAAAGAGACTACGTAAATAATCGTTAAAATCATTAACATTACTCTTCCTGACTTTTGTGCATCTTTAGGGTCTTTCAGTCTTATTGTCATTAATCCCATAATTTCGATTCCTCCAAATGCATAAAATGCATAAATTAGAGAGGACCAAGTGCCTTTTAATCCATTTGGGAACCAGTCTTTAAAATTACGCGGGATTTGTGCCTTATATAAACCACCCTTTATAAATCCTAAAATAACTAAAATGGCAATTACAATAAACCCCACAATAGCAACGATTTTTATAATAGCCATCCATTTTTCTAAACGTTCGAATATCTTTACCCCTATAAAAATAATTAATATAGCCGCTACTCCATATACAGCAGCAAATATCCATAGTGGTATTTTAGGGAACCAGTAACGTGAAAAGATTCCTAACGCACTTAACTGGCTGCCCATAATAAGCAACTCCGAACACCAATATGTCCATCCGTGACTAAAACCCGCCCAATTTCCAAAAGCTTTTCTTGAATAAATGCGAAACGATCCTTTTTGCGGATCTTCCACAGCCATTTTTGCCAATGCTTCAAATACAATATATGTAGTGAATCCAGTTAAAATCAAAATAAGAATAATTGAAGATCCACCTATTTTAATCCCTATACTGGATCCTAAAAAAAAGCCCGTTCCTATCGTACAACCAATTCCAATAAGTGAGAGTTGCCACCATTTTAAATCTTTTTTTTCTTTCGTTTTGTTCTTAACATCATGACAGGTCATATTACGATTCTCCTTTATTCATTTTGAGAATGTCCCTCATGATTACTTAAGTACTTTTCAGCAAGCTTTTCAACAACATCAACGACATCATGTGCCTTTATTTTATGGTTTGCTACTCTCTCACTTCCTACAGAAATCTCAACTGTAAATAACGCTTCATATTTCATTTTTTCTGCCCCTTTCGCATCAAATATAACCTCTTATCTTTTATCCTTTTATTTCACAAAAAATTCATTATGTATTTAAAACCTCGAGAGTCTAAAAGTTAAACAAATAAAAATGTATGAGAAAGGAGAGACGGCATGCCTCTCCTTTATATCCATTTCATATATAAAATTAACGAGTAACGCCACCGCCAAGTTGTTGCTCAGCTAATGATACAAGACGTTTCGTAATTTCACCACCAACAGATCCGTTTGCACGAGCTGTTGCATCTGCACCAAGTTGTACGCCAAATTCTTGAGCAATTTCATATTTCATTTGATCAAGAGCTTGTTCAGCGCCACGTACTAATAATTGATTGCTGCTTCCACTGTTATTGTTTGACATGTTCATTCACCTCCTTCTTTCTTTAATATGTTAAATTACATGCTAAAATATATAGCTAATTAATTGGTAATTACGACCGTGAATTCAAAGGTATAATTGATGCCCTTTAAGCCCAACATAATAGTGTATAGGAGAACGAAATACAATATACGTGCCATGGGATATTATAAATAGGCCTCCATCAGAAAATGAAACGGGTTACGCTATATAAAAGCATAACCCGTTTCTAATGAAATATTTTATTCCATATACGTTTAAACAATGGAGGAAAATGATGAAACATATTGTTGCTTTATTAATTAAATACACAGCGATAACTGCAGTATTACTTATCGTACTCAGTATCTTTCAAGGCATTTCCATTCCTAGAGTATTACTCATTTCTCTTTTCTTAACAGGAGCTGCCTATTTAATCGGCGATCTCTTCATTTTACCTAAATACGGAAATACGATTGCTACAATGGCAGATTTCGGCTTAAGCTTCTTCGGAATTTGGCTTTTAACATACTTGTTTACTAATTTAGATGCTACTCGTAATATTGGACTTTCTTCATTCTTAGCCGCTTTAATTATTGGCGGAATAGAGGTTTTCTTCCACATTTATATGAAGAGGTTAGTACTGCGTAACGACGATGAATTAAGAAATCACAATCATATTCATCATGATAAATATGCTATGGAAATGTCAGATGAATATATGGATTCTTCTACAATAAATAAATCCAAAGTTGAGGATACATCTAAAAAATAAAAAAGTGGCCAATGCCACTTTTTTATTTTTGTTTATTAAGCTTGATCAGAGTTTTTCACATGTAATGGAGGTGGAACTACCCACCCTTTTTTCTTACTTAAACGTAGCAAAGTTACACCTGCTTGTGCTTTTTTCATATGAAATTGTCCGAATAGCATCCCTACATCTTCTCGAAGACATTTTCCCATCACTTGACTACATGTCACAAGTCCAGCTGCTAATCCTGTAGAAACCGCTGCTGCAATTTCTGCATCATTAATACGTGCTCCAGGAGGAATGTCTTCAATAGATGCAACTGGTCGTTCTGGCGGAGCTGGCGGTAAAGCTACGCCATTAACTTTTAAAAGAGTTTTTAACTCTTCTATTTCTGAATTCATATCATTTTCAATTAAGCTTTCTAAAAACTTCTTCAAATCTTCGTCACCTGTATGATTCATAAATACTTGATGGCTTGCGATTCCACCTTGTGCGGCTAGAAGATAACTCCAAATATCAAATACTTCTCCGTAATGTAACGGTTCATTTTGAGGGTTTCCACTTAAAATACCCATTTTTAAATTCCTCCCTTTCGAAAATATCATAATCAATATTGATTTCAATATTGAAATCAAATTTTTAAGTATGCTTTTTCCTGCAAAAGCTTTTCTACTATGCATGGAAAACACCTTTCCAACACTGCGTGTTTATTGTTTAGGAAAGTAGTTTACAAATTAAATACCCAAAGATTATGAAAGAAGATTATCAATAATCTTTGAGTGAGAATCCATTTACTATAAGGGTTTTTATTTTTATACATATACAAAAGAAATTGATTTACATATTCGCTATATTTTATACGAATTCTCTTAGCGGTTAGCTCTACCACCAAGTTGTTGTTCAGCCATTGCAACTAAACGTTTTGTAATTTCACCACCAACAGATCCGTTTGAACGAGCTGTTGTATCTGCACCAAGTTGTACACCAAACTCTTGTGCAATTTCATATTTCATTTGATCAAGAGCCTGTTCAGCGCCTCGAACTAATAATTCATTACGATTTCCACTATTATTGTTTGCCATATTATTTCACCTCCGATGTTTTTAATATGCGACAAATTATGAAATAATAATTATCCTTTTTATGGAAATTAGATTATGAATAATTATTGAGTTTCTTCTTAAAATAGGGCAAAAGATATAAGAAAGAAGAGTTGCTATAACATACTTTCATAACAACACTATGTACAGGTTTCTCTTTACTAAAAATTTATATTTTATCAGGAGATACATATAAAGTGAAATTTTAATCAGTGGGGTTTTGTTCATCCCCGGGTGATTATCAGCCCTCATCAATCGGGCTTTTACGGGCAGCCGGCAAATAGCGAGATAAATTATGAAAAATGATTCCTAAGGAGATATGAGATGAAAGCTGTAACCTATCAAGGACCAAACCAAGTACAAGTTAAACAGGTTGATGATGCAAAGTTAGAGAAAAAAGATGATATTATTGTAAAAATTACTTCAACTGCTATTTGCGGTTCTGATTTACATTTATATCAGGGCAACATGCCTTTACCTCCAGGTTACATTATTGGTCATGAGCCAATGGGCATTGTTGAAGAAGTTGGTCCAGATGTTACTAAAGTGAAAAAAGGAGATCGTGTTGTCATCCCCTTCAACGTTTCTTGTGGACATTGTTTTTATTGCCAACATGAAATGGAAAGCCAATGTGATAACTCCAATCCTCATTATGATTCTGGTGGATACTTTGGTTATACAGAGAAATTTGGTAACCATCCAGGTGGACAAGCAGAATATTTAAAAGTTCCTTTTGGAAATTTCACTCCATTTGTTATACCAGAATCATGCGAACTTGAAGATGAATCTTTACTGTTTTTATCCGATGTTTTGCCAACAGCCTATTGGAGTGTAATAAACGCTGGTGTTAAGCCAGGTGATACTGTTATCGTCCTTGGTTGCGGGCCTGTTGGATTAATGACACAAAAATTTGCTTGGATGCAAGGTGCTAAGCGTGTAATCGCAGTCGATTACTTAGATTATCGTATAAATTATGCAAAAAAGATTAACAATGTTGAGGTATTTGAGTTTACAAAATTCCCCGATATGGGAGAACATTTAAAGGAAATCACACATGGCGGTGCCGATGTAGTCATTGATTGCGTGGGCATGGATGGAAAAAAATCGCCACTAGAATTTCTAGAACAAAAATTAAAATTACAAGGCGGAACTCTCGGCCCTATTCAAATCGCTACGAAAGCCATAAGAAAATATGGAACGGTTCAAATGACTGGCGTTTATGGTGGCAATTATAATGCATTTCCACTCGGAGCATTTTGGGTTAGAAATATTAACCTTAAAATGGGACAAGCACCTGTTATTCATTTTATGCCGGAACTATTTGAAAAAATAATAAACAAAGAATTCGATCCAAAAGAGATTATTACACACAAAATCCCCCTTGAAGAAGCGAGCTATGGTTATCAAATTTTTAATAATCGTGAAGATGATTGTATAAAAGTCATTTTAAAACCTTGAAGATACAATTTATTATTCTTAATAAAAAGATAAGATTACACTCCGTAATCTTATCTTTTTTATTAAATTGTAAGTAGCTATTCCCCCATTTTCATCTCATATCGAAAATAGTTATTTCCAAAAGAATTTGCATTTTGAGATCATGATTTATTGGTAAAAAAATGAATTTGAGTATTAAGTAACCAATTAGCGGACACGATAACAATGTTAACTAACTTAAAAGAGGTGTACTTCATGTTTTATTATAAAGAAGAACTGATTAATATTATCAAGCCGGACAAGCCAGATCCAGCTGCCGCAAAAGTTTTACAAGAAATATTAGGTGGGCATTATGGCGAAATGCGTACAATGATGCAATACTTCTTCCAAAGCTCAAATTTTAGAGGTAAAGAGAAGCAATATCGCGATTTACTTCGAGGTGTTTTTTTAGAGGAAATAAGCCATGTAGAACTTGTACAACATACAATTAATCAACTATTAACTGGATGGATCTGGTGAACCTACGCCAGGAAATGCTGGTGTTGACAACGCACCACTTGATGAAGCGGTTAAACATGCAAATCCTCACCACTTTATTGTAGGTGCTCAAAGTTCATTGCCTGTTGATGCAGCTGGCAACCCATGGAATGGATCTTGGGTATATAGTCATGGGAATTTAATTAGCGATTTATTAGATAACGTAGTACTTGAATCTACAGGTGTACTTCAAAAAACTCGAATTTATGAAATGAGTTCCAATCAAACTTTTAGAGAAACACTTGCATTTTTAATTGTACGTGATAATGCTCATCAAAATGCTTTCGCAAAAGCTTTAGAGACATTGGGTGTTGAATGGGGGAAACTCTTCCCTGTGCCGAACTATGATATTAATAAATACCCAGAGTGCAGAAAGTATGTAGACATGGGATTCCATAACGCACAATTTAATTTTAGCTTAGATCCAACAAGAATAGGAGAAATATTCCAAGGTGAATCACCAAGTAGAAACAAAGGAACATTAGCAGTAACTGACCCGCCAAAAGGTTTTCCTGTACCAGAACTTCCTGAAATGCCAAATGAGCATAGTCCTGGATTAAAAGATATGGGTCTTTGAGATAACTGTAACCAACTATTAATGAATAGTTGGTTACAAACCTTTACATAGATTCAAGTAAATTTGTTTTAAGAGGAGGATATTCATTTGAGTATAATAAATGATAAACTATCTATTTTTGCTTTAGGTGGCGTTAATGAAATTGGTAAAAACATGTATGTCATACAATATTCAGATGACATTGTAATCATTGATTGTGGTTCTAAGTTTCCTGACGAGAGTTTATTAGGCATAGATTTAATAATACCTGATGTTACATATTTACAAGAAAATAAAGATAAAATTCGAGGTTTAATTGTTACACATGGACACGAAGATCACATTGGAGGTATTCCGTATTTTTTAAAACAATTGAATGTACCAATTTACGCAACAAAATTAACCTTAGGCTTAATCGGCATTAAATTAAAAGAACATAAACTTCAAGATTCGACACAGTTAATTGTTATTGACTCTAAGTCTTTAATTGAATTCGGACAGATAAACCTATCTTTTTTCAAAACAAATCATAGTATTCCCGATTGCCTCGGGATTGCTTTTCATACACCAGAAGGTACAGTAGTCCATACAGGTGATTTTAAATTTGATTTGACTCCCATAAACAATCAATATCCAGACATTCACAAAATGGCTAATATCGGAAGTAACGGAGTTTTAGCTCTCCTCTCAGAAAGTACGAATGCCGAACGTTCTGGATTTACTCCATCAGAACGATTAGTAGGCGAAAAAATTGAAGAAGCCTTTGTAAAGGCTCACAGCAAAGTTATTATATCTACCTTTGCTTCTAATGTGAATCGTGTACAGCAAATAGTAGATGCCGCTTTAAAAACAAATAGAAAGCTTGCCCTCCTCGGAAGAAGTATGGTGAACGTAGTTTCTGTCGCCTTAGAACAAGGCTATTTGAATATACCTGAAGGCATGTTAATCGAAGCAAATGAGATTAATCAAATGGAACCCGAAAAAGTCGCTATACTTTGCACTGGTAGTCAAGGTGAACCTATGGCTGCTCTGTCCCGATTATCTAGTGGCAACTATCGACAAGTTGATATTTTACCAGGTGACACAGTCATTTTGTCTGCATCCCCCATACCAGGAAATGAGCGTAATGTTTCACGTATTATAGATAACTTATATCTATTAGGAGCAAATGTTATTTATGGATCTGGAAGTTCAACAGGAATGCACGTTTCTGGACATGCATATCAAGAGGAATTAAAATTGATGCTTACTTTAATGAAACCTAAATATTTCATTCCCATACACGGTGAATTTAGAATGTTACATCATCACCGTCAATTGGCAGAATCTGTTGGTGTCAAGAAAGATAATATTTATGTTATCGGCAATGGAGATGTTGTTGATATTAAAAATCAAACTGCTATGCAAACAAGACGTATAACTGCGGGTAATATATATGTAGATGGCTTAGGTATTGGAGATGTTGGAAACGCCTTATTGCGCGATCGCAAACAACTTTCTGAAGATGGTATGCTTGTAATAGTTATAACCTTGAGTAAAACAGAAGAGAAAATAATTTCTGGCCCTGATACAATTTCTCGTGGGTTTGTATATGTTCGGGACTCAGAAGATTTCTTAAATAAAATTAATCAATTAGTTGTAGAAACTGTCAACAGATTACAAAAAGCACATATTAATCAATGGAATGTTCTAAAAAGAGAAATACGAGAATCACTTGGTCACTTTATATACTCACATACAAAAAGAAAACCAATGATCCTCCCTATTATAATTGAAGTGTAAAATGCTTATTTTCTTTAGTCATTAAGTCTTTTCTTAATTATATCTATTAGTATCTAAAACGGCTTTTTCTAAATAAATATCGCACCCTCTAACAACTGATATGCATAATTTTAAGAAACCCTATAACTGCTGTTAATGTTAATGCTAATTCTATTGTTAACGGGGGGTGTTTCCCCACATTCTTTCATCTAAAATGCAACTATCGTCAATGGTAATAAAGGGTATCTTATTTTTAGTATAAGCCTAATACTGTAACTGACCTTTCTATGCAGTAGGCTAAAAAAATACGCCTGCTGCATAGAAATATACTTTAATCAATCTCAATTACATCAAAAAACTTAAAAGTGCGCTTATTACAAAAAGCATCCGTACAAGTGATCGTCTCCATTAATGGATTAATATCCACTACTGTTATGTAATTTTTATATAAATAACCATCTTTATAATATGTAAGTAAAACCTCTTCCTCACCTAAAAATGAAATTAATAGCTTATTTTCAATCATTTGTTTTGCATCTTGCATTACAGTTGGACGCGAGGCTTTCGTTTGCTCCTTTACCATTTCTTTAATAACTGCGAACTGCTCCGGCATACTGGCAAACGGTTGCCACTTTACCATACCTCTTCCTTTTGGCATATTAACATTCTTCACGATTTGTGCCCTCCTAATAATGTATTTCTATATCTTGCTGTTGCGACGCTTGTGTAAGAAACACCTCGTAAAATACTATTCTTACCAAATCGTGTTCGAATTTCGTCCATAACTTTCGTTAATCGTATTTCTTTTTCTCTTTGTATAATGTTATCGAAAAGCGAAATTTGCTCTTCCCCTTCATTAATAAGGTTTGTTAATGAAACACTTACTGATCGAATCGGCTCTCCTGTATGGCGTTCATATAAAAAATATGTACAAACATTATAAATATCCATCGTTAAGTTTGTTGCTCTATTTAACGTATGTACCTTTTTTATTCCCTCACCGCATTCCTTACTATATCCAACTGAAAAATGAATTGTTTGCGCGCATTTCTTTTCTCGTCTCAACCTATAACAAACCTCTTCTATATGCTCTAATAAAATAACTATGAACTCTTCTATCGAATAATTACGCAATAATATTTGGCTTTTCGCTATAGATGTTGTTGCTGGAACGTATTTTTCTGCTATTCTACTAAAATCAATTCCGTTACTATGTAGATGTAATTCTTCTCCTATTACACCGAATGATTGCTTTAAATATTTCAAAGGATACTGAGCTAATTCTCCAATGGTATGTATACCTTTTCGATTCAATTTCATCTCTGTTTTATACGATATACCCCAAAATTTACTGAGCGGTCTAATACTCCATAACTTCTCGGGTATATCGTCATACGTCCACTGCGCTATTCCATCCCTATTCTTCTTCGCTTCTACATCCATCGCTACTTTACTTAATAATAAATTAGGCCCTATACCAATCGTACTTTCAATCCTTGTACGTTCATATATTTCTCGCTTGAACTTTAATGCGAATTCGCGCGGATTACTGGCAAACAAATGAATACTTGCAGTCATATCCATAAAAAATTCATCGATACTATATTGATGAAAATCTTCCGGCGCGACATACTGCAAAGCCAAACCCGTTATGAAAGTTGAACATTTCATATACGTATGCATAATTGGATTCACAATAATAATATCTGGTCGCTTCGGTATTTCGTACAAACGAGCCATCTTCTTTATTCCTAACGCTTTTAATGGCGGTGTTGCTGCTAATACAATTGATCCGCTCTGATTCACATCCCCTACGACAGCCAATTTTGTATATCTTGGATCAAGTCCTTTTTTAATACATGATACGCTTGCATAAAAGCTACGAAGGTCTACACAAAGAATAATACGATTCGGTAAAAGAGAATAATCATACAAGGTTATCACTCCCAACAAAAGAACATTCGTTCTTATTATATACGAACTTACGTTCTTTTCAAAGGTATTTCTATGAAAATTTTGGTTAAAATGACCGGGCTTTAAAAATCTAAAAAATACTTAAGAGCCCTACAATATTCAAATACCATTTTCACCATTAGGGGATGGCACTGTATTTAGTTCTAAAAAAATCTCACTTAATGCATACTCGGTAATATATATAATAATAAGAATAATATCTATGCACTATCAATCACGGTGGGAAAAACTATGCATACAAAACAGCTAGAATTTCAAGTAACTCATGAACATAAAAACTACTAAAATTCACTTCAGCCTTCATGTCTCTAATTCATATATTCTTCTAAATTTATTCTCAGCAAAACCTCCTACATAACGCCTGTGCCAAGATTCATCTGCATAACTAGTTACATTCTCCTTTTTTCTATTATTAATAGCTTAGTAATAATGGCTGTTAAACAGCAAAAGTGCGAAGTCATAAATTAGACTTCGCACCTTATACAAATTTATAATCAGTGACGATACCAACACAAATGCAATAATGTATACATAATAATCACTCATTATATCTGTTACTTTTTTAATCGGCTGGAGAGAATAGAATATATAAACAAATCCTTTTACTTAGCAATCTCTCATTATTGGTTTGATTATTTCTAGATACTTAATGCCCCCCTATACTCATTTCAAGTGTTAATCCATTCCTATTGAAATTGCAAATGATAAATTTATCCAGTTTTCCTTTTTGTCTACTTGCTAAATTCAGCAAGTAAAATGTTTTTAAAAAATTCCGGGTTATTAATGTTTAAACTGTTCGAATTGATAGCGAGTGTATGTTTACCTCCAAGTGTTCCACCAACAAAAGTGGAAAACCCTGGAACGGCACCTCTGTGTCCCCATACCGAGACACCGTTCGGAAGCTTAATTTCAAGGATTCCAAGACCATATCCAGTTCCCTCTCTATTTGTAGGAACTGTAGTAAGCATTTGTTTTAGTTGCTGTTCCTTCAGTAATTTGCCACCTAGTAAGTAAGAGAAGAATTTGTTTAAGTCGTCAGCAGTAGAAATCATATCTCCATCCGAGCTACCTGGGTTAATATAAGTAACGTCTTTTAGCTCACTCGCTCCGTCTAGTTGCAAATAGCCACGTGCATGCTTGGTACCTGGAATCACGCTTGAATTGCCAGGTAGAAATGTATTTGACAAATCAAGCGGTTCAATAATCCGATTTTCAACCTCTTCGGCATAACTGTTGCCAGTTACTTTTTCAATAAGGATTCCCAGTAATACGTATCCTGTGTTTGAATAAGACCAACCCTTTCCTGGTGCAAAGTCTGGGGGAAGTGAAATCCCCATCTTTACGAATTCCTCAGCCGTGTACGATTTTTTTATATCCGTTATATCAAAGTCTTTTGAATTTATATAGTCAGCAATACCACTTGTATGATTCAATATTTGCCGGATAGTAATCTGGTTACCATCATATCCGTTTCCTTGAATGACACCAGGCAACCATTTTTCAATGGAGTCGTCTAGATTCAAACGATTCTCTCCAGATAATTGAAGTAGAGTCGTTGCAATGAACGTTTTCGTCACACTGCCAATGCGAAAGCGAAAATCTGCTTTCATTGGTCTCTTAGTTTTCAGATCCGCTACCCCAGCGGTATAACTCCAAGTTTTACCACCCTTAGAAATTTGAGCGAGTATTCCCGGGTATCCAAGTTGCAGTTCATCCCGTATTGCTTTCTTAACGGAAGTACGATCGCTTTTCGTACTTGTTTGTAACGAACTAGATACATTTTGCGTAGATTCTGCTTTTACAATTGATGTTGGTGTTATGTATAACAGGGAACTTCCACCTATTAAAAGTGCTAGACTTGCACATGTAATTTTACTGCGTGTTTTCATAAAGAATTCCTCTCTTCTATTTAAATTATATAGATAGTTAATAGCAGTGTCATATACGAACCACACAGCTATCCATTCTCTCAATGATGAAAAGGCAACAATGCATTTGCAATCATTGTACTCATTATTTTCACAAAACACTCTTGTTACTGATTATTTGTTTTATATGTAGGCCGTACTTGTTCCCCCCTTCACGCCTCCTTATATTTTTATCCTACACAATGAAAATCTCTTTTTCCTTACCTATTCCTTATAAATTCCTTAATATACAAAATCACTTCTACAATAGGATCGAAGTAGCATCTGTGCCCAAAAGCGCAAAAAACACCGATGCTTTTCGCTTCAGTGTTTTTTGCGCTTTACATATTGAAGATTCGTTTTACTCTTAACAGGTTAAACTGCTGATTTTTTCTAATACGATTATTCTTCTTGCTATATAAAACAAATTTCATAGTGTTATATGAAACACTATGAAATTTGTCATTAAGGTACATTATTCTAAATTTATTGATGTAGTTGAGATGGACTCACTTTTTGAATTTGAACAAGTATATCAAACGTTTTACCTAATGATATATCAACAGTTTTTGGTATATCAGGCCCTTCGGTAGTTATTCCAGCGAAAATTGGATGTTGTTCGTTTAACCAAGTTTTTGTCACGCCGTTCGCCTTACGTAAATCAATAAAAAATTGATCTTTTTTGACCTGTCCAAAAATGTAGTTATAACTGTTTGGATCATCCGATTTTAATGTTCCATATGGGCCAAATTCACCATTGCTATTCTTGACATTGTATTGTCCTTCATAAACTGACGTTCCAATAGATACGTATCTTTTTCCGTAATATTCTGTCAAATGCTGCCCAGCTACTTTAGGATATATAAAAGGAAGCATATTTGTTTTTGAAACGTGTCCATTATGTCCCCATACAATGGTTTTCCCTAAATGTTCTTCAGTCCACTTCGCATTTTCATACATTGCAATATCATGTTTCAAATAAAAATCCGCTGGTTTATCAGGAGGTGTCGCTAACATTGTAGTAAACTGTTCAATAATACGAGCATTTTGCTTTATCCATGCAAACTCTTTAGATTTTCCATTTAAATAGCTTTTATTTCCCTCTAATAAAGCACTAATTTGTTTAGCATCTAAAACATACTTTTCTTTTTCTTCTTTCGTAAGGCTTTCAAAAGTATTCATATCCTTTGTTACAGGAATAAGATCTTTTATCTTCTCTTCTACTCTAGGCAACAGTTTTGAATTGTTCGCTTTAATATATTCTATTATGCTATTATAGACATTCTCGTTTACTGATTGAATGTCCATCCCAATGATACGTACTTTCGATTTATGTTTTGGATTAGCATTATATTGCCGAATCCAATCAAGTAAATCTAGCATTTCTTTCGTCTTAAATGTAGGTGATAAATGTTGGCTTGGGTTTCCCTTTCCAGTAAGAACATATCGATCAAGTTCCAAAGCTCTGTCCCATCCCTCTTCTAAAACTAAGTTGGTAAAGCCCTTTTCAGATACTAAATACTTAACAATGCGGTGTTTCATTGTAAAAATCTCATGAGCCCCATGCGTAGCTTCACCTAAACCTACAATTGAAGCTGAACCTATCATATTCTTAAGTGGTTTCAAATCATTAAGAGATGCAGTTGGATTAGTTGTTTTTAAAGGCTTTGCATGTGCTTCTAACCATTTCACTATTTGATTTATATTGTAGGGAGCTGTAACAGAAACCTCTGTTTTCGAATCTGCATAAGTATTTCCTACAAAATGAGTCATTGTTATAGCAGAAGCAACAATTGCAATAATTATTTTCTTTTTCATAAAAAACCTCCTGAAATATTTACTTATAGCTTTTTGACATACTCTGCCAACTTCCATTTAAAACATTCATTTTCTTATTACTGTTAAGATACATTTATTCTAATTCCTAAAACTCACTTATTTCTTAATAGGTTCTTAAGAAATTCTTAATTCACTTATACGAATATAAAACTACATAAGCTTCAATCCATTGTAGTGTAAATTCCTCATTGCATAACATTATAATGTATAGATATTCGTTATAAATGATGTTATCTAAAGTATTCAATTTCAGTATGTATTATTAACGTGGTTAATATGAAGTTCCAAATTTTGATTGTTTGTAGTCTCTTTATCATAGAGTTAATTTAGGGGTTATTTTTTGTTCACTTCATTTTTTTCGGTACTCTGCATCTAGACGGTATACCCATTGGCCACAGTTAGACTATTTCAAATCAAAAAACTAGATTACCTGCACACTAAAGAGTATAGCGCACAGGTAATCTAGTTGTTTTTGAGATTAATAAAAACTAATTTATTTGTTGAATTCTTCCATCGATAATAGACTGAATTGGTTCTTTTGATTTTTTTATATAATCTACTAATGCTTCAAAATCAGTTGGTCCTGTTTCAGCATCTTTACCGTTTTTAAAGGATACAAATCCATCTCCACCTGAAGCTAGAAATGCGTTAGCAACGACGCTGTAAGTTTTAGAAGGAATGATTTCTTCTCCATTTGTTAAGCGAATACTTGTTACTTTTTCTCCATTAGGCTTGTTCGCATCCCAAGTGTATTGGATACCTGAAATTTGAAGCATTCTTGTTATATCTTTTTGCCATTGTTGATTTAAAATATCACGAATGTCTTGACCTGTTAAATTTATTTTTATTAATTGATTTCCGAATGGTTGAATACCATATATCTCTCCCCATGTAATATCACCAGCATCTAAGTCATTACGAATACCACCAGGATTCATAAGTGCAATTTGAGATTGCATTGTTGCACGCTGGGCATCAGCAACTAAATTTCCGAGAGTAGATTCACCAGCCGTATTGAGTTTACGATCTAGTGGAGCAATAGACTTACCTACAACTTCATTAACAAGAGGTGCGATTTTTGCTTGATATTTCTCCATCTTCTTCTTTATTTTTTTATCAGGCTCCATGCCTTCATGGTAAGTTGTAACAATTTCTGCTTTTTTCTCAACAATATCTTGTGTCTTACGATCAATCTTTACATCAACATCAGCAAAAGCCATACCATAAGAATTTGCTTGTACGACAAGTTTATTATTAACAGTTCCATTTACATAAGTGTGGCTATGCCCACCAAAAATAACATCGACTTCTGGATCAGTCTCATTTGCTAATCGGACGATATCACCATTTGTTACACCGTTCCCATCTGTTATACCTCCGTTATGCGCAAGAACAACGATAGATTTAACGCCTAGTTTTTTTAATTGCTTTACGGATTTGTTAATAGCTTCAACTTCATCTGTAATTTCTACATTCTTTAGCATAGTAGGCATAACAAGGTTAGGAACATCCGTTGTTACGACTCCGATGAATCCAACAGGAACTCCTTGTACCTTTTTTATAGTGAATGGTGGTAAATATAAACGACCAGTGGATTTATTATAGAAATTTGCGGCAACATATGGGAATTTTGCTCCTTTAAAATTCCCTGTTTTCTCATGGTATCCACCATAAATAAGGCGGTTCATTTCCGCAACACCTTCATCAAATTCATGATTTCCTATCGTTCCAACATCGAATTTCAAATCATTTAGAAATTCAATCGTAGGTTCGTCTTGTAATAATGCTGAAACAGGAGTACTTGCTCCAACAACATCGCCAGCATGTACCTTTAATGTATTCGGATTTTGTTTTTCACGATTACGTAAATAAGCCCCTAAGTACTCAATTCCCCCTGCATCTTTATTGTTAATTTTTTTTACCGTGTCTAGTTGCCCATGAAAATCGTTAATACCGAGCATTTGCACATCTATGTAGCGGTTTGGTTCTGTACTCGCTTGTACTGAAGGCAAAGCAAATACACTAGTAAAAGTAACTGTACTTATTGCTAAAGCAACTGGAATGATTTTTTTCAACATAAAATTTCTCTCCCCTAATAATTAAAATCTGACATAATACGATGTTATTTTAATATATTAAGAGAATTATTTCTATAAAAATTCAACTAATTATAAAAATTAATAAAATTTTATTATTTTCTGACAAAACATTTCTTTTTTTGAGGATTATTCAAAATATTATCTTGATAGTAATATAACAATACTTCTAAGAAATCTAAAAAACTCTAATCAATACATTTTAGCTGTTAAGAAGAATATTCAATCCAAAACTACTGGAGATTTATCAATCTAACATCTCAATATCACCATTTAAAAAGATGCTCCTGGATTTATCCAAGAGCATCTTTTATAAAGCTTTATTTTAACTTGTTTATAAGTTATCAATTAACAATTATATAGTTATAATTAGTCCTTTAAAAATAATAGGAGTGCTTCATTAAATTCTTTGGCATGCGTTGCATTTAGCCCATGTGGACCACCCTTTATTAACGTTACTTTAGAATTAGGAATTGCTTCATGTGTTAATTTCCCACTATATTCAAATGGTACAGTCGCATCTGAATCACCATGAATAATAAGGGTAGGTATATTAACCTTAGCTAAATCGCCTCTGAAGTCTGTTTTGCTGAAAGCAGCGATACAATCTAGTGTTCCTTTAGGTGATGCACCTGCAGCGATATCCCTATTGTAAAGTCGAAATGGTTCACTAACTAAGTCAGTTCGATCTCCAGCAGCAAAAAATCCTTTCGTAAACTCATCAAGGAATGCTAGGCGATCACTTTTTACTCCATTTTCAAATCCTTGAATTGCTACATCATCTAATACACCCTCAGGATGATCTGCTGACTTGTAAAGGAATGGTGGTACAGCTCCTGCAAATACAGCCTTCTCTACTCTATTGGTTCCATATTTCCCAATATACCTAGCTACCTCTCCTCCACCCATAGAAAAACCAACAAGTGTGACATTTTGAAGCTCTAAATGTTCTAATAGTTGATGTAAATCAGAAGTAAAGGTATCATATTCATACCCATCCCACGGCTGAGATGATTTTCCAAATCCTCGACGATCATACGTTATAACTCTGTATCCAGCCTCAACAAGAGCTGGAACTTGGTATTCCCAAGATCGACCACTTAACGGCCAACCATGAATTAGTACAACTGGTTTTCCTGTGCCATGATCCTCATAATATATCTCAATTGGTGCTTGATTTTCGGTTCCTACAGTAATTTTAGCCATGCTTCTACCTCCAAAAAATATTCTAATATGTATCCTTTTCTTCAATAACTCGGATGAATCTCATAACCTATTCATGCACCTTTATGTTGTGAACTCTAAGTATGAAACTCTATTGTTCCAATGCATTCATTTTCTCCTTTTGGAACAATCCCCCCCTCTAATACCTTTTTCATCATAAAATAATTACTGAACATTACTCATATTCAATTGTAATAACAAAAATAGGTGACTATCAATATTGTTCTATCTATAGGATGTATAGGTAAAACCAATCTATTTTATAGTGAAAACAACTATAGTTACGACCTATACAAATTATAGATGATTTAGAATTGATTAATTAATCAGTTTTCAAATACTATAAATTTGTATAGCACTTCATGTTCTGTGAATGCTGCTATAACCAATATTATTGGTCAGCTTAGTTATAAACGAAGAAACTTATGATAGTATTCGACTATTTAAACTTTCTTCGATTACTTAATTTTTAGGAGGAATACATAATGACTGATTTCTATTCTCGTATTAACAAAGATGATGCTGTCGTGCTTTTAGTAGATCATCAAACTGGTCTTATGTCCGGACTAGTACGTGACTATGGTGTTGATGAATTCAAGAACAATGTTCTAGCTCTTGCTCATACTGCTAAGTTTTTTGATTTACCAGTTATTTTAACAACAAGTTTTGAAAACGGGCCTAACGGACCTTTAATGCAAGAATTGGTTGATCTCTTTCCTCATGTACCAAAAATAGCTCGACCTGGACAAATTAACGCATGGGATAATGATGATTTTGTAAAAGCAATCGAAGAAACTGGAAAAAAGCAACTTATCATCGCGGGCGTAGTTACTGACGTTTGTGTTGCTTTCCCTGCACTTTCCGCTATAAAAGCTGGATATGAAGTATTTGCTGTTACTGATGCTTCAGGAACTTTCAGTAAACAAGTAGCAGATGCTGCAAATACTCGTATGGCACATAGTGGTGTGCAACTTATGAACTGGTTTAGCGTAGCTTGCGAATTACAACGTGATTGGCGCAACGATGTCGAAGGTTTTGGCAATTTGCTTGCTAGCAATCTTCCAGGCTATCAAAATATAATTGGAAGCTATATGGGCGCGCAGCGAGATCTTAGTAAACAAAATGCATAAATGTATTTCAAGGAAATAGCTTTAAATGGTGGTATTGCCATCCAAGACCGCATGGCTTTTCAAGGTGAATACTTTGTTGATTTATACGGAAAGGAAGCTGCAAAGCGTACTCCTCCGATTTATCGTATGTTAGACCTAGGTATACCTGTTGGCGCCGGTAGTGATGCAACTAGGGTTTCCAGCTATAACCCTTGGGTCGCTCTTTACTGGATGGTTGCCGAAAAAACCATTGGTGGACTTTCGATATACGATGAAAAAAATAAACTTGATAGAAAAGTAGCCCTGGAATTATATTCAAAAGGAAGTGCGTGGTTCTCTGGTGATGAAGGTAAAAAAGGAACCCTTGCAGTAGGTCAGTTTGCTGATCTTGCTGTATTGTCTGCTGACTACTTTACTGTGCCAGAAGAAGAAATCAAGAACCTTGAATCATTACTCACCATTATGGGTGGGCAGGTTGTTTATGGAAATGATGAATTTAAAAATTTATCACCTGAATTGCCACCAGCATCACCTGATTGGTCACCGACGGGAGTTTATGGTTATGGTGGTGCTAACCTAGCCCACACTATACTTTCTCACGATGCCCATGATCACAAGTTACATAGTTACAGTAACCCTCTCCATCAACACACTCATACCGTAATAGGAAAAGATGGAACTAAATGGGGTATTGGTTGTACTTGCTTTGCTTTCTAAGTCAAAACCACCGGTATAATGCCGGTGGTATTCTTTATGCAATAAGGATATGTAAAAAGAAATAGCAATATCTCCCTAATGGAATCTATTACTATGTGATAAAATCGAAGAGCTAATTAATTAACTTGACTTATTTTTAACAGCCTTCTCTCATTGCAAAGTCTGCCCTTTTTCCCTTAAGTAAAAGTCAATGATATTCCCATTTGAATCGATCACACCACACATATAAAGCCAATGCCCTTTGACTGTAATTTAGGTCTTCTCCCAAGAATTATGTATCATGTTTAATCCTCACACTATAATCATTATTATTTTTATTATACTAATGCTTTTTCAGGATTATTTAACTTCTGCATAAAGATACGTGCTGCAAAACTTAGAAATTTATCATCAAAGTGGATAAGATTAATATCTTGACTTGGTGTCGGGTCAATAATACGAACTATGCTCAAAGTATCATTATTAACAAAGTTAACCAGTGAAAGAGGTATTATGGCAACCCCATGTCCATTGTATACAAGGCTCAATAGAGAAATAGAAGATTTTGTTTCTATATTTGCTTCAGATAAAGATAACCCTAAACTCTCACAATATATTTTAATAGATTCACGACAACTACATGAAACCATTATTCTACTGAGCCCTACTAATTCTCGAAAAGAAACAAATGATGTTTCATTCAAAGGATGATTTTTTGGAATGACAAGGACAAGCTCTTCTCTATACAAAAGGGTGCTTGTTAATGTCTCTGGAATTTGAGCACTACGTGTGATGCCTATATCAATATTTTTATCAACGATTTGATTTACAGCAACTTCGGATTCTATAATTTTCACTACGATGTTGGGATAATGTTGTTGAAACTTCATAATATAAGGTGTTAAATAAGTGAGATCCTCTAATAAACCACCTATAGTAATTACCCCTCTTTTTACACCCTTTAATTCAAAAATTTCATTATAAACTTCATCAAATTGTTGCATGATAAATTTTCCTTTATCAAATAGCAGCTTACCCGCTTCTGTCATTTTGATACCTCTTCCAACTCGATGAAACAAAGGTGTATCAAGTTCACCTTCTAACACACGGATTTGTTGGCTTAAAGTCGGCTGTGAAATACCTAGAACTTCCGCAGCTTTAGTAAAACTATTATTATTACAAACTTGAATAAAATACTCTAAATGACGTAATTCCATTCTTGATACCCACTCTCCGCTTTATGAAAGATTTATAATGAAAAGGACGATATATATATCGTTAACATAACAACTATCTTTCTTACTATATCAATTGCAATTACATAATTTATTTACTTTGCATTACAATACATTTACTACCACTTATTAATTTTTCCTCCTATTTATTTAATTTATATTTAATTAGGATATTACTAAAAAGAAATAACCTCTAAAAACTTACAATTTCTGTGTGTAACATCCTAACTTTTTCAACTGTTTAATTATCATTTTTTCTCCATATAGTCCAAACTATCAAATATTTGCCGAATCCCCCTTTATGCTGAGGAAAAATAGTGTCCATTAATTCAATACCTTCTGAAATATTTGACGCGTACGTGATACTACTACTTGCAAGTAATATTTTGTCTCCAAGTTTTTGTATAAGCTGATTATCTTTACTGTATAGTAGCTCACGCACTGCAAATTCAGTTGGATTAAGTCCATAATTTTTTATATCCTTTGCAATACATTTAGTGATTGACTGTAATTCCCTTCATAATATAACAAATAACTTTAAATATAGGCTCTCATCGTTAATCACGCTCATAATTCCCAATCCTTTACAAGTTATCTTGAATTCGAGATTTATTATATTATCGTCAAAATATTATGTCAATCATTCATTTTAGCGTTATCAAGCCACTTATAATTTATTTCTCAACATAAGACATATGGAATTAGAAGAAAACAATTGTTACTATATAAGTATCTCAATTACGTTATTTCTTTTAAAGAGAGCTTGTTGTCTAACGCAAGTTCTCTTTTGTCATATTCTAAATTGAATCGGAACAAATTACAGATGATGAGTCTGCCTATGTATATAATATAGTTTTTAAACAAAGATTAGAGCTCTCTTACAAGAAGGAGAGCTCTAATCTTTCATATAAATATTCACCATTTTTATCATTGCGGGGACATCAAAATTTTAACTTTGTGAGGATATGGCACTACCCCAATTAATAAATATTACTAACCATATATCTATCATATGTTTTATAAAACAAGATTAATTTGATTTAAAAAAAGATTTTTTTTTCTTTACTCGTAATAAATCACCTGTCCATCCTTTTACCCGCATATACAAATACATACCCCCTGTTGTGAAAATAATAAATAAGAGAGCGATTAAATAGCTATATTTCCATTCTAGTTCAGGCATGTATTTAAAATTCATACCCCATAATGCTCCTAAGGCTGTCAAAGGCGTACTCACAGCAGTTAATACAGTAAGAGCTTTCATAATTTCATTCCCACGATGAGAAGAAACAACTTCTTGTAAATGAATCATCGTGTCTAATTCTTCTTGGTACTCTTTAACAAGTTGTAATCCACGCTCTAATTTTACGTGTGTTTGTTTATAACAAAGGGTGCTTGTTAGTTTTTCTAACCAAGCTTCCTCCAATCCTTGTAACACTTCTTGTATTAAGCGAAACACATGTGTGTTCATAAATAATTCATGACGAATATGATAAATCCTTTCTAAAACTGCTATGTTATTATGATGATAAAAATCCCATAATACATTTCTGAAATTGTTTTCAAAGTAGTCAACCTTTCGCAAATAATGAGATATAAACATTGATAAGATAGCACATAATCCTTCAGCGGAAGTGTTACAATTTTTTGTACCCATAGGGAAATTATGTATTAATTTTTGGAAGTCCTCTTCCTCTTTTTCCTGAACTGTTATCAGTATTCCATGAGCTACGAAATAATGAAGAAATTTTTGAATTTTGGCCTCCTTTTTATCTTGATCATATAAAAACGAACCATATACACAAGTTTGACTTGGTGATAACGTATAAACATATAATCCATTTTCACAAGGAGAACTTATTTTCTTTACAAATTGAGAGAAATAAGATGTTATATCACGAGGGATTATAGAAGAAAGTTTTTCAAGCTCACTAGTTTTCACATGATACCAACTCCATTTCGTCATTTTTATGCATTCCATATTATTCTTCCTTTCTAAATAGTTTTATGTTTGATCGAATCATATCCGTAATATGAAATTTGTATGTAGGTATTCATATCTTGGAGGAAAAGTGTTTAGATAATAAATGGCATAGGAGGTCTTATTCTTTTAAAAGAAAGACCCCCTATATATTAGTTATTTTTATTCTCAATTTTAAACATTTCCTCTATACAAGCACTTTTTATCTTTTCTTATAAATAATTTATTATATGTGGAAAAGAAGCTACATAATTTGGCACGTCTATTCAACGAACTCCATTTCAGTCGTTATTATAATTTGGATTCATATGCAGATTGATTTGTGATGTCTTCAAATACTTGACTCCCAATAATGTAGTATCCATGAAGTGCAGCCTCTTTCGAAGCGTCTACCATACGGAAAGAAGAAATTTCACCTTGCATTTTTTCAATTCGTTTTTTGTGGAGATCTACTATTCCTCCTGTCCAAATAATAGTATCATACTGTTCTAACTTAAATTGTTCTTGTAATACACGCATGACGTCTTGGAAATGTGCATCCAACTCTTTTTGAATCAAAGTATGAACCTGACTTGTCTCATGATTTTCTTCTCGGCATTCATATCCTTTTTCTAATATGTTTGGCATGTCGTTAATATGCAATTGATTACTTTCATCCGTATGATTCTGCACGATATTCTTAATATTTTTCAAAGGCTTGCTACATCCTAGTTCCGTCTCATAATGATTTAAAATGAGATTCTGTTTCATATCTGTCATTTCTAATGTACGAAATCCGCCATCAATAATTAAGATGCGATCTCGTTCCTGAATGATTTCCTCTTTTAAGAAATAGGCATGTAAAGCGACCGGTTGCTGAAGAATCAAAGCATTTTCCACCGTAATATTAATAAATTTCCCATCAATTTGCACGGAAGTTTCTTTTTTTAGTGCACGTTGTAATTGCTCCTGCTGACTACCAAAACAAGTGATGGGAAGCCCGGTAACAACTAGAGGTAACACGACATTTTCTTTATAATCATTTGCAATGCAACCAAATATTTGTTGTTTAAATCGTTCGCTTTCATAATAATTTTCTATTTCTTCGTCAAATGGAGGAAGAAACGAAGCGTCAGATTGATGTGCTTCATTTCCCATATAGTATGCAAAATCTAAGTCTATAAAACTTACCTTTGTTAAATCTTCACTTTCAGCATGATTAGGTACAGGGGCTAGTGTGGAAGCTTCACTCTTGATCGTCATCTCAGAATCTACATCCTGTCGATATGCCCTTTTGGTAAAGCCAATTCCTACATCAATTGCATACAGAGATTTCATACTTTTTTCCTCACTTTCTATTTTTAGAGTTACATCTAGGCACTCTCTTCTTTCCCTTCTTTCACATATTTCTTTTCATTTTTCGTTTTTTCCCCATCTAAGTTCTTACTATTTTCATTTATTTCGTAATCCTTTTCATCTGTTTTCTTTTTGTTATTTTCGTTCTCTGTTAAGTCTTTAATGGTAGAAATGACAACTGGTGTGGCTGTAAGCAATTGTGGTAATGATTGTTTTGCAACATTAGCTGCAGTTGCAGAGAATTGTTTACTTGTCTCAGTTACCTTCTCTAATGTTTCCTTTATGTTTCCTTCTTGTAGTTTTTCTTTTATGCTTTTTCCTTTTGTTTGTATAGCTTTCCGATTTTCTTTTTTTAATAGGGAGACTATGACTCCGGTCGTAATCCCAATCACAGCATACTTAAATATTGTATGTTTCATTTTTCTCACCCTTCTCTACTTTTATTTTCTTCCATGCTACAACCTAAAACAATTAACTTATCTATTTATCAGATGTTGCAAGCTATTAGAGAGAATGATAGTTTTGCAGCTGCCTATCACTCGCCGTTGGTGTTTCAGCTGTTACTAGGAGTAAAATCTTCCCTTGATCTAATTTTTCTTCATATAAATTAGCTTCCTCCTTCGACAACCCCATTTCTTCCATTTGATTTCGAAGTTCGTCTCCTTTTTTGGAGAAAAAATTGATAATACTTGTGCCCAATCCTTGTTCTTTTACTCCAATCGTATTTGTGTTTGTATCATCTGCAATCTTTTTTGTTAGATGTTTTTCATGTGTTAAGACGTAAATGTCATCTTGGTGAATCCCTTGCAATTCTAGCTCTTTTACTTTCATAACTACTACCTGTTCATTTTGATATTCATAAACCACCGGTTTTCTTTCATTCTTATACATGGTATCTTTCCTCCTTTAGATTTTTTTATTTAGTTGTTATGTAATATGTAATACACCTATTTTAAAGATGTTAAACCTAAATTTTCAAAAAACTTCATACAATAGGTTATTAATGCTTTTGAATATCATAGAAATGTCACGAACACTTTGCTTTGATAACAGTGTTACAAATAACGCTTTGTTTGGAAGGTAAGCCCATTGTTTTATAGAAAATTTCTATTTAAAAAACGTTACAAAAGGAGTACAAGATATTTTTTCGTTAATTAAATCAAAGGAAAATAAAAAAACACTCTTTTAAAAAGAGTGCTAAAAAACATATAATCTAATAATGTTTCTAGTTTGATGACAGAAAGAAAGTCTTTATTAAAACATATAGTTACTAATTTAATTGCGATTTTCCTTGCACCCAAGCAGCAATATCATTTATAACATACTCAGGAATATTAGCAGGACTATAATATTCATCTGGTTTACTTATTTCTCCATCACCTTCTGTAAAGAAATGATTTAACTTTGGATATAGCTGATAATCAACGTTATCTCGTTCTTTTAATTGTTCTTTCCAAAGAGGAATTTCGATTTTTGATTGAACTTGATAGTCTCTTTCTCCTTGAATAATAAGAAGTGGTGTCTTTTGTTCTTTTGACATTTCTGCTGCTTTAATTTTCCGAATAGAATCCCAAAATACTGCTGATCCTAAGTAAAAATCTTTTGGGGGATTCTGCCCAGAGAAATTGGGATCATTTAATAATTCAAATTGCGATTTGTAGAATTTATATTGATCCAGGTTCATTGCTCCAATAGAAAAAAGATACTCAAATTGATCTAAAACAACGTCTTGGATTGTACGAGCTGGCCCTCCCATTACAATTGCTCCAGCAATATTTTTATTTTGGTCTTTTTCAATCATTTTCGGAAGCATCATTCCACCTTGACTATGACCAAGAATATATATTTGATTCTTATTTATTAGAGGCTCATTTTTAAGAAATTGAGTTACAAGAAGAGCATCATCTGTTGTCTCTTTATCAACTGTATAAAAGGGACTGAATTGTGTTTTCAACCCATGTTCATACGTTCGTTTATTATAGCGAAGGACAGCAATTCCCTTCGATGCAAGACCTTCAGCTAAATCGCGAAATGGTTTTAAAGCAAACGCTGTTTCATCCTGATCAGTTGCTCCTGATCCTTGAACAAGAATAACCGCTGGAAAAGGACCATTTCCTTTTGGAACCGACAACGTTCCTGGTAATGGAAATGCACCACTTCCAACTACTACTTCTTTATCAACAAATGATTCAGGCTTACTATATGATGGACGCTCTGCAACAGGACTAAACGACATGCTGAGTTGAAAATCGTCTATTTTTCCAGATGGATCTAGTTTAATTAGTAAAGGTACAGTCATTTTTTCAAAAACTAATTGAATCTCCACATTTGTATGAACAGGATTTGTCTCTTTTTGTGTAACCTCTCCAATTTCTATAAAAGAACCTGCTTGTAATTGCACTGGGAGTCCCTCCCAATAGCTCTTCAGCCATTCTTTAGATATTATTTTCTGTAATGACCTTGAGGTTAAATCAAATGCAGATTTATAATCTTCACTATTCATATGGCGAATAAATGAAAGAGTAGTAGATATAATAGGATTTTCATCATCTCTTTTGTCTACTTTTTTTATAGTTGTGTTTGCTTCCTTTAATTTCGAAATAAATTGTTGGTTAAACGGATAATTATATGTATCAGGATATAAGCTTGTTTTCAATACTGTCGTATTCCGTCCCTCATACAAATTTGAAGAACTCTTAAAATTTTCAGGTGAAATTACTTCCTCCGCATATGAAACTGAGGGAATTGCTATTGTAAAAATTGCACTGACAAGTAATAACTTATTACTTATTCTTCTTTTCTTACCCATACTTATTGATTCTCCTTTCAAAATTTAAAATTTCTAATACAGTATGCCAACTATAAGGAAAATAAAAATTATCAAAGAGATTAATAATCTATTTTACGATCCCCCCTAACTAATTAAAAATCTATCATTAACAAACTTCAATAAAAAATGCCTTCCCCCTCTTTTTTATCATTGAATTTTCCAAGGACTTAGAAGCACAGCACTAAATTACATGTAACCGACCCATGAGATTCTCTGTTTCAAAAGAAAAAAGCACCCCACTAGATGTTTTCTTTAATTGTTCTCACTATCATTTATTTAGATAATTCTCTTATTACTGTAAGATACATTTATTCTAAATACTAAAACTCACTTATTTCTTGATAGGTTCTTAAGAAATATCAAAAAATAAAGAAAACAAGTTATTTGGTTATTCATTCCGTAAGCTTAATGCTCTATTTAGTTTTTTTCACAAGGTGAAACTTTATTAAAAAAACTTTAAGGAATTTCCCTCTATATTTATAAGAATTTTTTTCTATACTGAATGATGTAAATGAACAAGAGGAGAAACGATAATGAGAAAATTTGTAATTTGCATATTAGGAATAGGCCTCCCTATATACTTACTACCTTTCATATTACGCGGGGATTTAGACAGATTTAATCCGATTGCTGAAGAAAAAAATGTATACGCCGTTGCGAAAGGATATGGTGTTCCAGATTATCATCATAAAGGACGAGCTATGTACACCATAAAAGGTGTTGATGAATCAGGGAATGAGAAAAAATATACAGTAGGAACTAGCACCCCTAATGATTTTATAAGAAAAACTTACTTAAAAATTCATGTGAAAGGAAAGTATGTGTATTCTTACGATATTATTTCTAAAGAGGATATTCCGGAGAAAATAAGGGGACAATTGGAGATAGCAAATAAATAAAAGAGCCAATTCGTACGTTTTGGCTCTTTATTATCTCTCCCATCTACCGTCGGGAAAATTCTTTCGGTAGATTTATTAAATTTGTTATCATTGTTTCAATAACCATTCTTCAATTACTTTCACTGTTTCATCTCGTTGTGCTTTTGACGTAATTAAACTAGCATTATCACCTTTTTGCTCACCATACATGCCAAAATGAGCATGATTGCCCCCTTTTATCATGTGCATAGTTTTATTTTTCGACATTAACTTTTTATTGTTCTCTATTTTTTCTACAGTTGCTAAAGCATCTACTTCCCCATAAATTGATAACATTGGAATCGATTTTGTAGAAAAGTCATCTGCAGGATACGAACCTAAGAAAATGATCCCGTCTACCTTGTCTTCATGTTGGAAGGCATACTTAGAAATCATAGCTCCTCCCATTGAATGCCCTGCAACATACCATTTTTGAACTTCCGGATACTTTTCAATTACACTGTCTACCTCATTTATTCCAAGTATCGCTAAATTTAATGGTAACTTAGGCATTACTACAAAGTGCCCATTTTTTGCAAGAGCTTCTCCTAAGTAACTATAAGCCTCAGCTTCTACTTTAGCTCCTTGATAAAAAATAACCCCTACTTTCGCATCTTTCGCTCCAAAAACGATATTATCTTCATCTTTTTTATCATCTACTAACGACAAAGCCTCTTTCGTCGGTTTATAAGTAAACTGAGACCAAGTCAAAAAAGTAATACTTCCTATAATTAAAATAGCTAGTAAAGAGTACAGCGTAATTTTTATCCATTTCTTCACAAGGATGACCTCCCTAAGATGTATATATTCCATATTTTAGATTATCATTAACACACATAAAAACTCGAGCATTTTTATTATGCTCAAGTTTTTAGTTCCGTCTTTAATTTATACTATAAATTGTCCAAGATAAATATGTAGCAAATGCAGACCATAAAAAATACGGAATTAGCAACCATGTCGATACTTTAGATAATTTGGAAGAAACCGCTATGAGAAGTAACGTAGTAATAGCGACAAGTAAACAATCTACTGTTGCTAAAAACAAATTCTTTTGACTGAATTGAAAATAGCTGAACGCTTGATTGCACATATAATTTAAAAGGAATATAAACCAAAATGTTTTTGGCTTAAATCCATATTTGTTGTAAATAATTGCAACTGATAATGCAATGAGTCCATATAATACAGCCCAAACTATGCCGATTGTCATACCAGGAGGTGTCCAAGACGGCTTTTCTAACGCATCATACCAAGCACGATCAATAGGAAATAAAATACTAGAAACATAAAACAAACCATATGTTAGTAAAAATACTATAATACTAGATTTTTTCATAAACATTCTCCTTTTTTAATAGAAGGTTTTAGAAACTCTATTTGATTCGTGTGCTCTTTCAATGAATAAAACTTTAATGTGTAAATAGATATTCCTATACTTTGCATTGTAACCTTTACATATGAAATTTATATTGATTCATTTATTTTATACAAGTTCTTTCATACTTTTATATGCACAAAGTGCTCTCTCCCGTGCTGCCTTATGATCAACAACTGGCAAAGGATATGTATGACCAAGTTTTATATTGGCTTTTTGCAAAATATGCTCAGGTGCTTCCCAAGGTTTATGTATATACTTATTCGGTATATCTCTTAATTCTGGTACCCATTTTCTTATATACTCTCCATTTTTATCAAACTTTTCTCCTTGTGTGATAGGATTAAAAATACGAAAGTACGGTGATGCATCTGCTCCACTTCCAGCAACCCATTGCCATCCCATTGTATTATTTGCAATATCCGCATCTAGTAGTGTATCCATAAACCATTTTGCTCCTTCCTGCCACGAAATTAACAAATGCTTTACAAGAAAAGAGGCTACAGCCATTCTTGCCCGATTATGCATAAAACCTGTTTGCCAAAGCTCCCGCATTCCCGCATCAATAAACGGATAACCAGTTTCACCTTTCTGCCATACTCTTAATAACTCCTCTTCCTTATTCCATGGAAAATGTTCAAAGTTTTTATTAAGAGGTTTATATACTGTAAACGGATAGTGATATAGCAAATAATAAGAAAACTCTCTCCAAATTAATTGGCGTATAAAACTAATCACTTGTTTTTCAAAAAGACTACATTGTCTTTCGGTACTTTTATTTATTAAGTAGTGATACATTAACTTCACTGATATTTGGCCAAATGAAAGATATGGCGCCAACATCGAATGAGCATTTTGATTTGGAAAATCTCTTCCTTCACTATAAAAGGCTAATTTGCTAGAGAAAAATTTCTTAAATACTTTATATGCCCCTTCTTCTGTCGGATCCCATATTGCTTCCATATGAGATGTCCACGGTATAGTCGGCAACAAGTGTAATTCTGAAACAGATAAGCTTGCTGGTAAAGAGCTTCCCCACTTTATACTCTGCACTTTGCTAGTAGGTTTAGGTATTACCTGCTTTTGAAATGCATTGTAAAAAGGTGTAAACACCTTATATTCAGTGTTATCCTTCTTTTTTATAATCCACGGTTCTAATAATAAATGCGAATTAAATTCCTTACAAATAATACCTTTATCTTCTAATATCATTTTCATTTTTTGATTAGATTTTAACCTGTCTGGATCATAACAACTATTCCAATATACAGCCGTTATATCTAATTGTTTTATGAGAGAAAGTATTTCTTCCTGTATATTTCCTTTGCGGATTAATAAAGTAGAACCCAATGCCTCAAGTTGCTTCTTTATATCTATTATAGCATGGTGCAACCACCACTTTGCCGCACTTCCTATTGAAAAAGTTTCATCTTGTATATATATAGGAAGAACCTCACCAGACTGAACAGCTTCAAATAGAGCTGGGTTATCATATAAGCGAAAATCTTTTTGAAACATAACGATAATTTTATTTTGCATGGCTATCCTTTCTTACTCTTAAAACATAATAGATTCTTTATGTGAATAATCTTCTTTTTTGCTTTTGCATTATTATATTAATAATTCTTTGTAATCATAAACAAACGTTTCCATGGTTATTGGACTTCTATCTAGTAAATTCGATAAATCTGATGTGACTTTTTTAGCTAACCCTAATTTTGCAGTTGTATATATTCCAATCATAACCCAAATAAAGTCACTGTTAAGTCCCTTTTGAATCATTCTTTTTCTAAATTTAAATATACTTGGATTTGTATAAGTAATATCTTTATTTATTATTTTTGAAATAATAGCAGCAACTTCATAATATGTTAATGCCTCATTTCCCGTTAAAGAATAGGCTTTAAATTCATGTCCCTCTTCGGTTAATATTTTAGCTGCAACTTCTCCAATATCCCGTACATCTATAAAACTTGTTTCCCCTTTACCAGCAGGTACTTCAATTATTTTTTCATTTCTTAATTCATCACCATGTTGTGATAATAAATTTTGCATAAAAAAACTCGGTCTTAGGAATGTGTAAGGGATCCCAGAAGACTTTATCATAGCTTCAATTTTAGCATGAGGTACTATCGGATTTTTTTCTACACCTAATAAAGATAAAAATACAATGTGTTTTATACCTATTTCTTTTGCAGCATCTACAACAGGCTGGAAATACTTTTTTGCATCAGCTAGATGTGGTGGTCTTACTAGAAAGACTTTAGTAACACCTGTTAAAGCCACCTTTACAGATGAGGGGTTTTCAAAATCAAAATACACTCCTTCAGTTTCTCTACTGCGCGTTGTGACTTTGAAAGTAGCATTTCTTTTTATTAGGCATTTTACAACCTCTTTTCCTACATTCCCTGTAGCACCTGTTACTAAAATCATTTTAATCACCCTTTATTTTTTTGTAAATTTTGAATCATACTTTGCAAAACTCGAACTGTATTTTCTACTTCCTCTTTAGGAATACTAGCTGTAGCATTTTTTATAACTTCATCGCTTACATTTTCTATCTCCTGTATTAATGCCTTAGTTTCATCTTTTAAAAATATTAAATGTGACCGTTTATCTTTAGGATTATGTTTTATAAGAATCCATTCTTTTTGCAATAATCTTTGTATAATTCCGGTTACTGTTGGACGGTCTGCTAAGAGCCTTTCAGCAATCATAGCCGGGGTGGTTCCATTTGGATAAAGAGATATATCCTTTAACACAGACCATTGCTGAGCTGTTATTTTATATTCTTTTAATTGATTTGATAATTCTGTTTTCGTCATTATACTTACCTTGTGTAATAAATAGCCTAAATTATTCATATAACCTCCAATATAGTTAGTACACTAATTATATAGTTAGTATACTAACTATAATGTGTAATTACAAACTTCAATTAATAGTTTATATATAAAAGATATATCAAATTCTTATTTTGTACTATTTCATATTATATTTAAAATCTTCTTTAATCCTGTTTTGCATGTATTGTACACTCTATATAAAAAGGTTATTCCTTGCTGTTACTTTAAATAAGCATTTACAATTGTATCTAGCATAGGTATTTCTTATTGTACGATTAGTCATATTTATTCTTAATTCTGCAAAATAAAAAAGAAAATGGAGCGAAAGATGAGAAAACAATTTGATACACAATCAAACTTAAATACATTTATTGATTCAACAATCCTATGGACTTTTCAAAACCAAAATGCTATAAATACACTTTTGAATGAAGATAAGCTTATAGCCAATCCTATGTTTGTTAGTAAAGAAGATATCACGGCATATAAATACATTGTAAGACATATGAAACAGAATAGTATTAACTTTATTATAGATTTACCCATTTGGGCATGGCATTCATGCAATGGTTACCAAAAGAAGCCTACTTTTGAAACTGCAAGGGAATTACTATCAGATATTCAATTAGAGAAAGAAATATACCTCATCGAATTCACATGTCCTAATTTTTTATTTATGTTAACAAACTATAGCGGATGGTGCGACATTTATTTTAAACTTAGTGGCAATCCTAAAGCAAGTGTAACAAATGATGAAGAAAAATACTTATTTAACCTTTATCCTACCATTGAGGAAGAATGGGAATATCATAATATCCAAGCAACTCTACCCTACCTAAAAAAAGAATGGATTATACAAATAACAGAACTTAGTAAGATGAATGGATTTAACAAATAATATTGTTTATGAATGCTTTATTTAAGCATTCATAAACATAACAAATAGTCACATTAAACTAATGCATTTAAAATAGCGCTTTTTATATGGTACCCTAAATACTATGATTTTGCATACGTGCAGCTTACTCATTTAGTTTTGGTCTAGTTTGTAAATATAAATTCAAATCCGGACTTGAACCGCTAATAATTACATCTCGAACAATTTTAGAAAGTACCATACTATATACTAATCCATTATCTCCATATGCATAGATAAAGTGACAATTTGGAAACTCTTCATACATTCCAATTATAGGTAAACCATCATGAGTACCACCATAAAAAGCACTTAAATAAAATTCAGGTTCAACTGTTATATTTGGAAAGAGCTTATTAAATTCATTTACTAATTTCTCTTTTTTATGAATTAATTTTGAATCTCTTTCTTGAGCAATGTTTGTATCTTCATCTAATCCACCTATAATAATCCTGTTATCTGCAGTAGTTCTCATATAAATATATGGTCTCGCAGTTTCCCAAATAAGAGTACGCTTATACCAAGAAGATAAATCTTCCACAGGATTAGTCACAATTGCATATGAGCTAATCAGTGTAGCGTTCTTCTCCTTTTTAAATTCCAAACCTTCATATCCTGCAGCCACAATTACTTTGTTGGCAGTAATAGAATTGCCCCCTTTTGTATAAAAAACAGCACATTCTTTCTCTAACTTTTTGCCAACAATCTCTGTATCTTCATAAATCTGAACTCCTTTATTAGAAGCTTGTTTTAATAAACTATGTGTAAATTTATAAGGATTTATTTCACCATCATTATACGTATAAATAGCTGCACGTTTTTTAAATGGATATCTCTGTCCAATTTGTTCCTCTGATAGCCAAGTCGCTTTAAAATCATGCTTATGTAAATAATACAGTTCTTTTTCTAATTTCTTTATATCCTCTTCATAACTTGCATAATATAAACTGTCACGTCGTTTAAAATCAGAGCAATAAGGCAAGTTTTGATCAGCATATTCAATATCATTAATAGCTTGTTCACATAATTTCATATGCTTAACTGCATACTCTTCTCCAAATGTATTTACAAGTTCAAAAAACATCTTATCTCCTAAATATTGAATAAGTGCTGTATTTGTAAGGTTACTTCCATGTCCTACCTTTCTTTTATCAACGATAACAATATTTAAATCTGATTCACTCAAATAGTATGCTGATTGAGCACCTGAACTTCCTGCTCCTATTATTAGTACGTCACATTTTATATCTTCGTCCAAACGAGGATACGAAGGTGTATTAGAAAAAGTTGTGTTCCAATAGAATTTCCCTTTCTGTAAATCCATTTTAAGTGCACCATCCTAAATAAAATAGTTATATCCCCATCTGTATCTCCAAATCATTCTAACTATATACTTCTTATCAAAATTATTCTTATATCATTTTAGTTTTTAACTGTTTTATTCTCATAACAAAAGAATCTCCATTCTTTTTCATAATAACCTTAAAATAAAGTGAAACTTTAATCAGCCCTCACCAATAGGGCTGCCCGTTAAAGCGGGATAAATCACAATATACACTTCTATTTTACGATTAACTTTATTATCACCTGCTAATCCGCATTTAAATTTTCATGCAAAAATTTATATATTTTTATTTTGTTATGTATTAAGTGTCTCGTATAAAACACATTAAAAATCCAAACAAAAAAAGCAAAAGATCTCCATTTATAGAAGATTTCTTTTGCTCTTTGTAAAGGACACAAGTCCAAATAAAAGTTGCTTATCTATCGATAACTTACACATAAGAATGCATTTGTTTCACTACTTTATTAGCAGAAACTTTAACAACCGTTTCTTTTTCCCCTATTCTATCAATCTTGAAACCATGAACTTTAACATCCGACGGTACTAGTGGATGATGACAAATCATATCTATACTCTTCTCAATATTTTCACTAACATTTTCTTTTCCACTTAGCCATTCATCGAGGCTACCACTTGAAAATTCAGGCATGCAATTTTTAAAGAGATAGTCTAATTCTATATTATCTTTTATGAAATCACGTTGAGTTTGTAGATTAACTGAAGACGTTTCTTTATCCTCTATTCCGACAACAAAAATTTCTTTAACATTTTCTTGATAAATAGCAATAATAATAGATCTCATTATATCTCCATAAGGATGTACAATTACAGAATCATAGCTGTGTATAGTCAACATGTTTTCTTGGTGAATGTTAGTTACTTGTTGTATACTAGGCTCTATTCCGTGTTCAATGTCTGTTAATAATAAAACTTTTTTATTCTTTGAATTCATATGGAGCACTCCTTCTTCATTATTGTATTTATGAAACTTTTAAGCTAGTAACAATAATAATTGTTACCAGTTTTTCCAGCGTCCCTCTGGATCAACACTTGCAAGTCTAACCCATCCATTTTGAACTTTTTCTCGAAATGTGAAATCATTATTTAACAAACGTTCTATATATTCAATAGGTGCTTGAATGACAATTAGTAACCGAAGTGGTGAATGATACGTCTCACTATCTGACTGCATAACAGATTGCCAAGGTAAGCCTGGCAACAGGTCACTAGCATTCCCTTGCATAACACCGAGACCCGCCGTTACGGTTTGGGTTGTTTTATTTCCACTACCATAATAATGAGGAGCTACAGTTGATGCGTAATATTGTAGATTTATCCACTGCGCAACTGTTCCTGGTCCTGCAATAATGTTAGCTAATATATCGCCACTTTCATCCTGTTTCCAATCATAATTATGAAGGAAAGCCCTGCCTTCTAAGTCACAATCTTGAGTTAATTCACGCTGTCCGATAATAAAAGATGCATTACGAGCTAATCCCCATTCTGGACGTATTTCACTCCAATCTTCTGCAAATCGATGTGCCTCTTTACTAGGATTGTTTATTTCCGTTTTAAAATTAGGTAATTGCATTAAACGCTCTCTATTTGCATGTTGGCTCACATTTGGCATAATTGACTCAATACAATCAAATGCTTCTTGCGCAGTTTCCGAAAGTTCTGGGACGTAAATCCATTCCAATTCGTCCACTGTTGTTTTATGTTCAGCTGCTGCAAAAATGGTATCCTCAGGAATTTTAATGCCTTCAGCAGACAACGCCTCTCTTACTTCTGGAAGATTACATAAAGTAGCGAAAACTCTTGCATTGAATCCTCCTGCTGCTCCTCCACAAGCACCACACTCAAGTGCTGCAGCATAAGGATTGTTCGTACTTTGACTACTATGTCCGCACATTACAACTAAAGGAGCAAATTTTTCTGTCAGTCCCACCATTTTTAAAGCTTGACGCACATAGTTCACTTTTTCTTCTTTCGTAAAACCGATAGGTATCTCGCCCTTTGTGTCATGAACATGATTAAGCGAGAATGTTGTATCAGGTTTTTGTAACATAGTTTTACGAAGGTTACGAATGAAACCACCAACTCCTCTTGGGACAAAGCTTCTTGTCACCATCTGTAGACCAAGTAAAGGACCACTTAACTCAGGTAGCGCCATACTTGTCAGTACGTTCTGTTTCATCGTTTTAAATGTATAACGCACCGAACTGCCTACCCTCTTACGTTGCTCATAAGATTTAAATTCGTTTTCATCTGTGAGCTCTTTTATTTGATGCTTCGGTTTTAATATAACTGGCAAAGAAGGATGGCTGTCATTACTACCTAGTTCACTAGTCGCAATTGGTAATCCAAAGAAACCAGCTATTCCAAACGTTTCAAACGGACCTAGTTTTTCTAAGTGGCGACGAAACGGTTCTGAACGTACATCAATACAAAATGCTAATTGAGCTAATACATGCTTTTTATCATTAGTTACACGCTGTTTAGAAGAAATCTTCTCCCTTAATTGCTCTGCATGCGTCTGTTCCCAAGCTTCGAGCCAAAGTTTTCTGCGAATATTTTCATCAAAACGATATGCAAATGCTAACAATTCGCTTTGTTCAGCAGCAGGCATTTGTAACCATTCCCGTGTTGAAATATCTCCCCAATAGATCCAAGAAGCTATAAGCGGGACGAGTGCAACTTTTTTCTCAACCTTTTGATGTTTTAAAGGTAAATAAGGTTTTGCAATAGCCAGCTCCATAGAAATTCGAACTGCTAAATATTCTATTAGGAGTTCCTGTTCCTGAATTGATTGTTGTGAGCGCCATCGTATCATTCCTGCCCACCCAGGCAAAGAAAGTAAGTGCCCTTCAAGGTAAGCTTGTATGTTAGATTCAGAAATTCCTAGTTCAAATAATGCTCTCGCTAAAGCTACTTGGGCATCTTGTGGCCAATCTTTTAAAACTTTACGCTCATTTTTACTGAGCGCTGGATCAAATTTAATAAGGTTTTGCCATGCACGATAAAAACCTTTCTCTCGATTTGGCATCGTCCAACTTGATCCGGAGTCATCAAGATATAATTTACACCATTTAATGATATGATAATTAAGAATATCAGATAGGTTTTCACTATTGTGATTCTCTATAAGCGAACTTATTGGCTGCATAACAGAGGCTTTCATACTCCCTGTATTTATATAACTCATTTCGTCTGCCAGTTTATTTAATTCTGGCGATGATAATAGACTAGAAGGTAATTTCTCTAACTTTAAAGCTGCTTGGCAAAATCGCTCTGCTTTCTCTCGCGGAATATGAAAAGATTGTGAATCCAGCCAACGAGACAAACTACTTTGTAAAAATGATTCCTCAATCTCACCTTTCGCTTTTGCCGAATGAATCATGGAGGCACTAGGATAAATATCCACATTACGAGCTTCTTTTAACCAATTTGCGACTTGTTCAAATGATTGCTTTTCAAGTCCCATCCAAGGGTGGTGAGCTGCAAACGTAGAGATAGGCCAAAGTGGTGCAATCACTCGGCTAGCAGATGCAACTAAATCATTTATATTATTTTCTTGCATATCAATGTTTGTATTTTTCTTTAATATTGACGTTATGCTCATCACGAATTACCTCCCTTTGATACATAATGTTTCAGATAGCTTGGGTGACTTTCTACTGACTTTCTTCTCGCCTCACCTACTCGAACTAACCAAAGATAAAGTACAGCGAATAAAGTAGAAGATTGATTACGAGTAACGAAAGTACTAATAGCACTACTAAATAGTAAAATACATATAACAAAGATAACGGCTGGAACTGAAGGTTGAACACTTTGATAAATGTCAGTATGCAACCATTTATAAAGAGAATTATGAACAGTAAAGTAAATGAGAGAAAATCCAATCAAAACAATTAAGCCAGCAATTCGTCCCATTCTTCCCTCTCCAAAAACAACAAGCTGTTTCCATGAAAAGTAAAGTGACCAGCCTAAGATTAACGCACTAACTAGTTGATATCCCTCTCCAGAAGTCATAAACCAGAAAGTAATTGCTATAAATAATCCTAAAACACGCCCGAATATAATCCATAAATTGGGCATTTTTTCATTAGACTGATTCACTACCCCAAAACGTTGCACTGAAGAACCAGCTTGTAAAAACAGTGTAGCTTTAAACAAACCATGTAAAATTAAATGAATAACAGCCGCTAAATAGGCGCCTAATGCACATTGAATAAGCATAAATCCCATTTGCGCAATAGTTGAACCTACTAGCTGACGTTTATAATCAACTTGGACTAAACTAATTCCTGTTCCGATTAAGACAGAAATACTAGAGAAAATAAGTAAAATGATTTGTGCAATATCATCATGAAAAAGAGGCGAAAATCTAGTTAACATGATACCACCAGCATTTACTAAACCCGCATGCATAATAGCAGAAACAGGAGTTGGAGCAACAGCAGACTCAATTAACCATCTTTGAAAAGGCCATTGTGCTGCTGGAATCATTACCGCTAATATAATTAATAAGTTAATTCCTGTTCCCTCCAATGTTCCATGTAGCGCTACATTTTCATTCGTTAAAACTGATGTTAATTGCCACTGTCCTGTTACTTGAAAAAGCCAAATGATAGCTGATAGCAACGCAATCCAACTTATTGTAAATAAATAGCCAGAGATTTTTGTTGCTTCGCTAACTACTTTCCACCCTTTATTTAGCCCTATGAGTAGAACCAATCCTATAAGCGTTGCTCCCCAAAAAATGAGCATTAAGCGAAAATCATCACTTAACCATGCAACCGAAGATACACCTGTAGTACATGTAAAAAGTACAAAGTATTTTCGATATGAGCGGTCTCCCATTAAGTAACGTACAGAAAAACGCTGAATGATTAAACCAATTGTAAGAACAAAGAAAGCCATTAACCAAGCTAAAGTATCTAGATGCCAAGGCCCTACAACTCTATCTCCATTGTTATTAACAAGTGCGAGTAAAGAAATCAATGAAGGCAAAGCAGCGATACCAATATGGATATGAACAAAACGTAAAGGCATCCTTGCATTTAAAAACAATAATCCACTTAGCCAAGAAGCACTAAGCGCCATAAAAAATAATGTTAACAGTGTTGATGAACTCAGCGAAATTAACATATTAAATACTCCCTTCTAAGCGAAAATAACCTATAAAAATTCCTTTTAATTAAGATAATTTTTTAAATTTCAATTTTCATTCACTCTTTTTAGTGCATCGTTTTTTCCCATAAAAAAAACCGACAACTTCCATAATTCAATGATTTTATATCATCATTGAATTATGGAGATTGTCGGTTTCACTTCAACTAACTTCAATAAAGTTTTTTGAAGAGCTCCCATTTTATAGAGGATAGTAATGTATGTATTACTCCTATCAAAAATAACAGTATATCTCTGATCTCCTAGATTATGCAATCAATATATCAATTTATGTTATGTGCTATCTTTTAATTAAGAAACTTTTTCATTTAGTCAATATTACATATTAAAAAAATGCTAAAGCCTTAATTATAGCAAACAGTTAAAATAAGCATCTATTAATTTTTTAAAACAATTATAAGATAAACTATATTAAGCAGTTTGTCAATTTCTTTATCCATTTTCCGAATCAAAATTCATTATACATAAATAATTTTAAGTTTTCTCATTTTCTAATTATCACCATACTAATAAAATCAAATAAAGTGCACAACTTGTAGGTGTCTTAATTATCTCAATGCATTTTTAGTTTATCTTCCACAAACCCTAAGGTGGTTTTAATTTTTAAAATTTCTCCTCAAGATTATGAAACAATTTAAAAATCATTACTCGTTCACCTGTACGGGAGCTTATATCCGTATGAAAGCTTTTCACTTTTTCTCCAGTTAATTCTAGAATAATCTCTTTCAAATCTTCAATTCCAGATTCAACTAGCTCCGAACGATTTTTCTTTATCGTTAGCATACCGTCTTTTGTTTCGCAAACAGTATATTCAGCCGGCGTTAAAATACCTTGTAAATTTACGATAATCATATCCCGCAATATATCTGTCTTAACGGATATAGATCCGCGTCCTAGGTAGTCCTTTTCCCAGTGAGTAATTGCTTTGCTTATCTCTGATTCAATCGAGCCTTTTGAGTTTTTCATCTATGTATCCTCCTTCAATAAAATGTAATTACATTTATAATTACAATAACAATATAATAATCTGGATTGATTTTATTTTCAATTATTGAGAAGAATTTATACGAATCGTTGTCATGTATCCTTTAGTATTAAAGTGAATTTTTATATTGCGATATGCGTTTTTTGATTATCCCCAACAAGATACTCTTACTATAAAGGCTCTGTTGCATAGATTTCTAAAAAAGACATTCCGAAGAAAATAAGGAAACTCTTGTAACGTAATATACAAACAAAAAACCCTACACTTATGAGTAGGATTTTTCTCTTTTTATATTATTCAAAAACCTAAAAGTATACCTGCCCTCCAAACATATTACCGATTGGGTTTATGCATATTTCCTTCGAATTTTGCCAACCACCAATAACAGTAAAGGAATCCCTAGCTCATAAATAGGAAATGCAATTGGAATTACGAAAAATATGTAGTAATAATGGGTAAATGTCTGGATATTTTTAACTGACACAGCTATGATAAACGAAATAGGAGCAAGAACTAACGCTACTTTTCGCCAATCCTTCAAATGAAATATTTGTGCTGTTCCATAACAAGCGATAAACATGTATAACGCCAATTTCACAAAAATACTAAAAAACCAAATAATAACTATCAAAATATCCACATTTTGAATGAACTCCATGACAGATATGTATCGGCTCAAATCGTAAACCGGATACAAAAAACTTGAAGATAAATTCGGACCGAATGTTAAAATGACCGCTAATGTTCCGATTGTTACCATGAAAACGGCTAATCCTACCCCCAACATCGCCCTTGATGACGCTTGCTCTGGTTTATCCATAAAAAAAACGAACATCATCATCATAACAGCCTCTCCAAAAAATGCGGCTACAGGGGTATAGGAACCTTTAAGGATGGGAAGCCAGCCAGAATCGTGATAAATAGGCCGCATATAATCCCAATTCATATTGCCAACATTCAAAATGATTACAAACGTTATCATTAAAAGTACAATTGGCCCTATGATTTCACTTAAACGTCCAATACCTTCCACCCCTCCTTGGTAAATGATAAAAATGAGCAATAACATCGCAGTAAAGACAATGACCCACAAAGGTGTATTATGAAACAAAGCGATAATAATGAATTCACCAAATTCACGGACGGTTATCCAAATTATCATGTACCACCCAAAGAAGTAAGGAATCATCAGTAGCTTTCCTAGCCATTTACCAAGAATAGTTTGACTAAATTCAATGAGAGTTTGTTTCGGATAAAGCGAACCAAGTGTAGTTGCCAAAAAAGTAAGAGCAACCCCTATCACTCCTGCAATCAAAATCGAGATCCACGCATCTTGTTTGACAGTACGAATCGTCGCTGGAATAACTAGAAGGAGTGATTGTCCCACTTCAAATGTGAACATCATCCAAAAGATTTGCCTGCCAGAGATTTTCATCGAATTTCTCACACTCTATATTCCTCCTTATTTTTTCATTTCATTTTTCTTCAACTGCAACGGTGGTCCAGTCAGTCCTACTCGCCGAATAGTAAGCTTTGTATGAACAGAAACCTCCACTTTTCGAAATTGTTTACTCCAATTCTTTTTTAACCCTTTCCATTCGGATGGATATTTTTGATGAATGGCTTCTCCAAATCCAAAGATATCGGTTCCGTATTGTTTTTGAACCTTTTTAATAGTTTGGAGAGCTTCCTTATCGGACTGTTTTTCCAATACATGTTCTAAAAGAGTAAGATTTTTTGGCTTCGAAAGATCTAAATTCGTATTGTTCTCCTGAATTGTTCCTTCACCAGAAAAAACAATGTCACACTTAATTGTGTCCCCTTGTATAGTAGGTATGATTTTTCTATTGATCTTTGTCATATATAAACTTGCACTACCATTTCCTTTAGAGGCCGTTGCTGTAACTGTCTGTTTACTTAAACGATTCACTATCCAAAGAGTAGTTAACCATTCCTGCATGTTCAAGTATCCTACCAATTTGAAATCGTTGTTAAATATAGCACCGCCTACAATTTGAAACCCTTTGACCACGGTTTTACCTTTTTTAGGAGACACATTTAGTTTAATAACGGGCAAAATCGGGGTGATTCCATCACTCGTACCAGCAATAAGAAAATTTAACAAAGACATATCTCCCGCTGCCTCTATTTGCATATGCTCTTTAAGTGCCCCAAGTGCCGGAATAGACTCTAAAGGGATGGATGCTTTCAGAAAATCTTTTGCAGTATTCCCTTTTATGACGAACACACCTACTCGTAATCGAATATCAGGATCGCGGCTATATGCATCTAAAACTGGAGCAAGACCACTTTTAGCCATTTTTTCTCCAATCAATATTACACGCTGGTGCCCTCGAAAAATTTCTCTCGACATTTTTGTTTGCATCATTTGTATAGCTTCATGTGTATCCTTTCCCGTTCCCGATTCTGTAAAAAACGCTTTTCCTGCATTACTTCTTCCGCTCTGTCCCATTCCCATTTTTGATGGAATAATAAACTGAGCACTAATTTCAATCTTATTGTTCTTCGCTTGATCAAGTCCCCATCCTAATTCTATTGCCAAATCATTTAATTCTGTCCGATCCCAACATCCCGTCAAGAAGCATAAAGAAATGACCAGTATCATACAGAGTGCCTTGTGCAGGCTCATTCTGTTTCCCCTCCCCGTTTCTCATCTGGCTTTTGTCCACCTGGAAAACGGACTTTCTCTTCACCAGATACCATTATTGGGCGGTGGGTCATATTCCAACGAGGTGTTCGGAGAAAAACATCCTTTAAATCACGAGGAGTCTGAGGTGCAACTGGACTTAAATACGGAATGCCAAAAGAACGAATGTTAGTTAAATGAATCAAAATCGCAAGGGTACTTATTGCAACACCGTATAGCCCGAGCATTCCTGCCAATAACAGCATAGGAAAGCGTAACATCCGGTAAGCCGTTCCTAAGTTGTAGCGTGGGAACGCAAATGACGCAATACCGGTCGTCGCCACAACAATGACCAAAGGTGCCGAAATAATACCTGCTTGCACAGCAGCTTGCCCGATAACAAGTGCTCCAACAATACTAACTGCGGATCCAACAGGTTTTGGTAACCGAACCCCCGCTTCCCTCAAACCTTCAAATAAAAACTCCATCATTAGCGCTTCTATGACAGCCGGGAAAGGAATGCCTTCTCTCGCAGCTGCAATACTAATAAGCAAATTTGTCGGAATTAATTTAGGATGAAAGGTTGTAATAGCAACATAGAGAGAGGGAAGAAATAATGAAATATTAATTAATATTAAACGTATCCATCGAACAAAAGTTGTGTAGATGGAGCGTTCATAATAATCCTCCGCTGCTTGCAGACCTGTCCAAAATGTCATAGGAACAATCAAAACGAAAGGTGTGTTATCGACTAAAATAGCGACTTTCCCCTCTAATAAACTTGCACAAACCGCATCTGGCCGCTCAGTATTTTGAATTTGTGGAAAGGGCGAAAAGGGTTGGTCCTCAATAAACTCTTCAATGAAAGCTGACTCCAACACTCCATCAATTTGAATTCGCTTTACCCTTTGGCGAACTTCATCCAAAACCAAATCAGGTGCAATGCCCTCAATATAGGCAATTACCACATCTGTCTGTGACAATTCCCCAATCGAATAAGGTTCCATTTTTAGTTTTTGGCTTCGAATTCTTCGGCGAATCAGGCTCGTATTGACCCTTATCGTTTCCGTAAACCCGTCCCGAGGGCCACGAACAGAGATCTCGGCAGCCGGCTCTTCAATACCTCGTTTTTCAAAACCTTTTAAATCAGCGACTAGAGCTTGACTCTCTCTTTCTGTTAAAATAACGATATTCGCTTTCAATACCGCTTCTATAACCTCACGAACTTTTGAAATTGTCTTTACTTGAGAAACCGCAATTAGCTGATTTTGTATAATTTCTCCTACCGAATCCACACTCTTTACTCCACTAGGCAGACCTTCGAACATCATTGGTTTCAAAACAACTTGTTCCACAACTTTAGTGTCAACTAATCCATCTATATAAATAAAAAGAATTTTATTTTGACTATCTATGATTATTGGACGAAAAACAATATCGGAACAATTTTCAAAAACTTGTCTCAAAACTTCTTCATTCGCAGATACACTCTGCTTGAGTTCGCACTCTTGATCATTTTGGAGTAGCATACTTGCACTCTCAAGTTCCTGAATATCTTTTCTCAAACGCTTTCTACTAAGTTTTTTCATCATACTACCCCATTTATCGAATGGTTTATGTTTTTATACTTGAACTTTAGTGTTAGGATTTCTTGACAGAAACGCTTTAGAAACCGTTCCACTATAATGTTTTGGGTAAGTAATCATTTATCTAGAAAACAAAAGGAAAATATCTCCTCTATATCCTTCTTAAAATCTCCTTACACATGAAAATTATTCAATTTTTTCTATAAGTTAGTTATTTTAAAATGAGGTATCCATAAAGTAACTTGTAACTGATGCTTTGTTAAATTGGTAATAATGAGGTTATAGAAACAAGCAAAAAAAGCATGTCCTGAAGAAAGATGAATCAGAACATGCTCTTAATTTATTTATTTGATACTATAGACGTTGATCTTTCTGGAAGTTTAGTTGAAAATGATCCGCTTCATTGTATACCCCGAATTCATACCCTTTTTCCTTATAAAATTTAATAATTTCCGGAAGCGCTTGTAATGTCTGTGGTTTTTCATGCATTAGAACTACTTCCACATCTTCTGTTGTTGTACGCTTTACATTTTCTATAATTTGCTGTGGATTACCTTTTAGTTTCCAATCATTTGAATCTATTGTCCAATCCCAAACTTTTATTGCTGCTTTTACAATTTGATTACGAATTTCCTCACCCTTTAATCCCGGTGCAGATCCATATGGCGGACGAACTAGTTTAGGAGTTGTACCCGTAATATTATGGATCAGAGCTAACGTTTCTTTCATCTCCGGTACAAATTGTCCCTTTTTGTATAGCTTATCACTATTATGTGTCATACTATGAGCACCAATATAATGTCCTTCTTTTACCGCTCTTTTTACATTTTCCTGAAAACCTGTATTTTGTAAATTGCTACCTTGCATAAAAAATGTCGAGGCAACATTTTGTTCTTTTAGTACATCTAAAAATTTCCCAGTTAATTCACTAGGACCGTCATCGAATGTTAAATACACAACCTTTCCTACCGGTTTTCCATCAGGTCTTTTCTGTTTTGCCAGTGATGTGTCCTCTTTCTTTTTTTGTTGTTGCGTATTAGCTAGCTTAATACTTTCATTAGCTACTCCTTTCGCTGGAATAGAGTTCCATTTTCCTATTAAAAAGAACGTGAAAAAGGTCGTTGCTAAAACAACTCCTAGAGATAGTATTGCCTTAGTTCCTACATTTGTTTTTTTCTTATTTTGTGATTCTTTCATTATGTTTCGATCCTTTCCCTACTAATTTTCATATTCATTATTTATACAGCTAAGCATTAACTCCAGTTGATATTTACAATAAGTAGATTAATAGAGGAAGGTGAAGATAAAATGCAGATAATGTCGAAATTAGTTAAAGAATAACTTATTGCATCCACTCTTTAGAAAAATATTGTTTTCTCTAATACAGTTAAATTTGAAAACTGGATATACATCCAAAATAAAAAATACTACTCTTTCTAAACAAAATTTTTATATCAAGATAATAGCATGCTGTTATAAAGATAAAATACTGAGTTAGCCATACTATTGAAATTCTATTATAATTTTGTAATTGGAATTAATTTGAATCAAATAAAGAACTAGAAGAAATATTATTATGTGGAGGTGCTCCGATGAATCTTTTAATTAGAGAGTTAGAAAAAAATGATTTAGACAATTTCCCGAAGATCGATGACAGTTTTATAGTGAATGCTCGGTTAATTCTTTCTCTTTCCAAAGTAAATAGACGTATAGAATATACAGTAGAAGACGTTCCGAGTTATGAAAAAAGTTATTTACAAAATCAAGATGATAATGAAGAACTGGCTTACAATGAATATATAAATAAACCTAATCAAGTAATTTACATAGCACTGTTACATAACCAAATCATCGGATTAATAGTATTGAAAAAGAATTGGAACCACTATGCTTACATAGAAGATATAACAGTGGATAAAAAATATCGTTCACTCGGAGTTGGTAAAAGATTAGTTGATCAAGCAAAGCAGTGGGCAAAAAAAGGCAATATGCCAGGTATCATGCTTGAAACGCAAAATAATAATGTCACAGCATGTAAATTTTATGAAAAATGTGGATTTGTAATTGGTGGGTTTGATTTTCTTGTTTATAAAGGTTTGGATATTGAAAATGATGAAGTTGCAATTTATTGGTATTTTCATTTCAAATAAAACTGTTTTTAACATTAAACAAAGTCAAAATAAAGACCCCAATCTCTCTATATTAAAATTGAGAAATTGGGGTTAAGCTATTTAACAATATTTTTCATTTAAAACAAATAACTAATTAATAATCCTGCTGATAATAAGAAGCCAAAAATCGTATTTGTCATCGCTGTTGATTTCATTGCGATGCGCATATACCCAGGATCCTTTGCTCCTTTTTGGAAACTTTGAATCGCAGAAATTGGCTTTCTCAAACCTAGGAACATAACTAATGCCCAAGGGCTTATATAACCCATTAATACAATTACGGCAATCCATAAATATGCAATGAAAAAGGCTACCGCTAGTGTTACTACAGCTTTCTCTCTCCCAAGGAGGATTACTAATGTCTTTCTTCCACCTTTAATATCTTCTTCGATATCTCGGATGTTATTCGACATATTGATTGCACCTACTAAAATTCCAATTGGAATGGAAATCAATACACTTTCAATCGTTACAGTATTCGTTTGAATAAAGAAAGCAATGAGTACAAAACATGTCCCCATTAACAATCCAGAAACTAATTCTCCAAACGGGGTGTACGCAATTGGTAATGGACCGCCTGTATATAAATAGCCAACTGCCATCCCAATTAAACCAATGACAACTAACCACCAGCTGCTATTCATACAAATATAAATGCCAATAAAAGCTGCTACTACATATAATAAAAGCGCAACTGTTAACACATTTTTTGGTTTCAATCCATGACGGACAATTCCGCCACCGATGCCAACGGATTCAGCAGTGTCTAGTCCACGTTTAAAATCATAGTACTCATTAAATAAGTTCGTTGCTATTTGCAGCGCTAAACATGCAAGCATCATCGCAATAAATAAAAGCCAATCAATTTCGGCAACATAAAGTGATGCCACTGTCCCTAAAATTACAGGTGAAAACGTCGCCGTTAATGTATGTGGGCGCGTCATCTTCCATATTAATTTAGCGGAACTAATTTCTTTTTCATTCCCCATAACTCTGTTCAATCTCCCTACATTTTTAGTATAAATTACTAGCAGTATCTTTCTATCTATTTCCTGCTTCGCATCCATTCATTATATCAATAAATGATTATCCTTTCTAACAAATCTACTTTTAATAAAGTAAAAATTATAAAATGAAACTTTAATTATTAGAAGTTTTGTCACCCCCACTGATTATTAGTACATATTCATTGGGATTTTACGGGCAGCCCTCCCTCCCATTCGCTGAATTTTTAAGGAGGGGATCTTATCCGCCCGCAAATATTGGGATAAATAAAAGAGCCAACTCATATGAGCTAGCTCTTTCATCTCTTATTTTATAAAAATTCAATAGTTACGCTACATTGAAAAACAGATAGATCCTACTTTTTTAGCCCATTAATAATGGTATCTATATTCCATTTCATCATTTTTAAGTAAGTATCTCCATCCTCACCTAATTTACCTAGTGAGTCTGTAAAAATTGTCCCTGCAATTGGCACGTTTGTTTCTTTTGAAACAGTTTCCATACTACGTCGATCTACACTTGTTTCAACAAATAAAGCTGGCACTTTGTTTGTTTGAATTAAACTTACAACATCTCTAATTTGATCTGGCGTACCTTGATTCTCTGAGTTAATTTCCCAAATGTATCCCGTCTTAATGTCATATGCTTTTCCAAAGTATTTAAAAGCACCTTCGCTAGAGATTAAGAAACGTTTTTCTTCAGGAATTTGATGAATTCTGTTTACTGTCTCATCGTGTAACTTTTGAAGTTCTGCTACATACTCATCAGCATTTTTAGTATAGAACTCTTTATTTTTAGGATCTTCTTTAATTAATGCCTGCTTCACATTTTCAGCGTATAAAATGCCATTTTTAATATTCATCCAAGCATGTGGGTCTGGTTCTTTTTCTAATCCTTTTGTTTCTAAGTAAATAGCTTCTACACCTTCACTTACTTTATAAACCGGTGCATCTTTCTCTGATTTATTTGCCGTTTTTAATAGCTTTTTAAACCATGCTCCGCCCTCTTCTAAGTTTAGCCCATTGTAAAACACCATATCTGCATCTGTCATTTTCATAACATCTTTCGGTAGTGGATCATATTCATGTGGATTAGCTCCAATTGGAACAAGACTATGAATCTCAACTTTATCTCCACCAATTTGCTTCACCATATCGTATATAATGGAGTATGTTGTTACAACTTTTAATTTTCCACTACCCTCTTCTTTCCCATTTGTGTTACTAGAACACGCTGTTAACGCAAATACGAAAATACAAATTACCGATAATAAAATATTTTTTAATTTCATCATTATCCTCCAATCCATTATGACAACTCTGCTCTATTTTTTCTAATTTTAATAGCTCTCCAAAACAAACCTTGTGACGGTGAGAAAAAGAATGCCAGCGCGAACAAGAATGTTGCGACAAGAACAATTGTTGCACCTGAAGCAAGATTATAAGAGAAACTAAAATATAACCCTACTACAGATGAAAGCGCACCAATGCCTGCTGCTAAATAAATCATGACCCATAAACGATTTGTTAATAAATACGCTGTAGCCGCTGGTGTAATAAGCATCGCAACGACTAGAATAATTCCAACAGTTTGAAGTGAAGCTACTGTAACCATTGTAAGGAGAATCATTAAGCCATAATGAATCCATTTATTCGGTAATCCATAGCTTTGCGCCATCGTTGGATCAAACGTGGATACGAGTAATTCTTTGTAAAACAACATTACAAGACCAATAATGACGACTCCAATAATCAGTGTCATCCACATATCGGAAGAACGAACTGATAGAACATTCCCGAATAAAATATGATACAAATCAGAACTACTCTTCATAAAGGTAATTAAAATAATCCCTACAGCGAAAACAGATGTAAACATAATTCCTATCGCCATATCATGTTTAATACGACTATTTTGACTTACAAATCCGATTCCTACTGCAGTAATAACACCTGTTAAAACCGCTCCTATAAAATAGTTCATTCCAATCATATAAGAAAGCGCTACTCCTGGAAGAACAGCATGTGAAATGGCATCACCCATTAATGCCATACCTCGTAAAATAATAAAACAGCCAATTACGCCGCAAATAACGCCTACCATAACGGAAGTTAATAACGCCTTCTGCAGAAAACTATACTGCGTTAATGCATCTATAAATTCTACAATCTTCATGATGAATGTACCTCCGCTGCATTATTAAACAATATTCCTTGATTCACATACGCTTTTGACATAACAGTTGGTTCTAATACTTGGCGTACTTCTCCGTAATGAATTAAGCTTTTATTCATTAATAGTAATTTATCAAAATACGATTCTGCTTTACTTAAATCATGATGGACAACGACAATCGTTTTTCCTTCTTTACGTAGTTCCCTAAGAATTTTAATGATTGTCTCTTCACTTGTTACATCAATTCCGACAAACGGCTCATCTAAGAAGAATATTTCTGCCTTTTGCGCTAAAGCTCTCGCCAAAAAGACACGTTGTTGTTGTCCACCTGACAACTCACCGATTTGGCGATTTTTAAACTCTTCCATTCCGACTTTTTTTAAGCAATCAAACGCCCAATCCCGATGCTCTTTCTTCGGTCTTTTCATCATACCTAAAGATGGATACGTTCCAATTAGCACGACATCTAAAACTGTAATCGGAAAGTCCCAATCTATATCACTTCTTTGCGGTACATATGCAACACTCTTTCTAACGCTTCGAATATCCTCTCCAAGAATTTGGACATATCCCTTATCATTTGGGATTAAATCTAATACAGCTTTCATTAAAGTAGATTTCCCCGCTCCATTTGGACCAATAATTCCAACGAGCTTCCCTTTTTCAATATCGAAGGAGACATTTTGAACTACTTGATTCCCTTGATACGATACAAACAAATCTTTAACAATTATAGCCTCATCCATTTTTTATGCATTCCCCTTTCTTTTTTTCGTATATATAATTATTTTGCGTAAAGGCAACTTTTAAGCAAAAAAATATAAAGCGAATGTAAATCCACGTTTAAGTTTCCTTAAGGAAACTTTTTTTATATGAGTCAAATTATATAAGTTGTACGCAAATTTGTAAACTAAATTTTACTAATTTATAAATATATAATGAAAATAATTATCAATGTGGAACAAAATATATTATCTATTTTATGATTTTTTGAAAAAGATATTACTGTGAAAAATAAGCAATATAGTATATAAATGAAAGAACCTACTCGTATGAGTTGACTCTTTCTCTTTTACAAAATTTGATACGCTCTGCAGCAAAAAATATAATTAAATTACTTCCAAACAACACCTCGCCGCTCATATTCCATTCTATATTCAACAGCGGCTGCAATTTTAGGACTTGCGAACTTTTCGATAACCCAAAGAGCTAAATCAATTCCTGAAGTAACTCCTCTTACAGTAATAATATCGCCTTGATCTACAATTCTGTAAGGAAGAAACTCTGCTCCATATTCACTCATTTCACTCTGCGCCAAATGATGCATTGTCGCCTTTTTATCATTTAATATACCGGATGCAGCTAGTAACATACCTCCAGTACAAACTCCCGCAACAATCGTTCCTTCATTATGCATCTCTCTAATCGTTTCTGTCAGTATTCCAAGCTCTGCTTGCTTTCGTGCCCCATGCTCTGCTTTATGATTCCAGCCACCACCAGGTACAATTAATAAATCTGGGCGATTATCCATTCGTAAAAAATCATGTAGTTTCACCGTAATTCCAAATGAAGTAGTAACTTCTTGTTTCTGTACACTTGATACGAGTTCAACCGTAAATGGAGCCCCTTCTTCTATCGCTCTTTTCAATACTTCAAAAGGTGCAAAGGAGACAAGTTCTCCAAAACCATCAAACAATACAATTTGTATTTTCATTTTTTGAACACCCCATATGCTTTCTTTTTCGCATCCAAAATTAGAATAATAAATGTTATCTACCAATTAACAATGACGACAGTCTTTCTCCTCTTCCTTTATAAACTCTCAAATGTTCTACTAATGCACTCTCGTCACCCATTAGGTTCATCGTCTTTTTAACAAAGTTCCAATTTAAACTACCTGATAACCATAGCAACGAAGAAAGTCTTTCATACTCATTTAAAGTTAAAATGTTATTAGCTCCATACCCTTCTAAAAATGCTCTAGCAACTTTCGGACATACTACATGTGACTCCATTCCTTCTGTCCGGGAATACCACTTTATTAAAAAGGCTAACCCTTCAACGCGGTCAACATAACTAATAGATTCAAAATCCACAATTCCTTTTACCTTTTGACTTGATCCCCATAAAACATTCAAAGGATTTAAATCGGTTTGTACAATAAACTCCAAATTATTCGTATATGCACATTCTATATGACACTTAGCGAGCTCTATATACCCCCGCAATTCCTTACATGTACCACCTTTATTTTCTAATAGCTTTATAAACTCACCATATCCATCTAAATGCGATTTCTTTTGAAAAGTCGAGTTTTGAAATGTACTAGAAATATCATGTATATTTCTTGCTTCCTTTCCAAAAATCTCTGCCATTGTTTCTGTACAATGAGTAATATGCTCCCCTTCAATCCAAGTAGACAATACAAACCGGTACTGTTCATCATTCTAAGTAACAAATGTAAATGACCCTCCCGCCCGATTCTCCTTAATCTGCATAAATGGGATTCCATGCTCTCGTAAATAATACGTAAATCGTACTTGCTCTTTCAATTGTTCATTTGATAATGTCCCAAAAGCTGGATTAGTTGTTCGATCGCTATTCATAAACCGTGCGGAATACCGGTCTCCATTTACGATGATTTTATAATGTAAATCTGTATGCCAACTGTTCTTATGTAATTCTGCTTCCACTATTAGTGGATGAATTTCTTTAAAATAATTTATTACTACATTTCTTATTATGCGTTTCACCCTATTCCCCTTTCATGCAAAAATTCATTCTTGTACTTCCGAATAAAAACCTTTAAAGTGAGGATTTTTAAGATACACCTAATGTATTCAAATAAAGAATTCTATCCTACTGTGGAGTAATAATAAAGTTATGTAATTTTGCCGCCAAAATTACAATAGCCTTCTATATATGTAGATGAAAGAAGGCTACTAAATCTTTTTAAAAATCTAGTTATTTCATAGTGAATGTATTATTGATTAAATAATACATTTGTTTAATACAAGTACTAAATAAGAAAAATGAAGCGTCATAATGCAATTAACAAATTCAGGATTTTCATTTAAACTTTATAAAACTCAAATGTATTTTTTTCTAAACATATTGTTTCATCAGAGGTTTTGATAATGATATCAAAACGCTGACTATACGAATGCATAAATACTTCATATTGAATCCGGCGTTCTTCATGAGACTGCCTTAAATAATTTATATCGGCTCCCCTTTCAGCTATATCCCGGCTTGATCTTCTCATTAGTTCCGTTTCGCCATCTGTATAAAAATAAATTTTCAAATCAAATAAATCAGGATTAATAAATGCGGCGCTCATTCCTTCCACAATCGTTACTTTATTTTCCGAAGAAATCAACTTACTTTTCATATAATGCGTATCTATCGTATAAAAATCTAGCCCCGCTCTAACCATATGAATATCTCTTTCTAAAGCTGCCAAATGGTGCGCCGCTGGATGACAAGCTGTCATTTTATAACGATGATTTTCATTTTGATATGTATAGTGAATCACTGCATGCTTGCGGATATCTGAACTAACAATGTAAGGATCTGTATTAATATAATTTACTTCATTTTGATTTAGTAGCTTTACGAGTCTATTAGTAAACGTTGTTTTTCCAGCTGCACCATGTCCTGAAATACCGATAACAATTTGTTCATCTCTCATCTTTAACCAATTTATAATTTCTTGTAACAACTTATCCATCATTCTCCCCCTTGCGCTAATATACTACCCTTTATTTATATATCCAAAAATCCTTTCATTCAATTATACTTAACAAAGGAAAGGTAGTGTGATTATTCATCATACCACCTCTAATTCTAAACAACTTTATTATCTTTTATATGACTTTATTATTTATGAACACCTACATGATTAAATATATTTCTAACTTTATAAACCCAACAGAATATCCTCTGCTTTTCGGTAATTTATGCGAACCAATGCAGTCATAACTATGTACAATAAAAAAAGAGCCAATCCCTATAAAATAGAAGATTGGCTCTTTCCTTTATTTACTCCCCTGTATCAGAAAATCTCTTTATACGTTCTCCAATTTCATCGCGAACACGTTGAAATTCAGACCATTCTTTTCCTGCTGGATCATCAAATCCCCAGTGAACACGATTTACGTGCGAAGGTGTCGAAGGACAAACAGAATCTGCATGACTACAAAGGGTAACAACTAAATCAGCGTTATTTAAAATATTTGAATCGATTATATCTGATGTTTGATTCGTTATATCAATATTTACTTCATTCATCGCTTTAATAGCATTTGGATTTACTCCGTGTGCTTCGATTCCTGCAGAATATACATTCCACTTATCACCTAAATATTGTTTGCCCCATGCTTCTGCCATTTGGCTTCGGCATGAATTTCCTGTGCATAAGAAATAGATTGTCTTTTTGTTTTCCATGTTGTTTTCCGCCTTTGTTTTTAAATTATACTGGTTGATCATTAAAATATTTACGCTTAAACCAAAAAGCGACATTTACAAGTGCAATCATTACAGGTACTTCCACTAACGGCCCGATAACAGCTGCAAATGCTGCACCCGAATGAATACCAAACACACCAACTGCTACAGCAATCGCTAACTCAAAGTTATTACTACCTGCTGTAAATGCTAACGTTGTCGTCACCGGATAGTTTGCACCAATTTTTCTTCCCATAAAGAAAGAAACAAAAAACATTACAATAAAATAGATTAATAACGGAATCGCTATTCTTACTACATCTAATGGTACGCTAACAATCATTTCCCCTTTTAAAGAGAACATAACGATGATTGTAAATAGTAATGCAAGTAATGTAAGTGGACTAATCTTCGGTATAAATACCTTTTCATACCACTGTCTACCTTTTAACTTAACGAGTACAAATCGCGTCAACATACCTGCTATAAAAGGAATTCCCAAATAGATAAACACGGATTTCGCTACTTCTACCATTGTAATATCGACAATAGCCCCTTCAATTCCTAACCATTCTGGAATGACTGTTACAAACACGTATGCATAAACGGAGAAGAATAGCATTTGGAATACTGAGTTAAAAGCCACTAAACCTGCTGCATACTCTTTATCCCCATCTGCAAGATCGTTCCAAACAATGACCATCGCAATACAACGTGCTAACCCAATCATAATGAGACCAACCATATATTCTGGCTTATCAGGAAGAAAAATAATTGCTAAAACAAACATAAGTACAGGTCCGATAATCCAGTTTTGTACTAAAGATAAAACCAATACTTTTACATCTTTAAATACTCGGCCCATTTCCTCGTAACGAACCTTTGCTAATGGTGGATACATCATGACAATTAAACCAACAGCAAGCGGGATAGACGTTGTTCCAACTTGTAATGTATTCAGTCCGTCTACTACACTAGGAAATACAAACCCTAAACCAATCCCAACAGCCATAGCTAGAAAAATCCATAGTGTTAAATATCGATCTAGAAAAGATAAACGTTTCATTTTATTTTCCATCTCCTATTAACAACAAGAATTTTGTTCTACTACGTTAGAAGTCGTGCAACAAGATGACTCTTCTATTTTGTGAACATCACTCTGTGCTTTTGTATAAAAGAATTCCCACTCGTTCCCATCAGGATCCGTTACCCAAAACTTATCTTGAACCGCATAGCAACAAGTTGTATCCATCTCATCACGTGCAAAGAAACCTTCTTTTTCTAACCTTTCTTTATGTAACATAATCTCTTCAGCTGTATCCACTTGGAAACCGAAATGATTTACTTGGTTTCCCTTCACTTCATCTCTTACGTTCAGCGTGAAGTTAAGTCCTAGCGTCTCTAATAAAAATTTTGCATAATCCATTTTCACCTTAACTGGTGACTCACCAAATACTTTTTCGTAAAATTCAATAGACTTCTCTAAATCCGTAACATTTATACCAACATGAACATATCTCATAACTTATTCCTCCTCTTTATATGTTATTAATCAATTTTTTTTGATTAATACTACAAAATTTTAACAGCAACTACCTTTGCCTGTTTTTCTAAAAATGCAGCACAATTCTTCTGATAATAAATTATTTACTTCCGCATCATTTAAATCATAATAACTCCACGTACCTTTTGTTTCTTTTACAATTAAACCTGCATCTAATAAAATCTTTAAATGATAGGACAACTTAGATTGCGTCATTTCAAAAATCTCTGCTAAATCACATACACAAGTCTGGCCTCGCTGGCAAAGTTCATACATAATCTCTAAACGCTTTTGATCCGCTAATGCTTTAAATTTTTTCTCATAGAGCTGAAAATCTTGTGCCATTTTAGTCCCCTCTCCCTTCATCAAATTTTTTTGATGTTTATAGTATATATGTAGTTTAGCTCTTTATGCAACTAATTAATCAATTTTTTTTGATTAATATATTCTTCTCTTCTTTCCCTTAACAGAACTTTTAAGTTATCAAATTACAAAATGCCCTGCATAACAGGGCTATTTTGTAGAATTATGTATGTTTGTATTTGAAATCATACGAAATACTTTCACATAGAAAACTGCACTAACAAGGGTACAAAGTAATATAATTCCGAACACAACAATTGGAGATAGCCATGTAGAAAATACAATCATTATTGGTGCAATAAAACGCCCAATGGTAAATTGTAAATTAGATGCTGCCATATACTGTCCTCTAGAATTTTCAGGTGCATATCTACTGACAAAACTATGTACAACTGGCGAACGAATCAATTCCCCAATAGTTAATATTGCCATAAAGCCAAATAGTAGCCATATATTCGTTGTTAACCCTATTAAAAACATACCCATTCCAAATAATATATTAGAGACAATTAAAACGTTTCGGTCGCTCCAATTCTCAAAATATTTTGCAACAGGTAAAGAACATAAAACAAACAAAATGCCATTTAACCCCATCATCCATCCGAAAATTTCAGTATTACTCAAAGAGAATGAACCAGTACTCCATGAGAAAAGAGATTGAGTTGGTACAAATTCCTTTACATATAATGCAAGATAAAGATCTAGCTGCATGAAAGCTATCATAATCAAAACTCCCGCAAATATGTAAAGAGAGAAAATTTTATCACTAAAAATTTTCATATAATTATTCCATTGTTCTTTAAAGATTTTTGATATTGGATTGTTATCTCCATCATTTTTAGAAGCTTCGGGCAGCGTTTCTCTAATTATGAAATAGATTGCTATAAAATAAATAAATGTAACAATTGTACAAGTCCATAACAATTCACTTCGATAATGAAAAAAGAAAAATGAACCTAACACTGGTCCAAATACAGCACCAATATTATTTGCTGTAACAAAAGTGGCAAAGACCACCCTTCTATCCTTTTCTGGCACTATATCAGCTATCATTGCAGAACTTGCTGGACTGTATATTGCCCCGCTAATTCCAATACCGATATAGGCTAAATAATTAATCCAATGTGAATGAGATAAAGCAAAAACTGCAAACATTGCTACTTGTATGATTGTGCCTAATAGCATGACAGGTCGACGCCCTAATCGATCAGCTAAATATCCACCTAACAAATTACCTATTATGCCTACAAGAGGTATAATTGCCATTAAAATTCCGCCAATTGCTTTACCAAAAGCATCGCTATAGTATATTGCCATAAACGGAAAATACATCCAAAACAATGTATTGAACATAGTTTCGCCAATCAATCTAGTTTTTAAATTTTTGTCCCAAGATAACCATTTCAACGTAATACATCCCCTATTTTAACTTTTCAAATATTCACTATACATTCTATAAACTGTCAGTCCAAGGGAAATATAATAACATAAAGTGAATTTATTTTACAAATTAATATAGAAATATAAATTTTAATTACAACACATTCTCTAGTTATTATCCTTTAATGCAATTTGAACTCACAGATCACCGTTACTATTAAACTAGACTAGACCAGATTCAAGATATCACTAAAGAAATAAATGATTCATAAATAGAAAAGAACATTGATTTTTCAATGTTCTTTTCTATTATTTCTGCATATGAATTAGATTTATATTCGAAAAAGCGCCTTACCCCTGATTCCTCTGTGCCTCTCTAAACTCCTCCTTCACCTTCTCTAACAACCCTTCTTCCGTAATTAATCGATACGCCGTATTTGCTAATGCTTTTGCCGATGTAATTAATGCTTTATCTCCAAGTTCTGAACGTGCTGCTTCTCTAAATTCATTCGTATGTGCAATTAAATCATCTGGTCCGATTTTAATGTACGGATGAATTGTCGGTACGACTTGACTTACGTTTCCTGCGTCGGTTGAACCGATCCCTACTCTTTCTTTATGGTTTACATCTTCACCTAATAGTTCTAGTTCTTCCGCTACGATATCGTTATATGTTTTTGTTACGAGTAATTCATCGATTTCATTTTGGAATTGATGGATTTTTACTTTTGCACCTGTTGCTAACGCTGCTCCCTCAGCAATGTTTCTTACTTTTTCTGTTACTTCCGCGCATCTTTTTCGCGTTGCTGCACGGATGAAGAACCTTGCTGAGGCGTAGTCAGGAATAATGTTAGGTGCTTTTCCGCCTTCTGTAATAACGCCATGAATTTTCACATCTGACGGAAGTTGTTGGCGAAGTGCGTTAATACCGTTATAGAGCTGAATAACCGCATCTAATGCGTTAATCCCTTCTTCTGGTGAGGCTGCAGCGTGAGCTGTTTTTCCGTAAAAATGAAAATCAAGTGGATCGACTGCTAATGAAGGACTCGTTGTCGCTGTCTTTGCGCTCGGATGAATCATAAGCGCCGCATCAATGTCTTTAAATAAACCTGCCTTTACATAACTTGATTTCGCGCTACCATTTGGCCCGCCTTCTTCTGCTGGTGTACCAAACACGACAACTTCCCCGCCAATTTCTTCAAGCGTTTCTGATAATGCGATTGCTGCTGCAACGCTAATTGTGCCAATTAAATTGTGACCACACGCATGACCGAGTCCTGGTAAAGCGTCATACTCCGCTAAAAATGCAATGACTGGTCCTTGTTTTCCTGAACTTTTTCGCGCGATAAAACCTGTTTCATGTCCAGCTATATTGTGTTGCAGCTGAAATCCTGCACTACCTAGTAATAAGCTTAACGTTCTAGATGCGTAAAACTCTTGGTTTCCAATCTCCGGATTCGCATGAATATCATGACTTGTGTCTATGTACTTTTCCTTATTTCTTTCGATACTCTCTTTAATTGTTTTTCTTTGTGACGCTACTCCTGTCGCTCCCATTGTTCTTCCTCCTTTTATTTTCACATAAAAAAGCCTCTTTCTAAAAGATAGAAAGAGGCTTCTGTATATACAGTCAAAATGAGCTTCTTTCTTATCTTTCAAGTTACCTTGCTGGAATTGGCACAGTATTCATAACGAATCCGCTGCCGAGGTGTCATAGGGCCAGTCCCTCAACCTCTCGTGATAAGAATTTTCATAAAATTATATTAAATTACATTCATTCTAAGTTCATTCCGATTAAAAGTCAAGGAATTCCTATCCGAATTTACCGAATATCTAAAAATCCTTTTAATACACCAATTGTTTCTGGTGCTTGCAGTCTTGCACATACGTACGGAAATTCCGTACTACCTTCAAACATCATTTGAGATGTAAGCGGTGCACCTGCCCAGAAGATTTCATCATCAATTACTAAGAATGGGAATGCTTTATTTTGTCTTTGTAACTTTACATTTTTCAGTGGAACTGGTCCATCACTATAAACTGTTATTTGCGCATTTGTACGCATTAACGCTTGCCATACTCGCTTATCCACTTGTTTTGTACTTGGAAGTGAAATAATAATTTTTCGTTTTGCGGCTAAAATATCTTTTAATAACCCTTTCGTTTCCTCAAGATTCATTTCCATAAACCAGCGTAAACGTTTCGAAATTTTCCGTTCCCACAATTGTCTTGATGTCGTGCGATCATACACATCTCCGTGACGTTCTATATGAGCTGTTAATTGTGATAATGCTTGTTTTCTCGAAAGGTTTTTACGCATATAATGGCAATCTGATAATTGAATGAACTTCCCTCTCGCCCTTGTCACTGCTACATTGACGAGGCGATGGTTTTTGTGATCAAAGAATAATACGCCAGGTCGTTCTTGCGGATAACTGTCAACCGTATCAAAGATCATCATATCTCTTTCAGAACCTTGGAACTTATGAACTGTTGCCGCTAATACTGGTATGTTTTGATATTTCGTTCTCTGCAACATTTCTCTAATACACGTCGATAAAAAGCGTGACTGCGCCCTGTAAGGTGTCACAACACCAATCGATTGAACACCATCTAACAATCCGATTAACATCATTTGCATTGCTACTAAACCAGACATAATGTTAAAACGTGAACCAGATGCAGCGTCTTTTAACGAAAAGGCTCCCATTTGGCTCGTATCGAATAAAACACTCGCCTCATTTGCGAACGGCTGCAATTGCGCAAGCTCTTTACGCTCTGAAACAGACGGATGATCGTATACTCTATTTTTATAAATAAACGAATTCGTAAACTTCGATATATCCGCATGCATACGTCTTTGTTCCTGCAACATAAATAGGTTCGGATGTGCTTCTGATTTATTAACAGACTCAACAATCCCAGCATGGTAAAACATATCTTCCCCGAGCCATTTGCGAACGAGTTCATGGTTTGCCATCGCAATTGGAGGTAATTGTAAAAAGTCGCCACAAACGACGATACGTTTTCCAAGTGAAGCAGCTAATGCGATTTGCGGAACATATGCCATACTCACTTCATCTACGACAACTAAATCAAATGTACGCTCATAAATCAGTGAATCAATGGCACATTTCGATAAAGTCGCGCCGATTACTTTCGCATTTTCAATGTATTCTTTTTCTACTTCTTTAATTTTTGCTTTTTGCTTTCGAAGATCACTTTCAATCTCTTGTATACGCTTCTTATCAGCAGAAGTCGCTTTATATGATAAAATCTTTTCTCGAAGATCTTGTCGTGTTTCCTCTAAATAGAGTCTTTCTTCTCCCCAAGATCCGTTCGTCGTTTCAACTAACTTCGACGCAAGTAACGTTTCATGATTTCGTATATGTTCATGTTGGCTATAACCGTAACGAACAATTTCGCCAGGTGTCCATTTCTTTTTCTTCTCAATTTGCTTCGTGACTTCACTCATTAATACGTCTACTGCCGCATTACTATGAGCTAATACAAGTACCGATTTTCCTTTTTGATAATGTGCCGAAATAATACGTGATAAATTGTAAGACTTCCCTGTTCCAGGCGGTCCCCACACGTACGTCGTCGGATTGTAAAATGAACGATACGCCAATTCATTTTTCGGATTTTTCATCTTCTCAATATGCTTCGGACTACTCGTCCCGTCAACAAGACGCTTTATACGATTACGTTTTAACTTATCTTTACGCGCTTCTTTCAATCGCTCTTGCAGTTGCTCTAACAATTGCCACGGTTCACTGTATAAAACAGCTTCTCGTATTTCACCTTGTATATAATCATTTAATTTCAATTCTATTTCTAATCCATGTACAGATAATACTTCTCCTGTCGCTTCCTCACCATCGAACTCAATTCGAATTGGTGAACCTTCAGGTAAGCTTACTTCCGAAATAAGCTGAAATACATATACTGTACTTTCATAATCTGTATATAAAAAACGACCGTTCATGATAGAAATTTTACTACCACCTATCGTTTTCCAATGCTTAATTTCATACGCTAATGCATAATGCCACTCTTTCATCGTTTCCGATAATGAAGGAGTTTGAGTAGGTGTATTCATCGTATAATCTCCTTCCTTCTCCCCAAACATACTTTCTCACTATACCATATAACACGCTAAAATTTGTAAGGTTTTTATCTTGCTTATTTTCTTAATTTTCAATAATATATTGTATATAATTTTCAGAAAGAAGGAATCTACATGTCAGTTAGAAGAATTGAACACGTCGGACTTATGGTCGCAAACTTAGAAACATCTATTTCATTTTATGAAGAAGTAGTTGGCTTACAGCTCATTAAACGTATGGGACACCCGAATCCAGACTTAAAACTCGCTTTTTTAGGTGTGGAAGAATCAAAGGAAACGATACTAGAACTCATTGAAGGTTATAACTCTTCTCTTCCGGCAGAAGGAAAAGTACATCACATTTGCTTTAAAGTAGATTCATTAGAGAATGAAATCGAAAGAATACAGAAACATAAAGTAACCTTTTTACTAGGAGAAGAAATCGAAACATTACCAGATGGAACACGTTACATATTCTTCGCTGGTCCTGATGGAGAATGGATTGAGTTTTTTGAAACTGAGAGATAAAGCAAACCTTTATTTTGCGGAATAGAAAAAGAACCGGAATTACGGTCCTTGTTTTTAACCAGTAACAATGAAACATACCTCCAACCTAAGAATTTACCAAGATTAAAAATACAATCATTTTGTTAGGAGGAGAGAATGGGAAATACAGTCTTTATTCTTGTTTTTTGGATACTGATACTATTTCCAATCCTTTATGTCATCAAGATAAAGGATTGGAATATAAAAACAGCTGCCTTATTTGTTGGAAGGATTCTATTAAGTATTGTCTATTTTATAAATGGAATGGTATTAGGTCTGCAACGAAATTGGGTAGAACCTCCCTATGAAACAGAATGGGATTTCTTTGTAAAGTCTTTACTAAACGGAAAAACTGATGCACTTATACACTTGTTACTTCTAATTATTATCATTACTTTGGATCTATTCATTACATTTTATTATATTAATAAAAAGAAATAGGATATTCTCTCCTATTTCTTTTTTATGAGTAGCGCCATATCGCTATCAAACTAATGTTTTACGCTGCCCCCTAAACAATAATTTTTAACATTTTTACTCTGGGGATGTCAATTTTACTATTTTTGGGGTATTTTTTTTTACTAGCTTGATGGACATGGGGTTAATTTATTTTCTTAGGCTGATAGGCATGTGGTGCTATCCCATTGCTATTAAGCTAAGAATTTAAGTGTAATATCATTTAAGGTAATACTTAAGATACAAATAAAATATCTTTTCCATGTCGCACTGTTTTATTGAAGTCTATCCCGAGTTGTAGCTAGTTCAATGCGACTGTAAATTCGGAGTTCGGTGCGCCAGCAAATACAACCGTTCCGTTCTCTGGTAGTTTCACTTTGTTATTATCACTAACGACGGTAAAATTGACGCATACTCCATTCTCATCATACACCGCGAATGAACTTCCTGATGGCAACTCCACATTCATCGTTTTCCCTGCTGCCTCTTGCGGGACCGTAAACCATTTCGCATGCCCATTTTTTTGCAATGTAACTTTCGATAATTGACCTGTATCAAGGGGTTTTACGTTAGATTCACTGACGTATAAAAAGCTAGACATCTCCATATATTCAGTACCATCCTCTGTATAGAAATGGGCTTCCTTTGTATCCCGCCCATTCATCACAGGAATTTGAATTTGATGCGTCGCCGTATTCGGACCTGTAATTTTTTTGCCGTCCCAATATCCATCCTTGATCGTAATTTGTGTGTTAAGAGGCATTAGTTGCCCTAGATAGTTCATAGAATTAAATTTTTCGTTAACGAGATAGAACTTGCCACCCTCGCGCTTCGCCCATGCAGCAGCTGTTTTCTTCGGTAACACATTGTTTTCTAATTTCTGGGCTAAATAGTGAGTCAGCACATTTTGCCCCAATCCCGGTGATAATTCATATGTGCTCTCTCTCAAATAAACTTTTCCATTCTTCTCTGTGACGAAGTTAAGCTTGGAAGTACCCTTCTCATTTATAAAGCTTCCATCCGCCGTATATACATATTTTTCTTCCGGTTTAGTTGGTAAAACCAGTTCTCCCTTCTTCGTAATTTCTATTTTGAAATGGCTATAGCTATTTCCATAAAATCCTGCTTTTTTTACCACGTCTTGAGGTACTTTAGCCTTGACGGGCTTGCCGAAGGATTTATCTGGCTTTATATCCCTAATTGTCCCTTTCTCTTTAAGCCTAGCTAGCAGTAATTTATTTGCCAACAGTTGATTTGTCATGCTGCTGCCGCCGGAGGACAATACAGCTGCTGCCATCTTCTGTTCTGGAAGCACGACCAATGTAGCATGTTGCAGTATCGTATCTCCACCCTTAGTCAACGCTTTTATCCCATATTCACTGAATGGGTATAGTTTCACACTATCCCAGCCAAGTCCATAGTTGAACACATTTCCGCTATCTCCCGGCCACATTCCTTTTTTATATTCTTCTTGTTCCATCGCCTTGACTGCTTTATTAGAGAGAATTTCTTTTCCCTGTCCCATAAATATTTGTGAGAATCGCACCACATCTTCTGCAGTAGAAGAGATTCCTCCCGTACCAATTAGATTCACCATTTCACTTGGTAGCTGTCCCTGGTATGTCGGAGAATACAGTCCAGCCCGCTTTTCGTCTTCCCATTTGTCTTGCGATGTTATCGTATGATTCAGTTTTAATGGCTCTGTAAACTTTTGATGTAGAAATTCAGTAAAACTCATACCGCTGACTCTTTCTACCAAGATCTCAGCCAGTGTAAAACCGTCATTACAGTATACTGAGAACGCACCAGGGTCTGACTTCAAGTTTTGGTTGGACAATTGTTGCAATAATATATCATGGGCATAAGCATCATTATCTTTAAATAAAAATGCATTATTGAACGTCGAACCTTGCAAACCCGAGGAGTGATTCAACAGCATACGCGGTGTAATACGCTTATATCGTTTATCTTTCATTTTGAAATCAGGAATATAGCGGGCAACAGGAGCATCCAAATCAACTTTTCCTTCGTCTACCAGTTTCATAACAGCCGCAGCTGTATATACTTTACTGGTTGAACCAATTCCGTATAGAGTATCTTTGGTTAGTGGCTCTTTCCCTTCTATGTCGTTCTTACCTGTCTGCCCCGACAAAATAAGTTTACCATTATCAATCAGCGCATACTGTACACTAGTCGTCTCATAGGACTTCGTGAGCAGTGCAGCGTTCTCTGCAGCAATCTTCTCCAAATCTTTGCTAGCAACTTCTTGGCTAGATACAACCGGAGTCTTACTGCTAGAAGACGCTATCGCTCCTGTTGGTAGACTCATCGTTAGAGCTAAGGTAGCGGCTAACACTCCAGATAATTTATTTTCCATAAGAAAAATTCCTCCTTAGATAAATGGTCGATTTCATCTTTTATTTGTTCAATTACAAACATCACATAAACTACTATTCTGGCTTTATCCCTACTGTCTATATTCAACAAGTAAAATACTTTTAAAAAGCCCAGTATTCTCGGCTCTACCCATACTGTTCAAATTGCCGTCAACATATGCCCCTCCAGCAAAAGTATCAAATCCTAGAATAACATCTGTATGTTCCCATATCGGGACACCGTTAGGAAATATAATTTCATAGATTCCTAGACCATATCCATTGATTCTTCCCTTTCCTGTAGGAACTGTAGTGAGTATTCTGTTCTTTCAGTAATTGCCACCAATAGAATGCTCTTATTACTAGTTTGTTTTTCGTATAAATGTATCCTATTTACCCTCCCTCTTTTACGCTTCTCTATATTTGTATCCTACACAATAAAAATTTCTTTTTTCTTATCCATTTCTTACAATTTCCTTACGTTCAAATCACTTCTATAATTAGATAGGTTTTATTTTAAAATCTCCAGGATAATAAGTGCATATATAATCCCACGATTTTATAGAAGATGGATTAATAACCTTTCATGCACATCTCTGATATTCCCTTAGATTCCACCCTCAACCTTTACAACAGCTCCAACTGGCATCAACACTTCTTCACATTCTTATAAGTGGAAGTCATTATTTCATATTCATCATTGTAAAAAGATAAAACGAGAACTGAAACACCCCCTAATATAATTGACGTTGTATGAGCTTAGATTGATAGCGACGGGGTACCGCCAGTATTTCGGAAAAACCACACTAAGGGTATACAAGGTTTTATACAGTTTTTCAGTTAATCCAATAACAGACAAGAACCCTAAAACCGCACCAGGATAGGAAAGTATAAAAAATGCATAGATCCATAGAACAAAAAAAAGACGATTCCCTTGTAAAATTAGGGAACCGTCTTTTTCTTCGCTATCGATAACAAAAATCAAGTACGTAATATTTTATTTGTCGATATTTTTTCAATCTTCATTATCGATTTCTATTGTACCTGTTCTAGCACTAACCTTTAAAATATTTAACAAATTATCAGGTGTCTTGATTTCTACTTCATATTCAAATTTTGATTGTGCTAAGTTATCATCTTCTAATTCGAATTCTTTTTTCACATTAATAATTTCTCCATTTGTATGAGCTAAAGAAATTTCACGAACTTGTTTCTCTGTGTAGTTTTCATTCTTTTTTGCATAATTGTAACCCATACCATAATATCCACCAACAATAGCAATACCACTTACTAAAATAGCAATTACACTTATAATTATTTTCTTTTTATGTTTTAACATTTTCATCCACTCCTTAATGATTACTCCTCTATTCCAAATCTTGCTTCAAGCGCATTTTCTGCTTGCTCTAATTGATCTTCCAGTATATCGTGTTCTTTTTCTTGCGTTTGATATTGTTCAACAGTTATCGTTCCAGCGTGATAATCTGCTTCTAGCTGATTATCAGATAGATCTATCTTGTCATCCAATTGGTCAATTTCTTTTTTTGTTGCCAAGTACATATTTAAGTTATCTTCTTTTGCTCCAACTGGTTTCGTGTTATTTGCCTTTTCTACAATAGATGTGACTTCGTTTTTGAAATCTTGTGTTTGCTTCGTATCATTCGTAGCAGGCTCTGTTTTGTTTGGTTCTTGTTGTAGTTGAGCAACTTCTTTTTGTAATTTATCATTTTCCACTTTCAGTTGTTGCACTTCTGTATTGTTAACAGCTTGAGTAGAACAAGCTGTTAACAATACACAAGATATCGCTCCAATCAGCATCCATTTTCGCATTCTGTTTTCCTCCCTTTACATGTGCACCTTATCCTTGCCTTTATATTACTGAACAAACATTAAAGGAAGATTAATGTATAAAAAAATAAAGTGAAGACTTTTACGGGTAGCCCGACTTCCCCTAACTCCCTCGCATTCGCCGAATTTTGAAGGAGGAGTCTTACTGCCCGTTAATGCTGGATAAAATGATATAATTAAATCGTTTCTAATCTTGCTTTAATGTTTTTGAATTATAGTGATACATATTAATAAGAAGAAAAGGAGAATGTTAATGCGAGTTCTTATTGTCGAAGATGAACAAGACTTACAAAATATATTGGTAAAACGATTAAATGCAGAACATTATAGTGTCGATGCATGTGGGAATGGAGAAGATGCCTTGGATTATATAAACATGGCTACCTACGATTTGATTGTGCTTGACATTATGATTCCAGGAATAGATGGTTTACAAGTATTACAAAGATTACGCGCGGACAATAATACAACTCCTGTCTTGCTTCTTACAGCTAAAGATACAATTGATGATCGTGTAACAGGACTCGACTTAGGTGCGGATGATTATTTAGTAAAGCCGTTTGCTTTTGACGAACTGTTAGCAAGAATTCGAGTGTTAATGCGAAGAAAAACAGGAAATACATCTAATGTGTTTGAAATCGCTGACCTAGTGGTAGATTGCAATATGCATAAAGTAACACGAGGAGACCAAGTTATCACTCTTTCCAGTAAGGAATTTGCTATTTTAGAATATATGATTCGTAATAAAGAAGTTGTGCTGACACGAGATAAAATTGAGCAACATGTGTGGAATTACGACTATGAAGGTGGCTCAAATATTATTGATGTTTACGTCCGCTATCTTCGCAAAAAAATTGATAGCCAGTTTGAAACGAAGTTAATTCATACAGTACGAGGAACTGGTTACGTATTGCGAGTAGAATCATGAAAAGACTATCAATAAAAATGAGAGTAACCCTGTGGTATACGGGGCTAATTGTAATTATTATGGCACTCGTGTTAGCTTTTATTTTAACTTCTTCAGATAAAGTTTTGCTTTTTAATATGAAAGATAAATTGAAGAGCACAGTAAAAGAAAGCATGGAAGATATCGAATATAAGCATGGACACTTAAACATGGACGATGATTTTGAAGCCTTAGAAGATGGCGTAAATATAAGTATTTATAATAAACAAGGTGAGCTGCTAGCAGGAAATAGTCCTACAAACTTTAATAAAAAGGTATCGCTTAAATCCGATGAAATACAAACCATTATAGACGGTAATAAAGAATGGATTGTATATGATTTTCTCCATAATGGAGGCGACGATGAGCAAGTCTGGATTCGTGGAATAATGACCATGAGCCAATTATCTTCAACGATGAATACACTTATTGTCATAACACTCATCTCATTCCCATTACTTATTCTCATTGCGGCAGCGGGAGGATATTTTATTACGCAAAGAGCGTTTCGACCTGTGCAACAAATGAGTGATTCAGCTAGTAAAATTGGTGATGGTAAAGACCTTTCGAAAAGAATTCATTTACAAGGTTCACCAAAAGATGAAATTTATCATTTAGCCCAAACCTTTGACAAAATGTTCGAGCGATTGGAGACATCATTTGAAAGTGAAAAACAATTTACATCTGACGCATCTCATGAATTAAGAACACCAACATCTGTTATTATTTCACAATGCGAATACGCTTTATCGCAGAGGAATAACCCGAAAGAAATGGAAGAATCGTTAGAAGTAATTTTAAAGCAATCACGTAAAATGTCCGCTCTAATCTCACAACTCTTATTATTAGCAAGAGCTGACCAAGGAAACCATAATACTTTCCAATTTGAATGTATTAATATGAGTGAATTAACGGAAATCGTTGTAGAAGAACTTTCATTAATGGTTCAAGAAAATTCGATTGAAATAACAACTAATATAGAGGAAGACCTGTTTATTAAAGCAGATCAAACATTGATGATGCGTTTATTAATGAATTTACTAACGAATGCGATTGCTTATAGTAAAGCGAGCGGAACTGTGAATATGCAACTATTCCGTGATGAAACCAACATAATAGGTAAAGTCTCCGATAATGGCATCGGCATCAGCGAGCAACATATTACGAAAATATGGGACCGCTTCTATCGAGTTGACGCAGCACGCACATCTTCAAACATCGGAAACACAGGTTTAGGATTGTCGATGGTAAAATGGATTATCGAACTACACGGAGGAGAAATTACGGTTGAAAGTAAATTAGGAGAAGGCAGTACTTTTACCTTTAAACTACCAATGGAAAAACGAGCATAATGTATGCGCATCTGTCGCTTCAAAATAAAGATTAATATTTAAAGGCTCTCTACAATCCTTATGTAAAAATAACTGACGCATTTTAAACATCATCGATTTTATCATTTTGGACAACCTATTCTGTTAAATTGATATACATGCGAAAAAACTATCGAAATAAAACCCCAGAAATCCAACGGTCTCTGGGGCTCCATTATATATTTAGCTCTTTTTGCTTTTTGTTTTGTTTATGTCTATACAGCAATTTTCGGCTTATTAGAGAAATCACTAATAAGGTCAGAATTAATAAGATAAGTTGCATAAATGATAGATCAAAATATTTAGCACCTGTAACGATTAAAAGTGTAGAAATTGTGCCTTTTACAACGAAAAAAATAATAACCCATAATCCGCCTTTTTTCCAGTTCATTTTATATTACCCTTTCTTACATTTAAATTCTTAAAAGATTTAATGATAGTTCTTAAATGTGACAACTTAATAGAAATCTATTATATTAACAAAAAATTCATGTCTAATTAAATGCGACGATTCTATATTAAGTGAAAATGATATTCATTGTCAATTTTATTGACTATTTGAATACTTATTCTTAATCTCTTCCTACTTTGTTTCTTATAAGCAATACACTCTTGTATTCAAACAAAAACACCTCCATTGCATTTGCACACTTAGTATGCGAATGCAAGAGGTGTTTTTTCATATACCATTAGGTAAGATTTCCTGCTTTGTTTATTTCTTGATACGTAGCTATTTTTTAGTACACGATAACTGGATCATAAGTGTTCAAACTATCATATACAGTTTTTGCAACATTAGGAAGAAGGTTCACACATCCACCTGATCCTCCTGTTAAATAAGCGTTATTTCCCCAGTCTTTTCGCCAGCCAGCATCGTGGAATCCTTGACCACTATTTGTGAATGGAACCCAGTAATCTACTTTAACCGCATAATCAGCTTTTCCTACTGCGCTACCTCTTAGCGTGTATGGTGTTCGTTTATATAGAACGTACCACACACCTGGTGATGTATCTTCACCAGTACTATGTTTACCAGTTACTACATTTGTTGTAACAACTAATTTTCCATCTTTGTAAATCCAAATTTGTTGCTCTGCAATTGAAACTTCTGCATACGTGTCTCCGATGCCATTATTCGATGTTGTTTTATAACCGATACCTTCCTTCTCCCAACCATTTCCGTGAATATTAGAAGCAGAAAGCGATTTTTCGCCTTTCTCAAAGGCTTGTTGAACTTGTTTAGTTTCTTTTTCAACATCTAGTGCCCAGCCGTATCCTTGTCCTTTTACTGATATGACTGAACCGGAATGAGTTTTAAATGAGAAATCTTTATTTAATGTTGATTTGGCATTATTAATTTCAGTAATTTTCTTCTTAATGTCACTCGCATCAATTGTAACTTTCATATCCTTTGACATAGAGGCATTTTGAATTAAATCTTTCGCTTTTAAAGGATAAACTTCATCCTGCACTTTATACTCAACAGACTGCCCAAGAAGATTCTGTAGTGCTTTCTCCTCTTTTTTGACAATCGGATCGTCTTCTTTAATAGGTTTTATGTATGCAGACTTCAGATGAATTTCGCTTTTATATTTTTGCTTATCATAATCTTTCAGTAGACTAGTAACATCATACTGTTTTCCTTCCACACTTTTCGAAATAACAATTTTCCCTTGTTCTAGCTTCGCCATAGCATCTTGAGGCGCTTTTAATTTCTCATTCATAGAGATGAGCTTTTCTTCCACAAGTTTTTTCATCGTTTCACTACGATACTGATCTGCCTTCTCTGGTAGCAATGAATAATTTTTCCCCTTTGAAGAAGGGAAAAATGTCCACTGGCTTTTTAATAGTTTCTTAATTTGAGGCAAATCTTTTTCCGTAAGTTCCGTTTTTGTATCTTTTTCATCTAAAATTTGTTGTTGATCAACATAGACTTTGTTTGCTAGTCCAGATGTCTTTAATTTTTGTATTGCTTGATCAGCGCTCAGACCACCAACTTTTGTGTCATTAATTGTAACATTCGAATTGAAGTGAGTTGCCTGGTAATAACTCATTCCCCCAATAAGAAGTGCAATTACACCAATACCCGCTGCGATAAACTTCCAATTTGTATAACGTTTGTTTGATCTTACTCGTTTTTGATCAATTTCTTCAACTGATTCATTTGTTGTATTGTTGTTCATCAATCTTTCCCCCGTATGTATTAACGTCAAACGATTTTCAATTAAAATCATAGACTAGTGTACCTTATTTTTCCTAAAATTTCATTATTTCCGACCACATTTTATCGCAATTTAATGATTAAATTTAGATTTTTTAATAGTACGATGCATTGCACAGCCCTTTACAAGTTATAAAATGAAATTTCAATCAACCGTTATACCAAGGGAATTAACTACATCTTCTTTGGAAAACTTTTTCTCTTTACGTAAAATACGAATTATATTATCCGTTTTATGAACATCACCTCCTAATTTTGTCAAAAAAAAACGATAGTCCTTCTATCTAAAATGTAGAAGGACTATCGTTTTTTCAGTTAGAGTATTTGTATAATCGTTTAACTTTTTATTTCCTGAAGGTCAAACTTGATGAAGATGATGAAATTTCATCTCATAGCCTTTAAATGAAAACATTATGTTTTTTATGGCAACCAAGTTTATTTTCTTAGCTTGATGTCCCCCACATATCCAGCAGCCTAAGATTAAGTAAGAGTCTGTTCAACTAGATTTTTTCTAATATTTTTAGGAGCATCTTATTTCACCTTGTCATATTTCACTAATTAAATTTAAAACACATCCATATGCTATTTAGTAAAATTTACGATTCGAGACGTAATTATTGCAGTAATCAAGATAATAATAGCGGTTATCAAGCCAGATTCTCCAATCCAAATCTCAGTTTGATATCCTGTACTTGCACGTGCGAAAGGTCCTTGAATAATGGCATTCCAAGTGGTATGGATGATAACCGAAGGCCAAACGCTACCTGTGATAAGTCGTAAATAAGCTGTAATGTAACTGAATGGCACAATACAAAAATAGATGCCAAGTACTGAAAGAAAGACAGATGTTCCCTCTACATATAGACCAGCGATAACAATTGGAACATGCCACGTTGCCCAAATCAATCCACTAATAAGGATAGGCCGTGAAAACTCTGCATCGATTAGCCTTGTGAGCATATAACCTCGCCAGCCCATTTCTTCTCCTAAAACTGGGATTAAGTTAAGCAAGCTTCCTAAAACGCCGCTCAATACTACTAGATAAATGAAACTGATTGGTTCCGGTAGATACTGAAGTCCAAGTATATTGTAGATCGGTTCTAACATACCACCTTCGGGATGCTGAAACCCCGCAATTCCGCTCAACCAGGCTATAGAATAAGTAATTCCACAAATAATCATAGGTATTAGCAGAGCAAAACCAATCCCCTTCCATACCTTTAAGTTACCGAGACTAAAAGATACATCTTTAAACCCTTCTTTCAGTATTATGCGAGTCAAAATAGAAGAAAATGCTGGGGTAAACATATATACCACAATAAGCGGCATACTGTTAGTAACCATTACTACTACATTTAGGATAATGGAAGTAATGGTTAAGATACTTAGAAAGAGTTGAAGTCCTATTTTAGCACGTTGGATTTTATCTTTATTATGGAATGCTTCTCCGTGTAACAACATTGTAATCCGCCCTTCCCCTTTTATTCATTTGTTTATTAAATTTACTTCCTGTCATTTCAACAGCTACAACTTAGAATAAAAATATTTTGGCATACAGATTCATTCATCTTTACAATCCCTCCCAAATTCATAATCTAATCTTACTTGCGGCTCAACAATGTAATTATTATTTATAAGGTGTCATAGCCGATAGTACAAAAGTGTAATGATTAGCCTATGACTTGTGTCAATTAACCTTATGACAATATGTAACTAGAAAATATGATATGGAATAAATAACAATTGAATTAAGGCAATTAATTCGTGTAAGTACATGAATCAATCTTGCTTTTACAAATAATTCAATTGAGGTGAGCAAAAATGAATAAGAAAAAAATGATTGCAATGGTTAGTACAGCTTTATTAGTCACAGGATGTGGGGAAGTAGGAAACGCTCAAACTGTAGCAGTCGAAAACTCAGGTCAATCAATCCAAAAAAATATAGTTAAATCAATACAATCACAGGCTAACCCATTAAAAACGATAGAACCGTCAAAACCATTTGAAGATTTAAAACCACTTAAGAAAATGATTGGGAGCGCACAATATGTAGGATTAGGAGAGAATACTCATGGAAGCTCTGAAATTTTCACTATGAAGTTTCGCCTTGTGAAATATTTGGTTACTGAGATGGGCTTTACAAATTTCACAATGGAAGAAGATTGGGGAAACGGCTTAAAGCTAAATGAATATATCCAAACAGGAAAAGGAAACCCTAGGGAATTTTTAAATTTGTTATATCCTACTGATGAAATTATAGCCATGATTGAGTGGATGAAAGATTATAATGCTGATCCATCCAATAAAAAGAAGATCCAATTTATTGGAATCGACTTAAAAACGTTGGACCAAGGTAGCTTTAATAAAGTAATTGATTATGTAAGGGTACATCGACCAAATTTGCTTGCAGAAGTAGAAGAAAATTATAAAGAATTATCGTCTTTTACTGGAAGTATACAAGAATATATGAAACTTACTCCTGAATTGAAAGAGAAGTTCAAAGCAAACGCTGAGAGAGTAGCCCGATTACTAAATGATGAGAATGAGCAAGCCAACACAGAAATAGTTTCACCTGAGTACATGTGGGTAAAAGCAACGGCAAGTGCAATAGAGAAATTTACCACAATGCTACTTCCTAACGACTATCCAAGTATAATAAAGCTACATGAGCAATACTTGGCCGATCATGCAATGTGGGCACAAGAGACATTTGGTGGTAAAACGATGGTATGGGGACACAATATTCATATAGCTAAAGGAATTATCGATGAACAATTATATCCTGATGTTGCGGGGCAGTTTTTAAAGGAACGTTTAGACAATAATTATGTCACAATTGGTAGTACAACTACGGAGGGGAATTTCACCTTATATAGCGAATATAATCCTTCCACCGGAGGTAAGATTACAACAGACGCTATTCCACAAGATGTAAAAAGTTTCAATTATACTCTCGGAAAAGTGCCCTATAAAATGTTTTTATTGGATAACCGTCACCTTAAAGGACAGGCAGAGAAATGGGTTAAAGCAAAAAGACCATTACTAAGTATAGGAGGACAAATCCTCCCGAACAGTTCGGTATACTTTGATACTTCATTGCTTGAGCAATTTGATATTATTTTTCATATTCGAAAAACAAGTCCATCTCATATTAAATAAAAGTACAAAAAAACCGTTCTTGCAGATGCAAAAACGGTTTTTTTGTGGAGGATTAATAAAGTGAAACTTTAATCAGTCGGGATTTTATTCATCCCCCACCTAACTTATTTGCTTCCACTGAATTTTGAGGTGGGGGTCTTACTGCCCGGCAAATAGCGGGATAAAAGGATCTTTTTTAACTAGAAGTAAGCTGTTCTCCCCCCTTTTCAATCTCATTTAAAACTGTCATATGACACTTTTACACTAGTGAGAATGACAAAAAAAGCAGTATGATTCGGTTATTACATAGATAGGAGCGATGAACTTTATGAAATCAAAATTCATCCAGAATGGTTATTTTTTATTGCTAACTTTCATTACAGGATTGTTTTATTTTTGTTTTTATCTAATAGCTCTGCTATTTAGTTTAACCCTTTCATTTACTGTTGTTGGGATTCCATTAATTATGCGCGTACTACAGACTACCACACCCTTTATCCAATTCGAACGCATACAGACGAAAATTTATACAGATGTTTCAACAGACTCTTACGATCGAAGTATAGCAATGGATACATCGAACTGGGCTCAGGTGAAATTAGTGCTTGCAGATCGTCGCACTTGGTGTGCTGTCTATTGGTTAATGCAGAAATTTGTGATTGGCATTTTCAGTCTCATTAGTGCAATCATTTTTTATGTAATGCCACTTATGTTCCTGTTGGCACCACTACTGTATCGATACATCGATATGAATATTATATTCATACAGATAGATACTTTTGCCAAATCACTCTTTGTAATGTTTATGGGTATAGTATTTACCGCCATAAGTATTAGAATAGTAGATGGTTTGACAAAGAAAATCGGGGGCTATACACGTAGTATGATTCGGCAACTAAATCAATAGAGGTTTACAGTCTGTGAGTAGTATCACAGTTTTAAATTAAAAAGTATAATAAGACATGAAAGATTAAATTATAATATAGGAAGTAAAAAGGCAGGCTATTTAGGAGGTAAATGACTTGTTAGATATGGTTAAGTATTGGTTTTGGTATGATTGGATTATGTTAGGGATTCGTCTACTTACTAGTGTATCTATCATCCTAGCTACATTAAATTTTCAAAATGGTTTAACATTACCACTTTGGATTATTATTCTTTGGGAAATTATTGCCTTCTCAATTCCATGGGTAGCCTTACTATTCAATTATAAATATTATTTGTTCACAGAAATACTGCTATATGGTGGACTATGTATATATTTAACCTCATTATTTCCGGAAGCTTACAACACATTTCTTATATCGGTGTTTCTAATTGCTGCAAATAGTAAGCATTTGTCCTATTATTGGACAGCTCCAATAACAGTTTTTATAACGACTGGAATTTTCTATGCGGTTGCGCCAAGTAATAGCTATTGGGTTATGGTCACCTATTATGGATTCGCATATGTAATGGGCTTCGCTTTTCATTTATTAATCGTCAATCATAAGCAAAATGAATCAATTCGTAAACAAAACGCGGTACTTGAGCAATATATGTCTCAGATTGAACGCATTACACTGGCGGAAGAACGAAACAGACTGTCGAGTGAGCTTCATGATACAGTTGGTCACGCTTATACTTCTATTATTATGGGAATGGAAACGTTGCGCACCGAACTTGCTACTGAAATGGGTATACAGAGGCTAGATTCTCTGCTTGAAATGGGACGTAAAAGCATCGAGGACGTGAGAGGTTACCTACATCAAATGGAGTCTCCGTGTCAATCGCCTTCCTTAATTCAATCTCTCCAAAATCTTGGAGTCGAATTTCAGGAGCACGCTCAAGTTAATGTAAGTTTTCGGGCATACGGAGAGGAATATGAATTGTCTCGGCAAGCGAAGATAGCGTTCATTCGTTGCTTACAAGAGTCCCTTACAAATGCAGTACGTCATGGTCAAGGAACTGAAATTATAGTTTCATTGCAGTTTGAACAACAATATACGAGATTAGAAGTTCAAGATAATGGAAAAGGAAATGTAGAATGGCAGGAAGGCTTCGGTATGAATGCGATGAAAGAACGAGCAATGAATTTGCAAGGTCAATTGTCTGTATATACAAAGCCGGATGAAGGAATGCTTGTTACATGTACCGTACCGCGACAAACTGAAATAAAAGATGGACTTATTCGTTTGTTAATTGTAGACGACCAGCCGTTTGTTCGAGAAAGTTTGAGGACACTACTCGATAGATATGAAGATTTAAATGTAGTGGGTTTGGCCGAGGATGGCAATCAAGCCATAGATTTGTGCGGGCGCCTTCAACCCCATGTTATCCTTATGGATTTAGATATGCAGCAAATGGATGGAGTTGAAGCAACCAAAAAGATTAAGCAACAATGGCCACATATCCGCATATTGATTTTTACAACGTTTCAAGATACCAAACAGGCGTTGGAATCGCTTCGCAACGGTGCGGATGGTTTTTTACTCAAATCTATTGAAACGTTGGAGCTAGCTAATACGATCCGACTTATTCACAAAGGTGGGACACTGATTGATCAGGAAATGTCTCAAAAAATATTTGAGAAGTTTGATAAGCAAAAAGAGACACCACAATCAAAAGCAACCGCTTATGAGCTAACAGCTAGAGAGATAGAAATATTACAGCTAGTAGCAAAGGGACTTCGATACACTACCATAGCATCAAGGTTATATTTGTCAAATGGTACGGTCAGAAATTATGCTTCTACAGCTTATACAAAGCTAGGAGTCCGTAACAAAGAAGAAGCTGTTCAAAAGGCTCTAGAAATTGGAATTATTGAATAAGAAAAATGTTTTTTGTTTCTCTATAGCAAGGTGAAATGTAATTACAAGATACAGTAAAGGATAAAGTGAAACTTTAATCAGCCCTCACCAATCGGTTTTTTACGGGCAGCCCGCCCCCCACCTAACTTCTTTGCTTCCGCTGAATTTTGAGGTGGGGGGCTTACTGTCCGGCAAATAGCATCATTACATTAATCTTTTTTCGGGAGTACTATTCCTTTATATAATTGAACTGTAGTTAAGTACTAAATCGAGTAAATTACTACAAAAATAACAAGTGGTAACCAAATGCGAGAGTACGGATCGATTAAAAGAGGGCTAAACATGTTCATACCAACTGATATATGAGTAATCCCTATAATTGCTGGGAATAAAAATATGAAGAATAACTCTTTATAGATTGATTTTGTTAATAATTCTCGGCGGACAACAATTTTACGAAGCATTTGATAACGAGCCACATCTTTTGATGCTCCCGACAGAACTTTAAACATTAAGCAACTTGCCATTATTGCTAAAAATGCAATTCCAACGAAGAACACCATAAACATTAATCCGCTAGCAAAATCATGACTCACAATATTGTGACGAAAAACCGGGAAAATAATAATAACTAGTTACTATTATTATTTATTTGTCACTTTTAAAGCATCTAACACTATCTTGGTTGCTTCTGCAATAAGCTTATCATCGTATTTAGCATCCTCTTTATCATGATTAGAAAGTATCGCAAGAACAATTGGTTTTTTATTTGGTGGCCAAATAATTGCGATATCATTTCTGGTTCCATAAGATCCCGATCCGGTCTTATCAGCTACTTCCCATCCTCCTGGAACTCCGGCACGAATTAAGTTGTCTCCGGTAGTATTCCTTTTCATCCAATCTATTAATAAATCCCGTTTCTCAGTTGAAAGTACATCTCCTAACGCAAAAGCCTGAAGACTAGTAGCTAATGCCTTTGGGGTACTAGTATCATGTACGTCTCCTGGATGCACTTCGTTTAACTCTGGTTCAAAGCGTTCAGGATTTGTAACGGTATCTCCTATTTCTCTCAGTGATTTTTTGAATTCACTAGGTCCACCTAATTGTTTAAGAATAAGATTTTGTGCAGTATTATCACTATATCGAAGGGAAGCATCTGCAAGCTCTTTCAGAGTCATGCCCCTATCAACATACTTTTCTGTAATTGGATTGTAATTAACAAGATCTTCACGAGTATACAAAACTCTTTGATTTAGATCTTCTATTGATTTCTTTTGTAAAAGTACTCCCACAGCTAAAGCTTTGTGGGTAGATGCGTATGCAAACCGTTTATCTGATTGATACGTAACGGTTTGATTCGTATCAGTGTCCAATGCATAAATACCGAGTTTAGCATCAAATTCTTTTTCAAGTTTAGCAAAAGAATCATTACCAGTAGTTTCTTGTTTGATTTGATTTGTTTGTTTCGTTTGTTTAAGTGATTCAGATTGAGTATTACCATCGGAACAGCCTATAAGCGTTGCACATGAAAGAAATACTACAGGTACCATCTTTTTGTAATGTAAAATGTTAAAAAACTTGTTTAAGATTATCATACATTTTCAACCTCTTTCAAGAATATATGTTTTTTTAGGTGTTATACATATCGATACAATTAAAGAGTGTATCGGATATCACTCTCTTGCATCTCACTTTTCATAAAATGAGTGAACTATCATGAACCCCTGTTTTATACGTATACTTAATAGACAACCTAAATAACAAGTTTGTTCCATTTTTATCAGTAGTCGTATCTAGAAACCTAAAAAAGTCCATTTAGAAGATCTAAATGGACTTTTTCACTCATATAATCCTATCTATAGTTAAACGAATAAGATTAAATAAATTTAAATTTTCTTGTTTTATCTACTAAACTGTTTAGGCATTTCTTTAACGTGCTTATCATCATCACGCCAATCATAGGTTTCTTTCTGTGAAATATCTAAAGTTTGATCTCCAATTCTAACAATATTCTTATTTACCCATTCAATATATGGATCGGTATCTGGATAATTCCAATATATATTTTTCTCTGAATCTGTATCAAGGTTAACTAATTCACCCCTAACAGCATCCGCACTTAATGATCCTGCATTATGAAAATAAGTCTTGATGAGATATTTTCCATCTGGAGATTTCACTGTTCGAATTAATTCCCCTTTTGGAACACCTTGCAAACTAAAAAATTTCCAATATCCAAACCCAATTATAATTACTAACATAGTAATTATAGTTAGTAATACTTTTCTTTTTGTTTTTTTAATTTCACCTTTTGTATTTATAATACTCATTCAACTCCATTCCATAGAACTAACACCATATTATACCATTAAATAAATGGTATAATATATCAAAAATAAAAATCCTCCCGTAATAGTATTATAAAAAAGGCATGTGATGGTCTCCCTATTTATAAAGTGAAACTTTAATCACCCTCACTAATCGGGCTACCCGTTAATGCGGGATAATCATGAAAATTCCCCTTTAAGAAAAATATAAAAAATCAGACAGTATACTTGAATTGCTCTTCGCAAGAGAATATACTAATAAAGCAGGCTATGACGTTCCTTCCTTCTAACTTCTTTGGCCAAATAGGGATGTTACTTTCCTGCTAAACACATAGGCTATGACAATTCTTCCTTCTTTTTCAGAAATTTTAAATTGTTTTAGAGTTGTCAATTCCCTATGAAAAATAATTAGACTATAAAACCTCTTTCTTCTTTGGGATTGAATAAACTTTAGTTTATCAACCATTGATGTAGAGGTTTTCTTTTCTTAATTAACAAATTACCACTTAACAACTAAATGTTATACCCCTAATTTTTCACTAAAAAATAGCTATGTAACCTCTGTGTATTTTTCTACAATTAGTGTGTTTATGCATGTAAAAATAAAAATCTACCACTGAAAGGAGGACAGTCAGACTATTCCCCTCTTTTATAAGGAGTGAATAGCTGGCGTTCTCATGAAAAATTCTATTTATATAAGAAGAAGTTTGAAAGTAATTATAAAAAGAGAAGAAAATAAACTACCAAACATTTATTTAGCCACTGTTTTAAAAAACTTGGAAAGTTTAGGATTTACTTTTTCCGAGGCTTTAATAGAAGAGTTGCAAACACTTTCGATTGATGCATTCACATCGTTTTACAAAGAGTTGGTAAAACATTTAAAAGAAATGGTTGGTGCACATATTCAGTTTGCTCCTATGTATCCAAACTTTCCGCAACAAATGATGGATTTAAGTGACGCTGATTTATACATCAATGCCGTTATTCATTATGTGACGTTGCGCCTACCTGTATCAAAAATAGAAGAACGACTTCCTCTTTTAGATAGCGTTGATTTGAAAGTTATTGACTTAGGAAGTGAAGAAGATTTCAATCAAATGATTTCTCAATTGATTAGTGCAAATAGCTCTATTTCCTCAACTGATAAGACAGATATAGAATGGGCTATTACACACACTGAAGATGTTTCCTGTTTTCTGCCTAATGTAATTCCTCATAAGGAAAATATGTCTTTTATAATTGGGGTTTTATTAATAAACAGAAAAATATCAGCCGATGCTGCTGCAAAGTATTTTAAAACAGCAACTGATGTTCTTCGCCTTGCAGTTGCTTTATCTGAAGGCGATGTGAGTTTAGCATCCTCCGTCCGATTCAAGAAGTTTAACCGAGCAGAAAGACGCTTCCTTTTAGGATTGTTAGAGCAATGCGGAAACATTACCGAAGATATGCTTCGATACAAAAAACGTTGGATTCGTTTAGGTGAAATTCTTCATCCAGCAGAATATCATACTCGTTTCCCAAAAACCCACCGAGCATTTGAGATTCTTCGCAACAACATTAAAGTTGAAACATTTAATGGAAAAATAGAAACAGCTTTGTTGAATCGTGATATCATGACAGCGAAAAATCTTTTAAAAACTCGCCCGGGGGAATTTGCCAGACGCTTGGATCATTTAATCCGTTTATGTAGTGATAAGTCAACAGATGTTTTCAATATTCTCGAAGATTTTCTAAGTATAATAGGAAACGTTTCTACTCCTGTATTACTTCAACTCACGGCTCATTTTAAGCATCGAAATGATAAAAATGAATTTCGTACCTTTTTTCCAAAGGGAAATGTAGCAAAAGCTATAGGTATTGAAAATACACTTCCATTTATCTCAGAGGATATTTGTTTAATGATTGTAAAAATGTGTGAAGATACTTTAAAAAATCGCTTCGCAGAACTTCCAAGTCTCGGAAAAGTATTTTTGGATGAACAGTTAAAAAATCACTTAGTTCCCTTCTCTCAACGTTCAGCCAGCAAAGCGCTTCGCACATTATCTCGAGGAAGTAAAGTAGATTTGCCCGAAGGAGATACGATTCGTTTTTTCCTATGGTGGAAAGAAGGCTATGTGAATGGACGACATACAGGACGCGTTGACATTGATTTATCTGCTGCAATGTACGACGAAGATTGGCAATACAAAGAACATGTATCCTTCACGAACTTACGTTCAAAAAATTTCAAAGCTTACCATAGCGGAGATATTACTTCTGCACCAAAGGGAGCATCTGAATTCATTGATTTCGATATTCCGTCTGTGCTGAAATATGGTGGACGCTATGTAGTCATGACTTTGCTTTCTTACACAGACCAACCATATAAAGATTTACCAGAATGCTTTACTGGTTGGATGGTTCGTCAATATCCTGGTTCAGGTGAAATATTTGAACCTTCTACTGTTCAAGATAAAGTGGATATTACTGCCGACACCCAAATCTCTATTCCAGTTATTTTAGACTTAAAGGAACGAAAATTGATTTGGACAGATTTGTCTCTTATAAGAGATCTAACTTATGATAATACCATCGAGGCTAATCAAAAAGGTATGATACTTATTGGAAAGGCTTTAACTAATTTAGTTAAACCGAATTTATATGACTTGTTCCGATTACATATTGAAGCTAGAGGTGAACTCGTTCAAGACATCGAAGAAGCAGAAAGCATTTTTTCTTTGGATAAAGGGATTACTCCTTTCGATATCGAAAAAATAATATCTGATTTTATGGCTGATCCACAAGGCTAACTACATTACAAACATTGATAATGTGTGGAAAATATCGATGTATAATGTCTATGTGAAACAGGACCTGATAGATGCATATCAGGTCCTGTTTTTTATTTAGTAGATACTAAATAGTCCGGTTAATCACTATTCATCTAAATACACTATACTAATAAATTGAAATTTATTCGAAAGAATTTCATTAGTTAATATGTATCTAATTAAGAAACATTCATATACCAGCCCAAACATCTTTTCCATATCGCCCTTCATCTTGCACACGATCCAACCAATTTCTTGCTTCTTGTTCACTGACTTCATGAATTTCTTGATATGCTTGACAAAGGGTATCTTCTACATCCGGAGCCATTTTACTTCCATCACCACATATATAAAGGTGAGCTCCATTATCTAATAACGAAATTAAATTGATTCTATCTTGTTTTATTAAATGCTGTACATATGTTTTTGGATGTCCCTCTAGACGAAAAAAAGCTGTGTGTAAAGAGATTAATCCATCTCTTTCATCATTTTCTAGTTCTGTACGATAAAGATAATCTTTTTCAGGATGACGACAACCAAAATATAGATGCGCTTGTCCTAAGTTCATACCTTTTTGCTTTTGAACACGACGCGCTTGCAAGAATCCACAAAATGGTGCAATTCCAGTACCTGGCCCAACCATAATAATTGGTGTTTCTGGATCTTTAGGTAATTCAAAGTTTGATTGTGGCGTTCGAATGAAACAGATAATCTCATCTTTATTATGACGCTGAGCTAAGTAATTAGAAGCGACTCCTTCATATGTCCCTTCCCCACTCCATGCAGGCGCATTAACAACACCGACCGTAATGCTCAGACGATTGTGTGCAACGAGTGGAGAGCTTGAAATAGAATAGTAACGCGGTTTGAGCGCAGGAAGAAGTTCTAAAAAGCGTTCAAATCGGATTTCACAAGCCTCATACTTTTCAAGAAGGTCCAACATTGAAATCCGTTTCTTTAATATTTGTTCATGGTAAACTCCTTCTTCTAACAATGCTTCCAATTCTTTTTTATGAGGAGGACATGCTGTGAATGTTACCATTTCTCGTATTTGTGCACGAGTGGCTGCTTCTTGAACTTCGACACTATAACTAAGAAGGTCCAATAAACTAACAGGACTGTCTAAAGGTATGTGATTTATACTTCGTCCACTTGCACTCAGTATAACTTGATCCTTCCCATTTAATCCAAAGCGTCTTAAAATTCGGTTGATATTTTTCTCGCTATTAACTGGCAGCACTCCAAGGTGGTCTCCTTCTTTATATGTAGCGCCTTCTGGCAAGGATACCTCGATATGTCGTGTACTTCTATCACTGCTGGATGATTGGAGTTCACGATTTTCTAGTATAGACGCATAAACTGCTTCATATGTTCGTGCAAGAGGAGATCCTCCAAGACGACTGACAAATTGCAGACTCAACGTACTGCGCTCTTTTTCCATATTTTTGTTGAGCTCCAATCCAAATGCCTTCATCGCATCAGACCACATGCTTTGTTTCCATTGCTCGAGCTGTTCCTCGAAATCACCACTTGCATCTGCTTCTCCGCGTTTAGAAAATCTTGTTGCTCCTTTTTGAGCCATCTGCTCATCAATATATCTTGGAATCCGTTGATAGGTACTAGCCCAATTATGATCTCCACAACCAAAAACTGCGTATTGAACCCCTTTTAGCTCATCCGGTTTTAGTTCCTCCAACCATTGCACAAACTGCCCTGCATTACTTGGCGGTTTTCCATTATAAGAAGAAGTCACAATAAGTACCGCTCCTTCTTTTGGCAAACTTCCAATTCGATCGTTAAGAGCTACCACTTCCGTTTGAACTCCTTCTAAACTAGCTGTATCCGCTAACTCTCTTGCAATACCTTCTGCTACCCCTGTATCCGAGCCGTACAGAACAAGAAGTGAAAGATTATCGGCCCCAATAATAGAAGGTGTCTTCTGGACGTGCTGCTTAATTTCATGACTTTTCAGCTTGTCCTCTGTAGGTGCAAGAGCAGTAGGATGGCTTATAGTTTGTTTTCGGGGTAGAATCCTAATCTTAAAATCACCGGGCTTTAGCGTTAATGTTTGTTTTACGTCCAGCTGATAGTTTTGATAATCGATTAATTCAAAATGTTGAAGAAGCATTCCCATTACAAGAGTGGCTTCATGAAGTGCAAATTGCATACCGATACATGCTCTCTGGCCATTTCCAAATGGCTTATAAGCATGATGAGGAACCTTATCCAGCTCTTCAAATCGTTCAGGTTGGAATTCTTCCACATTGTCTCCCCATGCATCTTTATCCCTATGTAGCTGTGGAATAAGAACAGAAATACGATCTTCTCCTTTCTTAATTGGGTATTTCCCGCCAATCACTGTATCTTCTTTTGCATAGAGACTGAATGCTGGAGCGGTAGGCCATAGACGTAGCGATTCATTTAAAATCATCCGTATATACTTCAGTTTCATAACTTGTTGGTATGTTGGAGTGGAATCTGTCAAAACACGGTCTACTTCTTTATAGGCTTTTTTCAACTTATCCGGATTCTTTAATAAAAAGTAAATTGCAAACGATAACAATCCACTTGTTGTCTCATGCCCAGCTATTAAAAAAGTGATAATTTGGAAACGAATGTTTTCATCATCTAATTTTTCACCAGTTTCCGGATCTGGCACATTTAACATACGGGAAAGTAAATCATTTTCTTCCTGATCTCCACTACTTTTACGTTCAGCAATAATATTATCTACTAAAGAAAACATAGATTGGATATCATGCTGAAATTGACGTTTCGTTCTCCACATAAGTTTGTCTTCTATATCCAGCCGCTGCAATTGGTGCATCGCCTCATCTAGAGCACGGGTCATGCTAGTAATAAAAGGATGAGGTGTCTCACGATAAAAGCTATTAAATCGGTAATTAAAACCACATAGACCAATTGTATCTAAAGTAAGGCGAGTCATATCCTCTGGAACATCTACGTTTTCGTTCGGATTCAGTCTTGCCCATTTTTGAACGAGTTGTACAGCAATATCGACCATCATGGCATGGTAATCTTTCATTGCCCGTTGGCTAAATGTAGGCATCAAAATATTATGAGCTTTTTTCCAGTTAGGCTCGTGAGTCTCGCTAGTAAATAATCCGTCTCCAGCAAAAGCACGAACTTTCGCTAAAGCACCCTCTATGCTTTTATCGAACCGCGTTTCGTCACAAACTTCTGCTACCAGTTCATGTCCAGAAACGACAATTATGGCATCACTTAAAGTTTGAATTCGAAAAATGGGACCATACTCTTCCGCCAGCTTAATAAACGATAGAGTCGGTTTATCTTTATTGATTAATGGGAGATTACCCAGCGGTCCATATGTTTTCGGCTGGGGAATGGCAGATACTTTTTTTTCCATTTAAAACACCCTTTCAAAAAAGCATGAAATAAAATATCCCATTTAATAAAGAGGAAATAGCAACTAATCCCCTGGGATACAGATATGTAATTGATTACCTTATTTTATCTTTTCCCTAACTATTCATGATTATGATATTACGTATAAGCTTGGCAATTAGATTTATAACTTGTAGAAAAATACTAAATTAAAATGAAGCGAATAAATATAATTGGATCCTTTTAATGTTGGTGTTAAAAGATAATCTAAAATTATAATGTTTATGAGAAATTGCAAACGGATCTCATCTCTTGTATTTGTTTATAAAAACGATTATTTTGATTCATTTTCTTATAAAACACCCCAAAATAGAAAAGTTGACGAGCTTAAGATTGTAATCAGTAGTCTAGTTAAACCAATATGATAAGCAAGTATACTGTGTTACTAATGAAAGAGGACCTGATATGAACATCAGGTCCTCTTTCACTATATATAATTATTTCACTGCTTCTTTCAGCTCTTTTCCAGCTTTAAATATCGGCGCCTTAGCAGCAAAAAAACTTGTAGGAATCATTATCTAGCGTTTTATTCTTCTCTATCGATTTAACTTCTCGACAGCTTCCGCACTTGTATCTACACGTTTAACGAAAAAAACTAATAGTAGTGCAACAACATTCATGCCAAGCGCTACATAGAATGAATATTGAATTCCGGATAATAAAGCCTTCTGAGTTAACATTGCCTTCGTAGCCTCTGTGAAGGTTGTTGGATCTACATCAGCCATTAGACTTTCAGCTTTTGTTTTTGTTACAGAATTCATAATTGTAACAAGAATAGCAGTACCAATCGAACCGGACACTTGTTGAGCTGTATTATTAACAGCTGTACCGTGCGGATTTAAGCGCGTTGGCAATTGATTGAGGCCATTTGTCATAAGTGGCATCATCACCATCGCCATCCCAAACATCCGCAATGTGTAAATAAGAATAATATGTGTGTGACTAGAATCGATTTGCAGGTTTGCCAGCATATAAGTTGAAACAGCTGTAATGGAAAGTCCTACTATACCAAGAATCCGAGGGCCATATTTATCAAATAGTTTACCTGTAATTGGTGACATAACCCCCATTATTACCGCACCTGGAAGCATCATCAGCCCAGAGCTCAGCGGTGAAATACCGCGGACGTTTTGTACATAAGCTGGTGTTAAAATCATCCCCGAAAACATGGCCACTGCGTTGACAATTGCAATTACAGACGCAAGCGCAAACATTGGGTACTTGTAAACACGTAAATCCAATAACGGCTCATCCATTTTTAATTGTCGAATAATGAAAGCAATTAGGGCAATAGCGCCTATGATTAAGGCTGTTAAGACAACTTTATTCGTCCAGCCATCGGAGCTTGCAGAACTGAATCCATATAACAAACCGCCAAAACCGACAGAAGATAATAGTAATGAGAGATAATCAAGTTTTGCATTTTTGTTTTGTTTCATGACATTCTCAGATTTCCAAATCCCTAACAGTAAGCTAATGATTGCTAACGGTAAAATCATTTCAAAAAGCAAACGCCAGTCATAATACTCTACAATATAACCTGATAGTGTCGGCCCAATTGCTGGAGCTGTAATCATAACTAGTCCAAAAATCCCCATTGCTGTTCCCCTTTTTTCTCTTGGAAAGCTTACTAGCATAATATTCATTAACAAAGGTCCCATAACTGAAGAGCCTGCCGCTTGAACCATCCGACCAGTAAGTAATAAACCAAAGTTAGGTGCTACAGCCGCTAAGGCAGTACCAAGAATAAAAATCACCATAGATGTAATAAATAGGCTCCTATTCGAGAAACGCGTTATTAAAAATGCTGAGGCCGGAATTAATATACCACTTACAAGCATATACCCTGTAGAAAGCCACTGGATCGTTGAATAATCTTGAATGTTTAAATCTTTCATTATTGATGGCAAGGCTACATTTAAAAGGGAGTTATTTAGAAATGAAACAAATGCCCCAATAAAAAGGATTACAAGCATTACATATGGTGGTTTTCTTTTATGTAATGTTTCACTCATATATTTAATTGCCCCTTCATTATAAATTTCATTGATTCGTTTAAATCGTTTACATATTTGCACAAGAAAATATTACCCTTGCAGTATTTTGCCAAACTCTTCGAATGGATATTCTCTTTTTAGCAATTCCACTTGCTCAACATACCATTTTAAAATCTTTTTGTTGATTAAACCTTTATAAAAATGTTTGTTAACGGAATTTAAATTAGGCTGAAATACACAAAATAAGCAACTGAAAATCCCCTTCTAAAATAAAGTGAAGCTTTAAATCAATGGGAATTTTACAGGCAGCGAGAAAAACCAAAAAGACCACGCACCCATTCCTTTAAATACAGGCTTGTAGATCTAGTTATGTAACCATCCATAAAAAGGAATATTACATAGGCTAAGTCTAACATTACATTTTTAAAGTGAGGAGAATAAGCGTATGGACCAATATTGGTATTTGAATTCACAGGGAAATGGACAACAATATAATAACCAAATTTCATTATATTCACAGTCCGAAATAACTACAGCTGAGGTAATGAATGATTTGAAGATTCCTGAGAATTGGAGTTACCGAGTCTATCCAGTTAGTTGGGATTCATCAGCCAATTATACGGGGTTCAATCCCCACCCCCCTCTCTTCTCTTGGGGGCAGCCAATTAATTATGCAGGGATAATGCCCCAAGGTCATCCTGCTAATTGGACTCCATTACCAAGTCATGCAGGTTTTAATTTTCAAAAACCTCCCTTCCCCTGGGCACAACCATTCAATCATACAGGGATGTTCGCAGAAGGTCATCTTGCAGCTTTACTATCGCCGCCAGCCAAGCCTTTTCATTTCAATACCAATAACTCGGGTGTTTTTGGAAACCCTCCAGGATGGGGTGGTCCGTGGGCCCCAATGGGATGGGGAAATAACGGAGGTAACGGTCAGCTAGGAATGCTTGGAAACTTACTTACAGCAGGAAAAGGCACCATGAGTGGAATAGGAATGATCAGTAGTCTAATCGGGATGGGGAAGTTCTTCTTTTAGTTAATTAGAACAGGAGAATGTGGCTGTAGCTTTAATCAACCACATTTAAGGACAGTAATCTCCCACCTAACTTCCTAGCATAGCATTCGCGGAAATTTTAGGTAGATATGTATTGTTACAAGTTACCGTTTTACTTTGAGTGCTCCTTTACTTTCTTATCAAGTGCCTTACTATAAGCATCTTTGTTTTCCTGTGATAACTCATAAATTGCTTTTTTCCAATGCTCTCCGTCTACACCTGATAAAAATTCAGTACCTTTCATTGTAGCTTCTTGAATCTTCTGTTTATCTTCTTTACCAGCATCCTTAATTAACTTCGTTGCTTTTCTTGCCTCTGTTACCCCTTCTTGTATGGATTTGTGAATGTCTTTGTATGTATCAGGTACTTTTATGTGTTCCATATTGTCTAAAATTTTATCTATCTCGTTTGATGTTTTTAAAACAGCTTTTGCTTTTTCTTTGTCCTTTAAGGATTCTCCTAAGTTTAGTAATAGTTCATCCTTCTTAAATTGGAACTCTACCACTTGCTCACATATGTAGTACGGATACTGTTGTTCAGAAATTACTGTTTTCGTTATTACTTTACTAGTTTGCTCAGTCTTATGAGTAGAATCTTTATCTCCTACCTCGCATCCGACTAACAGCATAAATGGAACTGCTAACGTTACTAGTTTCTTTGCTCTCATTATGTATTCTCCTTGTAGAAAGTATTGTAAGTAATTAACATATCAAACTATAACATACATTACATTATGGTTCACTTCCATTACGCTTTTAAAATGTAAAATAAGAATACACCCCATAAGCCACAAATAAGATTAATAGAATAGAAATGCCGAGTGCCGTATATATAATCCATTTTAAATTTGAATTCATATCATCCTCCTACCTCTCGATAATTCCAGTATATAACAAAAAAGCATTGGATACCCAATGCTTTTTACACTTACACAAATAAAGAAGTATTCGCATATAAAGCTGGTGAACCACCTGAATGTACGAATAAAATATTGTCTTCCTTATTAAATTTACCTTTTCTAATTAAGTCGATTAATCCCGCTACCGCCTTACCTGTATACACTGGATCAAGTAAAATACCTTCTGTTTTCGCAAGTAACTGAACTGCCTCTACCATTTCCGGCGTTGGTAACGCATAGCCGGGCCCTACATATTCATCAAAGCACGTAACAGCGTCGCGCGAGATAAAGTTTGGAATACCAACGTGTGCTGAAGTTTCATCTACAAGTTTTGCTACTTTCTCTTCTTGCTCAGCTTTTCCTCTACTTACGTTAATCCCGATTACAGGAATATGGCTTTGTGTTCCAGAAAAACCAGTAATTAAACCAGCATGCATACCGCCGCTACCACTTACACAAACAACTGAACTGAAATCAATTCCTTGCTCAAATGATTGCGCCATAATTTCTTGCGCACAAGCAACGTATCCCATTGCGCCCGTAGGATTTGATCCACCAACTGGAATTACATATGGTGTATTACCTTTTTCACTTACTTCTTGTGCTACTTTATGCATTTCTTCCATAAGATCTGCTCCGTTCGGTACAACAATTACATTTTCAGCACCTAATAAGTGATATAAGAAATAGTTCCCGTTAAAGTCTCTCTCCTCTTCTGTCTCAAGCCCTTCCTCTAATACAAGGATACATTTCATTTTTTCTTTTACCGCAGCTGCCAGTGTCAGGCGGCAATGATTTGACTGAATACCACCAGCTGTAATTAACGTATCTGCACCCTTTTCCTGTGCATCTGCAACTAAAAATTCTAATTTTCTCGTCTTATTGCCACCGGCTGTTAAACCAAGTAAATCATCTCTTTTAAAATAAATAGTCGGACCACCAAGTGCTTCAGAAAAATTGTTTAACTTTTCAATTGGTGTATATGATTCTGTATATTTTTTTCTCGGGAATTTAGCTAAATTCATTGTAACGCTCCTTTTGTACTTCTTTCACAATATATGTAACGTTACTATTATTACACGTAAAAATGGTGAAGTCACCTTTCTCGGTTAAAAATGTATTAGAATTTCGTTTTGATAAGTAAAACCGTATTAATGATTTTAACTTAATTACGGTACATGAAATTTATATCAACGATTTTTTAAATATATCGTTCATTCCTTACAATATATCAACGATTTTTCAAATATATCTATCGTAACTTGCAATATATCAACGATTTTCTTAATATATCGATCTATCGACAAAAAACGACAGACAGGCAACCCCTTTCTCATCAACAAAAAAAGAGCCTACACATTCAAATGCAGACTCCCTCTAATCACTTATTTACCGAAAAACGAAGTAACTGTGTTAATCCCGGCTCTAAATTCATTTCACCTTTATGGCGTACGTATACGACTTTATCCCCATCAAATTTCGGAGGGTTTGCTTTACTATACGTATGCCACTCATTCGTTCCTTCTATAGAATACTCCATATATTCAGTTGCACCGACAATTATATTTTCACTATCATCTGCCGTTACATTTGGTGCCATCTGCGCAATTTTTGAATCACTAATTAATAACTTCTTTATATCCTTATCACGTTTGTAATCGTAAGCTGTCACAATTACATCGTTACCATATGCTTTCACTTGTAACCCTTGTTTAAATGAATAGCCATCTGGAGCAGTTTTCTCTCCTCCATTTGGTCCTGCTGACATCCAGCCTGTTTCAATCCCGCCCGTATTTACAACAGTGAAACCTTTTTCATCTCCACCGTTAATTTTCTTTTTACCAGCCCAGTCAGGTAAGTTTAAATCCCAATGCGTATGACTCGTGAAGAAAACAACCTGCGGATAGTCCTTTAATATATCGTACAATTTATCCACGTTTAAATAATCTTGTAAATATGGTGATTGTCTTGATCCAGATACTGTATCAGGTAAAACGTGATGAGAGAAAATAAAGATTGGTTTATTTTTATCTTTTTGACTATACTCTTCTAAATTTTGTTTTAACCAACCTAATTGCTCATCACTCATATGTACTTCATCCCACATTTTTGAATCGTGGTATTTCATATATTTTTCAGTTCCTAAAAATAAAAGTGGATAGCCATCTAATTCTTTTTTATGATATACCTTTTCTTGTCCACTAAATTTCAGATAGCGGTTAAATAAAGTTTCCTCAGTTACACCATTTGGCCATGTACTTTGGGAGAGTTTCCCATCTGCTGTCCATTTACCAGCATAAAACTCATGATTCCCAACAGTAGACCATATATTTTCTGGATGCTTATTTTTATTTAACACACGCATTACATCATCATATTGTGACTGTTGTCCAGTCGGCGTTATATCCCCATTCATAATAAGCGCTCTAGAAAGTGGCGTTACTTTATTCATATCTTTTAATACGTGATCAAAATCTCCTAAATCACCTTGAATGTCACTAATAACATTAAAAGTTGTAGCTGATTTTCGAACTTTCTCTTTCCCTTCCGCATGCACTGAAAAAGTCGGTAATAATGCCGCCATAACTGCTAACGAAGCAACTGTCTTTTTCATACAAATTCTCCCCCTAATAATAGAATGTACAAACTGACATGTTCTGCTCTGTCTTAGGTGCTTGTCCAATTCACATTATAGGAGGAGATTGTAAAGATTGATGGAATGAAAAATTAAGTGTTTTTTAAGAGATTTTGTCTTTTTTCACACTCCACAATTAGCAATTCGCGCCAATATAGCTTCCTAGTCTTTTACATTACATAAATGTAAATGAATATGATGAATCTCTTAGTTTAATATGTTGTCTTTTTAATCTCTGTTATATAACCGCCACAAAATATGCTATCTTTTCAAGTTCTTTTTCTTTAATAAACGTTACTCCTCTTTTAATTAGCCTTAAAATTGTAAAGTGGCTTAATAATATGTTTAATATCAATTGTTTCTTTTGTATTCTCAATAATTTCATCCATTGGCTTATATACCATTGGTGCTTCATCTAAAGTACTTTCTGCAACAGATGTAGTCCAAACCTCTGTCATTGTATTTTGAAAATCCTCTAAGTTAAGTACTTCTTTCGCCTTCTTACGGCTCATAATACGCCCTGCTCCATGAGGGCCAGAAAAGTTCCAATCTGGATTTCCTTTACCAAATGCAATGATTGAACCATCTCTCATATTGATTGGAATGATTACTCGTTCATCTTTCTGAGCTGAAATAGCACCTTTTCTTAGAATCATATTGTCCATATCGATGTAGTTATGGATTGTAGTGAATTGATCTGTTACTTTCCAATCCATTGTAGTGACGATTTCATCAATCATTGCTTTACGATTTAACTCCGCATATTTTTGTGCAATTTTCATATCATTCATGTAATCTTTAAATCCTTGTCCTTCTAAATAAGCTAATTCTTTACGAATCACCGGTTTCTTAATTTCACGTAAAGCTTCATGTATTTCTTGTTGTCTGCCTTCTTTCGTTAAACGCTCAATCATTTCTTCTTTAATAGATTTAACGTTTATAAGTTGCTCGTAAGCAAAGTTTTGATAATACTCTGCTACTTGTTTCCCTAAATTACGCGAACCACTATGAATAACAATGTATACATTTCCTTCATCATCCTCATTCAGTTCGACAAAATGATTCCCCCCGCCAAGTGTACCAATACTTTTTTGAGCACGTTGCAATGTAAACGGGGCTCTTACACTATCAAAATCAATCATTTTTGAAAATCTATGTTCCTTATCTCGAATACGAAAACCACTTGGGACAAATTTACGTATCGTTTCGTCTAAGTAATCGAAGTTGATTTCCTCTTTTTTCTTATTAATTATAACAACCTCCATGCCACAACCAATATCGTACTTACCTCCCAGTTTCCTGAAAGTGTGGACTATACCTTCTCTACAGTCATCGAGATATGCAGTCTCTACTGTAGGCTCACCGTATTAATTATTCCTCTTCAACTCAAAATGGATGAGGAATAATTCTGTACCTTAGTCTGCTAACATGGTACAAGTCTCTGAACCATTCGATTATGTCACCATAACCACTGGCTGCTGATTGCCCTCGCCTTTTATCGTTAGGGTTCCCAGTCAATTGAGTGAGTAGTTTAAAGTCTGAGCCGATTAGTTAACCCCGACTAAATTAGGAACAATCTTATCTTGAATTGTCATTGTTGTCCCAATCGTGCAACCTGCACCCGCATGTGTATCTGGCATAATACGAATCTTGCTATCCTTTACGAATTCTTGGTTACAAAGATCAATAATTTGACCTGCTGCCGTTTCTTCTACATTCGTAGTATATACTTTTGCTTCATTGTATTTTCCTCGTAATTTCAACATCTTCTATTTCCCCTTTCCTTTAATTTCTACAAAACATTAATTTATATATATTTATAATTATATTTTCCACCACTACAGCTCATTTCCTTTTTTATAAAAAAAGACACAGAGATTCCTCCCCATGCCTACTAATTTCCTACCTTTTCACCGCATGCACATAATGCACTGTCTCAAAAGCTTTCAAATAATCGTTTCGTCCTTCAAAATATAATTTATTTATGTCTTCTGGCGATAAATGTTCATAAATGAGTAAGCCCGCCTTCTCTAACAGTGCTTCCATTTCGGCATAAGAAAAACATGATTTCATCGGTTCTCCGCCTACCGCAGCCATTTTTACCATATTTTCAACTCGATTGGACAGTCCCTTTTCCGTAAACAAGTTTTCATCGGGATAATCGAAAACGATAGAACTTCCTGCCGGAACCACCTCAAATAAACATTCTATTAAACTAGAAAGTTCCTCTTTCGTTAAATAGTACGTTACACCTAATAGACTAAAGAACGTCTTTTTATTTTCAAATCCTTCATTCCGTAACTGCTCATAGAAAAATCCTTTCGTGAAATCCATCGAAACAAAATGAAGGTTATTTGGAACTTCAAGTTCTACTTCTTTTATTCTTTCCTTCTTAAACGCCTGCGTAGAAGGATGATCCACTTCAAATATTTCTATTTTATTCTCTAACTCTCGGTTTCTAAAACTGAACGTATCTAAGCCTGCACCGAGTATGACGTATTGTTTCGCTCCTAATGTAATTTCATGTAGTAATACTCTTTCACAATATGCGGCACGTGCTAAAGGTGTTGGTGATAACTGAACTTGTGTAATCCATTTTAATATTTCTTTTGGATTGTCTTGAAACTGCTCTGCAATGTCTGTATTGAAAAAGTGAATCCCTTGAACCATGTTCGTTTCAATATTGTTACGTTCTTTTTGTGAAATGAAATCTTTAGCTACATAATCATTAAAGATTTTAGGACTATCAAATTCACTATGATACGCCCTTCCGAATGCTGATACTAACGACGTTACACTTGCTTCACCTTGTTTCACGCACATACACTCTCCTTCATTTTCACAACAAAAATAGGGTTCCCCTGGCCAGGAGAACCCTATTATACACCTTATTTTTATATTGTTAAATTATAGCATAAATAAGTTTTTTTGTCAAGTTTTCAGCCTACTAACGCTCCAATAATTTGTGTAATCTCTAGCAGGAAGATTTCGATCTACACCGAATATTCCAGTTCATAACAATACAAATGGAGGGCGTCATGAAAAGATTAGTCATCATTACAGTTGGAAAAACACACAGTGGAAAAACTACATTTGCAAGAGCATTAGAAAAAGAGTTACCCCACTCTTTCGTTATGGATCAAGATAATCAAGCTGAATTTATTAACACGCATTACGAAAAATTACAGCCGGCTAAAGGCCCTAATACATTTAAGCACGGTCTTTCAAAATTCATTGTTGATTATGCGAAAGAACATTCAAATTTACACCTTATTATTAGTAACTCCAATCGCAGTAAAAATGGAAGGTTATATTTACTAAACGAATTATTTCCACAGAATGAATATGTACGCATACTCGTTCATTTTGACATTCCAGATGATGTACTTTACGAAAGAGTGGCTCGAAGCACGCGAAGTACCAATATTTTTAGAGGTGGATATTCTAGTTTCAAAGAAGTATTTGATCGACAACAAACTGAATCACTTCACGATGATGTGGTAGATCCTATAGAAAATGAGGCTGATTATTTGTTTGTTATTCGCAATAATAAAGATATAAGCTTTACTATTGAAGAAATTGTTCATCTAGCTAAAGATTTATCCCCTACTCCAAAATAAGAGATTATAAAAATTACATAATCATAGATTATTATGCAAATACTTCCTCTAGACGGCGCAGATGGTATATAATGATGGAAGAATCTACTTCTATATGCTCATTTTTACACAAAACAGTTCATGCATATGAAAGAAAAGAGGTACAAAAATATGAAAACAAAAAAAACAATTGCTGCGTCTACACTAGCTTTAGCAATGATTGCTGGCGCGAACTCTGCTCATGCGGAAGTAAATGATGCTACTCCTCAGCAAAGTACGGGAGATCGATTAGCTGAAATTAAGCAACATAAACAAGAGTTAGATGCAAAATTGCAGCAACACAAAGAAAACGTGGATCAAACATTAAATGAACTTAACAAGGTTAAGGAAAATGTTGATACGAAGGTGAATGAACTACATGAACGTAAACAAGTTGCTGATGAAAAAATTAACGAAGTTAAACAGCATAAACAAGAACTAGATGCAAAACTGCAGCAAGACAAACAAATCGCCGAAGATAAAATCGCTGAAATTAAAGAGCATAAAAAACAAGTAGAAGATAAAGTTGCTGAAGTAAAAGAACATAAGCAAAATATCGATAACAAAGTGGATGAGATTAAAGAACATAAACAAACTGTCGATGAAAAAGTGAATGAAATGAAGCAACATAAAGAGAACATTGATCAAAAGGTTAATGAACTTAAGGAAGTTAAAAAACAAGTAGATGAAAAATTAGCTGAGTTAAAGAAAGCGAAACAAACTGCTGAGGACAAACTCGCTGAACTAAAAGAAAACAAGCCGAATACTGGTAACACGTTAGAGGAACTTAAGAAAATTAAAGGCAATTTAGACAGTCTTTCCGCTAACTTAGAATTAGCTAAACAAGATGTAAAAAATAAACTAGCTGTTTTACAAGAAGCTAGACAAGATTTAATTAATAAAATTAACGAAATTAAACAATCGAAACAAACTGTTTCAGATGATTTATCAAAGAAAAAACAAGACTTAGATATTAAAATCAACGACTTTAAGCATACTGAGAAAAAAATTGACGACAAATTAGCTGAGTTACATACAACGAAGCAAAATGTTGATAACAAGATTAATGAAGTATCACAGTCTAAACAAACGCAAGCAGATAATGGTACTAAAAACAATAACGCTAAAGAACTTCCTAACGCTGGTAGCGAGCAATCAAACAATATGGCTCTAGGAATGCTATCTGTATTAGGCGGTGTTTTATTACTTACTCGTAATAAAATTAAAACGTTATTCTCTAAATAAGTCCATTAAAAAAAGAAAACCGCACATACATGTACGGTTTTCCTTTTTTTATATTAACTGTCCATCTCGAAGCTTCAATATACGATCACATACATCAAGCATTCTTTCATCATGTGTAATCATAATTGCTGCTTTTTGGCTCTCTTTCACTTCGCGTTTCATCATTTCAACAACTTCACGTGCGCGTTTTGAGTCTAAGCTTGCCGTTGGCTCATCCGCTAATATTAAATCTGGGTTGTTCATGAACGCACGAGCGATTGCTACCCTTTGTTTTTCCCCGCCAGATAGTTGATTTGGATAATGATTCTTTCTTTCTCCTAATCCAAATGCCGCTAATAAATGATCTGCACGCTTTTCGGATTCTTGTTTACTTTCTTTTTTTAGCTTTGCAATGTAAAGTAACTGTTCTTTCACATTTAAATATGGAACAAGGTTTGCAAACTGGAAAATGAAGCCGATTTTTTTCAAACGAATGTCTGTCATTTCCTTTTCTGATAACTGTGTAATATTTTTCTCACGAATGTAAATATCCCCTTTTGATGGTGATAATAATGCACCCGCGATTGATAATAACGTACTTTTCCCTGATCCAGAAGGACCGACGATTCCGATAAATTCTCCGGCTTTCACATCAAGCGATATCGGATGAAGGGCTGTTACTTCCGTATTCCCTTCTCCGTACACTTTACTTACTTTGTCTAATTTTAATAATGAAGTCATTACATCCCGCCTCCAATTGCTTCTAATGCATCAACTTTTAATACTTGGTATAACGAAATAAGTGTTCCTAAAATACTAATTACGATAAAGATTGCTGCATATTGCGCAATCATCGGTGTTGTTAATAAGAACGGCATACCTGCTGGTAAAATTTGTTCTAACCCTTGTACAAGAACGATACTGATTACCATCGCAACGACTGATAAGAATAACGCCTGCACGACTAAGCTATTTGCTAAATACGAGTTCTTTGTACCGATTGCTTTTAATACACCTAATTGCTGTGTTTTTTGCAGTGTAATAACGTAGAAGAATACACCGATTAGTAATGCAGCGATAACAAGTAAGAACGCAATGATCATCGTTAATGTTCCTTGTTCTTCTTTAAATCCTGGAATACTTTGTAGCACTTCTTTTTTGTCAATTACGTGTGCATTTTTAATCTCTTTATCTGTGTTAAGTGCAATTGCACTATAATCTTTTTGGTTTGGTTGTGAAATAGCACCCCATACGTCTTCATTTACATAAACGACTGGTGTATGGCTAAACATTTGATCTTTCGTAAATCCGACGATTGTAAATTCTTTCTTTGAAACAGGATCGATAATTGTATCCCCAATATCGATTCCTTTTTCTTTAATTGATTCATCAGCAACCATTTCGTTATTTGCTGTACCTAATTTCTCCCCTTTTACAATGTTCGGTTCTAAAAATGAATCCCGTTCACTTGAGAAAATAGCGATATCAACCTTTTTCGAACTATCTTTCTTTTCATATGTTGAAACTTTCACACGAAACGGAACGGCTTCTTTCTCGCCTACTTGATTTACTACGTTATCTACATCGTCTTTCTTAATTTGTGAACGAAGTAATTTATTTTCCGCATCATCTGCTAAAACGAACTTATTCGCCTCCATATTTTGAATCGATGAAGCATTATCATATGATAGTCCATTTGCTAATCCTGAAATAACAAGAACTAAAAATGATAATAACACCATAATCAGTCCGATTAATCCGTATCTTAATTTTGATTGTTTCAATTCACGCAGAGCTAAAAACATTTCGCTCGCTCCTTCCTCTTTCTTTCTATGCACTAATCATAAAAAAGAAATATGAACGGAATATGAACAGAAGATTACAGAGAGTAAGATTTAATTTTCAGAAAGTATTGAAAATAAATAGAATCCTTGATACAATTCAGTCAAATAATATTGACCGAGTAATTTAATTCAAGGAGTTGATCATGTTGAAGCCCGTATTAACACTAACTACTTATAGCCAACTAAAAGCATTAAGCGATCCATTACGTGCCGAAATGATGATACGTCTATGCGAACGTCCTTATACTGGACAATTACTATCTGAGAAATTCGGCATTTCAAGGGCGAAAATTCATTATCATTTAAAAGAATTAGAAAAGAATGGGCTTATAGAGATCGTTTATACAGAAGAAAAGAATGGGATTGTTCAAAAGTTTTATCAATCTGTCGCGAAAGGCTTCACCCCTGCCGCAGATCTATTACCTCATTTAGAAATATTAAGCGAATCAGGTCGCCAAATCTTTTTACAAATGATAGAAAGAACGAAAAGCCAAATTCTCGCTGCACCAGAAGAAGCTTTTACATTACAAAATGCAAGTGAAGATCCAGCTAAGTGGAATTACGTTTCATCCTGCTGGGAATTTGATGCTACGCCAGAACAATTTCAAGTGTGGGTGAAAAAGTTTTATGAATTAATGGCTGAATTAAACGAAATCACAAAAGGTGCAGATAAAGATCCGAATAGCAAACCTTATTATATTTCTACTACTGCACTTCAAATCGCTGAGAGAACAATGCAGCAATTTATTAAAAAAGAAGAAAAATCGTAATACGATTTTTTTTACCGAGACGGTCAATTTTATTTTACCGAATAAAATTATTATAAAGGAGTAGATAAAGTGGACATATTAAAAAACCGGAATTTCCTCTTATTATTTTTAGGGAGAATTTTTACAAACATAGGAGATAGCTTGTATTATGTTGCAGCAATGTGGCTCGTATACAAATTAAGTGGTAATCCTTTTTATTCTGGATTGGCTGGTTTCCTTACGTTATTACCTTCTGCATTACAATTTCTTACTGGTCCATTCGTCGATAGATGGTCAATAAAAAACACCCTCGTCATCACACAAGTTTTGCAATGCATTCTTATTTTAATCATTCCAATTACACACTACTTCGACCTACTAACAGTCCACCTACTACTCATCATCATGCCCATCGTAGCTTTTATCGAACAATTCGCCTATCCCGCACAATCGAAAGCTTTACCACTTCTACTGCATAAAACACAATTATTAAAAGGAAACTCACTCTTTTCATTTGCATATCAAGGCATTGATTTAATTTGTACGACTCTTTCTGGAATATTAGTAGCACTATTTGGCGCAATTACTTTATATGTAATCGACTCTTTTACATTCGCGATTACTGCCCTTTTGTTCTTTTCACTAAAAATGCCAAAGCAAACAGAAACCAATACATCGCTATCAACTAAACAATATTTCACTGATTTAAAAGAAGGTTTTTCGATCGTCTTTCGTTCATTAATGGGCGTATTCTTAATCGGTTCAGTAGTCGCTAATTTTTCAATCGGTATGACGATGGCGATACTCCCTTCTTTCGCTGATTCTTTAGGAGGTGTGAAATCATATGGGTTCTTCTTAGCTGCTATATCAGCAGGTAGTCTTATCGGTGCATTATTCAGTTCATGGGTTGGCAAACGTAATGTTGGCCGTGTCTCCATTATTAGCTTTGCGACCGGCGCTATCTTTTGGTTTCTCTCTACGATTGTACCGTTTCAATTGCTATCTATTTTCTTATTCGGCCTAGCCTGGATTGCAATTGGTGCGACCAACATATTATTTGCGACAATTAGTCAAATTGTAATTCCAAATCAATATATCGGGCGCATCAATTCAGTCATGCGAAGTATGGGCACAATTGCTATGCCGTTCGGTTCTTTAATTGGTGGATATGCTGCAAATGTATTTAGTAGCCAACTCATTTTCGCGCTCGCTAGCATCGGAATTTTATTTATTTCTCTCGTATGGCTGCTTCATCCGAAATTACGAGCATTGCCAAAAGCTGATGAAATTACTGCGGATACTTTTGGGGTTCGGTTTAAAGTAGAACGTGGGAAAGGTGCGGCTTTATAGCTGCAGTGAGAGGGTACGTGAAATTTATATCAGCGATTTTCCAATTATATCGACTTACCGACAAAAAAGAGGCCGTTCCGAAACAGCCTCTTTCATCTATTTAGGAAGCTCAACCCGAACGGTCGTCCCTTCTCCCTTCGTACTATACACTGAAACGTTTCCATGATGCAGTTCAACAATCTTCTGCACGATCGATAACCCTAAACCGCTACCTTCTACATTTCTTGCCCTTGCTGTATCTACCTTATAAAAACGATCAAAAATACGCTCCATTTCTTCTTTTTCCATGCCGATTCCGTTATCGGATATAGCGATTATAACGCTAGACTCTAACTCTTCGACAAAAAACTCAATGGTCCCACCATCGTTTGAAAACTTAATACTATTCGTAAAGATATTACTCCATACTTGATGAAGTAAGTTTTCATCACCTTTTATAGTGATATCCGGCACATCAAATTCAACGGCAATATCTTTCTCGCGCCATTTCCACTCAAGCATAAAAATGACGTCTTTAATTTGCTTCTGCAGATTGAATTCTCTTATTTGTAGAACCTTTTCCTCTTTATCTAATGAAGCGAGCGTAAGTAACTGTTTACATAAACTAGACATTCGCTTGCTTTCACCCTCAATAATTTGTAAGTAATGATTTCTTTCTTCCTCACTCATCTTTTCTGTTTGCAACGTTTTTGAAAAACCTTGTATGGAAGAAAGTGGCGACTGAAATTCATGTGAAACGTTCGAAACGAATTCTTGTCTCATTTCATCTAGTTCTTTAATACTTTTCGTCATCTTTTGGAAGCTTGTAGATAACGTTCCTATTTCATCTTTTCGTTTTACGTCTAATTCAATTTCATATTTACCACTCGCAATTTTTTGCGTGGCGTTCGTAAATTTACGAATCGGACGAACGATATAACCTGCTGCAATCGCTATGAATATAATACTTAATAGTACGATAAATCCAAGTAATACCGCTAAGAAAATTCGCATCTCGCCAAATTGGTTCTGAATGTCAGGACGAATAAATAAAGCGTACTGTTTATCACCGTGTTGTACTGGTACACCGACACTATTTATTAATTCATTATCGAAAAAACCGGTAATAAATAGGCGAGTCGGATATGTAGAAACGCCATTAAACGTTTCGCCATTCAATACTTTATGAACGGTATCATCACTTATTGTCGTCTTACGAAACGCATTACCGATACGCTTTCCATTCTTTTGATCATCGACAATATAAATTTCATACCCTAGCTTCGCAATAGAATGTAAGTATGCTTCTTGATTTTCTTCACTTTGCTTTTCATATAACGATTTAACTTCTTCAGCATACTTTAAAATCTTTTCACTATTATACGGTTTTAACTTCACTTGATAATATACGTTCGTTAATAAAAAGCCGATAATACTGCTAAGTAGCATGATTCCAACCGTCATAAAAACAAATCTAGAATATAATGATTTCATTTTATTTCAACTCCAACTTATACCCGAGTCCGCGCACCGTCGGAATTTGAAAATCATCCGTTCGTTTTGAGAATCGATCTCTCAGTCGTTTCACATGAACATCGACCGTTCGTTCATCCCCTTCAAAATCCATTCCCCATACTAATTCAATTAGTTCTTCTCTTGAAAATGTTCTTCCAGGATAACTAGCCAGTTGTGATAACAATTCAAATTCCTTCAGCGGAAGTAAAATCGTTTGACCGTTACACTTCACCTCAAACCCTTTTCGGTCAATAGTCGTTCCGTGCAGCGTAATCATATCAGCACTCAACATTTGATAACGACGCAGTAATGCTTTCATACGGAAAATAACTTCAGCTGGCTCAAATGGTTTTACAATATAATCGTCCGTACCAGAAATGAATCCTTTTTCTTTATCAACTAACTGATCTTTCGCAGTTAATAAAATAACCGGTATATCATGATACTTCCGGATTTCTTCACATAACGTATAGCCATCAACAAACGGCATCATAATGTCTACTATCGCAAGATGAATATTTTCTTTCTCTAAAACGTCTTGCGCTACTTTTCCATCTTCCGCTTCGAAAACTTTAAACCCCTCTTTTTGTAAATGGTAATGTAACAACTCTCTAATATGCTTATCATCATCAGCTAATAAAATATGTATCATCTTCATTAAACCCTCTCTTGTTCATCCTTCTACATCCTTACCTTAAGAAACAATTGGATTTTTTGCAAGAAAAAGAAAAAGAATCTATTTTGAAAAAAAATTATTCAAAATAGATTCTTACGTTTTAGTTTTAAGATTATTTTAATGAAAAATAAGTTCTAAGCTTTAGAAATATCAACGAATCCTTCTCCGAACACATCACGAACATCGTGTATAGCGATGAACGCAGCCGGATCTGTAGTTTGAACAATCCGTTTTAGTTTTACTACTTCTTGCTTATTGATAACAACATAAAGAATTTCCTTCGGAGTTTTCGTGTAATAGCCATGACCTGAATACACGGTAACCCCTCTGCCCATTAACGTAGTTACCTTCCCGGCAATTTCATTCGGGTTATCAGAAATAATTGTAATGGCTTTCTTCGGATTTAAACCTTCAATTACAAACTCCATCACTTTCGTTGCTACATATAGCATAATAATTGTTATCATCAGTTTTTCTGCACCAATGATGAAATAAGATGAAAACGCAACGATTAAATCGAAGAACAGTAGACCGTAGCTAATGCTCCATCCTAAATACTTATGCGTCATCCTTGCTAAGATGGTAGTACCTGCAGTTGTTCCGCCAACGCGAATGATAAGACCAATCCCGCATCCAATAAATATTCCTCCGAAAATGGCATTTACGAGCATTTCATCCGAAGCAATCGTCCATCCTTCTGTCAAATGAAGGAATAGCGAGTTCGTAACTACAGCGATAATCGTATAAATTGTTGTTATCTTATTTAAAAATTTATAACCGGCTATTAACAAAATTGCATTTAAAATTAAGTTAACTAAGCCCGGTGACCATTCAAATAAATAATACGTAATAATCGTGATACCTGTTACCCCACCCTCACCAAACTCGTTCGGGATAACAAACAAATTGACACCTAACGCAAAAAGAAATGCACCAATAATAATAAAAATAATGTCTGTCGTTCTTTTTTTCATACAGTACCTCACTTCTTATGTAAATATTTATTCTGCCATAAACTCTCACCATTATATCGTGGAATATTCAAATCGAACAGTGGTTTGTTTTTATTTTAATATAAGATAAAAAATCAACATTATTTATTATGTACTGCAAATAAAGTTTTGATTTCAACCGTAATTTACTCTTAAAAAGAAATGCTAAACATTGACTTGCACAAATTTCAAATAAAAAAGTACCCATCTAATTCTCATACGCAATGAGAATTAGATGGGTACTGCATGATACATTTAGTTTTTACATGTATTGTTTGGAGAAAATTGCAAATAACGACCTATACTCGCCTTATTAAGACCAAATCCATACATCATCATTATTTTCAGCGTTCGTCTTTGCTTCATGAACTTTTTCAATATGATCAACTGTGTTCCAGTTAATAGAAATACCACCCCAGCCCACATACTCCATATCAATTTTCACTTTCTCACCCACATTAAATACTTGTCCCTTTGTTAAGAAAACATCAATAATATCTTTCTTCCCATTTAGCGATGGATACTCAACTACAACATATTTAGTAGCACCGTCTCCCTCATCTTCCATCGTTCCTACTTTTGATACTTCTCCAATTACATAATTAGGTGAGCCATCTTCTTTCATGTGCATACCTAACATGTTTGTTGTATTTTCAACTGCAGTTGCAACCATATATTCTGTAAAATTACGCATCATAGATCCAGTAGCTTTAACCTCATCTCCTACTTTCACATTTGAGAAAGTATCCATGTATACACTAACAGGCTCCTCATATTGCTTAGATTTTACGACAATTACACCGTTATCTACTTCTACTACTCGTCCTTCTAACGTCGAGAAATTCGATTCAATAGAAGCGGCACTCGCTTTTGTTAGTTCTAACCCTGGTACATTTGTTCCTGATAATGCTGCGATACCTAAAGCACCTGCTAAAATTATTTTTTTCATACCCATATGTAACATCTCCATTCATGATGATTGTATTTGTTTGATTGGTATCGACCAACCTGTAATCATTATAGTTACAAGCCATAAAAATAACAACCGTTTTCCTCATGCAATGTTGCATACTGTAATTTTCAAATGTAAATTGATTATTCCTATATTCAACACTAAGACTGAATTCTTGAATCCCAGCAGGTAAACGGATTAATGATGAAGAAACTAATTTCATACATCATGTTTTTCAATGATACAGTTTGTATAATCGTAGTCCATTACATTATGTAGCAGCGGAGTTAACATGTTAATAAAACCAAAGAGGTTACAAGCAGGAGATATCCTGGCGACAGTAAGTCCTTCATGAGGAGGCGCAGGTGATTCTGAGATAAGATAACGATATGACAGGGCTCAAATAAATAAAAACACCCCTATAAGATATGACTGTGAATTAGTACTTTTCAAATGATAAAGGGGGATTTACATGTATGGAAGTAACATTTACAGTAAGTAAATGGGGTGAAAAACCAATCGATGATACTAAAAAAGATTTCCCTATTAATATTGCACATGTCGAATATGATATTGATGGTGAATTAAAAGGAAAAGCTTTTATTGAATACTTCTTATATTATTTAGACTCAAATATAAATGATGGTCACTTAGCTACTTCTAAAATTTCTAGATTTTTACACTTTGAAGGAATTTATAATGGGCAACAAGGGACATTTACAGCTATAGAGCAAGAAATATTTGATAAAGAAAATTCAGATTCCCCAGGAACAATTATTAAAGCTACCGGTAACTTAGAAAATCTAAAAGGATCCTATAATTATCAATTTACAGGTCAAACCAGTAAACTAATTTTAGAGTTTGAATGTTAGCAAAATATCCTATAATTTAGTGGAAAGGACACTTCTTGTAATACTAGGAATGTCCTTTTTGTTGACGAGCTTATTCAAGTTAAAAATGAACAGAATATATTACATAACTTCTTATTAACAGTATTCAATGATACATAAAATTTTCGTTATGGGGGGAATTAAAAATCTAAGCCCGAGTGACATGGCCCACCTATTCATTACTTTCTCTACTAACTAAAGAATAATCCCAGAAAAACTCCCCTTCATAACTTCCTTTTCAATTTGATTCCTACATATAAACATCGCAATAATTTTTGTACGATTTTTTTCATCGGGCTCAAATTGTTCAATGGTTACGTCACAATGAATAGTTACTATTAATTGGTGACTTTCGATTAAATGAAAATCGCCTCTTATAGAGCGCAGTTTTACTTATATTCATTCTTATGCAAATTCTGAGGCATATTCTTCGTATGTCTTTAATGTATTAAGCAATCGAACTGATTCAATCATGATTTCGTTCGATGAATCAGTTACACAAATGATAATAAATCGATTATCATCTCCGTCTCCAAACAAGCCTTCTGATTTAAGTTCCATTAACACATTTAACGTTTCTTTCAACAGTGTATTTACTCGTATGTTAAAGTCATCTTCGACGATATCATGATATTTGTTAATAATTTTGTTCACTTCATCAAACATTCCAAAATCGTCCCATTCGCTCCACTCAACAGCTCCGTATCTATAATAATTGTATAAAGGGTCCGACTTATTAACTTTGATTAGTCTTTCTTTATTAGCCACTGGTCCAATGCTATTGACACAATCGTCTGTTAATATGGAGTACCCATATATCGTGTCAACACCGCACCTAGTTATAAGTTCGTTATAATGACAACGAATTGCATTTTTCAACTCAACATAAAAACGTTCTTGCAGTTGCATTTTCATCGTATTTCCTCCGTTTTTTGTAGCGATCTGTCGTTACATATTTCAATCTTAACATCAAAATCAACATGAAACGTTAACTGAGCCAAAATAAGAAAAACCGAAACTATAATCATTTCGGTTTTTCAAAACTGTAGAAGTCTATATTTACTTTAAAGAATGTACAAACAACCCGCTGCGCAGTTTCGGTTCAAACCACGTTGACTTTGGCGGCATAATTTCTCCAGCGTCTGCGATTGCTAATAACGATTCCATTGATGTCGGATATAGTGAGAACGCTGCTTTATATTCACCGCTATTTACAAGGCGTTCTAGTTCTTCTAACCCGCGGATTCCTCCGACAAAATCAACGCGTGAATCAGATCGCGGATCGTGTATTTCAAGTACTTGGCTTAATAAATGATCTTGCAGGATAGATACATCTAAACCTCTAACAAGATCATTCGCATCAAATGTTTCTTCTTTCACAGTAAGCTTATACCACTTCTCATTTACATACATACCAAATGTTTTTGGCTCATTTGGTTTATACGGAGAAACAGCCGCTTCTTCTACATAAAAGTATTGCGTGATTTGTTTTAAAAACTGTTCTTCTGATAAACCGTTTAAGTCTTTTACAACTCGGTTATAGTCCCAAATAGATAACTCATCGTGAGGGAATAAAACAGATAAGAAGAAATTAAACTCTTCTTCTCCTGTGTAATTCGGATATTGTTCTCTTCGCATGAGCCCTACTTTTGCAGCTGATGCGGAGCGGTGATGCCCATCTGCAATATAAAGATTAGGAATATCTTCAAATACGTTTACTAAACTTGCAATTACTTCTTCATCAGCTATTTTCCAGGCAACATGCTTAACGCCGTCTTCTGCTGTAAATGTATAGATTGGCGCATGTTCTTCTTTCCAGCTGGCAACAAAACGCTTTATCTCTTCTTTTGTACGATACGTTAAAAAGATAGGACCTGTATTTGCGTCACACACATCTACGTGGCGAATGCGATCAAGTTTTTTTTCATGACGCGTTCTTTCATGTTTTTTAATTGTATCATCTTCATACTCATCAATAGATGTACAAACGACAAGGCCTGACTGCGTTCTTCCTTGCATCGTCAATTCATAAATGTATAACGCTGGCTCTTCGTCTTGAATGAACACTTCTTCTCGTATAAATCGATTTAAATTTTCACCCGCTTTTTCATATACGCGATCATCGTACGGTGAAAGTTCCGGGTCTAAATCAATTTCTGCTTTATCAACGTGTAAGAAAGAATAAGGATTCCCTTTTACAACCTCTCTTGCTTCTTCACTATTTAATACGTCATACGGTAAAGCTGCCACTTCCGCTGCTTTTTCTTCTACTGGACGAATGGCCCGAAACGGTCGTATTTTTGCCACATTCCTCTCTCCTTTACACAATCATTCGAACGGCTACAACACCTGTAATTTTGTTTATATTTTCTACAATATTCTCTTTTATTATATCATCAATTCCGTTATCGATATCAATCATTGTGTATGCCCAAGAATGTTTACTACGATTAATCATATCGGCAATATTAATATGATGTTCCGCTAAGCATCCTGTAATTTGCCCTACCATATTCGGGACGTTTTGATGCATAATTGTAATTCGTTTCTTTCCGATATACGGTAATTCTACGTTTGGATAGTTTACTGAATTACGAATATTTCCTGTCTCTAAATATTCACGTAATTGGCGCGCTGCCATTACTGCACAATTTTCTTCTGATTCAGACGTAGATGCACCGAGGTGAGGCGTCGCTGTTACGTTTTTCATTTTAATCACATTTTCATTCGGGAAGTCAGTTACGTAATGCGCAATAACATCTTCTTCTAACGCTTTTTGAAGAACTTTTTCATCTACAAGTTCTCCTCTTGAGAAATTGAATAAACGCATTCCTTTTTTCATCTTCTCTATAGCGTGTTCACCAATAAGCCCCTTCGTTTGATTGGTAAGAGGAATATGCAGTGTAATATAATCACACGTTGCAAAAATTTCATCAAGGCTAAATGCTCTTTGCACATGTGTAGAAAGGCGCCAAGCTGTTTCAACTGAAATATAAGGATCATATCCAATAACGTCCATCCCTAACGCTAACGCATCGTTCGCAACTAAAGCACCGATTGCGCCAAGGCCAATTACACCTAGACGTTTTCCTGCAATTTCTGATCCAACGAATTGTTTTTTTCCTGATTCAACAAGCTGCGGTACTTCTTCACCCTCTAAATTTTTCGTCCAGCTTACACCGTTAATAATGTTACGTGAAGACATAATAAGGCTGGCGATAATAAGTTCCTTTACTGCATTGGCATTCGCTCCTGGTGTATTAAATACTACAATCCCTTTTTCTGTACATCGCTCGACAGGAATATTATTTACACCAGCACCAGCTCTTGCAATCGCCTTTAAGTCTTTTGAAAAATCTTCTTGATGTAAAGAATAGCTGCGAAGTAAAATACCATCTGGGTGATCCATTCTCTCCCCTACTTCATAACGCTCTCCGCTAAGAACTTGTAAACCTTTTTCCGCAATTTGATTTAACGTTTGAACACGAAACATATCCCCATCTCCCTATCTATTCTCAAGCTCAAATTCCTTCATATAATTTACTAATTGCTGTACGCCTTGTACTGGCATCGCATTGTAAATACTAGCTCGCATACCACCGACTGAGCGATGTCCTTTTAGCGTAACAAGACCGCGTTCTTTCGCTTTTTGTAAAAACTCATTGTTCAGATCTTCTGACGGTGTTGTAAACGGAATGTTCATAAGTGATCGATACGTAGGATCAACTGGTGAAGTAAACAATGTTGATTCATCTAAGAAATTGTAAAGAAGTGAAGATTTCATTCTATTCTGTTCTTCAATCGCAGATACCCCGCCCTGTTCTTTCAGCCACTCTAGTACAAGTTTCGTTACGTAAATACTAAAGGACGGCGGTGTATTATATAAGGAGTTATTTTTGCTGTAAGTTTCATAGTTTAACATCGTAGGACAAGAGCGATCTGCTCCTCCAATTAAATCTCTTTTTATAATTGCAATCGTTAAGCCCGCTGGCCCTAAATTCTTTTGCGCTCCCGCATATATAAGGCCAAACTTCGTAACATCATATTGTTCTGATAAAATATTTGAGGACATATCCGCAACGAGCGGTACTTTATCTAAATGTGGAACTTCTACATATTTCGTCCCCTCAATTGTATTATTCGTTGTAATATGTACATAATCTAGTTTTTCATCGCTCAGTAAACCATCCAATTTAGGAATTGTAGTAAACTTCGCTTGTTCAGACGAAGCAATCACTTGTACTTCCCCTACTTTTTCAGCTTCTTGCATCGCCTTTTTAGACCATGAGCCAGTCAATACGTACCCTGCTTTTTTATACATATTCATTACATTTAACGGTATCATAGAGAATTGTAATGACGCACCGCCTTGTAAAAACAATACATCATATTCATTAGGAATGTTCATTAATTCACGAAGTAAGTTAATCGCTTCATCCATAATACTTTGAAAATATGAAGATCGATGACTCATTTCCATAATAGACATGCCTGTCCCGTTATAATTTACAAGCTCCTTTTGCACTTTCTCTAAAACTGGCAAAGGGAGTATTGATGGTCCTGCTGAAAAATTATAGACTCTCTCCATTACCCTCATAACCTCCCTATTTCTCATTTTTATTAATTTTTAAACTTTCTGAATTATAACCCAAAATATAATACGTGGTCAATTTGTTTTCTATTATTACGGCGCAAGACGCAATGGAATCGCTTGCATATGCAAACTATTTTTATAAACATACAAAAAAGTGTTAAGTACATAATCGTACTTAACACTCTAGTAATAAAGTATAATTGCTAATTGTCCGTGAAGAACCGATCAAAAATTTGATAAATAGCAGAAAGACCAATGAGCCAATAAATAGTGTCCACAAGCGCCGGCATAGAACCAAACCATTTCTCAACTACATTGTAATCTAACGCTACAAACAACCAATTCAAACCGCCGAGAATCACCAAAATTACTGTAAGGTAAGACAAAAATTTCATTATGATTGCCCCCTAGGTGATAAGATGGTGAAAGGCCTTTCACTAGAAATATATGTAGTAAACTTTAAAACTTACCTATTTTATAAAATTTATTTTCGGTACCACCCGCTAATAACTGCCTCTGCTTCTTTACTATGTATTTGATACGCATGTGTACTATCATTAGAGCCAATAAACCAAATTGAAAAACCTTTAAAATATGGTTTCGGTTCTAATACATCGCGGTAAGCACGCCATCCATTTAATTGTACATCTTTCGAAAACACATTTGAAACATCTGGATTCCATGGATTTTGTAATCCAAGTTCACGTGCTGGAACGTTAAATCCACCGAAGTAAACTGGCTTTCCTGTTGCATTATGTAATTGTTCCAATTGCTGAACAACATTTTGCCCACGATTATATACTGTCGTCGCAAATAAACTTTGCTTCACTTCTTCATATGACGGATTTCTTTTTCCAGAAACTTCAAACCAACTGTCTATGCTAACAATATCTACCTTCTTTAAATACGGACGGTTTATTTTCTCTATAAACTTCTCTTCATAAGAAGAGTCCCAGCTTGCTGTTAACCACCAGTTCATTTGATACAAAATATTTCCTTTATACTGATTACGAACAAAATCAATTGTATCGCTCCAGTATCCTTCTGCATACTCCATATTCACGAAATTAGAAGCAATCTTTAGTCCATACACATTGTATTTACTTGTAATGGAATTAAAAATATCTTGCAGAATAACCGTCTTCCAATTCCAGAAGAAATCATTAATGTTACTTGGGTTCCATTCTGTCTCTCCAACATTCCCCTGCTGAATATACGGGAACGGTTCCACTATAACTTGAATATTACGCTTTAATAATTCTTGAATTAAAATAATAGCTTGTTGCTTTTGCGCTTGATTAATTACCATGTTAGTAGAAGTCACATTTGGGATATCTACTTGAATCGGTACATTTACTGTATTTAAATTTAAGCGCTCCACATCCGCTAATACTTTCGCTACATTTCCAACTTCCCATACTGTTACGTTTCCTGATTTGATTTTTCCAGATTGAACAGTATTTACATCTGCCTGTACATTTCCTTGAAAACAAAAAGAAAACAACATAATAAACACTCCTAAAAAACTTATTAAACTCTTATTTTTCTTCACAACTTTCCCCCTATAATTTTTGGCTTTCTTGATTATTTTATACAACGTTTCATATATATTCCACAAAAAATCCAATAAATTTTTATTGATAAAAATGCTATTCATCCTTTATTCACATCTTACTCATACTAAGCTCCTAAAAATAGTAAGATAAATAAAAAAGGAACGGATTTCCGCTCCTTTTTTATCTTTTTACAATTATCAATCCATTTCCCTTTTAGGCTCTACCAACATGATATGAGATTCCTTTTCAGTGAAAGGTTTATGCTCAACGCCTCTCGGGACAATAAACATCTCGCCTTTAGAAATTTTCACCTGTCCATCACGAAAATCGATGAACATCTCCCCTTCAAGCACAATAAATAGCTTATCCGTATTAGGGTGCTCATGCCATATAAAATCTCCATTAGCTTTAAAAAGCTGAATTTGATCGTCATTCATTTCACCAATCACTTGTGGATACCAATAATCGTTAATTTTAGATAACTCGTCATTTAGTTTAATAGGTTGGTAATGGATAATAATCCCTCCTCACTTTCAAATTCCACTATATTACAGTAATATAAGTAAAAAAGTCGTTATTACGCTTAAAAAGAAAATGCTCCGGCCAGAACTTTTCATTCAGATAGTACAAAGGAGTGATTTCAATGAAAGTACTTTCAATCCAATGTTTCCTTTAACTCTCCATAAGTATAGAACAGTGATTTTCAAATAAGAATGGACCCCTGTTGACATTAGTATGGATTATTGATGAACTTCTCGCGATATTTAGTAGGCGAAATGCCAACTCGCTTCTTGAAAACTCTACTAAAATAAAAAGGGTCTGCGATTCCAACAGCCTGTGCAATTTGTTGTACAGGCACATCACTTGTACATAACATTTTTTGAGCCATCTTTATACGATAGTTCAATAAATATTCTGTTGCCCCCATACCTGCATGCTTTCTAAACACGTAAGAAAGACGATTTCGATTAACATTATTTTGTTCTGTAAGCGTATGAATTGTAATATCCTTATAATAGTATTTACGAACGTAACTAGATATTCGTTCGAATAAAGTATGCGACTCATAATTGCTTTCTCTATTGAAAACACTTAATAAAGCTTCATTCAACGCTTCGCGAAACAGCATTTCGGTCTGAAACATCGAAATGCCTCCAGGCTGATTATATACATCCCAAAGACGCATAAGTAATTCGACAAGACGAGGAGATTGTCCTGTTAATAATTCAAAATGCTGATGAGTAAAGCCAGAGTCTTCTCGTTCTGAATTGCTTATCTGATATAAAACAAGAATATATTCCCAGTTCATTTCACCAAGCATTTTATGGGCTAATGTCATTTTTGCACCCCCATGTATAACTTTTCCTGGGGAAAGAGTATACGGCGTACCATTAAATTGAAATTGCGTCTTCCCTGTAATTGGAAATACAAATCCTGGGAAAGAATCTGTAGACTCAGCAAAAGGCACACCTGGATTTTTAGCATAACGATATACTCCTTCTACTCGGAAAGGAGTATTGGCAAGATACTCTGCTAACTCATTCACGTCCAACTTCACAATACACGCCTCATTTCAATAATAGTTTTCTTGTAATTCGCGAGATTAATTGGTGTACATTCTGGGAAACGCTAAACTAAAAATAGTACATACAACTTAACGAGATCTGGTTATTAACCTATAAATATATTATTTTTCATTTATTGACCAAAGTATCCTCCCTATATTATTGATAATGATTTTCATTGTAGTTTGATAAAAAAACATTTGTCAAGTTGGCTGGCCTAGAAAAATGATGAAACAAGGGGAATAGAGGAACAGTTCTGTTGCAAATAATACCTAGTCTTTGTTAACTAATTCCCCTCAAAACTGGAATGATCATGTTAATAGTTGTAATGACTTTATTAGTTACAGCACTTGCAGCATGTGGAAATAATCGTAATCCTGAAGAAGTTGCTACAGCGTATTTCGAAGATGGAAACAGCCTACTATCAAATTAAATGATAGTAGGCTGGCTGTTAAAATTATTTAAGAACTGGGTTATGTTCTAAATGATAAGCTTTCATTATCAAAAAGAGTATTACTAGTTCCCTCCACAAACAAAAACACCCTATCACTTCGGTTCTAAATTTAGCACCTTCCCCTCTATCCCCTCCGTATTCAATGTAGTCGTATGATACGTGCCATTTACCCAATCATCTATTTGATCATGATACCAATCGCTTCTAAAATGGCCCCACTGTCCTGGCCCTACGATATGATAACCGTTTGACATATCTTTCGTATCAATAATGAATCTCCAAGACGCCCCGTGATTTACAATGCCGTTTTCGCCGTAACTCGCTGCTTGCACGGTAACTTGGCTCCCACCAATCGGAACTGGTTTCTCACGATTAAAAGCGAGTAATGCTAACATACTCGATGATTTCGAAATTGGATGTGTAAAAGCGAGTTGATGGTAATCGCCCCACTTCCACTCTCCAACATCGGGTCCATATTCCTTCTGCAATTTCTTCATTACATTCTCATACGATGTATGCACAACTGTTGTGAAACCTCCGTACTTCGTAAACCAAACGCTATTTTCTCCCGCTACTTCTTTTCGAATCAATTCATCAACAACTTGTGACTTCCCTTCAAATAACTCCATTACATCTTTCGGTATTTCTTTTGAAAATAACGTATTTGAAATCTCTTTCATTAACAAATGGAATATTAATGGTGCCGCTTCATCTTTACTATCGTAAAAATTCCACTTTGTTAATTGGTTTACGCCTTCTTCCTCTACCTCATTTAAAGATGCTTTATTTAACTCTTTTAAAAATATAGGAGTAAACTCTTTCCCATATAAATTCTTTTGATCCATCTGTAACTCTTCTAAATCTTTCACCGTATACTTTTCCTTCTCTTGCAAAAATTCTTGAATACGCATTTGCCTATATGGCTGCGCCCACGTATTGCTAATATGATACGGATAATCATCATCAACAATTTTATTATTCGCAGTTGAAATAAACCCTTGTTTTGGATTAATTACTTTTGGAAGTTGATCAAACGGGATATACCCTTCCCATTCATATTCATCTGTCCATCCTGGAACAGGTAAGCTACCATCACCTTTTTTACGCACTGGTATATTTCCATTCGCTTTATAAGCAATTGTGCCGTCGTTTGATGCAAACACAAAGTTTTGGGTTGGTGTATGAAAATCTTGAAGAGCGGTTTCAAACTCATTCCAGTCTTTTGCTTTGTTCATATTTAATACAGCTTTTAACTCAGCTGACGGTTCTAAAGCTGTCCACTTTAAAGAGAATACGGTTTTGTTTTTTTCCTTTCCCTTATCCGCAAACTCTGAAATTACTGGTCCATGCCTCGTAATCGTAACGTTATAAGGAATTGTCTTCCTGCCTTTTACTTTAATCGACTCGTCTACAACGGTAGCTTTCTCCCATTTATCGTTATACAGAAATTCATTTTCATTATTAGGATTTCTCTTCTCAATATATAAATCTTGCACATCAGGCCCCGTATTCGTAACGCCCCACGCTATTTTGTCATTGTGTCCTAATATAACACCTGGTACTCCGGCGAAAATAACGCCACTCACATTCAAACCTTTCATTTCAAGTCGCGTTTGATACCAAATAGAAGGCGTCGCAAGAGATAAATGAGGATCATCTGCTAAAATTGGCTTACCTGACGCACTCTTCTCACTGCTCACAACCCAGTTATTACTACCGTTAAACTCCGGCGGAATTATCGTTTTTGAAAAACTTTGTGCTACGTCCACATTTGTATTTTTCAGTTCAGTTAGCAATCTAGGGGCATCTTTCGGATATGCAGGAAATAGCTCATTCGCTTGCTCTTTGGGAAGATTTTTCAGGGCCCAATATCGAAATGCCTGTCCGTGCCAATGTCCTCCTAAGTCAAACGCCATATACTTCCCGATCGTTAAAGTATCAACAATTGACCACTCAGCAGGTTCATAACCTAATATAGTAAACTCAACTGGTAATTTCTTTTCCTCTTTCGCCTCACGTATAAAAGCGTTCACCCCATCAGCAAATGACTGCAGGGCATATTTCGCTTCTCCATCATATTGACTAACTGAAGCTTCGGCCGCTCGCCGTAAACCGAGTGTTCGAAACAATTTATCTCGATCAACAGCTGCTTCCCCAACAACTTCACTTAACATACCAGACGCTTGTCTTCTACTTAAATCCATTTGAAACAAACGATCTTGCGCTTGCACATATCCTTGTGAAAAATATAAATCATGTGCATTTTCCGATTTAATATGCGGTACACCTTTACTATCACGCTTCACCGTAACAGCCTGTTGTAAATCCTCTAGCTTTATCGTTCCATCTATCTTTGGCATAGATTTCAGCGTATATATGTTCAAAAAAATCACAGCGGAAATAACTAACAAAAGAACGATACTACTAGCCCAAATAAAAATTCTTTTTCCCCTTTTTCGTTTCTTCTTTATAACGACTTCCATATAACCACCCCTTTCTCACACTATTCGCTTCTTTTTGAGAAAGAACCTTTTAAAGACATTGAAAAACCCCCTTCATTTTCCTACCAATGAAGGGGGTTTTTCTTATCGTTCGCTACGCCAACTTTCATTATGCCCAAGATTTGAATCTGTCGCTACTTGGACATCATATAACATTTCACTAAAGAAGCGTTTATCTACTTCTTTTGGTACAATGCGTCTTTCATCATCAATCTCATCGTATTCATATGAACCACGCTTCACTGTACCTGCTTTATAAAATTGAATGTCAAATACACATACATCTTCTTCATCTTCATAACCAATCAGAGCTCCGCTAAATGACAATTGCACGCCTAATCCGGTACGAGTATCTTCTTTGTAAAATGTATAATATACACCGCCATCTTGAACAGACCCACGGACCCATCCAAGCTTCGTCATCTTACCGAATAACGAACGACCATTTAGTAAAATACCGCCAAATCTCTCAATAGCACTCTCATCATTCTTTTCTACTACAAACACTGGACGCTCAATTTGTAGGAACGGCTGAACAATTCCCGCACTTTCTAATTGCTCTTTCCATAATTCCTTCTCCGCCCCAGACAATTCTAACGGATGAACGAAACCAATAACAGTGCCAGATGAAAGTTCATAACTCTTCCCGTCAATTGTACAGAACACGCCACCTTCTGCATAACGGAATGCCTTCAGCAACTTCCCTTCCTTATACTCACCCCAAATGAGTGAAATAGAAAATTGCTTCATAATTGGATTATCCATAAATACAGATTTCCATGCATTATGTGACCAATAACGCTTTAACGAAAGTGCCGCTTCTAATCGTTGTTTTTGCATTGAAAGAGTAGTTCGGAGTTCCTTCTTTAAAGAGGCTAATTCTTTTTTAGCCTCTTCAGCCTTTTCTACATCATCTTTTGCATTCGGCTTTGGAAGTGACTTCATACGTTTTCCTTCTTCTGTCTCTAATTCAATTTTTGACTCTGTAGTTAAAATGGCAGTAAAACTTCGATTCCCGAAATCAATTATCTTTTCACCCTGTATAGTAAAGCCGAGGTCCGGCACCAATTGATCTTCCAGCTCTTCCTCTGTTATACCACGTGTTTTCGCAGCAAGACTTAGCGCTTCTTTTGCTGCATTACGTACTTGCTTATGTTTATATTTAAATGCTATTGCATGAATAGACATAAGTGCAAGCTTAGATGAAGACAAACCTAAAGCACGAACGGCATCCGCTGCTATCTTTCCTCTCATTTGAAGCACCCATTCATCAATTTGCTTTATAAGTATGTCGACCATTTTGTCGTCACTATACATTCCGTATAACGAAAGAATTCCACGCTTCTTCACATCTGCGTCTTGAGAAATCCATATTTGATATATTGTTTGCACACATTCTTTTAAGTCCTCTTCATTTAAAGCTCTACCAATTACTTCTGCCGTTTCTTTCTTCTCAATAACAGCATCTGAAATATACTGTTGTAAATAGGCTAACGGAATTGCAGCATCAGCAATTTCATCCGAGTCACGTAAACGGATTTGTGGCTCATCCCCAATCAATTGCAGAAGTGAATTTCTTGTTTGTTCAGTTAAAATACGTGCACATAGTTCTTCTATTTTTTCTTCCTCCGTTTGGAATAATAATGAGAATTTTCCTGCGAAAGATTCATTTTTACTTTCTTGCAAAGCTTCCTGTACAAGTTTCGTATATTTTTCAATCTTATACTCTATAAGTATTTTCATCACATTTTCACGAACAACTTTCTTTTTATTATGAAGTTCAACTGCTACATCTGCTGCAGCTTCCACATCTTTTGAAAGCAGTTTAACTACAGACTCACGCATTTTTTTAGATGAATCTCCTAAGCTTTTAATTAAAATTGGACGCATTTTAATCATGTTATCCTTTGCTAACTCTTCTAAAATATATGCTTTGGCCACAGCAGAATACTCATCAAATCTTTCAATGATGTACGCTTGTTCTTTTACAATTACACAAACAAGCGCTTCCTTCGCCTTATTTCTCTCTTCACTGTAGCATGCAGCTTCTTCAACTGCATAAGCGATAAGCTTTTCCTTACTTAACCCATACGAAAGCAGATCTTCTAATACTTGTTTCGGTTCTACTCCTCTGACAGAACATTCGTAAAGAAGTTCGTATAAATTAACACTATCATCATCTCCAAACTGTAGTGTAAGTACAGCTTCCCTCTTCGCTACATCATCTATATCCCAAAGAAGCGCAACCTCTAACACCGGCATACCCCAATACATACTCCTATATTTCGGATTTTTAAGTATTTGCTTCATATCCTCAAGTGACAATTTCCCTTGTAAATAATCACGATATGTATCCCGCACTGTAGACAATTTTATTTGCAAAGCAGCAACAAAAAATTCTTCTCGCATTTTCCCTATATTTAGCTCATATCCTTTTTCAGCTAACGTTCGTGCGATGATGAGATAATTCATTTTACTTACATATTGCAAAGTATTTTGAATAAATTCAGGATCTTCCTCCAACATAAAGCATAGCAATTCATATTCATACGTCTTACAAAAATCCTCACTATTTAAATCATGTTGCCTTAGACGATGCGCAAAAAATCTTTCCTTAGAAATCCAAAACTGTGTACAAAAACTTTGAATTTCTTCATATGTTTCTCTATTTACACTACCAGTTTTTTTGTAGTTTTGAGACTGACCGAGAGTGTGACACATATAACGTGTTGCATAGTTTATAAAACCCCAAACATTTTTCTTCGCCAATATTTCAATATATCGCCTCGCAACATTCGAATATTTATGAACACAAAATAATAGCCGCCAAATATGTTCCGGTAAATTCCCACCTATAAATACTTCACTATCATCTTCACCTTTTAAATACCGTTTAACTGCTTCAACCTTTTCCTTTTCCCCTAGCAGTTTCAATATAAATTCTGTATGTTCTTCTAACCTCTTATTCAATAAAGAACTATATGTACGAAACTTTTCATACTCTACATCAAACATTACGAGAAGTAATGTTAATTGCTGTTTAGTTGGTAAAGTATGTAATTGTTCCTCTATATAGTTCGGTTTCTCTTTTGTTAACTCTCTAAGAAAAACATCTGCTTCATTGACGTAACTTGAAATACTAGATAAATACCTACATGCAATTGCTACAAGTTTGTCCAAAGGTAGTGCACTTTTTTCTAAATAAACCTTCATTTTAGAAAAACTGACATGCGCAAAACGGACTACAAGAACATTTAATAATTGCTCCTCGAGTATATGATAAAATAACCGAAAGAAACCCGGATCTTGTTTATGTACTTTCCTAAAATCGTTTATAAATCGCTCCGCAAAATCGCTTCTTTTTTGATCACGAATCGTCGTTAGTTCAATATCTTTTAAAATCTCTTCTTCTTTTGTCTGTATATATCGTAGTGCTAATTGTTCCTGTTCTTCTGTCATATTAATATATTGAAACAACTCAGATGTACTAGTAGTCAAACTTTGTACCCCCCGCATCTTTTTATCTATTATAAAAATACCCTTATTTAATGGTAGTATAGCATAAAATCCACAAAAAACGAACGTACATTCTACATTAAATTAATGTAAATTAAAATACACTACTCAACATACATTTCCTTCTCTCTAAACTTCCCATTACACACTTCTCCCCACTAAAATCCTTTAACTTTTTGCTACACCAATTCCTCAAAATCCCCTTCACATAAGCTAACGTTTTCTTATTATTTTCAAACGCAATTTTAAGTGCCTCTAACACTTTCTCTCCAGAAAATTTTTGTATCCAATTCTTCAATTCTTTCACAATATATGGGGATAAACTACTAATATTTTGTTCATAAAACTTATAAACTTCACTATTTGGAACGTCCTCTTCTATACTTTCTACCTCTTCCGCTTCTTCTTTCTCTTCAATAACTACTTGTGAACTACTATTATCCTCTTCTTTTGGCATACCAAAATGCTGCAATAATAATGGAATCGTGTATTCTTCTTCAAGGCATTTACGTAAAAACATATGTATGAACTCATTACTTTTTACAGTCTTTAACTCACGTAATACGCACTTTTCTACATTCGTATTTGAAATAGGGTTATAGTGTAACCAGTTTATTATGAATACCTCTTTCGTTTCCGTATCATATAGAATCTTTCCATACTCAACAAACCTGTTTAGCAACTTCTCAACAGTCTCCATACTATAACCTGTTTCAAGCTCTGCCACACGCTTCGGTAATATATAAATACCACATTGCTTCGTTTTCGTACCAGTTAACAAATATATGTAAAAATAACGCTCCTCTGGCGTTAAATCTAATATGAATTCATCTTGCCAAAAGTTCACCTGCACATTACGGTATACTGCCATATGTTTCCCTCCACTCTTTGCTAGTAAATAGGAAAATTTTAATCCTTCATTATAAAGATAGGACTGCGGGAATGGTTTTGGCATTCGAATTACAATTTTTTTACTACTACAACGCCGGTTTCATTTTTTCGCGCTTGTTTTGTTCTTGTAGTTGTTTTTGTTTTTGTTTTTTCTTAGTGATTTATTACTTGGTATGGGCTTATGAGGGGCTTGGAAGGGCATTCTACATTACAATCTATCAAATACAATTGTTCTTCCTACTAAATAGGAGCTATTCCAAATTATTATTTTGGATAGCTCCTTTCAAATTCTTCTTATTTTTTTACTTCTACCAATGTCAGCTTCTACATACAATTTCTTCTGCTATTTGTGGGCAGTAACACTCTCATTTCAAAATTTGGTGAATAAACTGCTTGATTGCAATGCGAGTGGCCCTCACTGATTAAAGTTTCATTTTATTTTTGCATTGAATCTAACATCTTCACAATAAAGGCAGCCGCCTGACCACGAGTTGCTGTGCCTCGAGGATCAAACTCATTATTTCCAATACCATTAACTACCTTTAGACTGTATAATCGTTGAACCGATTCTTTGTATGTTATTAAATGCTTATCTGTAAATGGTAATGCTACTAACTCACCTGTAATTCCTTTATATCGTAATGCTTTGTCAATCATAATAGATACTTCTTCACGAGTAATTGGTGAGTTAGGATCAAAAATCCCTTCACCACGACCATTAATAATTCCTGCACTTGCACAACGTTTAATACCGTCATGAAGTGATCGATGTGCCTCATTGATATCTACAAATGACTTATTTCCCTCTGGTAGTTTAAGAGCATTCGAGATTAATTTCGCAAACTCCGCTCTCGTTACATTTCGATATGGAGCAAATACACCATTGCCTTCGCCTTGCATAATACCTAGACTGTTTAATTTACGAATATGCTCTTCAAACCATCCACCTGTAATATCATCTTTTGGTTTTTGTACTTCTTCCTTAGGTACATTGTAGTTAATTTTAATCCAACTTGGGTCATAGAAAATCCATTCTCCATTACCTACTTTATACCAACCATTTTTAACCGCTAATACTTTGTAACGATCTCCGTTTGAAGCTTTACGTACAACACGATGTTCAATACCCGCATCACTACGTACATTGATGCCACTACCATTTACCACTAGTTCCATGCTAGGTTCAGCTGGATTATTTTCATTTGGATTAAATGAGTCATTTTTATCTTGTAAAGGCGTATCAATCTGCGCATTTATATTTGCATACCACTGAATTCCTTGTACGAAACCAGCCCAATTACCACGTGAAATTAAAATGTCAGGACATTTTTTCCCGCTCCATTGTTGATGCTTGTAAATATGATCTGCACCAATTCCTTCTTTGTTCATTAAATAACCTGCAAGTCGTTTTGCATTTTCTAATGCTTTATTGTAATCACCATCTTGGTTAACCGCGATCTCGATACCGATAGATTCCCTGTTTCCTGATCCATCTCCATCTCCTGCATGCCAACCATTTTCGTTTGTTGGTAAGTGTTGATAAATTTGTTTATCATCTACAGTAAAATGCCATGAAGCTGTTCGGAAAGTGCCTTCAGTTGCTTGCTTGTATAAATATTTCGCATGATTTTCAGCATTAGCACCAGCGGCTGTATTTGCGGTCTCATGGATTGTAATGTAACGTGCTTTCATCGGATTCGCAGGACGAATATCAGGATTTCCTGCTGGAACAATCCACTCCACAAATGGAACTCCTGCAAGTGTTCCATATTTCTTCGTACTCTGTGCGCTATATTGAATACCTCTTGGCTTTGCAACAGGTTTCATTTGACGATCAGACCCATCATTTCGACCATCTACAGATTCAAATGCCTTTTCAATGTTTGAAATAGCTTCCTTTTCTGCTACTTGTCCCTTCTTAGCATCTTGCATTTTGTTTAATTCTTCTGTTTCATCATGTTTATGCTTATATTCTTCTAAAAGCATTTTTTCATTTTCAGATACTTCTGCTTCGTTAATTTGTACATGATTAGGAACTTCCAACTTGAAATTAGAATAATTTAATCCGCTCGTTCCGTGTTCTCCTTGGGCAATATTAAGTTGATCAGTTTGAGATTTGTTGATCTCTTCTGCTGATGCTGATAAAGGTACGCTCCCTAAAATCACTAGACTTGTTGATAGTGCGATTACTTGTTGTTTGATTGTCTTATTCATTATTATAATAAATACATACACACTCCCACCGTGTATGTATCTCAACCTCCCTTTATTGTCACATTAATTTTTAAAAATATGAATCTACTATGTACTCCTAATATATTTTCTTTTTATTTGTATATTTAAATTACCATATTTTATACCCATTAAGTAAATATTTATATGTCATCCCTACAGATGAATTTCATCTAACATACTTTTTATAAAATTCATCAACAAACATTATTTTACAACTAATTACAAATACCGTCAAAATAATCAATTTAAACTTAGCAAATAACTGGCATACAATTTCATAATAAGAGATCCTATACTATCGAAATACATCTATTACAAATTCCCTTTAACGTTTTCAACAATCTCATTTATCGTATTCCGATCAAACTTATCACTAATTTCATATGACTCACGATCTCCTACGAATTGCACGCCTACGATATCATTGCGATCCTTACCGTATTGCACTTCAATAATAGATCCACGCTCTATTTGTTTCCAAATGAGACCTGCTTCATCTTTATTATCTAAAATAATGCAGTCTTCAATATTTTCATCAATCCCAATTAATTTATTATCATCCATATATCCAATCTCGTATTGTTGCCGTTCTTTCGCTTTGCCACTTACTAATATACCTTTGCTACCATATGAGTAATCCATATAGTCCTTTTTCTCCGTTTGTACCGCTTTCGGCTTTTGTGCTTCAGCTTTTTCAGCAGCCCCACAACCTGTAATAAGACTGATTGGCATAACCACTATTAATACGAATCTAGTAAATTTCTTTATCATTTGTAACCAACCTCATATATTTAATGTAAAACTCCATTTATTACTTCTATTAAAGAATAACATGATATTAAGTAAACAGAACGAAAGATAACATATTCTTTACATACTCGCACTTTAATGAAGGACTAGGCCATTTAAACCTAGTCCTACATAACTTTAACTTTGCTTCACATACTTAATTGTATGAAATGACGTCTCATTAAATAATTGCAAGTTTTCCCCATCATAATCTTGAACTTTATATGCTATTTTCTTTTTTTGAATTGTATCTTCTACACCGTCTACTAAACGTTTATTGAGATGTAAATAGATTGTAAAAGCTTCCTTATCATATTCCCAAGTGCCTTCAATATAATTCTTTTTATTTGGATACTCACCTTTACCATACGTTTCAAATGTCTTATCACCTTTTAAAATAAGTGACATAATGAAACCGTCTGTTCCTTTGAATCCCCAATTACCAATTAATTCCGTACCATCCTTCACATTCTTCATAACGTTATCCGTATTAATTCCAGCTTTCTTATCTAACTCTTTCAAATCTTTCACAGATACTGTACCGTCACCGATTTTAATATCCCCTTCAAGGTCTTTGAATGCCTTAAGCCAGTAAATATCTCCTTCTTTCACTAACTTTTCGGATTTCTCCATTAACTCTTTATCAGTCTTATCGCCTTTTTCTCTTTTTTCTTTTCGGGTGAATACTTCATTGATTAAAGAAAAAGACTCTCTAAAATAACTAATTGCTTTTTCAAAATCCTTTTGTTGATTTACATACTCTGCAGGGGGATCTATCGACTCGAATTTATCTAACGTTTTATTTAATTCTTTCACACTATCTACTATATCTGATTTCTTTTTCTTACCATCAAAAACCTCTCTTGTAATATTGTTATGCTCCGCAAACAACTTATCAAACTCTATCCCTAATTTATACACTTTATTAGGATAGTCTTCCTTTGAAACTTTTTCTTTCTTACTATTAGACTTCGATTCTTTTACTTTAGACTCTTCTGTTTTCTCCTGTTTAGAAGTGTTCGTTTTCTCAGAAACTCCACAACCAAATAACAACATGACCGGAACTGCTACCCCTAGTAGTTTCTTTGTATTCATGACTGATTTCTCCTTTTACTTGAATAGATTACTCTTGCTATACCCATCCTCTTTTTTTATCTTGTAATTAAAGTTACAATCGCAATAACTCCTAGAATCGGTCCCCAATATTCCATTTTTATAAAAAATAATGAGTGCTTTTTGTTAAACATAACTTTTTCACCAGTTTCGGTATCTATATAAACTTTCCCATCTGGCTTATTAATATATTTACCTAAATACCAAGACATAACCCCTGATATAATAAACATTACCGCCATTGGCCAACTATGATCTTGAAAATATGTAGCGTCCCCCGTTATAGATCCAAAGATAGCCTTACCCAAAAGAGTATTAATAATTACAATAATTGCGACTAAAAAACCCCAACCAGACCAAATAATCATTTATTTCTCCTCCTAAAGCGTACAACTTTGTACTTTATGTTAATTTGAACTGCAAACGAAAATGTTTAAAAAACCGAATATTCAGACGTTAATAATTATATTTAGCTTACATTCGATTCTAACTTTAATGTTCTAAATGCAAATGAACCAGATATAATTTGTAAAATTGTCGGAATAAGTAAAAAGAATAATGACATAAATAACATAACTATAGGAATCACAATCATACAAACTCCATAAACTTTATTATTAACCTTGTTTACTAAACACGATAAAATGAACAACCCTATTTGAACCGTTAAAATAATAGAGTAATAAGCTAAAAGTTCGTAATCAACCCCTTCCATAATATTAAACGCTACAACTATTAATATTATGGAAATAATAATTCCCAAAATGCCACCAATTAAACCTAATACAAATTCAGGCGTTCTTTTCAATTCAATCCCCCTTTTATGAACCACTAACTGCTTGTATATTTTTCCCATTCACCATCATACCAAATATTCATTGGAAAAACTATACATACTTTTCATTCTTCCTTACCTTACAGTGACCTTCTTACCATTATAGATAGCTTGTAGCAGTCACAAAATCAAAACCTTGAAAATTACTAACCGGTTTCGATACTTTTAGAAAGTAGACATACCCCTTGAATACAATTAGTATTAACATATGAAATACGAAAGGCTTAAAAAGGCTTTCACATGAAGGAAGGAAGTTGCACAGCTATGGATTTTAAAACAGTTATGCAAGAACTTGAAGCTCTAGGTAAGGAACGAACGAAAAAAATATACATATCTAACGGTGCGCATGAGCCAGTATTGGGAGTAGCTACAGGTGCTATGAAACCAATCGCTAAAAAAATAAAATTAAATCAAGAGTTAGCTGAAGAGCTTTATGCCACAGGTAACTACGATGCTATGTACTTTGCAGGTATTATTGCCGATCCAAAAGCTATGAGTGAATCTGATTTTGATCGCTGGATAGACGGGGCATATTTTTATATGCTATCCGATTATGTGGTGGCAGTAACTTTATCAGAGTCAAATATCGCACAAGATGTTGCTGATAAATGGATTGCAAGTGGGGACGAGCTTAAAATGTCTGCAGGCTGGAGTTGCTACTGTTGGCTTTTAGGAAATCGCAAAGACAATGAATTTTCCGAAAGTAAAATTTCCGATATGCTTGAAATGATGAAAGATACAATTCATCATTCTCCAGAACGAACAAAATCCGCTATGAATAATTTCCTAAACACTGTGGCAATCTCATATGTACCACTACATGAAAAAGCAGTCGAGATTGCAAAAGAAGTTGGTATAGTTGAAGTCAAACGTGATAATAAAAAAAGCAGTTTGTTAAATGCTTCTGAAAGTATTCAGAAAGAACTGGATAGAGGAAGACTTGGTTTTAAGCGTAAGTATGTAAGGTGTTAAACAGATTCGTATCTGGGTGTCAATTCGAGAAAGGTTGACACCTTTTTCATTCAGGTTATATATCCCCTGACTTATATTAAAAAATAATATCCTGATAACCTACTTCCATTACCTTTTCATTTAATAAACGAACTCCTACACCATTTTCTATATCCCACGTACAATTAAATGTAATTCCAACCTCTCGTCCTTCCGTAATATCTGCATACGGAACAACAATACCATCTAAACTAATCATCTCTAGTATTTGATCATTTGTTTCAATTAATGGATAATTTTCTTGCACTCCAATATCATATCCTAATTCACATCGCCTTTGTTTGTAATAGTCTAATATAGAATGTAATAAACTTATTTGTACCTCTTCCCAATTTTTTATTAATGATTGATATGCTACATACTGCCCTTCATCAAACACTCCATCTTCTTCACCATCTATCATTAAATCAATCTCAGTTACATTACCTACAAAAGTTACAGGCATACACTTAGCCCAACCATAATTATATTCAAGCTCTCCAAAAACAGAATCGTTCATTGTCATTTATCTGTCACTCCTCTCGTACTTATTACTAAGGTGTCCCTGCTTATTGTTAACTTCCATCAACACTTGAAATACTCTTTCAAAAACATATAAAACGTTGGCCAACTCTCCTTTAATTTTTCACTTAAAAGTAATTCATCTTCACCTTCAAAATTTACTGAGTAAATTTTATCAGTTACACTATCAAGAACCAACGCAGCATTTGCTGTCATTTCCGTTAATACTAAATACTTATTAGGAAATCCATGTTCCTTTCGAGCAATAATTGTGTAATATTCTATATTATTCTCTTCATCTATAATGTCAAGTAATTCATAAGGAACATGCTCATCCCAAAAAGGTCCTGCAAATCGATAATAAAACTCTCTAAATGTATTAGACACTTCTACACCTAACCTATTTATTACTTCATTCACCTGAGCTTTATCTTCCCGTTTATATATATCTTCTTCCAAGACTTCTTCTAAACGATTTGGCAAAGCATGCATTTGTATCCCTCATTTATAAGGTTTATCCATGTATTTATGAAATGAATTTGCAGCTCCCTACAAACTACCTGTACGGCATAGAACCAATAAATTTTACCTCTAAACCATCAAACATATCTTCTCTTTTCGCTTCATTATATTTAAAATCATAAAGAACAATAGCAAAGTTAATATCGTTCGCTAAACTATCTCCATTTATTAGCTTTTTTATTTTAGGAGTAATTCGTTCACTGTAAGAAAAATCACTTAAAATATGTTCAACGTCCCTTTTATTATTCTCATAAAAACAAAATTCAATATTATCTTCATCATAATAACCGAATTCAAAGCTCGTCCCAAAATTTGAATGAACTGAATCACCATCTATCGTGTAATCTATATCGACATACTCCTCAAGATTTTGGAGTGATTTAGAAATTCCAAACCAAACTGAAGCCATTCCACTATATTCCACTTTTCCACGCCCCTCTAGCCGGTCTATAATTCATATAAACATTCTTCACTTTACTATTTTTGTAATCTCAAACTAGAAATCAACTCATTTAAACTGTTCGAAATCTCTATAAACAAACCTCGTTCGAAATCCTCCAATTCGACTTTGCCACTTACATTATTTAAAATAACTAGTAAACCATTTCCTTCTACTCCTATAGGAATCTTATCTAGCTTACGATGATCTTTTTCATATCCTTCTAACTTACCTTCAAAATTCTCCAATTCTATATTTGGTAATACAGCTTCTAAACTAATATAATGGTCACCGATAAACCCATCCAAATCAGCGAACCAATATGAATTAAAATAGTGATAAACTGAATCATGAAACTTAATTGCGAATTGCTCCTCAAGTATTGTTAAATCAGTTTCAATATATTTCTCAACTGGTTTCCATGAAATTTCATCTTCCTCTATTTCACCTTGATATATAACAAAATCAACTTTTTCGTTATATGGTGTTTTAAATAAGAAATTCAAACCTCTATCAAAATATTCTTTTCTTAATTTAAAATATGTACTCATAGCATTCTTCACTATCACCATACTCCTCTTCCATGCACCATACATTTTCTTTTTCACTTTCAATTATTCATATAAGTTCTCAATTTCAATCAACCAAAAAGAATCCTTTTCCATACACTTATCATCAATTTTTTTCAACTCTTCCTTCAACCAACTTATTGTACACTCTGGTATATTATTATCGATAAAGGCATCCTCACCATTAATCTCTACTGCCTTATCGATCATTTTTGAATATACTAATAAACATTCTGCAAATTGATGTATAGAAGAATTCATAAACACTTCTTTATACTCATCACTATTATTTAGAAATACTACATTTTCTTGTTTTTCAATTAGACAAATTGGATCTCCAGAACTAGTTGTTCCTAAAAACCAATATTTTCGAAACTCTTCTGGCATATGAAATACAGTTGTAATAGACCTTACGAAAGACTGAGATGAAGTAAACTCTAAATATGGTGACGGTGTTTCTGGTAAGCCTCCTATAGACAAAAATCGTTTCACTTCATCTGAAAAGTTTTTGTTTATTAATTCTTTTTCATGAAATGTAACGAGTGGGCCATCTTTATTAACATCCCATTTCTCTCGAAAATCCTCTGGCAATATCATTCATTCACCTTCTTGATGTGTTTATATCTTTTTACATTTAGTTGAGCTACTAGTTGTTTTTTTATTTTCCTCCATAAAACATACCATCCATTAAAGCTTTCCATTATAGTAAAAATCACTCCTTAGCAGGGTGCCATAGAATGTTTTATATTCATCGCATATATCGTTTTCTTATACGACTACATATCCATAAAAATACTTTTTACCAATCTTCCATTCTTTCTTTGTTAAAACATCAATATATGACATCAACTCTCTATTTTTTTCATTTGTTATAATCGTATCATATTGAATTGGACATTTGATTCCACTCCAAATTGATAAAACGGAAGGTATAGTAACAACATTATAAGTAGTTCTATCACTTAAAGAACTCATAACTTCCGACACTAACTCCTTTGCCAAGTCTCCAGGAAAAGATAGTCTATTACGATAATAATATTCTTGCGCATCATTATTTTCGATAAAACCAGAATAAGCTTCATTAAATTCTTCTAACGATACTTCATAATACTCGTCCTCAATTCCAAGCATCCATGAAAGTTCATTTCTAATAGCTTTTTCAACAAAGGTATCTTCCCACTCTTCTAGTAATGGTAAAAGATATGGTACTACATGATATGAAAGAGTTTCACCAGCACTTACTACAAAATTATGAACTCCATCCTCTGAAGCACTTGAAAGGAATTTCAAATTATTCGTTTCTAATAAATCATCGTGAGTAGCTACTGAGCAAAATAGTCTAGTACATAAATTCAACACAAGCTCATCTCGAGTACTATTCATAAGTTCGATTAGTAACCCCTTTACAGAGAAATCACCTAGCTTTAACAATTCATTAATTAAGATAGAGCATTCTTTCTCTGTTGCACCATCCCTTAGGTTAGACTTAAGAGTTTCAATTGTATGATTAGAAACTTCTCCATACCAAATATCTTTTTTTAAATGCTCTAAGTCCATCATTCTCTCTCCTTTTATTGCTTCTTACATTTATACGAACCATTTCATATGAATAATATTATTAATCATGTAACTTATTTAAAAACTCCGTAAAATGATTAGCAATATAGAATACATTTTCTCTTGCTCGTTCCTCTGCTGCTTCTTCCGTAATCCCCTCACTTTCCATCAAAGTTTCCTTTTCCCATGCTCCCTCATGTTCCCAAAAAACGACAATTGGATCTTCTTCATGATTTTTATAATCAAAGCAAATTAAATTTCCTGCTGGGTCAAATGCGAATGGAATCAATTCATTTGGCAGAGTAGAAATATACTGGTTATATACTTTAACGATATATTCACTACTATCTACATCATAAGAAAGTAAAGTTCCAAATACCTTTGTTATCGTATCTATTTCAAATTTATAAGGTAATACAGCTGAACCATTATTATTTGTAGCACATTCTACATAGTCACTTGGAAATATATACCCTATCTCTTTTCCCACATAGTTTAGATATTCTGCTGAAACTGGCTCATCCGGTACTGGCCATGTTAAGTCATTTCTCATTTAACTTCACATCCTAACAAATCACATCACGTTTATCCGAAATAACTAATTGCATCATCAACCAACCATGCGAGTCGTATGTCTTCTTTTGTAATCGTTTCATTGTTATGTAAGTCTTTCCACGCAATCAAATCAATTGACGCAGTCCACAAAATGTTGTCACCGCCTTTTGATGCACCGATTCCTAATGCCCCTGTGACAGCTGCTATTTCAATCACATTTTCTGAGAATCTATTTTCAAATCTACTTATTTCACTTGATTTACTCTATTTCGAATACATTCCTTTCATCACCCACAGGCATAAGTACTTTGTGAGTTTTCCTGTTTTATTATAATTGGTCATGGTAAAGCCTATATAGAATTATAGCTATAATTCTATATAGGCTTTTTTTCACCTGGAATTTTAAATTTATTTACATCATATTCTTTAATTATATATACTTTTATAGCTTCAAAATCTTTACCAAATGCAAGAGATGGATTTTTTAAGAAATATATTATTTCTTCCTCATCATAAATTCGGGCTTTAATTATTTCTTTGTCCGAGTGAAACGATAAATTGACTCCTTTGTAAAAATATTCGTAGTATCCCTCTTCATCCTGCTCACTCTTATCTTCAAAAGGAATAGATTCAATATGATATATATTCCCATTTACATTTATTGATTTCATACAGCATCACTCTCTTTTTAAGAATATTCATAAGAAATTAAATAGTCTCTGTCAATCATACCAAAAATAAGGGATTTACTTTTAGAATTTATAAAAAATATATAGGATTAAATTACAATCTTTATATTTTTTTTCATATTACTTCATTATCTCTGTACAATTGTGTAATGTGTCACAGAAGTAGACATATTGCAATGAGTCGCAGTGAAGTGGAATATCCCTTGAGAATATAAAATAAGAAGATTAATCTAGAAAGACTATCTAGTTCGATTTTCTTTTATTGAATTTTTAATTAATGCATTTTTACCCTTAAAATAATATAATCAACGGGTGGATTATTATTTACATCCTCAAAACTGGTTCTAATTTTAAAGTCAAATTCATTTGTTATATTTTTCAATGAATAAATGTTTGTTCTATCTACACTTGTACGGGGGAGCAATATATCCGAAAACGTAAAACGCATGAAGAATATGTTGCAGAACTATTAGAAAACGCGGGTATGATATGCCGCAGAGGTTTTAGAAGTTCATGGCGATAATATCGAAGTTATAGGAACATACAAAGGCGCTAGAAATACCACAGAACACAAATGTAACTCATGTAAAAATATATGGGAGGCAGCACCAACAAATATTTTAAAAGGAAAGGGAGAGAAACATTATGTCAAAGTTATTACGTGAATTATCTAAACCGGATAGTGAGGCCCTGCGTTCCGAAGCACTAGAACAGTTGAAAGTTACTTCAGGTAAAATTGTTGCTTGTGATCCTCTTATTTTTAATACAAATCACTTCGAACAAACAATTCAGCCAGGTACATATCCAATTGTTGCTTGGTGGCATAAGGAAGATGGAGTCATTGCTGGTGCCGAATTGAAATTGTCGGAGTCAAAAGCGGTAAGATGGAAGATGGCAACAAAACCAGGACAAAATGTCAGTGAACTGGAAGACGGATATATTTTTGGTTACCCAGTTGATACAGGCTTAGGGTGCTTTGCAGATGTTGAAGCAATTGGTAAGTTAGAAGAAATAGAAGATAGGTTACAACAAGAACTAGGAGAAGAATTTACTAGTTTGTATGATGATCTTATAGATGACATACTAACAGAACATGATGAAGATTGGGGAAATTGCGTGGTGTGTGAGGAAACAGGAAGTAATATCATCATATTCCGTTCAGGTTATGGAGATGGATTTTATCCTTCCTATTGGGGAATTGATGAAGCAGGAAAAATCGTTTCACTTGTTACTGATTTTCAAGTGCTACATGAGGAAAATTGAGGACAACATCAATAATGATATAAGAGTAAATATTTTTTCTTTTACAGCGTCAAATATTCCTCGTCTAATATTTGTATATAACTCGTAGAATAATCTCCTTATATACTACTGGTTCTAATAAATAGGGTTATATTCTTAAGTGAATATAACCCGTCATTTTATCATGATAGAGGTGAACTTCAGACACTCTACGCTCCGAAATTACTTTTTCTACGATTTCCTGGCGATTATATTCTACCTGCACCGTTTCACAGTTTCCCCAATGAGTAGGAGCGGATTTTTCGTTTGACTCAAATACATCTAGAAGACGATTCAATATCTCTTCCTCGTTAAATGCTACAGTCGGATACATTGCGATTGTAAAATAATTCAGTTTCATTTTTTTGTTCTACAATATTCCCTTGTTCATCATATTTTTTAAAAGTCATTTCACGTCCCGCAATACATTCAGACTCATGCTTCTTCATTCCGTTTTGAAAAAATTCAACATGGTAGCCTTCAACCGTGCTTCTATTCATATTGCTGATTCTTTTTATATTTCCATTCATATACAACTCCACATACTCTCCTTGTTTAACACCATTTTCTACATAGAAATAACATTCTATATTTCCATTCTCATAAACATCATAAGCTAAGCCAGTAAACAATTTTTCTTTACCATCATCTGCACACTCTACTATTCCTAGCCCATAAGGTCCCCCATATTCTAAACACTCTTCAAACTCAAGGCTATTCTGTATTATATACTCCTTCGTTAACACACCATTTAACATTTTCAATCCTCCTTTACAATATTAGCTAATGGTTAAGCTCTGTTTATCTGTTTATGTAAAAGTAAGTTTTTATCGTAATACACTTCTATTTTTATTGTGTAATTTCTATATACAACGAGCGGGATTTTCTAATATTTTTTTATAACGTATATATCCATCAATATATAATTTTAACTTTTAAATAAATATTTTTTCTGATTTTTAAATTCACTCCTCAATTGCCTAATGAACTAATAAATCCCCTTAGTTATTTTTCATTTTGCACAGTATGTATTAATTACGCACAAATAAAAAAACTACAGTCTAAAAGTATATCACTGTAGATTCTTACATTTACTCTTCTTGATAATGCACTATATCATAGGGATAATGTGGTGTCTCTTTCAAAACTGCATTATCTTAAGTCTATTTATAGTACTTAATGCATCTTTCTTGGAAAGGGATTCTATCATCAAACAGCACTTCTTCTTGCAGAAACTTTATTATATCCTCTATTTTCGCAATGAATAATGCGAAAAAATCGCCCGAATTAGGATATGAAAATAGTCCATACCCCTTTGGTGACAGTATTTTGTTGACCTCCTGGATCTTTTCCGGTAAAAATTCATAATTAAATGCTTCTAATTTCTCGAGTTCTTCTTGTGTCGCTAATTCAATTTGGTGGGCAAATTCATAATCAAGAATAAAATTTACAATTTCTTGGTATTGCTCACCTTTATAGTCAACGTATAAAAACTGTTTCGTCGTCAATCCATATTTTAATAGGTCTTCATGTAAGTCATAACTTCCTTGCTCCTTCAAAAACGTTTCCAAATCCTTGCTATCAGGAAATATAATCTGCGCTATTTCTTGATTAGGCATATTAGCTTCCTCCCTTTTATTGAAATAATTCTCCATGCTTGTTAGGAATATATTCCGGGTAGTTTTTACGATAAAATTGATCAATCATCTGAAGCACAGGGTCCCACTCAGGGTATGGCTCACGTTCTCCAAATACCATTTTCGCTTCTGGAGTATTCATCAGAAAATTATCGAATTGAGTAGGTACTGGCAATCCTAGTTTTTTTCTTACATGGATCAAGAACAAGATTTCATAAGGATAAAATCCGAATCCAAAATCACCAAATTCACCTAGCTGTCCGATTTCAGAAGCTAATGCAGAATGATACTGAGACATGATCGAAATTAGATGTTCTATTTCTTCTAAATCACCAGTCGACCAACGTTCCAGCACTTCATCATAAATGTTTAGGTCTTCAGGGATTAAGTCACATCGCAGTTCAGCTTCCTTAAACTTATTAATCACGGCTAGATGCAATTTTTCATTCGTTCCCATGATGGTTTTATTTTTATACTGCAAGTACAGCTCTAGCAAAAACCAAATATGTCTATCCTCTTCATTAGCATCTATTAAATGTCCACCGAAGTGATGAACCATAAAATCATATAATATATTTTCTTCTTTCTCCCATCCATACATTGCAAAATGAACTAATGTGAGGACGACTTCTCTAAACGTATACCCCAAAATCATCTTTGGATATCTGATTTTATAAAGATCTTGTCCCATGCACTGGTAAAATAAGACTTTCTGCATGTTCTTTAATCCTTCTACATTGTTTCCACCGCTTATCAATACATCGTTTTTCCATAGTGACAAGTGATATGAGAAAATTTTGCTTAAATTTATTAGTAGGATGTGATCTTTCTCTGTTTCATTTTGCTTAACAATTTTCTCAACCTTACTTCTACTGACATTATATTTATCTTTAACATCTTCAAATTCGATTCCATCCACAAAATTTTTGCTATATCTTTTAAAAGCCATTTCTAACTTTTTGGGGTTCATCATTGCATCCTCCCTATGAATTAATCTATTTTCTTATTCCAGTCCTTTACCTTTAACTCATCAACACCGAATCCAGTATCAGTAATCTTTATATCTGTTTCAACTCTAATAAAATCGAATTGTAGATCCGGACTCTCCTCCATCAGATTCTCTAAGTTATCTCTAAAATTAGCATACCTAGGATCATCGCTGTTAACCATGTCTTGAAAATAAGTATCTCCACCCTTTTTCTGTTTATCCGAGTAACTAAAACTAGCGGAATCTGATGCCTTTGATTCAATAATAGTTAACTTTGGCGGCGGCCCTTTCGATAGGAATGCTGCATCTATACCATTTCTCCCCACTTGGAACAGATCGGAAACATCTTTACCTAAATCACTGTCTCTAGCTACTATTTTTGTCACTCTTCTCCAAAATCACCTTTATCACAAGAAAAATATTTAGAATTATCGATTTTTCTTTCATACTCCTTTGCAACCTTCAAGTCATAATGATCACTAATAACATCTTTCGTATCCAACTTGTTGGCCAATTTATTTTTTTCTCGCGTTAATCTTTTGACTTCTTTGTCATTTCCCTCTATTTTCAATCTATTTATTTCTTTATCTAACTCTTTAATTTCTTTTGAGATATTGTCTGAAATGTTACTGCCATAACCAACTTCACCCGTACCCTTATTTAAAACCAAAAGCGATAATTGGGTTACCAATTATCGCTTACTAAGTCAAACCATTTGATGTACTATAAAGTAACAATTATTTTATTATCTATGATAGTTCTAAAATTGGTGTAATTTCTCATCATATTATTACCATATGCACTAACTGCTTCATTACCACACACCATACTTTCATAGTTATCTTTAAATTCTTTTTTTATTGACTCTTCCAAACTGTCATAGTATCTTTTGGTAGCTTCCTCTGCCAATTCACGCGACCCGTGCGTTAATATAAAATTAATATCTACCATATAACCCTTTTGAGGATAAAAACCTCTTTCAACAACCTCTTTTACAAAGTTGTTCAAATCATTCGTACACCTTTCTACAATTGGCATAAATACACTATTTAACCAATTAGTGAATTCGTTAACTGTCCGCTCCCACTCTTCCTCATTTGCTATGTTCCAATATAACTGACCGCTTGGTACATTGCACTGACGTGTATTAATATGAAATATTTTATCTTTAGATTTTAAAGGAAGAATTGCGCATTCACCATAAAATACTACATTTTTATCAGATATATTATTCCAACTTGTATAAAAGAGTACCTTATAAATGAAATTTTTATCTTTTTTACTCATCCAATGACCAGACTTAGAATATTTCCAGCCATTATCTAAATACTTTTCAGATATTAGATTACATACGCGCTCAAATGCTTTATTTGCTTTCATATTACATCTCCAATTCAAACTACCTAAGATTCATATATTTTAAACTCAATCCTCAAATCTTGAGTATTCTTCCTAAAAACCTCCAATAATTTATTACAATTTTCAGTCGGTTTATATTTAAACCTTAAATCGAATATAAAGCCATCTACTAACTTAGCATCCGGATAAACACTATATATTTGCCCACTTTCAATAAAAGATACATAGGCATTAATTTTATCTTGTAACAATGTTAAGTGCTGAAGTTCATTTTCCCACTCTAAATGATCTGCAATCATTAATGCTAACTTATTTTCACCCATACTTTTGCCAATTCCATCTATTTTATTTTTGTCTAATATTGACACTTATCTCTCACCTCATTTATTCATCAAAATAAGTTGTCCCTTCAGGACGAACAATTTGCGGTCTTGTTCCACTAGGCACTTCGTATCCCCCTGAAAAATCTCCCTTTCCTTCACCTACGACCTTTCCACCAGAATTCTTCAATTCAGGGAATCCCTTTTCTTGATTTGTAGTATAGGGAGCAGTAGCGGAACTTTTATATTCTTGTATAATAACATTCCCATATTCATCAGATGCAATGGCGTCAACTCTTACCTTAGTCCCTTCATGTGTAACAATGGTTATTTCTCGTTCAGCGTTTTCATACTGCTGTGAAAATAGATTAAAACTTTCATCAGAAAATTCTTGCCCCTGCTCTTTAAGTGATGCCCATTTTTCACTTGCTTCTTTCCACTCCAGTGGCTCTTTAGGCGCTTCACTATTCTTATATTTCCTTTCACAATATACATCATACTTAGATTGCAACTCAGCATCTTTAAATCTACCGGTATTATCAAGTAAATCAGAATTCCCTTTTCCAACTTCACCCGTACCCTTAACCCCACCACTCTCAAAATTCGAGATCTTACTCTGAATACTCGCCTTTGAGGCATCATGGGATTCTTGGAATTTCCCGCTATAGTTCGTTCCAGATCTAACGACACTTCCATCTGGCTGTATTTCTACACCTTTAAAGATTCGGGATACGGAGTCCACACCTTTTGCTAGTTTAATTTCAATTATATAATACTAGGAATTTATGTTAGCCTTAATTCATAAAAAATTACTTTTTATAAATTTAACCCAAGTTTCTCGTTACCACATTTCTATATTATAACATTAACTCAATCGTATCTTTTAAAGCTTCATTTACATTAATAGCCTTTTAAATAAAAAAACTGAAAGAGGATTACTCCACCTTCCAGTTTCTTCTTTCATTATTCCATCGGCCCCATAAATTGAGTAATTAAATAAACATGCTCGATAAGTTTGACTTTTTGTAAGTTTTCTACTTTTTCTGGTCCACCTAGTGCAAGTAAAGGTGTGTAACCAAAACATTCATCTATTTCAAGCTTTCCGTATTTATTTAATGCCTGCTGATAATGCTTCCAATCCAATCCTTTCTCTAAAAAATAATCATCTTTCGTATTTTTAAAGAAAAACTTGAATTTTCCAGCTACTACATCTACCGTACCTTTTCGATACTTAAGTAATAATAAATAGTTATTTTCCCACACAAGAATATCTCCCATACCTGTTGTAAAAATTGGGATAGCTTCTTCATAACGGATAGAACTTTCCTTTAATATATCTAAATATTTTTCTGGGTTTATTGCTCTTAAGTATCCATTTAACATACTCCCAAACCCATAGCATTTCCATAAATCTATTATTTGATCTGGAACTTTCCCTGTATACTTTTCAATAACCTCTGTTGATGGTTTTTCGAAAGATATAAAATCATTTATATTTTCCATAGTATCCCCCTACTCCGATTTCAATCTAACATTAAGATATGTCAATTTTTTTCTTCCTCTGATAAGGTGTCAGCAACTCGTCTAATTTCCTTATCCACATTACCAATCCTGCTTTTCCACTGCGAACCTATTGATGAATTAATTCTAGAATCACCCATGCCAGTTATTTTTAATGGATTTCCACCCGCAATTTGATCTGGGTCATGTAATGCAGCTTTATCCTTTATCCACTTTAAAGCTTGCTCTTCTGCTTCCCTAAATGAAAAACCTTCTTCCATAAATTCATCAATTTTATCTTGCACAGCTTGTTTTCGTGTTAATCTTTGAGCTGAATTTGCTTGTTTTGATCTCCCATATTTTAAAAATTGGTTCCGATTCTAAATAAACTCATAAACTGTCAATTTTCCCAGTCCATCTTCTTGGTTTTTTAATTGTCGTATAATCTCATCTTCATTATGTTTCCGATTATGTTTAAATTCGATTCCAATTTCGTCAGTACGCGAGCTATTATTACCCACTCCGCTAGTTTTATTACTTCCTTCTAATTTACTATGCCCATGAGCAAGTTGATAAGCGTCATCCTTAGCTGCCGTACTTGCCTTTGAAAACTTTCCAGCTACTTCTCCAACAGTTGAAGATTCTATATAAGGAAGCTTCATTCCTATTCCAGTATCCACCGTCCTAACTGCTACTGGAATAGGAGTATTTTTCATAGCATCTAGTGTATTCTTTAAAGTGTTATTTTCCTTAAGCGATTGTACCACATTATTTCTACGCTAAAACGCAAAAAAGCACTCGTTGCCTTTAATTGACAATCAAGTGCTTTAAGTTCATATGTTTTTAAGTAGCATAAATTTGTAAGTTTTGTAGTAACAGTATGACACCTTTTATATGTGGTAACAACTACTACGTTAAAACTTACGAGTTTGTACAAGTTCGTTAGTTTAATATATATTCCATGTGTTTATATTCAGCACCCAGTAAAATGTCATCTCGCCAAAGCTCGTACTTCTTTTTCTTTTCTATCATTGTACATAGTACTCCATGATGGTACAACCATCATGGAGTTTACTCTTCAAAATAGTCATTTCTTTTTCTACCCACTTCTCATATATGCTTATGCATGTTTACGTTAAACCACTATAAACTTTTATCATATATGGTATTGCACTCAATTTTTTGTATCTTCAAGATTTTTAAGATGCTTTTCTAAGTATTTTTTCCCTGAATTACTTTTAGGCATAAGACCAAGATGTTCATATTCCCAAATAATCATTCTCTCGTGGGAATTTTCATCTGAAAGGTCATCATAATTAAAGTCAATATTAAACTTTCCTGTATTATCAAAAATCATAGTGAAATTTGTCCAAGCTTCTTGATCATTATCAATAAACTCTTTCTTCATTCTCTTAATACAATCTAACAAACGATGCCACTTCTTAAAATATTCTTCTTCTGGGACATTAAAGAGTTCAAAAATACTATGACTGTAAATAGGAGTACTATTCTCTTCAGGGTAGTAATAAAAATATGATTCTTGAGCACCTTCCCCAACCTCACCATACAGGTAAACCTTAAACCACTTCTCTGGAATTGTATCAATTACAACCTCTGCTATTTCATTGTATAACTTGCTTAATTTTTCATCATTCATCTAATTTTCCTCCTGGTACATTATCAAAATTCTTTAATCTCCATCTATCTTCATCACCAATTTTATATCTAATAACAAAACTGTCTGGACGTTTTGAATTCCCGCTATAATTCGGCGTTATTTTCACCCTAACTTTATCACCATCATTAAGAGCATTAGCCCATTCATTCTCTAGTTTTTTCCATTCTCCTCTGTTTAAGTTACTATTCATTGGAACTAAATTATCCATATTACCAGAGCCTTTAAATATAGTTGCAATTAAATGTCCGCCGTCATCATCATCCAAACGGTCATTCCCACCTACCACTCTCTGAGCGTAGTTATTCCGCTTACCATCACCTAATTGAAGGCTACCCTCGCAACTTGCAACACGCCCTTGACTATCTGTTGTATATGTATATCCTTCTTTACTTGTATACTCAACATTTGACTTTAATATCTTTTTACGTTTTTCCCTAGCATATTGTTCTCCATAGTTTACTTTTACAGGTCCTTCACCCGTACCCTTAACCCCACCACTCTCCAAATTCGAGATCCTACTCTGAATACTCGCCTTTGAGGCATCATGGGCTTCTTGGAATTTCCCGCTATAGTTCGTTCCAGTTCTAACGACACGACACTTCCATCTAGCAGTATTTCTACACCTTTAAAGATTTGGGGTACGGAGGCCACACCTTTTGCTAATGTATTTTCAATTATATAATACTAGTAATTTCTGTTAGCTTTAATTCATAAAAATAACTTTTATAAATTTATAGTATACATTTCAATTAAAAAAGCACTTGTTGCCTCAAATAGACAATCAAGTGCTTTAAGTTTCATATGTTTTTAAGTAGCATAAATTTGTAAGTTTTGTAGTAACAGTATGACACCTTTTGTACATCATGACAAATACTATGATAAAACTTACGAGTTCGTTAGTTTTATATACATTCCATGTGTTTATATTTATCGCCCGGTAAAATGTCATCTCGCCTAAGCTCGTACTTCGTTTTTTCGACGTACAATGAATTAGAGAATCTATTCAAAGTTGTATAAACTCTACCTACTAAATTAGGATTTTTTTGTTTATATAAAAACTTTGCAACAGAATCTTTAAACTAAACTTCAAATCCAATTACTATCCATTCATCAACAATGTCCCAAAAATTCATATTATATCTAGGCTCTTTATTCGTCCACCATAAAGTCGCATTATCATTATTAGAATTCTTATAATCTACTGCAACATAACCACCCATACCACTTTTAAAGAAACCAAAAGTAGTTTGTAAATCAATTTGTAAAGGTTCTTCTAACTCCTCAATAATACCCCATTCATCATCATCAAAAAAAGTTACATTTTCTAAAGGAACTAAACCCATAGATTGACTCGCATAAAAATAGAAACCATTATGAACAGTTCGATAAAAATTTCGTATTGTTGAAGGAATCTTATCCCAAGATTTTTCTAATTCTTCATTATTAAACTCATCTTTGGGATTTCCCCCTTCATAATATAGAATTTCCCCATTATCTGTTTTAATAGTGTATAAAATTGAATATCTACCATTTGTGTTCATAAGCTCTACTTCTTCAAGGTGCCTAGACAAATAAGAAATAGTGTTTCTTAATTCCACTCCTACTTGCTCTTTCCATATCGATAAAATACTCTCAACTCTCTTGTCTACGTTTTCTTCTTGAAACAATTCATACCATGAATTTGGTATTTTCCCACTATCAAGTTTATTAATCTCATGGCATGATATAAGTTGTGCATTTCTTTTATATTTTCTTAAAAAACCAAGTTTTTGTTCCATAATTCTAGCTCCTTTATTTATCTATATCCTTTTTATTTCCTTCAACAAAATCATCAATTTGTTTTTGTAATTTCATTTCTAATTCTTTTTCCTTCTTTATCATTTCTTCTCTAAACTTAGGATCAACTTCAATTTTTTCTTTCTTATAAATTGTCCAATCAGAATAAGATTTAGACCCCTTAGATTTATTGGCTGCTTCACTTAATCCTAGAAAATTCTCTTCATTGTTTAAAACCTTAAGTTGTTGTTCCTTTATTATTTTATAAAAATTTTCCATATCCGCTGTATTTTTCATTGATACAATATGATCAGCTTGAAGTCTATCTGTAATATACTTACCAGGTAAAGCAGGGTCAGGCATTCCTATTTCATCCTCAATGCCCTCATTAACTTTTTCCTGTAGCTTTGCAGTAGACGTTCCATCTCTTAATTCATCATATAATTCCTTTGAGATTCTTCTTTCCCCGTATCGAGGCGGTGCTCCAATATCACCCGTGCCCTTAGTTTCACTCTTAGCAACAGAAAATAACGCTCCAAGTGTTTTTCTTTCTCCTACATTCCCAACACCAGCTGCCAAAGGTTCAGGGAATACATTCGGGATATGAATATTTTTAATCTTCTTTCTGACATTCTTCATACTATTCGGCAACTTATTCATGAATGCCGTTACTTCTTCCAACTTACCAACTATTTATAAAGTCAAAGCATATCAATCAATTAAAAAAGCACTTGTTGCCTATCATAGACAATTAAGTGCTTTAAGTTCATGTGTTTTTAAGTAGCATAAATTTATAAGTATTTTAGTAAAAGTATGACACCTTATATGCATCGTGACAAGTACATTAAAACTTACGAGCTTGTACGAATTCATTAGTTTCAGGTTCATTTTAAGTGGTATATATTCGTAGCCAAATAAAACCTCATCTCACCTAAGCTCTAAGCTCGTACTTTGTTTTCTGTTCTTTCATTGCACTCCATGATGATACAACCATCATTAGTCTGTACTTTTTAACAGCCTATTTTAAATAGCAACATCTTGATAACCTACTTCATCTACCCTTTCATTTATAAGACGAATTCCTAAACCATTTTCCTCATCCCATGAACAATCAAACGAGATCCCTACATCACGTCCATCGCGAAGGAAATCATACGGAACAGAAATACCTACTAATGTTATATGTTCTATTAATTGATCAACTGTTTCAATTAATGGATAATCTTCATTAAATGCAACATCATAACCAAGCTCATGCCTTTTTTGTTTATAATAATTTAAAATTGGTTGTAATATATTATGTTGGATTTTCTCCCAATTATCCATTAATGAATTGTATGCCACATATTGACCTTCATCAAATTTACCATCATCTTCTCCTCCAATTAATAATGCTATCTCCGTGTCCTTTCCTAAAAACTTTATGGTTCTGTATCCTACCCATGTATACTGATAATCAAGTTCTCCAAAAACTTTATCATTTATTGTCATTTTATAATCTCCTTATTATTTATTTGCAAATCCTCCAGGTTCAAAAGCTCCTGCGTTTATTTCACCAACTCCACCAAGGTGTCCAAATTTGGCGTTTATTTCTGTTGGCACAAGTTGTATAGTAACTCCATCATTTAACTCATGCCATGTTAATTTATTTTTCACTCGGTATTTTTCTATATCTTTTGCCGTAATTCCACCAGCTTCCATTCCAAATTGGTTTGCCAATTCTGGTGAATTATTAAGCTGATCTGCTAACCTTTCATTTGCTTGCTTAAAATTATAATCTCTAGCAGTATTTCCTTTAGCCCCTTTTCCACCTAGCATATAATCGATTTCCAACTGTGCCTTTGCTACTGGTGAAAAATCAGGAACTCCATTTTTATACTCAATTCCATTAATACCAGCTTCATTTAAGATTTTCTGTAACGTAGGATCTGGTGGTGGTTTTAGGGTACATAAAGACTCACCTCTAACCCCTTCAAAAACGACATTTGAATTCGTTTCTGCGGGTGTTTGCTTGAATCTTGATTCATATGTACTGGCAAATTCCTCTTGCTTGAAGGCTGGTGGAACTTCAGCCTCTCTATTACCCGTACCCTTAACCCCACCACTCTCCAAATTCGAGATCCTACTCTGAATACTCGCCTTTGAGGCATCATGGGCTTCTTGGAATTTCCCGCTATAGTTCGTTCCAGATCTAACGACACTTCCATCTGGCAGTATTTCTACACCTTTAAAGATTTGGGATACGGAGTCCGCACCTTTTGCTAATGTATTTTCAATTTTATAATACTGGTAATTTCCGTTAGGTTTAATTCATAAAAATAATTTTTAAACATTTATAACATGCCTATCTAATAAAAAAGCGCTTGATTGTCTTTCGTAGACAATCAAGCGCTTTAAGTTCATTTGTTTTTAAGCAGCATAAATTTATAAATTTTGTAGTAACAATATGACACTTGTTATACTTCATAACAAATACTATCTAAAAACTTACGAGTTTGTACGAGTTCGTTAGTTTCATATACATTCCGTGGATTTATATTCATCGCCCAGTAAAATGTCATCTCACCTAAGCTCGCACGTCTTTTTCTATTCTATCATTGCACACAGTACTCCATGATGGTACAACCATCATGGAGTACTTACTTTTTAACAGCCTATTCATTCTTTTTCTTCACTTCTCTTATACATCTTTAACTTTAATACCAAATATTAAGTCTTGTTATATTACTTACAAAGTCATTGTACCAAGTTTTATCGTAGTACCTCTAAAAACTCAGTAAAGTTATCTACTATTTTATAAAACACTGGTTCAAACTCTCCTGACTCTTCATGAGACCATACACACACCGATGGATTCTCTTTATTTTCTCTAAAATCCAAGCATACAAAATCCCCTGCAAATATACTAGCTATTGGTAATACCTCTGCACCTAATAAATCTTCATTATCAGTTAATCTTTCCTCTATCTGTGAAAATACAACATCAATATCATAGATCCCTTTAGGGTTATTTTCAATGTCATCCAGCATACATAAAAACCTTTCTATCGCATAACTACGATTATCACATACAAATGTAGCTTCTTCAACTTCTGCACCATTATACACTTTAATAAAGTCCAAAAATGAACCTGGTAGTTTTAATCTCCAAAAATTTTCATGTTTTTTTATTAACTCTTCTGAAGGTAATGGTTTTACAATAGTATCCTGTTTTATTTTCATGTTTTTACCTCTTTCTTTAGTTTACTATCTAGGAGCATCGGCCCACATTCCGGCCGACCTTCCACCATTGTGAATCGTAATATTGTGTATTCCAAAAGGAACCAACTCCATTTTACCCGGTACTTCAGTATGATGCCATGTCATACCTTCCGGTCGTCCACCTATTGCATTATCGAGCCATTTAAATTGCTCTTCGTCTGACATTAACCATAGTTGCTTTGTCTCTACAACAAGCCCAGCACTCTTAAAATCGGCAAATCCGTATCTCATTCCATCAGCTTTAATAACCTTCACATCAGGAACCAAACCATCTGCAACTGCTTTTTCCTTAATCATTCTTTTTTGACGAGCCGTTAAATTAGCTCCACCGTGAAGTGACTTATTCCATGACCACGTTTTATTTGATATAATTTTTTCACTGTACAACTTTACATAATCATTAATAACATCATCAAATTTCTTAGTCCCATTTATAAATTCATCTATATTATTTAAATTAGCCTTATTGACTATCTTACTGGAATTACCCGTACCCTTAACCCCACCACTCTCCAAATTCGAGATCCTACTCTGAATACTCGCCTTTGAGGCATCATGGGCTTCTTGGGATTTACCGCTATAGTTCGTTCCAGTTCTAACGACACTTCCATCTAGCAGTATTTCTACACCTTTAAAGATTTGGGGTACGGAGGCCACACCTTTTGCTAATGTATTTTCAATTATATAATACTAGTAATTTCTGTTAGCTTTAATTCATAAAAATAACTTTTATAAATTTATAGTATACATTTCAATTAAAAAAGCACTTGTTGCCTCAAATAGACAATCAAGTGCTTTAAGTTTCATATGTTTTTAAGTAGCATAAATTTGTAAGTTTTGTAGTAACAGTATGACACCTTTTGTACATCATGACAAATACTATGATAAAACTTACGAGTTCGTTAGTTTTATATACATTCCATGTGTTTATATTTATCGCCCGGTAAAATGTCATCTCGCCTAAGCTCGTACTTCGTTTTCTATTCTATCATTGCACACAATACTCCATGATGGTACAACCATCATGGAGTACTTACTTTTTAACAGCTTATTCTTTTTCTTTCCACTTCAAAAATAAATTCTTTTTCGTTTACTTGTCTTATGTGAATTCTTTAATTTCTAACCCTAATTGTCTATACCTTTCAATACTAATTAACCCTCAAATTATAGATTTCCTGCTAACATTAAAAGGATCTACGTTATTTTCCTCTAACAAATCTTCAAATTTTTCTGTTCCGTATTTTACAAAACATTCATATTCCGACTGGGAAATAAAGAATGCTAACAAAATTTTACCATCTTGATCTTCACTTCCAGTACGTACATCACCATATTCTTCTGGAAAAGCGAATGGTTCAGTAAAGTAAACTGCACTTTTATTATATTTTTGAACAAATGATTTATCAATACTTTCAATACCACTAATTGCTGTTCCTCGTCCTATTTCTATTCCATTACCTATACAATAAAATAAAGCACTTGCAAGGATATACCCTGTACTATTAAATGCCCCATCAACTACCATTGAAATTTCAACATTATCCCCTACTATTTCTTCATATTTACTGAGTCCAAGTGTATTAAAAACTAAACATTCTTCAAATACATTTTCATATTTTAAAATTTGCATACTCGGAAGCTCTTCATTATTTTTAAAAACCTCTCGGTCTATTGGATCACCTAAATATTTACTATAATGGTCATAATAAAGCTCTCCGTAATTTATCATTCTTTTATCTCCCCTTTATATGTTCCTTCTATTCCTTCAAATTTATGACTTATATTACATTCATGACATTGAACCCTTATTCGAGCATTATATTCATCCAATACTTCTTTTCGTGTTGGTTTTACTTCACCTGTTTTCATACTTACAACTCTTTCTGCCCAAGTATCTGGATAATGATCTAAGTCATATCCAATTCTTTTTACTGGTCCATTTTTAGTATTAATGGTAATACTATCTGGAATATCTTTTCAGCACGTAGGACAAATCATTTTTCCTGTTGCATTTTTTGGTGCTTCACTTTCTGCTTTAACACGAGTACCTTTTCTAAAACTACTTCTCTTATACAAACTATCAGTTTTTTTAACTTTTGTACTACCTTCACCCGTACCCTTAACCCCACCACTCTCCAAATTCGAGATCCTACTCTGAATACTCGCCTTTGAGGCATCATGGGCTTCTTGGAATTTCCCGCTATAGTTCGTTCCAGATCTAACGACACTTCCATCTGGCAGTATTTCTACACCTTTAAAGATTGGGGATACGGAGTCCGCACCTTTTGCTAATGTATTTCCAATTATATAATACCAGTAATTTGGGTTAGCCTTAATTCACAAAAATAATTTTCAAAATTTTATAGCATGCCTATCTATAAAAAAGCACTTGTTGCCTTTCGTAGACAATCAAGTGCTTTAAATTTATATGTTTTTAAGTAGTATTTAATTTGTAAGTTTTTTAGTAACAGTTCGACAGCCTTTACATGTTGTGACAAATACTAGGTAAAACTTACAAGTTTATATAAATGCATTCTACTTGTATTTATTGCTTAATAAATATAGAATACATTGTTTTATTCTCCTATTAACTTCTTCCTCATTTTATGTGTTTCTAAATCTGCTAATCTAACAGGAATAGGTAAATGACTCTCATTATTAATACAGTTCATAACAATTTCAGTACTTGTATCTAAATCAATCCAGTTCCCACAAGAAACAAAAATAGGTTAAACACTTTGTCGTACTTAAAGTTCAACCATAGATTTCTATTGTTCATCCTTAAATTTCAATTGTGAAATGAGACTTTCTAAACTATTAGTTATTCGTTTATACTCATTTAATTCAAAATCTTCAACTAAAATTTCACCTGTATTGTTGTCTAGCACTATTAACATGCCATTTGATTCAAAACCAATTGGGATAAATTTAAAAATATCCTCTTTAGATTCTGCATAGTCTTTGACAAGTGAAATAAAATAATCTGGTTCAATCCCTGGAATAACGGGGTGCAAATTAATATTATAAGAAGAAACCCATCCCGTTAATTCTAAAAACCAATATGAATTGAAATACTGCTTCACCGAATCATGTAACTGAACGTTATATTGACTTTCAATTTCATCAAAGGAAAATTCCACTCCCTTCTCTATTGGTTTCCAAGAAATATATCCATATTCATCTTCTTCACCCGAATATATAAATTCATCTACATCTTCATTCCATGCTATTTGCGGTAAGGACTTGTTGTACTCCATCCATTTATCTATAAATTTTTCAAAATAGTCTTTCATAACCTCTTTCATATTAGAAATCACTCCTTAATAAGTTTCTGTAGTAACTCTGAATAAATTTTATCTTTCCCCCATATTCCTGCCTCTTTTTCTATATTATGAATTCCACCGGAGCCTGGGTGTAGTTTTTGGGGCACTGGAAATGCTTGTCCACCTCCACCAATATGATGATGAACTAATTTGTCCCCCCCCTAACACCTTTAACATCATATTGAGAGAAATATTCCCTAAACACCTTATCATTAACAGGACTATCAGTAAACGGATTCCTACCTTCTATTATTGCTCTATTATTCGGGCTGAATGCTTCTGGATGTCGATCAAGGAGTTCACTCCAAAAATACTTTAAATCACGTCTCCATCCTTCTGCATTAGTGTACTTTTCGCCTTTCCCAACAAAAGGCATCTCAACGACTGTACGTTGATCTGCAATATAAACTGGATCTATATTTTGAAGTTCTACACCACGATATGTTCTAATAGGATTATCAATATCACCCGTACCCTTAACCCCACCACTCTCCAAATTCGAGATCCTACTCTGAATACTCGCCTTTGAGGCATCATGGGCTTCTTGGAATTTCACGCTATAGTTCGTTCCAGTTCTAGCGACACTTCCATCTGGCAGTATTTCTACACCTTTAACGAATAGGGATACGGAGTTCATGTGCAGTGATAATCAAGTTGTTTAATTTTGTGTCTAGAAATACAATAACCTTCTGCCTGTTAATTTGGTACGAGGTTATTAAAGTTGTTTAAAAATAAGTTTTATTTGTTGCACTTTTTCATTTAAGTGAATAATTGTTAGTAACGGTGGTAAAATCCTTTATAACAACGGTTCCAAATTCCCCAAAAATAACGGACAATGGTTTCAAAACGACAATGATGGAGTGGAGAAGCTATGGTCAAGATTGGGGAATTTTTTATGATCAGAGAATTGGGTTCTGGTGCAAAGAAAGGATATGTTCCCAAGAAAGAATGAGGATTCCTACTGGGATCATTCTTTACGCTGTTAATCCAAATAATTGATGAATAAATTCTTTTTGATTTTGAACAGACTGATTCCGTAAATCAACCTGTTCTTTTTTTATCATATGCATGGCTTCTACTCCTGCAAGAATACATGTCGCTGTGGCAAAAGATTTAAATCCTAACATAGAGCGTACACGTTTTTTAATGAACCGGTGGTCTTGCTCCACTACGTTATTTAGATATTTTATCTGTCGAATTTGAGTGCCTAACGGCACTTTTTTCTCTTTTTTTAATTTGGTGATGGCAACTGGATAAGCAGGATTTTTATCAATTGTGATGGTACGAGGTTTTGAGACATGAAAAGACTGCAAAGCTTTCTTAAAGAATCGCTTTGCAGCCTTATGATTTCTAGTTTTGCTGAGATAGAAGTCAATCGTATTTCCCTTAGAATCAACCGCACGGTATAAATACATCCATTGCCCTTTTATTTTTATATATGTTTCATCCACTCGCCATGAATCATTTGTTTGTTTCAGATGACGTCGAATACGTTTATCCAGTTCCGGTCCGTATTGATAAACCCAACGCATAATCGTTGTATGAGACAAAGATAACCCTCGTTCCTTCATCATTTCTACCAAATCACGAAAACTTAAGTTGTACCGCAGGTACCAACGTACTGTTAATAAAATAATATCTGGTTGATAATGTTTCCACTTAAATAAATTTTCTGGGCCCATACTGATCACACACCTTTTTTGAAGTAGTAGTAGTACCAGTATAGCCAAATTTAAAAAACACATTTCAAACATTTTGTTTTTTTTGCACCAGAACCATTTTTTCTGATAGATGCCAAAGGGGGGAAAGAATAATTTATAATTTCAGTGCCAATAAAATTGGTTATTAAACTAATGCATGGGCTTCAGTCGAGATACGTGTAAAACTAGGTTATAGTAATACATTTTTTACCGAATGTTATTTTTAGTAACCAATCTTAGTGTTTTATTCATTTATTTTGCGGTTCATAGCAAGGACTCCGTTATTACCCTCAGTAAGAACAATATAGAAAGAAATTTAATGTAAAAAATGGTTGATAATCGACGCATATGTTATTATATAGAGAATTTTAAATTATAGTTTTATAGTAATGGTTATTGTAACTTTGGTTAATTTTAGAACATGGTTACATCCATTTTTGTTCTTTACCTTAAGATTAACCTTCTGTATTAATATAGTAAAGACTCTTAAGAAAAAATAATGCTAACTAAAAAATAAAACTAATCCTAAAATGGCATTTTCAATAAATTATTAAGTGAAGTTTATTATAGTATTATTTTAAAGATGTATTTTCCATAATTAACGAAATTTAATAGATAAAAAATAACCTGACAATTGAAGTGATCCCTAAAAGTTAGACACGGTTACTTCATTAAGCAGCTTGATAAAAATGAGTCCGGTATTGTACCGGACTCATTTCTAATTTTGCCTTTAGCCGTTTCGTATTATAATGCTCTATATTTTTCTAATTTAATAGCTTTTGCTTATTATCAATTATAATAATATATATACAATGGGTTGCTAACAGGATTTAGATTGGAAGAGCAATATAAAAAAGAGAAAAAATTTTGTTTTCTTAGAAATTTCAGTTGATTTTAGTGGAATATCTATATAAGATAATTCGTTGTGACAGAATGTTCAAACAGAAATGGAGCGAAGCGTTGTATGTATCCTAAATGGATTGACAAAATGGCATTTTCAAAAGCTCATAAGGAATTATTAGTTCAATTATATATGAAACTGATTACAAGGTGTGAATATGATAAACTTGTAAATGATTTATATAATCCTACCCAAAAAATTATTGCAAGATAACGGTACGAGAACAGATGCGTTTTTACATCCGGAAGCCTCCTAAGTAGGTCAATATAAGTATCGCATATGTAACGATTTTTTCAAGAAAATAAAAAACATTTGAACTGTGAGAATCCCATATGATACGATTAGAACCCATGAATTCCTGACTTGTGTCCAACCTCTTAAAAAATCATTTTGAGAGGTTTTTGATAAGGAAATAGAATGAGGTGAACCATAATGAGAAGAAATAGAAAAGAAGAACAAATACAGAAAATTATGCTCCTGCGAGAAGAAATACAACTATGGATTCAATATATATTTCAGCAATGGGAGCGAAAGAAACAAGAACAACACAATCCATTTCCTAAGTTAGCGTATACAGAGACATTGGCGTTCGAACGTTCCAAGGCTTATCAAGAAATAAAAATTCTTTCTGTAGAAATGGTACGAGATATGACAGGGTATAAAAGAGAAAAACGGTTGGTACAAATAGAGAAATTGCATCAACATATGCAAAGTATTGTGGCCGCAGTCTTAGAAACGATACAAAAATATTCTGCATCCTAACATAGGATATATTTTGTGAGAGAAGAGGACAGTAAACAATGTTTCAGTCAATAGGATCACACCTCTAAAAATGGTATGGAGTATAGATTCGATAAAGGACAAAATCCCCTTTCAACGTTATAACAATAAAAATTCTTTACTAGGGAAAGGGATTATACATATGACCATCGCAATTACTGTGTTAATATTTTTAGGGGCTATTATTCCAGCAGATGTAAAATTATTAAAAGTATTGGATACATAGTCTTATTTCATTCTTTTTATCTTGTCATACATAGAAAAGTGTGATAAATTATTGTGTTATTCTAGAGTACCTGTTCAGCAAACATGTACTTGCTCATTACCCTGATTAGTACGCCTTAATTTTGATACCAAGGCGTACTTTTTGTTTGAAATCCTTGTAAAGGGCTTGAAAAAGATTGCATGGTGGTTTTTTGTCCATCTGATTGGCGATTGTAACTGAGGTTGAACCAGTAAATAACAATCTAATGGCAACGCCATCATTTGTCGTGATTAAAGAGCCAGAATCTCCTCCGGAAGAAAGGTTTGTTGTGACAATTTGATCTCGAAACCGTGCAACCCTACCACTTCCGTAATTTACATCGACGGTTGCGTTTACTGCAGTAATGACGCCATGTGTATGATTTGTTGTCCGTCCCGTTTTCATGACACGTGTACCGACGGTAACATTTTGTTGTCGTCGCCAGCCTTGCATAGAACCAATCCAATGAATCGAACGATCGATTTGATGAAATGGTGCTTCTGCAATCGCAGCATCAACGAGATTGCTTTGATTTTCAAGTGGTACTTGCGAAGAAAAGGTAATTGGGACAAACCTTGATAAAGTTGCAATCCGATCCGTTGGATCGCTTCCCCCATCAATTGGACCAGGTTGTAAAATAGGATCGCCTATGTTCGCATTATTACTATTCGCTAATACATGATTGTTACTTAGTATATAATATCGACTTGGGATACCATATCCATGTGCGGGCGGATTGGTAGAACCATTTGGTAATATATCATATACGCAAGTCGCAATCGTACCTGCCGTCACATTTCGATGAGCAACGCTATATCCTCCTTTGGCTGGACGAATTCGAGTGGAAAGTGCCTGTGTATCAACTTGTAATGTTTGTTGATTCCCAGCAAGTAGATACCCTGTTTGAATGACGTCAGTTTTGATGCCGTTTATTTCTTTTGGAATGACTTGATTGGTTTCTAATGTTTCCACAGGTAGTTTTTGGTCTACAAATACAAGCAAAGAGGGTGTGCCTGTCATAACCCCGTTTACCTGTTGAATACCAGCTCCAATACCTGTTACATTCCGAAACTGTAAGAAATCCTCCTCTACACTTTGCTGTACCTTTTGAATGTCTTGTTGTTCCTGAATCGTCAACACTTTTATATTTGAATGTGTTCCCATAACACTCGCCCCCTTACCCCGTGTAATGATTTGTAATGGTCCCCACTTCTATAATGTTCGTGGGGTATGCTTCTAATTGTGTAGGTATTTGTTCCACTGCTTTTAATTGAGAACGTGGTACTTTTTTTGAAACAAATACTTGAATCACTTCTTTTCCTTGTACACATCCCATTCCTACTCCTACAACATAAGGTAAACGTAATAAATCTGTTTCATATTTGCGCACAACTTGTTCTAATTCCATCGGACCGCTCCTTCTTCCTTTAGATGATACATTCGGTTTGTCTTCGATGGGTTTAAAAAATGGTGTATGACACCACTATAAGTATTTAACTGTGCTTCTGCATTTTCCTTCTTGAAGCATACAGAAGAAAGAAAAAAGAGGACCTTTTATAGAAATGTCCTCTAAAACATAGGTCTTTTGTGAACAAACGAACATACAGCAGATATACTTATCACGTTACTTCATGATTTACATGTTGATTTCCAAGGGAGAACGTTTCTTATCTGATTCTGCAGATTGTCCAGAAAGTGTTGTACATTCTTGAAACGCAAATTGTTTACAGCCTTTACATTTAGATATCTCCAATTCTTGTAGTGCAAAATGCAATGCTACTCCTGTACGTGTGAAAAAGTGTGGTTCGCCAATTCTTTCGTATAATCCTGTTTGATGGCATATTTCTTTCGGTTGATGCTGGATACCGGAAATCAAAAGGGTTCCTTGTTTTTCTAGCATTTTCTTTCGAATGTGTTCTACTGCTGACTCTGCCGAAGTATCCATAAAAGAAACGTTTCCCATACGTAGGAGAAGAATGTGTGCGTTAGACTGTAGGGATGACTCTATAGATGTTTCGAATTCTTTTATGGTGCCGAAGAATAAAGGACCTTCTACAGTAAAGATACTGATTTGCGGACAATTTTTCCCATTTGCGACGATGTCTGACTTGACATAGGAATCTACTGGATCTGGCAATACTTTTCGAACACGTAAAGATTTGCTCATTTTTCCAATAAACAGAAGAAACGCAAGGAGTAACCCCACACTGACTCCGGTTGTAAGATCTGCGAAAACGGTTAATAGGAACGTCAAAATCAATACCAGGGTATCTCCTGTTTTTGTTTTTAGGATATGAATAAACTCATGCTTTTCACTCATATTCCAAGCAACGACCATTAAAATCGGTGCCATACTAGCTAGTGGAATATGAAAGGCAAGCGGAGATAGAAATAATAAAACCAGTAATACTACCATTCCATGTACCATGCCTGATACTGGCGAAGTCGCTCCATTTTTAATATTTGTTGCGGTCCGAGCGATAGCACCGGTCGCAGGAATGCCGCCAAATAATGGTACCACCATATTAGCAATTCCTTGTCCCACCAGTTCTTTATTACTATTATGTTTGCTGTTTGCCATGTTATCTGCCACCATGGCAGACAACAATGATTCAATCCCACCTAATGCCGCAATGATACAGGCTGCTGGAAGTAACATAAGGACAGTATCCCATGTAAATTCAGGCATTTGGAAGTCCGGTATTTGATGCGGGATATCGCCGTATGTAGTCCCAATCGTTTCAATTTGATTCGGAAATAGCAGGGTTGCGATCAAACTGGAAACGACCAAACCCAATAATGCGCCTGGAATGCGAGGTAACCATTTTGTAGCTGCAACCACAATTCCTAAGCAAAGAAAAGCGGTAAGAATACTGTACGGATTCAATTCGGCGATATTTGTCCCAATTTCTTTCATATTATAAAAAAAGGTTTCTTGCTTTTCCAGGTGATGAAGCCCTAAAAAATTTGCAATTTGTCCGGAGAAGATGATGACCGCAATACCAGTCGTAAAACCAATCATGACAGGTCGCGGAATAAAGGTGATAAACCTTCCTAGTTTGCATACGCCCATGATAATAAGTAAAATTCCTGCCATAAAACCAGCAATTAATAAGTTTTCATAGCCATATTGCATCACAATCCCAAGTAAGATGGGTACAAATGCGCCTGTTGGTCCTGCAATCTGATATTTTGATCCACCAAATATGGATACGAGAATTCCTGCGATAATTGTCGTATAAATACCATATTCAGGTCGTACACCGCAAGCAATGGCAAATGCCATTGCAAGCGGAATCGCTACAATCCCTACAACCAATCCTGCCAGCATATCTTTTTGTAAGTTCGCAAGGTTATATCCTGCATATCTGCCTGAAAATCTCATCGTTTTTCCTCCTTTTCCTGCATGTATTTAAGGACTTGTTGTATGTGCGTAGGAATATCCCTCTACAACGACTTCTAAATTTCCTGTTTTGGGATGAATGACAAGTCCATGCACAGGTACATAAGATGGTAATAAGGGGTGTTGGCGTATGATTTCTACACTATGTTGGACACTTTCTTGTACATTGCGGAAACCGGTTAACCATGTAGATAGATCGATTCCTGCATGTTGTAAGGTACGAATGCAAGTGGAATCAATGCCTTGTTGTTTTACCTTTTCTAATAGCGGCTTTGCTTGCAAACCCGCCATGCCACAATCTTCATGACCAATTACACAAATTTCCTCCACTTGTAATTCATAAATGCCCAGTATGATACTCCGCATCATACTACCAAAAGGATGTGAAATCACAGCGCCTGCGTTCTTTATGACTTTGGCATCCCCATTTTGTAAGCCCAATGCTTGTGGTAATAATGTTAACAGTCTGGTATCCATACAGGTTACAATCAATAACTTTTTATTTGGAAATTTGGTCGTAGAAAAAGGTTCGTACTCTTGTTTTTGTACAAACGTTTCATTATGCGTCAATATATTTTCTAGCAATGTCAATTGATAACGCCTCCCTTATTAAGTACGATCACATGAACAGGCTGAAATAAAAAAAGCTTGCCAATTTTTAAGATTGGTAAGCTTTTGATGCGAATTCGGACGTGATCTTATGTTTAGTCTAGAGAGGATAAAATTTGGTGTCAATAACCTAAAACATGAGAAATATATTCTTATATTCTGTAGATTTCTTATAAAATATGAAATTCTTTTTTCTGATTCTTACCTGTATCTCATGTTAAGAACATATATAGGAAAAATAAGTATCATAAAATCACCATACATCTACGTTGTTTCGATTTTTCACTGTTCTACACAGGGAGACATTTTTTTCTGATTCGTAATATGCGTAGGTTGAGAAATACAGATAGTACCTTGTATGTTATATGAAATCCATTTACAATGTAACTAAAGTATCGTTAATGATTCATTTAAGTTTCGTTAACATGAGAATTACCTATATATAATTGATTCATGGTGAAATAGAAAAGAATGAAAGCTGAATCTATCATCATGATAGATGTTTTATGTAAAACTTGGAATTGTTACGAGGGAGACAAATTGAGAACAATGGATGTTTATTAGGAACAATCCATTTCATATATGAAGGAGGAAATAGAATGAACAAAACTGTAAAATATGCAATTCGATTTCTAGCTGTACCCTTTGTAATAGGTGCAGTTCTGTTTAATACAGCGGCAACGCAAAATGTAAAAGCAGCTAGTGAACCATCACTACAAATACAAAAAAATGAAGTGGGAACATTAGAAATTACATTGACAGCTATGGAATGGAAATATGATCATAGTGAGCCTGGGGGATTTAAGTATTATCCTGGAAATAATTTAGCAGATGTAGAATTTACAATCTATAATAAAAAAGACAATACAGAGTATGCAAAGAAACGAACAGATAAAAATGGAAAAGTTTCGTTTCAACTTCCTTTGAATCTTTATTTTTCCTGTAAACAAACATCCGCATATCCAGAAACAAATGGGGGAAGATATGTCCCTGAGACAAGAACGTTTTCTGGATCTTTTAAAACAAACGGAGAAATCTATCAGCATACGGTGTACAATATGTTCACATTATATTAAAAACAAAACCCTTTGAAAAACGATTTCAGTTTTTCAAAGGGTTTTAAGGTACTAACGATTATGTAAATATTTTAGTATGAATCCATTTATGAGCTCCAAATTTGCTGTACCCATTCAGGATGATCAATAAATGGGTTCCGATTCTGTTGGTACTTTGTATAAATAAGCTCATTACGCCTTCGTTCAAAATGATCCACGGGATCCTGTTTATGCCATTGTAATAAGACCGATATTCGTCCCATATAAGGAGAGGTATTGTTGTTTACTCTATCATTTAATTCCAGATCAATTTCTCCATTGTCCCCTTCATACCGAACAGCCATATAAAATAACATTCTAGCAATATCTCCTTTTACATTATCAAGAGGTTCCCAAGAATCACTATCATATTTACAATCTGTTGCTTCTAAATGAGGAGTGCCCCCATTATCAAAATCTAAATTACCACGTGAACTGTTTACAGATACATCGGTTGCTCTTATATGATGAAGATCCGTTCCAGGTCCTGGAGATGTCCCGAAATTACCATGTGATTTTGCCCACACGTGCTCTCGATTCCAGTCATCTACATGAGATCCATTCGTATTTTTCCCCTGTGAGCGCCCTGTATAGAACAGAATAACATTATTTCTATTATTTTGGTCTTCATCTGTATCACGTAGTGCTTCCCATAGCGCATTGTAGGATAGCTTTTTATGATTATCAATAATATTATGAAGTTCTTTCTTTAGCATTACACCGGTTTTTCCAAATGCATTCCGATAATAACTTTCTGTAATTTCCTTTTTATCATAAGTATAAAAAGAATATTCAAATAATTTAAGGCGTTCATGTGTTGTCCCTAGGTTTTCTGCAAATGACTTAGAGGGGACAAACAATATACAGGACAAGAAAATCAAAATAGCTATTTTTCGAATAATCATAGACAAACCTCTCATTTATATCTGTATTTTTTCAAACATTATCAATAGACTGTTTCTATTGATAATGGACTATCTTTTCTTGAAGTTGTTCTAAATAATCCTTTTGAAACATACACATTCGGATTGCGTTGTGGTACTGGCCATCTACAAAAAATTCACCCTGTAATTCCCCTTCTATAGAAAAACCCACCTTTTTATAAATATGAATCGCTTTTTCATTGGTTGTGTTTACAACTAAATACAGCTTGTGCAAATTGAGTACAGAAAAAGCATAATGCATAGCTAAACAGGTGGTCTCCCTTGCATAGCCATTGCCTTGATAGTGGGGATCAATCATAATTTGAAATTCTGCTCGTCTATGAATGTAATCAATCTCTACTAATTCAACCAATCCAATCATGACTGTATTTTTCTCCACAATAAAACGGCGTTCACTTTGATCATGAATATGTTTATCATACAAATCTTGTAATTCAACAAATGCTTCATACGGTTCTTCAAACCAATAAGACATAATATTCGCATTGTTCGTGAGGGTATGTACAAATTTTAAGTCTTCCCGTTCCAATGGTCGTAGCTTAAAACCATTTTTCATTTACAATACTCCTTCCTACTTTTCTCGATTTCAGGATTTTTTTGACCTACTTTTTATACAACAGATTTTCATAAGTGTAGCACATCCTCTCTAATAAAAGATAGACTAGGCAATGTTCAGATGATAACGAATTGTAGCGAATCCACATTGATTTCGTCTGAAGGACGCCGAATCAAACGTTTGTTTAAAAGTAAAGATAAGTAAAGAAGCCCGATATAGTTGCTATATAAATATCCCACTATCAAGGGAATCCCCTTGACGAGTATGGGGTACTCGCTACATTTTGCAATCTCATCCACGCGGATGTCGATGGACGGATAGAGAGTATGAAAAAAGATTGAGCGAATGCGCTCAATCTTCCAAATAACAGCTGACCACAGCCTATAAAATATAATAGTAAACATCCCTCTAGTTGACCTAAGAGGGACCGCTATTTTGCATCTTCAAATACACGCAATGCATCTTTGCGGAGTTGGTCTTTTTCAGCATCTGATTTTTTGAAGTCATATTGATATAAAGCGGATTCCCAATCCCCATACATCGGATTCGGGAATACAATAAACTTTTCTCCAAATGCTTCGTGCATCTCTTCGACAGCTTGATTTCTATCTTGTACAGATTTCTCATCAAATCCCGTAAAATCAGATAAATTATCTCCAAAGAATAGAACAATATCATGTTCTGTCGTCACTTTTTTTCTTCGCTCTTCTTTTCCTTTTTCCCCTTGTCCTTGCAATAAAACATGCTCCTTATCAGCTTGCGGAATATTCAATTTCTGTAAGTTTTGTAACGTAGCATCTCACTGATCTTGTTTGCGATTGGAAATGTAGTAAATCGCTACACCCTTTTCATTTGCATATTGTAAAAAGGAATCAGCGCCAGGGAGGGCATCTGCCTTTGCTTGTTGAATCCATTTCTCCCATTTATAAGGGAACCTTTTCTTCTCTTTTACTATCATGGCTTGATATGAACTATTATCCACGACTGTTTCATCTAAATCTAAAACGATGGCAGTTTTTTTCTCGGTACCTTTGGCAAGTGCCATGTCTAATTTCATCTTTCCTATATTATACCCTTGATGATAGAGCGCTTTGACTTCTCCAGCCGTTTGATACCAAGCGTTTGCCATAACTTGTTGTTCCATTAGTGAAGATGTTTGTTTTGATTGTGTTTCTAGCGACTAGCACCCCACGAGAGAAAGAGAGAACAGCGTTAGAGCTATACTTGTTTTCAAAATTGGTTTCATTATGTATCACACTCCTGGATGTAGGTTTTGTATAGTATAGGCTTACCATACAGAAGTTATCTTCAAAATACAATCCTCTTTTATTAGAAACAACTTTAATTTTATCCTTTTTAAAGGGGGAAAAGTGAGTTTTAAATTTTTATGATATAAAAATTATTTATAATCATTTTAAGAGTGAGTATAAGGGCACTGTTCCTATTAATTCATTAAGGCATTTTCATATTATATATAAATTCAAAGCGTTTGTAGATGAACCTGAATGGGTTGTTCAAGATAGAATCGGCTATATATGGTTTATTAAACCATTATTATGTCATCTATTGGTTTTACAGACACAACTAAAACTGTGATCCGCACAAATGTATAGTAAAAAATCTGTTATTACGTGTATGATAAAACGAAGATACAAGGAACAGAGAATTCAAATAAGGAGATAAATTAAGATAGAAGTTGCATTCATTGTATGATATAAAATTCATCAAACATTTTTATTCGTTTAAATTTATTTACCCATCGAATTTTTTATAAACGAGAAGCACCACAACTCCGTTTGCAGTATTTCGGAGAAAGTCATATAAAAATTTAAAAAAGAACAAACAAACCATGAAAAGTCGGTTTGTTCTTGTCTTTCACTTGATTTATGCGATATTACTATCTATCCAAGGATAGCAATAAATGCACTTCCTTCATATTCGCCACGACCTGGTCTGCCATGTCCGTCTCGATCACACTCTAATTCTACATAATAATCTCCTCTTTGAAATCTTTCATCAAATATTTTTGTTGCCTTCCTATCAACTGTATCCCGTTCAATTACCACGGCTCTATTAGGGCTTCTACCGTTGTTTTCCATTTTATATAATTTTTACACTAAATTACTGAACCTTGACTCATTCATGATTTTAAATTGCACATGATTTCTTCTTTCGTCCAAATTAAAAATAGGTGACTGACTAGAACTTTGGCCACGCTGTAATTTTACCATGTAATCAAAGCGGTCCGGACGTTACCAGTTTTGTGACATTTCCTCTTGAGTTGCCACCTCAGTTTGTACAGTAGTGGAAGCTTGTGCATCAATCGTAGGCACAAGTAATCCTCCCGTTACGAATACCGTTGAAATTATACCCATCAGGCGTTTCAAACTCATCACTCCTATAAATAGAATATGTACGAATACATTGTATAGTGGATTTCTCTTGATAATAAGCGCTTCATTTATTTCTCAATAGGAACTCTTTTGACTAATAAGTTGCTGAACCTAAATGTTTTATGCTGCAAATGAAGCGATCTAACTTTTTTCTTCTTAATTTGTAATCCCTCAGTCTAGTTCGAAAACATGAAAAAGAACAAATGTTAATAAGAGAGGACATTCTCTTATGAAGCAATGATATTCCAAAGACCTGTTCCGGTTGTTATGAAATAGTTCATGCCTTGTCATACAAATTGCTTTTGTTTACTCATCGCGCTACAGGGAACCGATACTTTCTGGCTAATCAAGTTTACCGTGTATTGGGAACAGCCAAACTCCTTCGTAAAGTGTTGTTTGGTCTATTTCAGTTTCCTTTCGTTACTTGCGGGCTTTATAAGAACACATCATTGAGAAATAAATGAAGGGCTTACTATGGGAATCTTTCCATTGTACAATGCGTTATAAGGAGTGATGAGTTTGAAACGTATTATGTGTGTAGTTTCTACCACTTTATTAACTGGAACAATGATATTTAGTGTATCTAATACATCGGCGGCAACCTTATCAGGTTGCAACACCAGGTGAAGGAAATGAAAAAGCTACAATATTGGGCTTCGATAATAAAATAGAGTTTAAATCTTATGTAAAGGAACATCCCATTGCACCTAATTTTTTGAAAGCATTACAACTCTGTTGACAAATTTATTCTACCTTTTATCATGACATCAATTTAATGTAAATACAGATAGAAATCCCAGTCACCTTAACCAATTTTAATGCGGTTAGTAATGATAAAGTGTCTTCCATACGTACACATAAGTTCGGTGATTATACAATAATTTATGAGCATAGGAATGCACAAGGTCGTGCATTGACAAGAGCGAAAAATAGGGATTTTCTGAACTTAATGGATTATAGCATGGGCGATGGTGCAAGAACATGGAATGATCAGGCCTCGTCTGCTATTGTAAATATCATTCAATTTCAGCTGTATGTTTCGTTGTTCCTTGTGCTTCATATTCTTTTACTAGGCCTAACCATACATGCCCATCAACTTAAGGGCTTTTACTACCCCCAAGTACAAAAAAACGTTATTCTTTCTTACATAATATAAATGAGAAAGGGTGACGTTTTTTTATGAATCTCTCGATTCAAGAGGAGTTACAACCATTTGCAGAAGAATTACAGCGCTATATCACACCTGAATTTTTGGAAGAACTAACAAGAGAGATGAGGTTTGTAAAGAGAAAACGCAAATTTTCGGGATCAGATTTAGCTACCATTTGTATTTGGATTAGTCAAAGGGTGGCCAGTGATCCTTTAGTACGATTATGTAGTAGACTTCACGCTGTTACAGGTACTGTACTTAGCCCGGAGGGCTTAAATAAACGATTTAATGAAAAATCAGTGTTATTTTTAAAACATATCTTTTCTTTGTTGTTACAACAAAAAATCTGTGAGCAAACTCGCCTTTCTAATCAACTTTTTCCCCATTTTCAACGCATTCGCATCATGGATGCTACCTTGTTTCAGGTACCTAACACTTTGGAACATATATATCCTGGTTCAAGTGGGACCTGGCAAAAACAATGATAAAACATTTGGAACAGAATGCTTAGATACGTTACGGCCAGGCGATTTATGTATTCGTGATTTAGGATATTTTTCATTAGAGGATTTAGATCAAATGGATCAACGGGGGACGTATTATATTTCGCGGTTAAAGTTAAATACAAACGTATATGTAAGAAACCCAGATCCGGAATATTTTAAAAATGGTTCCATTAAAAAACAATCAGAATACATAAAAATCAATTTCATACAGATTTTGAATCAACTTCAACCAGGGGAAACAATAGAATATCAGCAAGCTTATATTGGAAATAAAGAGCAGTTATTTTCACGTCTCGTTTTTCATCGTTTAACAGCGGCACAATTACAAAAACGCCTAGAGAAAATTGCAGAAAAAGAAAAGTCAAAACACAGAACCTATTCAGAGAAAAGTAAATTAGTAGCGGGATTAAATGTATATGCGACAAATGCACCTTGGGAGTGGGTTCCGATGGAACAAGTCCATGAGCTATACTCATTACGCTGGCAGATAGAAATTGCTTTTAAAACGTGGAAATCATTATTTGATATAGATCATTGTCGCACTGTTAAACAAGAAAGAATAGAGTGCCATTTATACGGAAAACTGATTGCTATTTTCTTATGTTCTTCTACCATGTTTAAAATGCGTCAACTTTTATTACAGAAGAAGCAAAAAGAATTAAGTGAATATAAGGCAATTGGAATGATTCAAGATCATCTATTTCTCCTCTATCAATCCATACAAAACACCCAAGAGATAACAAAGCTTCTAACCCGACTGTTTCACCTTCTAGAGAAAAACGGACGGAAATCTCATCGATATGAGAAGAAAACGGTCTTTGATATCATGGGTGTTCATTATGAGTATAGTATAGCTAGGGAACAAAAGAAAGCTGCATAGTTTTAAAAAGAAAACTCGTTAGAGTTTATTTAGCATGTGAATTTTTAAGAATAATCCATCTGTTGAACAGTTTGTAACCCTTTGGAAAGGAATTTCATTCTATTTGTTCTCTTAAGTTGATGGGCATGGGCCTCACCATACCATTTCGGGAAAATTGTACGTTTAGACACAATTTAGACATAAATTACTGATTCTCTTAACGTTAATCTTTCGCTTATGAGAAAGGGTACAAAAATAAGGCTAAATTTATACAACAAAATAAGATAATTATATTCTTACATTTCATTATGAAACATATATATGGTGTAGGAGGTTCCTGTTCCTCCTGATACATCTGTGAAAAGTAGAGCTAATATTTATATATACTATAAATATTGCTCTATTTTTATTATTTTGTACATTACATAAATTTGAAAGAGGTGATAAATATGAATCCTTTAAATGCAAAGGTTTTATTTGTTCAATCTGGTATCCCTTTTTATTATCCGTCACTAGAAATATCTATATATAATGCTCTTCAGAAAGTAGTACAAGCCGTCACAATGGTTTCCAGTAAAGAGGCTATAAAAACAGCAATTAAAACAAAACCAGATTTTATTCTTGTTCTACATGGCTTACATCCAGATTTCAATCATGATATCATCCCTATGTTAAAGCGTTATGGATATAAAACCGGAATATGGTTAACGGATGATCCCTATTATTCCGATCTTACCCAACACATAGTTCCGCACTATGACTATGTATTTACACAAGATGCTGGAATCATTAATTTTTATCAGGAATTAGGCTGTAATCATGTATATTATGTCCCTCTAGCGTCTGATTCAAGTATATATAAACCAAGCCTTGAACAATTGTCTTATAAGTACGATATAAGTTTTCTGGGTACTGCATTTGAAAATCGATTGACTTTTATTGATTCAATTGCTGATTATTTAAAACAAAAAAACACATGTATTGTAGGCTATGGTTGGGAGAAACTTAAGCATTATGAATCATTAAAAGAGAAAATTAAATTACTACCCTTTGCAACGTATGAGGAAAGTTTACAGTATTATACTTCCTCTAAAATTAATGTAAATATGCATCGCTCCACACAGGATCAAACATTAAACCGTAACTCTTTAAAAATTGCAGCGCATTCTATTAATAATCGTACATTTGAAATTGCAAGTTCATGTGCTTTTCAATTAACAGATGTACGTTGTAACCTTTCGGCACATTACAAGCTAGGTACGGAAATAGAAACGTTTCATTCCTCTACAGAATTTATTACAAAATCAGAGTATTATTTAGAGCATAAAAAAGAGCGGTTACAAATTGCGACGAATGCCTATAAAAGAACATTGCAGGAACATACTTATAATCATCGGATACGTCAATTATTGGATAATGTTAATATATAACAAGGGGGAAACGTGATGTCAAATTCAAATGCATCTAACATTATAGTTGCACAGGGACGTATCCCTCATTTTCAAAAAGATTTTCCCCTCATTTTATTTTGGAGTCAAAAAAGTGGTTGTACTTCCTTTGCGCATTGGTTTTTTTATCAAATTAATGAATTAAAAACAGCATTTAAATATCATTCCTTTATTCATAATTATGAGATATATAAAGCAGCACCCTCCTACCAAAGTGAACTGATAAAAGCGTTACAAACGAATCAAAAAAAGACATATAAGTTAGTTCGAAACCCTTATTATAGAGCTGTTAGTTCTTTTGTTGCTCAGATAGATCCTTTAGGATATCAGCTACCGCAATGGAAGCCTATTAAACAATTCCTTTATAAAAATGAAAACAGCGTAAAAGGATTTTCGTTCAAACAATATTTGTATTATATTCAGCATATAAAAAAGCAGCAGGCTTACTTAGACCCACATATTGATCAACAATATATACCTGGAGAAGAGCAATTTATAACTAGCTATATTTATCTTGAGAAATTCGACATGACAATTCGTGCATTAGAAATGAAATACAATCTAAAAAAATCACCACTACATATATTAACAAAATCATGGCATCATCAATCTGAAAAAATGTCACATAAAGGAAATTATGCAGATGTAGATATAACCGATCCTCTATTCCCAAGATTGCCTACATATAAAAGTTTTTATGATAATGAATGTTTACAACTTGTACATTGTATATTCCATCAGGATTTTAAAATGTATAAGTATTCTAGTGTTTTGGGTAATTAACTTTTAACAGTGTTCGTGCACAAATTTGCTTCTCTTTGCGTAGGACAAACTACAAGACACAGCTATATTGAGCAGAGGTGGTTTCCATCTCTGCTTTTTTAGTTTTTGTGATATGCACATTCAAATAGCGTTATTTAGCAGTGTATGTATTGTTTCTTGAGGTGAAAAAATACTTTTCCGGAACTTTACAAAATTGAAGCCAAGAAAATGTGTACAGAAAATTGTATGTTTATGGACAGACGATAAAACTCAATAATATCAACAATTTTTAGCTATAATCGTGTTCATAAAGTGTGTACACAAATCAGTGTTCAATTAAACTTAGGATTTTATCTTTATGAACATATACTCATCTTTAAAAAACACTGTAATGATAAGGGTTTGTAGTCCTTAGCGTACAATTTCCCCAAAATGGTGCCGTGAGGCCTATACAAGAATAGGCTCGCTCAGACAATGACATATTTTTCATATTTCCACAACTGCTACATGTTTTTGTGGAAGGAAACCATTTGTCTATTTTCACAAGCTGTTTGCCTTGTTCATTTAGTTTATAAGCTAAGAAAGAAGTGAACATACCCCAAGCATTATCAGCGACGCTTTTTCCAAAATGAAGTGCTTGCGATATTCCCTTCATATTTAGATCTTCAATAGCGACAACATCAAAATGAGTAGCTAACTCTTTAGACTTATGATGCAGGAAGTTCTTACGTTGGTTTGCTACTTTTTCATGCAGCTTAGCTACACGGATACGTTGTTTATTCCAACGCCCTGAACCTTTTGTACGTCTTGATAATACTCGTTGAGCATTTGCTAATCGGTCTAACATTTCACGATAAAACTTAGGATTTGGCTCTCTCATCCTCAGAACTGACGTATAATTGATCCATCGCAAAGTCTAATCCAACAACTGTTTCTACTTCTTTTTGTACGATCTCTTTTTCGTATTCAGTCAAAATGGACACATAGTATTTACCAGTAGGTGTCATAGAAATCGTACATGACTTGATTATATGGCCTTGTGGTATTTCTCTATGCTGTTTGATACGTACCATTTTCAGTTTTGGTAATTTGATATGACCGTTAAGCAACATAATATTTCCGTTCACTACATTCGTTGTATAAGACTTCCTTTTTTTTTGCTTTTGAATGTCGGGAAGCCATTTTGACCACTAAAGAAATTTTTATAGGCAGTTTGCAAGTTTCGTTGAGCATTTGCCAAAGCTAATGAATCAACTTCTTTTAACCACTCAAATTCTGCTTTGTATTTCGCAGGAGTGGGAAGCTTTTGTTTCTTTAGTTGATCCTTATCATCTTTATGTTTTTCATACGCTTTTTTCCGTTCAGCTAACATTCTGTTATACACGAAACGTACACAACCGAAGGTTTTACACATAAAATGTGCTTGGTCTTCTGTTGGATACAAACGGAATGTATATGCTTTATTCTGCTTTGTCATATCATTTCACCTCACTTTTCACTTTGATTTTCAATATATGTTTTTACTACGTCTATTGGCGAACCACCAGTAGTTAGCAAGCAAAAACTTCTTGACCAAAACGTCTCTTTCCAAAGTTTCTTTTTCACTTGTGGAAAGTCTCTTTTAATAAGTCGAGAACTTGCACTTTTATAAGCATTGATGAATTTTGTCATTTCTGTATTAGGGTGTGCTTTGAACAAAATATGAACATGGTCTACATCATGATTCCATTCAACTAATGTGATGTTATAGTTTTCAGATAGTCGAACAAACATATCTTTTGCATAGTCTGACATATCATCATCAAACACATTTCTTCTGTATTTCACGACCAACACAAGGTGATAATATAACAAGAATACTGAATGGTTATTACTATCTAATTTCATTTATATACCAGCCTTTATAATTTATAAGACTGATTATATCAGAGGCAAAATAAAAAGGAAAACCTTTTGGCTACGCCAAACCGAAATTCATCTCCCACCTACCGTTGGGCTACGCCCTTCACAGGCTTGAGGAAGGAGAATTCTTTCGGGAAATTCGTTAAATTAATAAAATAGACACAGATGATTTCAATTATGCAACCTTAATCTGCACATACGTTCCTGATAAGTAATCATTCGTTGAATGAATTCTTTTACGATTATAGGCTCACTATACATGCCTCTATAGGAAGTAAGAATTTTGTATAGGGAAAAATTTGTATAAGAAACTTTGTCCCCATGCATATTATTTATAAGGGTTACGATAAAACATGATCTCTAATTCCTGTTCAATGGACATTCTATCAAATAGAAGTACTGCCAGTATGTTAGAAATAACCTATGATAACATAAAAAGAAAGAATGATGGAAATGAAACACCTTCTTAAAATGATATTAGTGATGTGTTTTGCTGGATGTATAACTGGATGCTCTGAGCTAGAGGAGATAGAAGAACGAGGATTTGTAGTAGGTGCGGCTTACGATATGGTAAAGGACAAGGAATTGAATCCAATTATGCAGGGAACATACCAAATGGTTCTTCCCAGTAAGACAACACAACAAAACGGACGAGGTAATGACGATGGTGAAAATTATATTAATGTGAGTGCGAAAGCAGATAGTGTGTTTGAACAAATACGAATGATCGATAAAAAGATTAGTCGATCATTATTTTTTCCGCATATACAAGTGATCATTTTCTCCAAAAAGTTACTCTCACATCCATATATTTTACAAAATATACTAGATGTATATATTCGCAATCATGAAATGAGGAGAAATATCCGGCTATTTGTTTCCGATGAACATGCAAAAGCTATCTTACAACAAAGTGCAACACCGGAAAATTTACCTGCACAGTATATTGATATGCTAGCTGAACATTCTCCCCAAAATGCGCATATGGTTGAGACGACAAGACTTGGGGATGTGCAGGAAAAAATAGTCGCACACCGAAGTTTTATACTACCTGTCTTACAGTTAACAAAACAAGGAGTAAAAGTGGAAGGTGCAGCTTTGTTTCGTGGAAAAGATGCGAAGTATGTGGGAAGCTTGAGTGGGGAACAAACACAAGACATCAACTATATAGTAGGTAAAAAATTTGCGGGCTTTTTTACTATCCACAAAAAAAAGCAAAGTATTACATATGAAATTCATAGAGTACGCCGAAAGATTACAGTCTCTACGACAAATATAATCAAGCCAAAGTTTGATGTTCATGTATCTCTGGAAGGGATATTAGCAGAAGTACATGTTAGGGACCAGAAACAAGTGATGAATGAGCAACGTGTAAAAAGAGAAATTGCAAAGGAAATGGAAAAGTGTATCCAAAAATCAATACAGTTGGTTCAAAAAAAGTATAAGGTAGATGTATTAGAACTAGGAGAGGTGTATAAGCGGCATAATTATAAAGAGTGGAAGAAGATAAGTACCAATTGGGATCAAGGGGAAAATTATTTTAGTAATGTTGATATTACTGTTCATGTTCATCCAACCATTGAGCATTCTGGCTCAACATTACCGAATCAAGTAAAGTAGAGAGTGGGAATGTTTTGCGGACTGGCAATCAAAATAAGTAACAAACATAGGAGTCAAGAACATATATTTGTTAAAGACCCTCTTTTTATTATAAAAAGAGGGTCTTTAACAAATGCTACTTGAATATACACATACGAGATATCGGTTACAAGCATGTACATGTTACCTTCGCTTATATTGTAACAGAAAAGTTTGCTGTATGAAGCAAGAAAAATCACAAATAAAAAGATTAAAAGTACCGGTAACTTAGGTGATTTTTCGTGTACTACAAGAGTAATTTCTGAATACAAATCCGAAAAACATAGAATGGCGAAGATTCTACATGAGATAGTAATTCGTAGCGAATTTCCCCGGACTTTGTACAAATATTGACGAATCAAACGTTTGTTTAAAAATGAAGGGATATATATGCCGTTGGACACCTGAAATAGCAAGCCCAAGCTATCAAGGAGATTCCCTTGATAGCTATCATATCTTCGCCAAATTTTGCAAGACATGATCTAAATATTAGATGTGAGCTACAATGTCAGTTACACTTCCTATATAATTAGGAAGAAACTCGAATACCGTTTCTTTACATGTCATCCATTTTTAGTTATGTGTTTCATTGTTCCTTGCGATTCATATTCTTTTACTAGTTTGTAAAAAGAAGAACGCTTTATATGATATTTTCTCATTGCTCCAACCGCCGTAATGGTCCCAGCTTGCCATTCTTGATACGCCTCAATAAATTGATCTGTAATTTGTACGGGTGGTCTTCCTAAATGTTTTCATTGTTTTTTAGCTAATGCAATCCCTTCCGCTTGTCGTTGTTTAATATCATTTCTTTCTTTTTCTGCAAAAGCAGATAGAATGGTAAGGGTCGCTTTTTGTACAGCCTGTTGAATGACAGCATTCGTACTTTCTCCATTATAATTCACATTAATAAAAGGTTCTTCAATAAATTGTAAGTTAATTCGCTGTTGCTCGTAATATCTAAATTCTTCTAGCACATCATTCATGCTACGACCTAATCTTGTTAAGGAATCAAAAACGATAGTATCGCCCGTACGAGCTAATCGTTTTAACATTTGATAATTTTCTCTCTTCATATTTTTACCAGACTGCTTATCAATAAAAATATCTCGATCTTCTATTCCAAGATATTTCATATTTTCAATCTGACGGTCTTCATTTTGGTCTTTACTGGAAACTCTGACATATCCAAACTTTTTATGTAGCAATTCTTTCACCTCAACCATAATTATAGTCTATTTATATCTGTAAAGTGGAAATGCAACTTTTATGGACGTAGTTTACCCTATGATTCTGCGTATCTGTAAAAGTACACCTTTACGAACTGTTAAATAAAAAGAACAGACTATTGAAATAGTCTGCCCATAGGTAAAAGATGAAATGAAAATTACTCAAATGTATAGTATAATAAATTTCTAAATAATAAAAGGTATTAATAAAAAAAGAACGGTTCTATTGGCATAGTCCGTCCTTCAAGAAGAGAATAATGACAGTTATTCTTCTTTATTATAACTGAAAATACTGAAAATTAAATCTTATTTACATTGAGAAAATATTCATCCTACAAAGGAAGGTTATTTTTATGAATAAAGGTGATGCAATTTTAAGGTTGTTATCAGAAATCAAGTTGGAACTTAAAGAAGTAAAAGAACAGATGGAGAAAATGCAAACAAAGTTAGATACATTAGAACAACAAAATCAGGTGAAGAACAAAATAGAGCGAAAGAAGCCAAAAACAAAACCTGATAAACAAGATAAGCGAGATTGGAAATACCCAGCTAAGCTGAAATGAAAATTGTGCAGAGAAAGTGAGGTGATAGGTACATGAATAGAAAAGAATTTGAGGATACCTTACAAAATTTTTCTTTCTTTTTAGCTAGTCGTGGAAGAAAAGCATCCACAATTAAACGATATGTCTATGATATTGAGGACTTTGGAAGATGGCTGCAAACATCGAATCGTTTTCAAGAAAAGAACTTATGGAACAAGATAGATAAAGAAGATTTTGAAGCCTATTTTCAGGAACTCATATACAAACGAAAGTATGGAGAGAAAACCATTCATCGCATTGCAGTCGTGTTAAAGAAATTGTATCAGTTCTTGGATATTCCAAGTCCTATTGTAGAAATGCAGGGAATCACTCCACCGAATCGGGCCCTACGCAAGGAGGACTTTATTACGAAGGAAGAAAAGAAAAGGCTGAAAAACATTCTTTCCTCTTCTGAAGGATTATCAGAAGAACAACTTTCCGTTCGACCGCTTCTCATAGATCGAAATGTATCCATCCTATCACTTCTTTCGGATTATGGGCTCACACTACAAGAACTCGTATCGTTACAGATGCAACAGGTGCACTTTGGAAAGAACATGATTACTGTTCTACATAACAAAGGGACAGAGAGAAGGATCATGTTAAAGGAAGAGGATAAAATACGTTTATTTACGTACTATAAAACGATACCTGAACCAGTTCGTCCGAGATATCACAGTACAGATCCGTTATTGGTTGCATTTGATTTTAAACGAGGGACATTTCGTTGGGTGTATGACAATGATGTTCCGAAAGCACTAACAGCCATTGCTGTACAAAAAATGATTCGATTAGAAGTAGCCAGAGCGCAACTGAGAAAAGGAATTTCCGCACAGCACTTACGGAATACCTATATTCTACGCTGTCTAGAAAGAAATATGTCTACAGAGGAAGTCATAAAAAGAACAGGATTCCTTTCTCATCTATCAGTAAAGCGTTATGTAGAATATGCAAATCAATATTCACATGGAGAATAATTTGAAAAGAATCCCTTTTTATGCATACTAAAATAATATAAGTTTATCTTTAAAATGTAACAATTGAATCTTTTGTGATGGAGAAATAATAGTCGTCACATACCGAAAACCCGAGTACTTTCAATATATTACTTTTATATGGGAATCTGCTGAAAATAGAATCGTAGAACAGGAAGCATACGAAAAGCTCCCTGACTTGTTATACAAATCAGGGAGCAAAAGGTAGTACAGTATATCGGTTACACTAATTATAACATAACTGGATTCATTCGGCCTATTTTTTCTGAATATTCATTTTTTCAATATTAGTTATTCAGGTTCAGATGACTCTAAAGAATCATCTAACCTTGTGAAAAAGTGTACGGTACACTTTATTTGTCTAAAATATGGCGTATTTCCGACAGTTCCATATTTGTAAACTTCGCAATATCTTCGATATCCATGCCATTTTTATGCATACCTCGAATAAGCTGGATTTTCCCTTTTTCCATCCCTTCTTCTATACCAACCTCACGTGCATGTGCTAATTTCGCTTGTTCATCAAATAACACTTTTTCGCGTGCTTCATATGCAAGGCGGAACGAACTGCTCTGACTCATATTTTCCCATTTGTGGATGGCCTTCTGTAACATTGGATCTTGTTTCATGGCGATATCCTCCAACGTGTGGGTTAAATGTTCATCTTCATGCGCTGGTAGTAAAAGTAACCAACGAGCGAATTCATTTTCCCACGGATTAATTTTTTCTTCTCTCCATTGCTGTAGCAATTTCGGAATTTCAATGAAATGGATTTCCAAATCTTCGAGTAACACTTCCTTGTGTTGTTGACTCCAAAATTGTCCGACTGTATGCATATCATCATATTGAGGAAAGAGATCAAAATCTAATAGATTAATCGCAATCGTTTTCCGTAAAGAACGATAGGGCATCCCTTGCTCTAATTGAGATGTATACAGTTTACTCCAATAATACAGGGAACGTTTTACAATCTCTTGTGTATTTCGTAACTGGATTTCCACGTTCACCTTGGTTTCATCTTGAAGTGTCGCTAATATATCTAGTATGGATAATTTATCTTCTTCATATTCTTTATGCAAATGTGGGTCTTCAATTTTTAAGGATACAATCGGTGTAGATAGTGATTCATGCAAGATTGCATTTAAAAAAGAAATCAGTAATTCCTCTTGTCCTTGTACACCAAATAATTGCTTGAAAGCAAAATCGACTCGTAAATTTACTAAAGGTTGATTCATAGAGTGAGTCACCTTTCTTTGTGTGTATTCTATCTCTATTGTAGCGGATACTGGAGAGAGGACGCAACCCTTATACCATTGTCTTCTTTGTACTGTACTAAATATGATTTTTCTTTATCTACATTTTTAAAAACTAAATGATAAAATAAATTATCTTTTTAATTGATATCTCCTGCGTTCTATTCTGGCGCACTCTGATTTGTTTGAACAGCATAAGACTTAATTGTTTGCTTGATCTAATAGTTTTTGCTTATTATCAATTATAACAATGTATACATATACAATGGATTGCTAACAGAATTTAGATTGGAAGAGCAATATAACAAAGAGAAAAATTCTTTTGTTTTCGTAGAAATTTCAGTTGATTGTAGTGGGATATCTATATAAGATAATTCATTGTGACAGAATGTTCAAACAGAAATGGAACGAAGCGTTGTATGTATCCCAAATGGATTGACAAAATGGCATTTTCAAAAGCTCATAAGGAATTATTAGTTCAATTATATATGAAACAGATTACAAGGTGTGAATATGATAAACTTGTGAATGATTTATATAATTCCGCTCAAAAAATTATTGCAAGATAACGGTACGAGAACAGATGCGTTTTTGCATCTGAAAACCTCCTAAGTAGGTCAATATGGGTATCACACATGTAACGATTTTTTCAAGAAAATAAAAAACATTTGAACTGTGAGAATCCCGTATGATACGATTAGAATCCATGAATTCCCGACTTGTGTCCAACCTCTTAAAAAATCATTTTGAGAGGTTTTTTGATATGGAAATAGAATGAGGTGAACCGTAATGAAAAGAAATAAAAAAGAAGAACAAATACAGAAAATTATGCTCCTGCAAGAAAAAATTCAGCTATGGATTCAATATATATTTCAGCAATGAGAAAGAAACAAGAACAACACAATCCATTTCCTAAGTTAGCGTATACAGAGACAGTGGCGTTCGAACGGGAAGTGCCGTCTTTTCTCGCATAGAACCTTACTTACAAACGAAAAAAATGGGGCCAGCATGGTCACCGTCTGCCACGCCTTCTAAGAATGAGCCCTATACAGAGTTAGGACCGACAGAAAACCAAACGGTTGTAGGCAGAGAACTAATCCCACATCAAGAAAATCGCGCTGTGTTTTCTGTGGATACGTTGACACCCGCAACCGTATCCATTTTGACTGCGAGTAAACAAATAGAGATACAACTCATTTCACCATCAGGGAAGGTTTACAACAAACAGGATGCGGTAGTAACAACGGGTGATGATACCTTTTTTAAAGGGGCCTTTATTCATACATTTCAACTAAAAAGTATGGAATTGGGAGACTGGACGATACGTATGAATACGGAAGAGAAAGATGCCTATTTAGCGATGGTACAGTATCAACAAGAAGCACCTTTCCATTTGAAAATACCCGCTAAGATGGAAGCAAATCAAGTAAAATTGCAAATCCAATCTGCTGATAAAAAACCAGTTGAAGCGGAGGACGTCTCTATGACGGTTCGAGTTGTTGATCAGACAGGTACACTGATTTCACAATCTGATGGCGTGCAGCAAGTAAATGCACATACGCTATCTACCACGTTACAGCATATAGAGCACTCAGGTGTATACAATTTTACCATTGATGTGAAAAGGAAAATAAAGCGGGGCATCCGTACACACGTACGATTATACGTTCTATATATATTGAGAAGTAATATATATTAAAATTCTATAAACAGAAAAAGGTGCCCCTAGGAGCACCTTTTTCTGTTTGTTACATATATTCATTTTCAAGCTTATCATGATCCATGTAATCGTTTTTGGACTAGGATTGTCCATACCCATGCATGTTCTAATAAGAAAGGTATACAAATAGTGATGGACCTTGCAGGATTTGAACCTACGACCGGACGGTTATGAGCCGTCTGCTCTTACCAACTGAGCTAAAGGTCCCTAGAAAAGCATATGGATAAGGAGTATATATGTATTACATACTCTTTTTCTTAGCACTCATTATTTTTGGAAAAAGAAAAACACTCTCATGAGTGTCTTCCTTTGACTTGATAACCACTTTAATTTTAATAACATCTCTTGATATACTGACAAATATACATAAAATTCCTATCTAGATTGATTCTATCATATGTACCTAACATTTTTGTTGAGAAAATAATCGCGCTCACTATGACTTCGCACATACACAGCTGATATATGTGATGGGAGAAGGAACTTACTGTGAATTATTCAGGTACCATTTCAAAAGTGACAAACTCTTCAAGATGTTGTAACGTATCATGAAATTCATTTTTATCAAAGGATGCACAGCGCCCCCTCACTTGTACCACTTTTCCCTTTTCATATTGAGGTTCAAGATATGTGATTACAAATATATCTACATTACGATCTGGAAAACAGTAAAAAATCACTTTTTTTCCGGACCAAGCTAATGGATAAATGTTTTTTAATTTTTTCCTTGTGGCTTCATCTCCAAGATGCGGTGCAGTATCTATGGTTTGTCCTACAAAATCAGTTCTTTGTTGATGAACAGTTTGTAATAATGCCTGATTCACATCAGTAAAAACATAGTCCCCTTCGTCTTGTTTGAACATAAAATACATACGTGAGTGATGTTTCTCATAGTCTTGCAGCAACTCTTCTAACAATGAACATAAGACCATTTTCATCTCTTTTTAATCCCTTCTGTGAGAATGATAGAATATAGGTTTATTTTAATTCAAATGTTGAGAAAAAACAAATTAAAAATTCTGAATTTTAAAGTTATTTTTTATTACCCTCGAATATTTACTGGTCTGTAATTACATTGCTCCTAAAAAGTTTATCCCTTCGGAATATGCATGATCTTACACATTCATTTTAAGCGCCATGCACCCTATATGTAATTAAAAGTTGTTACATATAGATTACAAGACATCTTTATTTCTCAATCATTTAGCTATAAGGACAATATGTTTTTCTAATATAATAAACTTGGTTCATTTCATACAAATTATAAATAAAGGGGGTTTTTTATAAAAACATCTAACAAATTCTATGTTATTCTCAAGCAAATTACATGTCTCTAAACTAGCGATTATAAAGGCAATCAAGATGGTAATAAAAAGAAGGTGCTAGAAATTGATGTATTCTATTGTGACTATTTCTGAAAGCCAATTAGCCTCCATTTATGAAAAACTTCATCAAAAAGCAGAGAACCATTATCATCTCTTTGATACATTTGATGAAGTAAGATTAGATATTATTATCCCCTTTTGAAATGCATGGACAAATGAAATATGGAAGGAGTGATCATGTTGCATAAAGAACAAGCTTATACATTTCTAAAACAAGTGTATCAAGATGTTATCTTAAATTTGAAATTATATAAAATATCAGATTATTTTAGTGACCAATATATGCAAGTTACAGATGGTACAGAGGTGAATATACAAGGGTTTCATACTCACATGGAAACTTTTAAAAGTATAGTAGACACACTGGAATTGTCACCTTTTTATGACTTTTTATTTGATGAAGAGAAGCAAACAGCAACGCTAAGATATGAGATTCATGTAAAGAAGAAAAATGGGAATAGTGGTGTCGTAGAAATCATAGCGATTTTTGAATTGAAAGATGGGAAAATTTTACGTTGTAATGAACTAACTCGTTCCTTACAACCTGATGATGAATTTAATACCATTGGAAAAATTAATATAAAAAAATAACACCTAAGTTTGCATGCATCATATGTTGCGAAGCCAAAACCTAAGCTCAGGTTTTGGCTTCGTTTGGCTAGTATACGGCTTATGTTCATCTTATTGAAGCAAATTTACTTCCTTCCATACCCACTAGCATGTCTCTCAATAAGAACTGACAGATGAGCAAAAATACCGCATGCTAACATTGCAAGCTTTTTATGCACTTTTAAATACCATCCATATTCTTATAACATCGTTGATACATCATTCATATAGTCCACGCTTTTTCAAATGCTCACGTAAACTACTGGCGCGACATTTTAACCGTTTTGCAATTTCCACATATCCCATTCCTGTATTCCGTAACTGAACCGTATCCTCACACAATTGATCCCATTTCCATTCTGCATTCTTTGCTCTCACATTTTCCTCCCCAGACAAATGCTTTCCTAACTGGTATACTTCTTTCCCCCATTTACAATTTGCAATGCAATGTTGATAAGAACCGAATAGATATTCACATCCACGGCAATGCTGTTCTTGTATATTTATAATTTGAATTCTCGTTTCTTTTGCATTCATCTTCCATTCTCCCCTATGTTTCTTTTTCCTTATGATAACAAAAGAAACATATTTTGTTTATGAAACTAATTCCGGCGCTAAAATAGCTTGTTTTACAATTTTCGACACAAATAACTCATAGAGCATCTTATTCTTTTTAATCCCCCTCCGCTGATTCAGAGGATAATCAATCGAAATAAGGAGTATACAGTGTATATGGAGTTGTATTCCACCTACGAAAAACACCTATTTTATTTAAAGGTATCTAAAACCTTTATAAACGGTTAGTAATCGATTTGTTCGTTTTGCTATTCAACTTAATTTAAAACGTCTTACAATAGGATATTAGCGCCACAAATGAACTGACAGCGAGAAAGTTTGGTCGTCACGACCAATTCATATGAATTATTGGTTGTAACGACAGGTGCTTTTTCTACAGGTACACACAATAAATTAGATGCATTGACTTGAGAAACGCCTACTACTTCTACAAAAGGAATCAAAACAATTCAGTCCATCTATCAACATAACCTATTTCTTCTCGTTTATTAAGTCCAATGCAATGAAACTACAGTATCAAAAATGTGCAATGCAATATTCCTTTTTATTATATAAATTGGACGCTAACATTTTGTCTGTTTTTTGGACAAAATAGAAATGCTATATGTTGAAGAATTTCTAGGCTTTATCATGCTAATTCGCTATGATAATAATTGAAAAAAGTAAAGTAAGAGTTATTTTTTGCATTCTAGGAAAGAACCTGCATGATAGGGGGGCTTTTTGTGTATGCGCGCGCAATAAAGGGGTTTATATATAATGCGGAGTAAAAAGAATGCACTTAAAGAATGGAAAGCGGATATCCAAGTGATGCGAGAAGAAAGGCGCTTGGAAAAGAAAGTGAGAAAAAAGAATAAAAAATATAGTATTCCTGGTCATACGGCTGATTTTATGAATGGACGGAACACCTATTATAAAAATCATGGCGTATGGAAGCAACACAATAAATAATACAAAGAAAACAGCACCCCAACGTTATATCTTTGCAAAATTAGAGATGTAATTTTGAACAATTTTGATCGTCTTTTCGGTTCTGTTGCAAAGTTTTCTAAGTGAAATTAAAATGTAAGAAAAAGGATGCGAGGAGCATGACGCATGAGATATTTTAAAGGAAAACAATTCAAGAAAGATATTATTTTGGTAGCCATCGGCTACTATTGTCGTTTTTCTTTAAGCTATCGTGATGTATCTGAAGTCTTGAAAGAGCGCGGAATATCAGTTCATCCAACAACAATCATGCGTTGGGTACATGAATATGGTAATCTTATGTATCAAATCTGGAAAAAGAAAAACAAAACTGCTCAATTATTATGGCATCTAGATGAAACCTATATCAAAGTCAAGGGGGAGTTGCGTTATCTTTATCGCGCGATTGATCAAGAAGGGCATACATTGGATATTCAACTTCGTAAAACAAGAGATCATCAAGCTGCCTATACGTTTATGAAAAGGTTAGCGAAAGCTTTTGGAGAACCGACGGTTCTCACAACAGACAAGGCGCCTGCTCTACTTTGTGCGTTCAAAAAACTGAAACATAACGGTTTTTATGTGCATACAAAACATTGCACCGTTAAGCATTTGAATAACCGCATCGAACAAGATCATAGACATATCAAGCGACGTTTTGCTAAATCCGCAGGATTTCAAAGTCTTCGTCAAGCTTCACGTACCTTGAAAGGAATCGAAACTATTCATGCGATATACAAACAAAAGAGAAGTCTTCCAGACTTCTCTTTTTCGACGTACAAGGAATTACAAGAGCTATTCAGAACTGCTTAAACTATAACTATATTTTGCAAACGAGTTTATATTTTTTTCAAACTTTGCAACAGAACCCTTTCATTATTGTTATACTCCTATTGATTTTTATATGGTGGTGTAAAAAAGAAATCATGAAATAAAAGTTCCGTGTAGATCTCCTCGCGTACTATTTTGGTAATGTAGAACCCGATTGTGTCATGTTTGGTTTTACATGAATGCGAATTTGACACGTAGTAAAATAGTGTTTTCCATTTTCCCAATTCTTCTCTATCGTTTTCCATTTTTTATAGTCTTTACGCTGATATGCATCTCCTATTTCGAGGACATCTAATTTATATTGTTTTTGTATACGCTGTATCGTACTTTGTAATTGTTTTTCCATTTCTTTCGATAGTAAGTTATTCAATTGCTGTAGTGAAAATTGATGCTGTAAAGAGGAATGAATCTCTGCCAATTTCCCGTCTACCATAACGTATATATCTACTTTAGGATGAGTTTGATTCGTAACATCTATTTTCATACGATGATGTACACGTTGAAATTCAAAAGTGATAAGTTGTTTCTGTTTTAAAACGGTAAAAATTCCTCTTATCTGCGAACCAGTCATGTAATTTAAGGAGGCTGTATCTTTTGCAGGTAAAATTGTAACGAAACGGTTATCTTTTCCGCTAAACAAAGCGGCCCCACTTAATGCTATTCCTTGTTTGGTTTGCAATAAAACTGGCAGTATAAAGCTTTTCTTGGCAAGAATCTTACTATGAATATCACCAATTCGTTTTTTCTCTACCATTTGTGCGTTTTTTTGTGTATGTTCTGATAACATTTCAACGTATTTGGCAGGTAAATACTCCGGACCTGCATTTTGCTTTAAAATATGTTCGGCGTTCCCCTTCGATACAAAGAGTCGAATATTTCTTCTCATTGCGTCGTCACGTGTGTACACATCTAAAATATGTTGTAACATATACGGTGTTTGTAAGAGTTTGTCAGAGAAAATAATGACTTGTATGTGTGGGAAAAATAAAGGTCGACTAATTTTTTTTGCAATCATGCGGAAATGAGCAAAAATACTTTCTCCTGTAGCACTTAAATTAATATAATTTTTTTGTGTAGATGTACCACGCTCTGAGGTACTAAGTGTATTGGGTAATACCATTTGATAGGTTCCTTTGATTCCCTCCCCTGGTGCTTGATCATAAGCGGCGCCAACAACAAATCCTAATTCTTCAATTTCTCTTCGTTCCGCACAAGCACACAATAGACAAAAAAGGAAAACTATAGAAATGAGTTTTAGACTACTTTTCATATACACTCCTTCTGTTAAGAATTGGTATGTATAGTAGCGTGTGTTGTTCGGATGAGAATTATGTAGGTAACAGAAATATTGCATACATCTTTTCTGTCAATCTTTGTTTGATAAGTATAAGTTTGAATTTTCTGTATTTTAGGTTATGATTAAAGTCAATCTCTATGATTATCTTTTTAAAGAACGGACTATGTAATCTGTTCTTTTTATTTTATGTTTCATTTTTATCCCTATTTTAAGAAAGAGGTGATTGGATTGAAAAAGGCGATTGTGGTTGGAGCTACTGGTGGCACGGGAGCGGCGATTACAGAAGAATTAGCAAAGCGAGGTATCCCTACTATTCTGTTTGGGAGATCCCTTCAGAAATTAGAACAACTTCGAATAAAAATTGGAAATCCCGAACATGTAACGATTGTAACAGGGGATGCGTTTTGTCAAGATGATATCGTAAAGGCGGCTGAGGACGCGGATGTTTTATTTCATTGTGCAAATGTTCCCTATCATGAAATGGAGAACAAATTAATTCCGTTAGGAGAATCGGTAATGGGGGCGGCGAATCAATTAGGAGTAAAAGTAGTTGTAGTCGATGGCATTTATCCTTATGGAAGAAGACAAAGTGATCGGGTTGCTGAGAATCATCCGAAACGACCACATACCAAGAAGGAGAAAACAAGACTGGCTTTTGAACAAATGTTACTTGAAAAGAGGTAGGGCAAGGTACCCGTGATGATTGTTCGTTTACCAGATTACTATGGACCCACCGCAAACGAAGCTTCTTACCTCGGTTCGACCCTCCAAGCAATTGCTTGTGGAAAGATGGCATTTTTTATTGGGAATATGCACGTCCCACGAGAATTTATTTACTTACCAGATGCAGCATTCATGATTACAGAGCTGGCTGTTCGGGACACAGCCTATGGGAGGGGCGAAAATTGGAATCTTCCAGGTGCGGGCCTTATTTCAGGTCAGGAAATTGTACGAATTGCACGTCAGGCTAGTGGGTACTCCAAACCTGTTATTCCGCTGGGCCGTATGGGACTATCGTTACTCGGAATGTTTATTCCCGTAATGAGAGAAATTGTAGAAATGTTATATTTAACAAAAGAGCCACTTACCTTAAGTGGCGACAAATACGAAAAATGGATTGGTCCTATACGTACCACATCCTTTCAACAAGGGATTTGGCATACCATACATGATTTGCAAAGAAAAAACGTATTGTCTCATACAACAGTGGAAAATCAGTAACAATGCAAAGGAAGTTTTTTCTTGCTACATGGATGAGATTGTATGTTTTTTATCGTTTTAGATGAATGAACTGGAAAGGACATCCACGTATGCTTCGCTCTTTTCGGTGGAAAAACAATGAGAAAAAACAGGAACTAATACTAGATAAGTAGTAAGCAATTTTAAATTTCTCAATGTCTTATATTTCATGCCATTCTTTTCTCACCAAATATAAGAAAAGAATGGCATGTTATTTTCTATTCGAGGAATCAATAGTGTGGAAATAAACGTACGTGCTGCGCTTGTTCTCTATCATGTCCGAAAAAAACCAATGTTGGGTGTATGTCTCGAATGACATCATGCATACATAGAATGGATTGTTTTGCCATTTTCTGATCAAATCCGAAAAAGGGAATGTCCTTTTCAAAATTTTCTTTCGTGTAAGCAACATCGATCGTTAAAAGGATGGGTCCAGATTTTTCTGTTGTAACCAGAATAGATTGATGTCCTGGAGAATGCCCAGGCGTAAAAAGGAGTTGTACACCTGGAAGCAACTCATGATCCCCTGTAACCATCTGATATTGTAAATCTGGTAGTCTACATTCTAATGGAGCATAATTTTCATTCCCGATTGCAGCCTCATATTCTGCTTGTTGGATGACAATGGAACTATGACGAAAATGTTTGTTTCCTCCAGAATGATCGACATGTAAATGAGAGTTAATAACAACTTGGATTTCTTCTGGCTGATACCCAACACGTTGGACTGCGTTCACGATGGAATCTTTCTCGAACATGTGAGGAACGACTCGATTTTCTCGATTCGTTCCTTTATAATATTTGGGATTGCTGATAAAAGTATCTGGCATTCCCGTATCAATTACAACTGGACCCTCTGTGTTTCTAGTAAAAAAGACCAGACAGGCATGCGAAGTAATTTGCCTGGTGGTAACGTTAGATTCACGGCGGATTGATCTAGAAAACATGATCCTACAGATAAAAAATGCAATTTTTTCACAGTCATGGTATGTCCCTCCTCACGTTTATTTTCTCCCCATTTAACGGAGTATTCGCATGTTATACCGTTCACACACAGTGTGTATTTACAGCGGGATGCGTTTTTTCTTCTAAACAATAGATTGGACAGAAAAACAGCTACAAAGAAATTCTCTTCTCAAGGTTTTCCTTCTGTAAACAAACATTATCATTCGCCGTCCTTTTTCACATTCCCTGCTGGAGTGAATTTTTTATGAAAGCATTTCGATTCGTAATAAAAGGGGTTGTAGAAAGGATGATTTACAGTAGCACATTAGGAACGCTGTCTATGGAGAGGCAAGCCACCGGTATTTTATAGCATCTCTTGTTGAGAAATATGAAGAGAGGCTGATAAGAAGCCTAAATTCATTGTATACTACGCGAGTACGTATAAAACAAATAGGAGTGATAATTTTGAAACGTAAGGTAGGTGTAGTTTTTACTGCGTTATTAACGGGGACCATACTGTTTGTAGTATCACATACATCAGCACATGCAGATACGGTATCTCAACCTTATCAAGTTGCTATCCCAAGCAAAGACAATACAAAGCCGACAATCATTGGATTTGATAGTCAAATAGCGTTCGAATCCTATTTAAAAGAACATCCCATTGCGCCAGCTTTTCCAAAATTATTACAATCTTCTTCCCAAATTTATTCTACTTTTTATCATGATACTAACTTGAAGGGGGCAAAATTTAATGCGAATGCAGGTAGAAATCCCATACTGATAACGAACTTTAGTGCAAGTAGTAATGATCAGGTGTCTTCCGTATGGACACATAAATTCGGTAATTATACAACCCTTTATGAGCATAAGAATGCACAAGGTCGTGCGTTAGCTATAGCGAATAATGGTACTAGTGTCGATTTAACAGATTATAGTATGGGAGATGGCGAAAGAACATGGAATGATCAAGCGTCATCAGTAGTTGTAAAAGCAAACTAATGAAATCCCTTCGTTCTATGTATCTATCATACATGTAGAACTTTCTCAATATTCGTCGATGTGGGTGTGTGTTAAGATGCAAGTGAATGTGAATTCCTTTCCGTTGTCTGTAAGTTTAGGTACAAAGAAGAGACGCTTTCATACAGATTGCGGTTTTTCTTTTTTGTCCATTCATTATAGATTTTGAAGATGAAACGATAAGAAGATTATACATAGGAAGAGATTTTGGATTCGTACTTTAATATTTTTAAATGTAGAAGGACTAGGCACCATTTTATAAAACCTTGTATAGCGAAAGGGACGTGCATCTTAATGGGGGTAGTGGCAGGGTTCTGGCTATGAACCGCAAAGTAAATGAATAAAGTACTAAAATCAGTTACCAAAAACCATAATTTTTGTAACTTGTTCAATCTTTATTAGGATTCTCGATTTAAATAGGTTAAGTCGTTACCAAAAATCATTCCCAAAATGATTACCACAAACATTTTCCAAAAGTGCACCGTGCACTTTTTATCCTTCTGGTAATTCAATTAAACTAGTAATTATTGTAATAAATGTAGATTTCCCAATACCGGATGTTCCTGTACCAACAATCATAATGTTGTATTCTTTATTTAAAACTTACTTTACGGTCTATGACAGCAACCCTGTCATTACCCCTAAAAGGGATGCAAACGATTCAAGCTCTATATAAACAGAGACGAAGTCTTTCATCAGACTCCGTCTTTTCGGCATACAATGCGTTACAGGAATTATTCAAATCTGCTTAAACTACAATAGGATTTTGTATGCAGGTCTATGTTTTCTCAAACTTGGCAACAGAACCCTATATACTTATAGAGTTACTTCATGATTTACATATTAATTTCCATTGGAGAACGTTTCTTATCTGATTCTGTTTCGCCAGATGGTTCAGAAAGTGTTGTACATTCTTGAAACGCAAATTGTTTACAGCCCTTACATGTGGATAGCTCTAATTCTTGTAGTGCAAAGTTTAATGCTAATCCTGTACGCGTGAAAAAGTGTTGCTCTCCAATCCTTTCGTATAACCCTGTTTGATAGAATATGTCTTTCGGTTGATGCTGGATACCTGAAATCAAAAGGGTTCCTTGTTTTTCAATTATTTTTTTTCGAATGTCTTCTACTGCAGACTCTGCCGAAGTATCCATAAAAGAAACGTTTCCCATACGTAGAAGAAGGATGTGAGTGTTAGATTGTAAGGATGCTTCTATAGATGTTTCGAATTCTTTTATGGTACCAAAGAATAAGGGACCTTCTACGTTGAAGATACCGATTTGCGGACAATTTTTCCCATTTTCAACGATTTCTGACTTGACATAGGAATCTACTGGATCTGGCAACGCTTTTCGAACACGTAAGGATTTGCTCATTTTTCCAATGAATAAAAGAAACGCAAGAAGTAGTCCCACGCTTACGCCAGTTGTAAGATCTGTGAAAACAGTTACTAGGAATGTCAATACAAGGACCAGCGTGTCCCCCGTTTTTGTTTTTAGAATATGAATAAACTCATCCTGCTCACTCATATTCCAAGCAACAACCATTAAAATCGGTGCCATACTAGCCAGTGGAATATGAAAAGCAAGCGGAGACAGAAATACTAACACCAATAATACTACTATTCCATGTATCATGCCTGATACTGGCGAAGTCGCTCCATTTTTAATATTTGTTGCAGTTCGAGCGATGGCACCGGTCGCAGGAATGCCGCCAAATAAGGATGTCACCATATTCGCAATTCCTTGTCCCACCAGTTCTTTATTACTATTATGTTTGCTGTTTGCCATGTTATCTGCCACCATAGCAGACAACAATGATTCAATCCCACCTAATGCTGCAATAATACAAGCTGCTGGAAGTAACATAAGGACAGTATCCCATGTAAATTCAGGCATTTGAAAGTCTGGTAGCTGATGTGGAATATCGCCGTATGTAGTCCCAATCGTTTCGATTTGATTCGGAAATAATAGAGTTGCGATCAAACTTGAAATGACCAAGCCTAATAATGCGCCTGGAATTCGAGGTAACCATTTTGTAGCTGCGATCACAATTCCTAAGCAAAGAAAAGCGGTAAGGATACTATATGGATTCAATTCTGCGATATTTGTTCCAATTTCTTTCATATTATAAAAAAAGGTTTCTTGCTTTTCCAGGTGATGAAGCCCTAAAAAATTTGCAATCTGTCCAGAGAAAATAATGACAGCAATCCCCGTTGTAAAACCAATCATGACAGGTCGCGGAATAAAGGTGATAAACCTTCCTAGTTTGCAAACACCCATGATAATAAGTAACATTCCTGCCATAAAACCAGCAATTAATAAGTTTTCATAGCCATATTGCATCACAATACCGAGTAAAATCGGTACAAATGCACCTGTGGGTCCCGCAATCTGATATTTTGAACCACCAAATATGGATACGAAAATTCCTGCGATAATCGTCGTATAAATACCATATTCAGGTCGTACCCCACAAGCGATGGCAAAGGCCATCGCAAGCGGAATCGCTACAATCCCGACAACCAATCCTGCCAGCATATCTTTTTGTAAGTTAGCAAGGTTATATCCAGCATATCTGCCTGAAAATCTCATCATTTTCCTCCTCTTCCTGCATGTATTTAAGGACTTGTTGTATGTGCGTAGGAATATCCCTCTATAACGACTTCTAAATGACCTGTTTGGGGGTGAATGACAAGTCCATGAACAGGTACAGAAGGTGGTAATAAAGGATGTTGGCGTATCATTTCTACACTATGTTGAACACTTTCCTGTACGTTTCGGAAACCGGTTAACCATGTAGATAGATCAATGCCTGCATGTTGTAATGTACGAATGCAAGTGGAATCAATGCCTTGCTGTTTTACCTTTTCTAATAGCGGCTCAGCTTGCAAACCCGCCATACCACAATCTTCATGACCAATCACACAAATTTCCTCTACTTGTAATTCATAAATGCCCAGTATGATACTCCGCATCATACTACCAAAAGGATGGGAAATCACAGCGCCTGCGTTCTTTATGACTTTGGCATCCCCATTTTGTAAGCCCAATGCCTGTGGTAATAATGTTAACAATCTGGTATCCATACACGTCACAATCAATAATTTTTTATTTGGAAATTTGGTTGTAGCAAAAGGTTCGTACTCTTGTTTTTGTACAAACGTTTCATTATGTGTCAATATATTTTCTAGCAATGTCACTTGGTAACGCCTCCCTTAAATGTCACTTGCCAATTTTATAGATTGGTAAGCTTTGAATATGAATTCGGATGTGATCTTATATTTAGTCTAGAGAGGATGAAATTTGGTGTCAACAACCTAAAACATGAGAAATAAAATCTTATATTCTGTATGTTTCATACAAAATCTGAGATTTTATTTTTTTGATTCTTGTCTACATGTCATGTTAAGGACATAAATAGGAAAAATAACAAACACCTCCTTAGGTTAAAATAAGTATCATAAAATCACCATTTATCTACGTTATTTCGACTTTAAACGGTTCTACACAGGGAGATGTTGTTTCTGATTCGTAATATGCATAAGTTGAGAAATGTAGATAGAACCTTGTATGTCATATGAAATTTATTTATGATGTAACTAAAGTGTTGTTAATAAAATATTTAAGTCGCATGTGATTGAGAGTGTAATCCCTCCATATGGTCGATTCACGGGGAAACAGAAAAGAATGGAAGGTGAATCACTCATAATGATAGATGTTTTAAAAAAATGGAATTGTTACGAGGGAGACAAAGTGAGAACATGGATGTTTGTTAGGAACAATCCATTTCATATATTGAGGAGGAAATAGAATGAACAAAACCGTAAAATATGCACTTCGATTTTTAGCTGTACCTATTGCAGCAGGCGCACTTCTGTTGAGTACAGCGGCACCGCAGCATGTACAAGCAGCTAGTGAACCATCTCTACAAACACAAAGAAATGAAGTGGGAACATTAGAAATTACATTGACAGCCATGGAATGGAAATATGATCATAGTGAGCCTGGGGGATTTAAGTATTATCCTGGAAACAATCTAGCAGATGTAGAATTTACAATCTATAATAAAAAGGACAATACAATCTATGCAAAGAAACGAACAGATAAAAATGGAAATGTTTCGTTTCAACTCCCTTTGAATCTTGTTTTTTCCTGTAAACAAACATCCGTATATCCAGAAATAAATGGGGGAAGATATGTACCGGAGACAAGAACGTTTTCTGGATCTTTTAAAACAAACGGAGAAATCTATCAGCATACTGTGTATAATATGTTCACATTATATTAAAAAATAAAACCCTTTGAAAAACGATTTCAGTTTTTCAAAGGGTTTTAACGTACTAGCGATTATGTAAATATTTTAGTATGAGTTTACCTATGAACTCCAAATTTGCTGTACCCATTCAGGATGATCAATAAATGGGTTCCGATTCTGTTGATACTTTGTATAAATAAGCTCATTACGCCTTCGTTCAAAATTATCCACGGGATCTTGTTCATGTTATTGTAGTAAGACCGATATTCGTCCCATATAAGGAGACGTATTGTTGTTCACTCTATCATTTAGTTCTAGATCAATTTCTCCATTGTCCCCTTCATACCGAACAGTCATATAAAATAACATGCTAGCAATATCTCCCTTTACACCATCATGAGGTTTCCAAGAATCACTATCATATTTACACTCTGTTGCTTCTAAATGAGGAGTGCCCCATTATCAAAATCTAAATTACCACGTGAACTGTTTACAGATACATCGAATGCATTAAATTCACGATAGCGGAGTTAAAGACGCCGTAGCAACCTTTTCACTCATCCACACATAAAGCGATTAAATCCTTTGCTTGGTACTTACTCAGTTTCTGAACAAAACCAACATTTCTAGCAAGATCTTGTAAGGCATTTGGAGATAAAAATCTTTGAATATCTTGAGCAAATAGTTGTAATTCATCAGATATAGAAATAGACATATAAAAACGCCATCCTTTCCTATGTTTCTACAAAAAGAATAGCGTATTTTTTCTTGTTAGGGGGTATTTTTTTGTTAGCTTGATAGCAATGGGGTGGAACCAAAAATTAATAAAACATATTCTATTATTGCTTCACCGCTTGGGCTACAAGTGCTGCGTATGCTTGTGCCCCTAATTTGGTTAAATGCACACCATCAGGTGCAAAGTAGTCTCTCTTTCCAGCACTTGCTGTATACCAATCAACTAGAGTTACATTCGGATATTCAGATGCCGTTATTTTCAGTCTCTCATTCACGATTGATTCCCACGGACGTGGTACTCTCGTATTAATAAATATGATTTTACGTTCGTTTCCAATTAATTTTATTAATGAAACAAGTTGCTCCGTAGTAAAGGCTCCATTTGTACCTAATCCAATAATGACATAGTTTCCTAAGTTCCCTTCGTTTTTTAACTGTTCAACTTCCGGAATCGCTTTTGACAGCTGGCGACCAATTTGCGCATCAATCCTAATATCAGGAAAAGTATTTTTTAAATACGGAGTAATATCAATCATAACAGAATCGCCTATCGCAGTAACTGTGAGTGAATTTTTAGGTTGCTCAGAACTTACTTCTTTTGATTCCCCTTGTTTTTGAGGCGTCTCTTGATTTTGCGCCGATTGTGTTTGTGCTGCCGCCTCCTTATCTTGTTGAGAATGTTCCTTAGACTTACTAGGGGTCACACGACCGAAAAAAGAAAATTGTACGTTAAGGAATATTTTTACATAAAAAGACGATTCTTTTCTATATTAAAGAGTCGTCTTTTCATCTTTTTTCAATTCTCTTAATTTCCGATATAACGCAGCTTGACGTACACCCGTGATAGCATAAATTTCTTTAATCGTTTTCTTCGTTTGTTGGCGTAATTCAATCGCATGGTTCATCCCTGCATGTTGTTCCGTATATTTTTTTATTCTCCCATGATATACTCCTTTTTGTTTTGCAAGTTTGATTCTAGCAATTTGTTTTTCCTTAATCATTTCTCGGTCTAACTCACTAAAGGCTGACATAACTGTTAAAAAGAATTTTCCTGTTGGAGTTCTTGTATCAATTCCTAAATTTAAAACAGCAAAGTGTATGCCTTTTTTATGAAGATGTTCAATAAATTGTAGTAATTGAATTGTATTCCGTCCTAGTCGGTCCATTCTTGTTACAACGAGGGTATCTCCTTTTATTAGGCGTTTGTGTAATAATGGAACAAAAACGGCAATAGGAATCCAAACCCTTTAAAATTTTACCAATATAAATCTAACTCATCACAATACGTGTCTGCTTCAATAAAACAATTTCTCCAATCAGCAGTATTTGCAATCTCACAGATAATATCTTCAACCTGTTTTGTTAAATCATAAATATCTTTGTAGGGAACGAAAAATACATATTCGTTAGATGAATTCATTTCCATATTAAAATCATATCGAAGATATTGCTCCACCTCTTTTCGTACCTTGCTTTTTCCCCTAACAAATTTATTATTATTTTCTATTCTAAGCCACATTCTAATTTTGGCTATTTTTTCTTTTCCAATAGGATGTACCTTATCTCTTATCCCCTTTTCTTTTATGTATCGATATAAAGTAGCTTGACTAATTCCAGACATAGCAACTATTTCACTAATACTATATTCTTTAGAGGCATATAGATTTAACGCTTTTTCAATGTATTTTTCTTTTACCTTCGGGCGGCCACCTTTTCTTCCCCTAGCTCTAGCACTTTCCAATCCTTCCTTCGTCCGTTGGACGATTAGATCTCGTTCAAACTGGCTAAATGCTTGGAAAACAGTTAACATGAGTTTTCCCTGTGGTGTTTGTGTATCAAAATTTTCTTTTAAACTAATGAGCTTTACACCTTTTTGTTCAAAATACTCAACGAGTTCAATTAAATCCTTGGTACTTCTTCCTAATCTTGAAAAGCTTTCTACAATTAAAGTATCACCGGTTCGAATCTTATCTTTTAATCTCATTAATTCAGGTCTATCTTTTTTTGTTCCAGATATTTTTTCGGTAAGAATTTCCGTACATTTACAAGTTTTTAATAAATCTAATTGACGAATCAAATCTTGTTGTTGAGTACTGACCCTGACATAGCCGTATATATGATTTTGCATGAAACATAACCTCCTCATGAAGTTAATTTTATCAAAAAGGTGCATTAATGTTAATTTGTTTTTGGTAATACTTTTGATAACGAGTTTACCTAGTTTTTTATCTTATCATTTATCAAAAAATATAATTATCAAAAACCATCGTTTTTGACATAGTGTATATGTTTATTGTTTCTCCAAAAATAGTAATACATGATAAACCTAAGAAAACACATAAGAATAATGTAGTAATATCGTAAACTATATGATAGAATATGTATGAAAAAGAGTAAAGAAAAAGCTCATTCTTTTACAAGAAATGAGCTTTCCTTTTTCAAGCTAAACATTGTGAATGGCTTCAATCTTTATTAGGGAAAAGATTGAAAGAAAAATTTAGCATAATTATATTTTGTCATGAGTGTAAAATAAAGTAAATTGATAATATTTATTTTAAATATTACGAATTCACTTTACACTTTCACAATGAGTAATCTAAAAATCCCACTGCCTAATTAGGCAGTGGGATTTTTAATTGATTTTGCAGATACTATAATATAAGGCCTCACCATACCATTTCGGGAATAAACTATTTATCAACTTATGTAATCTAGTTTATACATTTCATTTGTTATATATTTAGTGCGTAACTAAATTTTTAGTTTACGAAAAAGGAATACATTTGGAGAGGGGAATTTTATGAAGGGGAATACGTTTATTTTTTTTATGATAACATTATTAGTCGGAATTATCGGTTTGTTGTTTACGCCAGTTGTACATGCTGAAACAGAAACATCATTTCAACCAAATGATTTCTCTACGTATGGATTGGGTTTAAAAGATACTAAAATGAAAGAAGATATACCTGATTATACACCATCTATTTCTTATCTCACAAAACAAGAAGCAACCAAACAAAAACAACAGGGAATTCAAAATCCAAATATTCTTCCCAATCGCATCGATTTACGTGAATATTTTCCAGAAGTACGAAGTCAAGGGAAGTTTGGTACATGTGTCCCATTTGCTACAACTGCTTTAAGAGAATACTATATTGCAAAAGATGCAGGAGCACGTGGAACAGACATTACGTATTTATCGCCCTCTTATATTTATTATCCAAGTGGACCAAAGGATGGTATGTATTTCGAATCCGCCTTTCAAATTTTAAAACAAGAAGGCGTACCTCCAGAAACAGAACGCTTGTATGATTTAAATCCAGAAAATACAAACCAATTTAAAGAACCCCTTACAGCTCTACAGCAAAAAAATGCAGTGCCTTATAAAATTAGTTCCTATCAAGCTATACGTCAAGCAAATATGCTTGCTGATATAAAGCAAGCAGTAGCCAATCAAGACCCTGTTTTAGTGGGAATACATGTATACCCCAACTTTGATGCAACTCCTACATCCGGAATTGTACCACCTGTTACAGAAAAGAAGTCCAGAGGGGGACACGCTCTTGTTGTAGTGGGGTATGATGAAACAAACCAATGGTTCATTGTAAGAAATAGCTGGGGGACAAAATTTGGTGACCACGGATATGCATATATGCATTATCAGACATTATTAGACATGTCAAATAGTGTAGCATACGTGATTAAACCTTCACAAAAACAATATCCACCATTTGGTGTGCAGATGGCAGCGACAGATATAAATTCTTCTGAAATCAAATTTAATATAGCAGCGAAAAATGCGACTGCATACGATTTGTATAAAAATAACCAAAAAATCCAGACCTTTACGGCATCTACTATTACAGATTTAAATATCCTGCCTGAGCAATCTTATATGTATCATGTGGTAGCAAAAAATATGATGGGAGAAACTCGCAGTTATCCTTTGTCTATTTCAATTCCACCTATCATACCAATTAAACAGGCGAGTTGATATTAATCATGAAGGATAAAGTAAGAGCTACTTTTTGTGATTTTAATGGAAGTCCATTACTTGTTGTAATGGACTCTTTCATTATGATGTGAGAGAATTAGACTAGATTGGTAAAAAATAATAAAAAAAGAACGGTTCTATTGGCATAGTCCGTCCTTCGAGAAGGAAATAATGACAGTTATTCTTCTTAATTATACCTAATAAAACAGAAGATTCAATCTATTATACGTTGAGAAAATATTCATCTTCTGAAATAAGGCGGTTGTTATGAATAAAGGTGATGCAATTTTAAGGTTGTTATCAGAAATCAAGTTGGAACTTAAAGAAGTAAAAGAACAAATGGAGAAAATGCAAACAAAGTTAGATACATTCGAACAACAAAATCAGGTGAAGAACAAAATAGAGCGAAAGAAGCCAAAAACAAAACCTGATAAACAAGATAAGCGAGATTGGAAATACCCAGCTAAGCTGAAATGAAAATTGTACAGAAAAAGTGAGGTGATAGGTATATGAATAGAAAAGAATTTGAGGATACCTTACAAAATTTTTCTTTTTAGCTAGTCGTGGAAGAAAAGCATCCACAATTAAACGATATGTCTATGATATTGAGGACTTTGGAAGATGGCTGCAAACCTCGAATCGTTTTCAAGGAAAGAACGTATGGAACAAGCTAGATAAAGAGGATTTTGAAGCCTATTTTCAGGAGCTCATATACAAACGAAAGGATGGAGAGAGAACCATTCATCGTATTGCAGTCGTGTGAAAGAAATTGTATCAGTTCTTGGATATTCCAAGTCCTATTGTAGAAATGCAGGGAATCACTCCACCGAATCGGGCCCTACGGAAGGAGGACTTTATTACGAAGGAAGAAGAGAAAAAGCTGAAAAACATTCTTACTTCTTCTGAAGGATTGTCAGAAGAACAACTTTCCATTCGACCGCTTCTCCTAGATCGAAATGTATCCATCCTATCACTTCTTTTGGATTATGGGCTCACACTACAAGAACTCGTATCGTTACAGATGCAACAGGTGCACTTTGGAAAAACAGGATTACTGTTTTACATAACAAAGGGAAAGAGAGAAGGATCATGTTAAAGGAAGAGGATAAAATATGTTTATTTACGTACTATAAAACGATACCTGAACTAGTTCGTCCTAGATATCACAGTACAGATTCGTTATTGGTTACATTTGATTTTAAACGAGAGACATTTCGTTGGGTGTATGACAATGATGCTCCGAAAGCACTAACAGCCATTGCTGTACAAAAGATGATTCGATTAGAAGTAGCCAGAGCGCAACTGAGAAAAGGAATTTCAGCACAGCACTTACGGAATACCTATATTCTACGCTGTCTAGAAAGAAACATGTCTACAGAGGAAGTCATAAAAAAAACTGGATTCCTTTCTCATTTATCAGTAAAGCGTTATGTAGAATATGCAAATCAATATTCACATGGAGAATAATTTGAAAAGAAACAATTTCTATGACATACTAAAATAATATAAGTTTACCTTTAAAAATGTAACGATTGAACCGCTCGCGGTGGAGAAAGAATAGTCGTCATCACTATTTTTTCTTATATACAAAAATATCGAAAATTCCAATATTTTCAATCTAATACTTTTATATAGGAATCTGCTGAAAAAAGAATCGTAGAACAGGAAGCATACGAAAAGCTCCCTGACTTGTTATACAAATCAGGGAGCAAAAGGTAGTACAGTATATCGGTTACGCTAATTATAACATAACTGGATTCATTCGATCTAAGTTTTCTGAATATTCTATTTATTTTTCAGTATTAGTTCTTCAGGTTCAGATGGTCCTAAAGAATCATCTAACCTTGTTACAAAGTGTACGGTACACTTTACTTGTCTAAAATATGGCGTATTTCCGACAGTTCCATATTCGTAAACTTCGCAATATCTTCGATATCCATGCCATTTTTATGCATGCCTCGAATAAGTTGGATTTTCCCTTTTTCTATACCCTCTTGAAGCCCTTCTTCTTTCCCTACTTGTTTTCCTTTTTCCATACCTTCTTCTATACCAACCTCACGTGCATGTGCTAATTTCGCTTGTTCATCAAATAACACTTTTTCCCGTGCTTCATATGCGAGACGGAAAGAGCTACTCTGACTCATATTTTCCCATTTGTGGATTGCCTTCTGTAACATTGGATCTTGTTTCATGGCTATATCCTCCAACGTGTGGGTTAAATGTTCATCTTCATGCGCTGGTAGTAAAAGTAACCAACGAGCGAATTCATTTTCCCACGGATTAATTTTTTCTTCTCTCCATTGCTGTAGCAATTTCGGAATTTCAATGAAATGGATTTCCAAATCTTCGAGTAACACTTCCTTGTGTTGTTGACTCCAAAATTGTCCGACTGTATGCATATCATCATATTGAGGAAAGAGATCAAAATCTAATAGATTAATCGCAATCGTTTTTCGTAAAGAACGATAAGGCATTCCTTGCTCTAATTGAGATGTATACAATTTACTCCAATAATACAGGGAACGTTTTACAATCTCTTGTGTATTTCGTAACTGGATTTCTACATTTACCTTGGTCTCATCTTGAAGTGTAGCTAATATATCTAGTATGGATAATTTATCTTCTTCATATTCTTTATGTAAATGTGGGTCTTCAATTTTTAAGGATACAATCGATGTAGATAAGGAATCATGCAAGATTGCATTTAAAAAAGAAATCAGTAATTCCTCTTGTCCTTGTACACCAAATAATTGCTTAAAAGCAAAATCAATTCGTAAATTCACTAAAGGTTGATTCATAAAGAGAGTCACCTTTCTTATTGTAGATTCTATATGTCTATTGTATCGAAAAAAGGAGAAAAGAAGCAACCCTTATTGTTTGTATATTTTTATTTAATAAACAGTTTGGTACGTGAAATTATAATTCATTCCGGAAGTAGACCCCTATTCTTTATTTTTATACCTTTCTCCTTAAATATCCTTATCAGGGGATATGCTACGCTTTCGTCTTATTACATATTAAATTTCGTGGTGTCACTTCTTTTTGTTATCATTTAAACTGAATTCATTTTTTAGATTCTACACAACATGATATTCTTTCTCATCTACTTATACATATATTTTTTGCAATTTATTAGTAAATAGATATATTTCAGTAGTGAATAACTTATTTCATATAGTAATTTTGCGATAAAAAGTAAAATAAAAATGAGGGTAGAGACCTTAGCACGAAAGAAGTAGCTGAAATTTTGAATGTTGCACCATCTACTATCTTTACATACATCAAATCTGGAAAATTACCCGCGACAATGGGTGAAAAACATGGAAAACAAGTCTATCTTATCGATGAAGAAGAGCTAGAGATTTTTATGCTTGATTATGAAAAAACTAAAACAAAAGAACGAAAAACATTCATTACGAAGATTCAACAAGAAGAGATATATTTATATCAATTGTTAACAAATCAACATACTGGAAAAACAGCAAGGGTAATAGAGATGAACGGTGCATATGGAGGTTTCTTACAGATGATGAGGGAATATTCCTTCTATCCACTTATAAGGAACATGATTACTTCTTTGAACCTTTCATTACAAAAGCGGTAATTACAAAACGAGGGTATGTATCTTTTTTATTTAAAAAACCTTAGGTACTTCATCAGATACTATCAAATTGGAAATTAAGCCTTTCGTATTACAAGTAGATCCACTGCAATTTCAAGAAGAGGTTAAATACTTACATTCTCATATGAAATCTGGCACGATACTTCCTTATGTAGAGGGTATTTACTTTAAAAGTAATGTAGTAGAGCCATTAACTTTTCATGCAGATCATGAATTCAAGCAAAGAGTCGTACAAATGGCAGCAAATGCGGGGATAGGGCAAGAAGAGTTTCTCTTGCAAGTTGCTCAATCCTATGTGCAACAACGAAAACAAATAGACAAGGCATGCCTGTTGAACAATCAAACCATTCTAAGAGAAGAATGACTCTGCAAGATTTTGATTCTTTTGAAGAACCTTATTCGTTTGAATCCATATCCAACAAATCCATTTCTTTGGAAATTAATAGGTAGATTTTCTTTTTTAATGTAGGAAGGACTGAAAGATGAGGGAATAAACGTGTAGAGCCATCCCGTAGCGCGCTCCCTTTTTTACATTTCTATAAAGATAATTACATCTTTCGAACATTTTCATCAGATTACAGAAAATATTGTAGATTTTCTTTTTTGTATAAAAAAGAAAGTTACAGGAATAAACAGAGTATTTCACGTATATCTTAAAATGGTGATAACAACCCAAAACATTCCATTTACACAAAAAATATAGTTTATAATACCAATAAAACATATAAAGCTCTGAGTTTTTTCACCGTCTCGAAAAGAGAGTATGCTATATCAAATCCATTTTTATAGGGGGGTATTTTATGAATTCATTACAAGAACAATCCATTATTCCTTATAATGTACTGGTAAGCCCGCCAAGGGGCACTGCAGGGAGTCAATTTGGTGATTTTGAGGACCTTATTACTTCCCTAAAAGAAGCATGGGTGGAATTTCAAAAAACAGGTAGTGACAAATTATTAACAACGGTTCTACAGAACGGATTCTCAGCAGCGAGTGGGGGAAGCTTCAATTATCTAGCAGTTTTACAAGCTGGTATAGGAATATTAGGAACAGTTTTAGGCGCTGAAATTCCTGGCGTTGCTGTTGCAGCACCAATTCTCAGCATGGTGATTGGTTGGTTGTGGCCACACAGTAGTAAAGATGATACTCAACAATTGATTAATTTGATTGATGCAGAAATTCAAAAACAGTTGAATCAAGCCTTATCTAATCAGGATAAAAATAATTGGCAGGGGTATTTGAATGCTATTTTTACATTAGCGAGCGAGGCAGCGGACACCGTAGTCGATGCGCAGTTTACTGGCGTACAAGGAGATCAAGACAGACAACCAAGACAACCAAGCACTTCAGATTATGTAAATGTTTATAATGAACTTGTTGCGGCTAATTCCGCTTTTATTATCGCCCTAAGTCAAATGGTCAATGGAAATTTTGACACGCTTGCGATACCTTTCTTTGTTATAGGAGCAACTGTACAATTATCAACGTATCAATCTTTTATCCAGTTTGCAAATAAATGGATTAATGTAGTGTACCCAGATCAAACACAAGGTGATGGGCTTACACAAAAACAAAATCTAGTTAGAATAAAAGGAATCATGCGGACAGCTATTCATGACAACACACAAAAAGTGTTTGATGCTTTTAAATCGGGGATGCCTTCATTAGGATCTGATAAAGCTTCGATCAATGCCTACAATGTATATATTCGAGGAATGTTGTTAAACGGCTTAGATATGGTTGCAACATGGCCTTCCATGTATCCTGATGATTATACTTCTCAAACAGAATTAGAACAAACACGTGTTATTTTTTCAGATCTAGTAGGGCAAGATCAATCTCGTAATGGAAATGTAACGATTCGAAATATTCTCGACAATACAACTAGCTATCAACATGGGACAATAGATTTTAACTCTATTTTTTATTTCCCTGATGAATTACAGAAGGTGCAAACCAGAGTCTATAGTTATAATCACGGTTCCTATTGTGGTGATTGTTACTGCTGGCCATATGGAGTTATTCTAAACTATCCAAGTAACACGTATAGATATGGTGATAATGATCCAGGTACCTCAGGTGATCATTGGCAAAACGCTCCTATAACAAACATTAATGCTGCAACTCAACATACGACATATGTTGATGGGGAGAACATGTGGGGAGATGTTAGTAGTTTTTCAGGTTGTAATCTACCTGGATACTGTTCTGGAGACTGCTCACCAGGAGGCAGTTGTCCGAGTAATAATGGCTATTTTCAAAGTTGTAATAGTCAGCTACCAAATCAAAAAATAAATGCGCTATACCCTTTTACACAAACAAATGTGTCGGGAGCATCTGGGAAATTAGGAGTAATGGCGAGTTTCGTTCCCTATGGTCTAAGTCCAAACAATGTTTTTGGTACAATCGATCCTGATACACTAAATATCGTTGGAAAAGGGTTTCCGGCAGAAAAGGGATTTCTTACGAATGGGAACCGTCCTGTAGTGGTAAGAGAATGGGTGAATGGTGCGAATGCTGTAAACCTTACTCCGGGAAATACTTTGTTGATAACAGCAACAAACTTAACAGCGGGAAAATATAAAGTTCGTGTACGTTATGCAAACGCTGGTACAACTACTGCATCTTTAACGCAAAGTGTAGTAGCAAATGGTGGCCAGATTCAAGGTGGTGGATGGGGATTTAAAAGTACTACAGATGCCAATATACAAGCAAACTTCCCAAATCAAGTATATGTATCGGGACAACAAGGAAATTATGTAGTCCAAGACATCTCATGGCCTACAGGTGGCGGATCTGGTGATCCTCTTACTTTACCTTCAGGAAATGTGGTAGTAGCACTTACCTTACAGCCACAGGAAACAAACACACAAGTATTTATCGATCGGATTGAGTTGGTTCCTGTTAGTCAACCTACTCAGTCATCCGATAATATTATAAATTATACAATTACAAGTCCGCTTTGGGCTTACTGGAATGAATCCGGGGTAGGACCAGATAATTTTCCAACAATCTGGACAGCTAGCTCTGGTGAAAATGGGGTTTCTGCTAGCATTAATGCAACAAACCTTGATAACAATGTAACTTTTATTGCTATGAATGGAGATGATTGGTCTTCGGCAGTTCCAATGCAAGATGCAACTGGGGATTATTCGATAAGTAATGGGGATTATATTTTAAAACCTTATGGAGACCAGCCGTTCACCGTAATAAAAATAGGTAGCTATTCTTCAAACTACGTTACACGAGGAACGATTACTGGTACAGTGAATATACCTCAAAACTAATATGTTCCATTATTAATTAGTAGAGCCAAAGAAATAGTATGTCCTATTAAAGATCTAAAGGAGTGATTATATGATGATAAATACAGATCAAATAACATCCGCTGTTAAATTCCCTTTCAACAATTTGGCACAAACACGTGTGATGACACAAAGTCTTTTTTCGACCGATAATCCGAATCAACTAGCTCCCGGTGTGACCGATTACTGGATTGATTATGTGCATCAACAAGTTCAATCTCTACCAAATAGTTATGCAATAGAAAAACGGGAATTAAATACACAAGTGAATCAGGCAAAACGTCTGAGTAAATCACAAAATGTATTGCGCAGTGGGAGTTTTACAGGTGAAGGGTGGCAACTTGGACGCAAGGTGTTCATCTCATCAGGAGACTCACAATACGCGGGGCAGCAACTGGTGTTACCTCCTTCTTCCCTTGTATATCCATCTTATGCCTATCAGACTGTACCGGAATCAGTATTAAAACCGTATACACGTTATTATCTATCCGTTTTTGTCTTACAAGCGGATTCTCTACAAATTATGGCTTCCCGCTATGGAAATGAAGTCAATCAAGTCGTGAATGTAGCCTATTCTACGTCTCTGCCAACTTCTGTAGAAGGTGTTAACAGTAGTCCAAACTTCTTTCAATATCCAATTGATGTAGGTGCATTACATCCAGAAGCGAATATAGGCATTACAGTTGGTTTTACCGTACCGTCGAATGGATTCGCAAAAATAAGTCAAGTTTCCTTGACAGAGGGACGCCCACTAACTGCGGCAGAAATAAGAAAAGCACAAAACCAAGAGGAACAATGGCTACAACCCTATTTGGCGCAACAGGCACAAATCACTGCGGGTTTACAGCAGGCTACAAATCAATTAAATGCCATGTACGATTCATCCAATTGGAGCGGAACGATCGGACCAAACGTAAGTTATACCGATATAGAGAACTTAACAGCACTTCAAAACAGTGCTCCTCAAGAAGGATCTATGCCAGGTATACCAATGCAAGATCGATATGCACAACAAAAAGCAGCAATCTATCAAGCCGCTCTTCGCGCTTGGAATCAACTACAAGCACGGAATATTGTTCAAAATGGTTTGTTTCTTCAACAAGCACAAAACTGGAATATAGCCGGTACAGTGAGTTTCCCACAAGACAGTAATCGGAAACCTGTCTTGACATTATCGAATTGGGATAGCACAGTTACTCAAATCATTACCTTACCAAGTGAGGGCGGCAACACAGAGTATCGTGTTCGCGTTCGTGCCAAAGGACAAGGAACGATTTCCATTGTGCCACCAGGAAATCAAAGACATATGTTATTCTTCACCCAACCTACTTTTATGACCCAAGAATTCTATTTCTATCCAGATGCGAATACGAGCCAAGTGGATTTGATTATTCAATCAGAGGGTGCAGAGTTTACGGTAGATTGGGTAGAAGTACAAGAAATGATATATGAAGAAATCACACCACATAGTGTTTCAGGTGGAGATACAGTAATAAATACCATTGGGGTTGCTACTCCACTCGCACAACCAGGAGCATCTATAATGGCATCACATTCACAAATCAAGCTGTCGACAAATCAACCTGCTAGTAATTGTCAGTGCAAGCCAACAAGTCATGCACCTTTCAGCTGTCAATGTAATCAAAAATAAGGATGTCGGTTCGCTAAACGCTATTCATGAGAATGTATCAGAACGTAAAAGAAAGAGACAGAACCTAGGAGTACCTTCTCTCAACCTAGATTTTGTCTCTTTTTTATGGCGTTACAACACACATATGCAATCATACAATATAGAATTATCCCAAAATGTATAACGAATGCTTTCATTTTGACAGGCACTACATTATTTCGAGAAGAAAATAATACTAAACTCCTTTAATATTATTAGATACTATTCGAGGTTCTGTTGCAAAGTTTTTTAAATGCAGCTAAACTGTAGGGAAAATGTGCTAAGGAGAATGAAACATGAGATATTTTAAAGAAAAGCAATTCAAAAAAGATATTATTTTAGTAGCCGTTTTTCTTTAAGTTATCGCGATGTATCTGAACTTTTGAGAGAGCATGGAATATTGGTTCATCCAACAACTATCATGCGTTGGGTCCATGAATATGGGAATTTGATTTATCAAATCTGGAAGAAGAAAAACAAGCAGGTACGATCATCGTGGAAATTAGACGAGACTTATATAAAAGGAAAAGGAAAATGGGTTTATTTATATCGTGCGATTGATAAAGATGGATACACATTAGATATTCAGCTTCGAAAAACACGAGATCATCAGGCGGCATATGCCTTTATGGAAAGATTGGTAAAGCCCCAGCGTTACTATGTGCATTTAACAAATTAAAAGAACAAGGTTTTTATAAACATACAACTCATTGCACTATCAAACATCTGAATAATCTTATAGAACAGGACCGTAGGCATGTTAAAAGACGTTTTGTTAAATCCGCAGGATTTCAAAACCTTCGACATGCTTCTCGTACCTTGAAAGGCATTGAAACCGTTCATGCTTTATATAAAAGAAACCGAAGTCTTGGCTCAGACTTCGGTTTTTCAATGTACAATGAATTACAACAATTACTCACAATTGCATAAGATTCAGATATACTCAATTTCACCTTTTTATTTCTTAAGAAACTTTGCAACAGAACCTTTCACCTAATATTGGAATCATTCAAGCCAATGGACACGATTCACAGTTTACACATAGTGATTATAATCCTATGAGTACTGTGTTTACGGGGATTCAAATCCATTGGAATTACATTAAAGGCTCAAACGAATCAATTGGAAAAAATGAGGTTTGTAGCAGTTGTTGATTCAGGTGTTCAGAGCACACATCCTAATTTAAAGATAAGATAAACCTCGGTTATGATTATGTACGAAATAATATGGTTGATGTTTAAATAATGTAATTCCTTTTACGTCGAAAAAGAGAAGTCTGGAATGTAAATTTCCCTTTTTTGACTCACATATACACATACTTTTACTTTTTGAACAATTTTGTCAGACTACGGAAAACATTGTAGTTTTTTATATAAAGAAAATAACAGGAATAAACAGAGTATTTCACGTATATCTTAAAATGGTGATAACAACCCAAAAAATTCCATTTACACAAAAAAATATGTTTATAATACCAATAAAACATATAAAGTTCTGAGTTTCTTCACCGTCTCGAAAAGAGAGTATGCTATATCAAATCCATTTTTATAGGGGGGTATTTTATGAATTCATTACAAGAACAATCCATTATTCCTTATAATGTACTGGTAAGCCCGCCAAGGGGCACTGCAGGGAGTCAATTTGGTGATTTTGAGGACCTTATTACTTCCCTAAAAGAAGCATGGGTGGAATTTCAAAAAACAGGTAGTGACAAATTATTAACAACGGTTCTACAGAACGGATTCTCAGCAGCGAGTGGGGGAAGCTTCAATTATCTAGCAGTTTTACAAGCTGGTATAGGAATATTAGGAACAGTTTTAGGCGCTGAAATTCCTGGCGTTGCTGTTGCAGCACCAATTCTCAGCATGGTGATTGGTTGGTTGTGGCCACACAGTAGTAAAGATGATACTCAACAATTGATTAATTTGATTGATGCAGAAATTCAAAAACAGTTGAATCAAGCCTTATCTAATCAGGATAAAAATAATTGGCAGGGGTATTTGAATGCTATTTTTACATTAGCGAGCGAGGCAGCGGACACCGTAGTCGATGCGCAGTTTACTGGCGTACAAGGAGATCAAAACAGACAACCAAGACAACCAAGCCCTTCAGATTATGTAAATGTTTATAATGAACTTGTTGCGGCTAATTCCGCTTTTATTATCGCCCTAAGTCAAATGGTCACTGGAAATTTTGACACGCTTGCGATACCTTTCTTTGTTATAGGAGCAACTGTACAATTATCAACGTATCAATCTTTTATCCAGTTTGCAAATAAATGGATTAATGTAGTGTACCCAGATCAAACACAAGGTGATGGGCTTACACAAAAACAAAATCTAGTTAGAATAAAAGGAATCATGCGGACAGCTATTCATGACAACACACAAAAAGTGTTTGATGCTTTTAAATCGGGGATGCCTTCATTAGGATCTGATAAAGCTTCGATCAATGCCTACAATGTATATATTCGAGGAATGTTGTTAAACGGCTTAGATATGGTTGCAACATGGCCTTCCATGTATCCTGATGATTATACTTCTCAAACAGAATTAGAACAAACACGTGTTATTTTTTCAGATATGGTTGGACAGGATCAAATCAATAATGGGACTACGACTATTCATAATATTTTTGATAGCAATGGTTATCAACATCAACCCATCAACCTGAATGATATCTCGTATTTTCCAGGAGAATTACAGTACATTCGAACGAAAACATACAACCCTAATAATGCTTGTTACCCCTATGGACTTTATTTAGATTATACAAATAATAAGACGTACCGCTACGGGGATAATGATCCGGGAAATAACACCAGCTGGGATCATCGTGCGATTGCCCCTGTCCAGACAATTAATGCGATTACTCAAAATACTCGTTATGTAGATGCGGAAAGCTTATCGACAGAAAATGCTGACTTAGCAGGTTGTGCTACACCTGGTTATTGTAATGCTGCGACGTGTACACCGGGAAGCTATTGTGTAAATGGAAGTTCTGGATATGCAGCGAGTTGTAATACTCCGTTACCGAATCAAAAAATAAATGCACTATACCCTTTTACACAAACAAATGTGTCGGGAGCATCTGGGAAATTAGGAGTAATGGCGAGTTTCGTTCCCTATGGTCTAAGTCCAAACAATGTTTTTGGTACAATCGATCCTGATACACTAAATATCGTTGGAAAAGGGTTTCCGGCAGAAAAGGGATTTCTTACGAATGGGAACCGTCCTGTAGTGGTAAGAGAATGGGTGAATGGTGCGAATGCTGTAAACCTTACTCCGGGAAATACTTTGTTGATAACAGCAACAAACTTAACAGCGGGAAAATATAAAGTTCGTGTACGTTATGCAAACGCTGGTACAACTACTGCATCTTTAACGCAAAGTGTAGTAGCAAATGGTGGCCAGATTCAAGGTGGTGGATGGGGATTTAAAAGTACTACAAATGCCAATATACAAGCAAACTTCCCAAATCAAGTATATGTATCGGGACAACAAGGAAATTATGTAGTCCAAGACATCTCATGGCCTGCAGGTGGCGGATCTGGTGATCCTCTTACTTTACCTTCAGGAAATGTGGTAGTAGCACTTACCTTACAGCCACAGGAAACAAACACACAAGTATTTATCGATCGCATTGAGTTGATTCCTATGCCTTATAATGCTGAAAACCTTAATTATACGATTACATCCCCAGTCCCTGGCGGCGCGAGTAATAATATGGACATTTACCCGACGATATGGACGGCACAATCAGGAGAACGTGGCGTTACTGCTACTATAACTATAGCTGGACTTAATGATGGTTGGCTGCGTGCGGCCCTTCTAGCTAAAACTGGTCAGGGATCTGACTCAGACCCAAATAATTGGGATTATATGTGTCCAGTCGGTTATCAAACAACTACGTCTCTAAGTAATGGCACATACAATTTTGACTTTCAACGTCCTTCTCAAGACTCTCAAGGGGTCTGTGCTGATAAGTCTTTTACAGCAATAAAATTGTCATCTTCCGGGTATGATACTAACCAAACTCTCAACACTGGAACATTTACTGGTACAGTTAATACAGAGAAAATTTAATGTTTTCTAAATTATAAGAAGAACCTCTTCTAATAAACAATTTAAAGGAGTGGTGATATGGCAGCAAATATGAATCAAGTAGCATCGGCCTTAACCACATCTAACGATATGGTTCTTTTGCAAAAATAGTGGGTTTATGAAAAATGAACAAAAGATTCCTAACGGAATTGAAATTTATGCTGTTAAACCAAAGATTTCATCGATAAGATACATTTGCTTTTGAACAGACTTCTCCCCTTGGAGCGTTTGTCCTTTTTTGATCAATATGCATAGCTTCCATTCCAGCGATCATTTTTGTAGCCGTTCGCAAGGATTTCAATCCAAGCATATTCCGAATCCGTTTTTTGATAAATCGATAATCTTGCTCAATGAGGTTCTGTTGCAAAGTTTTTTAAATGCAGCTAAACTGTAGGGAAAATGTGCTGAGGAGAATGAGACATGAGATATTTTAAAGGAAAGCAATTCAAAAAAGATATTATTTTAGTAGCCGTTGGCTATTACTGCCGTTTTTCTTTAAGTTATCGCGATGTATCTGAACTTTTGAGAGAGCGTGGAATATCGGTTCATCCAACAACTATCATGCGTTGGGTCCATGAATATGGGAATTTGATTTATCAAATCTGGAAGAAGAAAAACAAGCAGGTACGATCATCGTGGAAATTAGACGAGACTTATATAAAAGGAAAATGGGTTTATTTATATCGTGTGATTGATAAAGATGGATACACATTAGATATTCAGCTTCGAAAAACACGAGATCATCAGGCGGCATATGCCTTTATGAAAAGATTGGTAAAGGCTTTTGGAGAACCAACGGTTCTCACAACAGATAAAGCCCCAGCGTTACTATGTGCATTTAACAAATTAAAAGAACAAGGTTTTTATAAACATACAACTCATTGCACTATCAAACATCTGAATAATCTTATAGAACAGGACCATAGGCATGTTAAAAGACGTTTTGTTAAATCCGCAGGATTTCAAAACCTTCGACATGCTTCACGTACCTTGAAAGGCATTGAAACCGTTCATGCTTTATATAAAAGAAACCGAAGTCTTGGCTCAGACTTCGGTTTTTCAACGTACAATGAATTACAACAATTACTCACAATTGCATAAGATTCAGATATAATCAATTTCACCTTTTTATTTCTTAAGAAACTTTGCAACAGAACCCTATTCTTTCTCCACCGCGAGCGGTTCAATCGTTACATTTTTAAAGGTAAACTTATATTATTTTAGTATGTCATAGAAATTGTTTCTTTTCAAATTATTCTCCATGTGAATATTGATTTGCATATTCTACATAACGCTTTACTGATAAATGAGAAAGGAATCCAGTTTTTTTTATGACTTCCTCTGTAGACATGTTTCTTTCTAGACAGCGTAGAATATAGGTATTCCGTAAGTGCTGTGCTGAAATTCCTTTTCTCAGTTGCGCTCTGGCTACTTCTAATCGAATCATCTTTTGTACAGCAATGGCTGTTAGTGCTTTCGGAGCATCATTGTCATACACCCAACGAAATGTCTCTCGTTTAAAATCAAATGTAACCAATAACGAATCTGTACTGTGATATCTAGGACGAACTAGTTCAGGTATCGTTTTATAGTACGTAAATAAACATATTTTATCCTCTTCCTTTAACATGATCCTTCTCTCTTTCCCTTTGTTATGTAAAACAGTAATCCTGTTTTTCCAAAGTGCACCTGTTGCATCTGTAACGATACGAGTTCTTGTAGTGTGAGCCCATAATCCAAAAGAAGTGATAGGATGGATACATTTCGATCTAGGAGAAGCGGTCGAATGGAAAGTTGTTCTTCTGACAATCCTTCAGAAGAAGTAAGAATGTTTTTCAACTTTTTCTCTTCTTCCTTCGTAATAAAGGGTTCTGGTGCAAACACAGTGGAATATGAAAAAAGAAAAAGATTCCTAGCGGAATTGAATGTTATGCTGTTAAATTGAACAGATCATTAATAAGATATATCTGTCTGTGGACAGGCTTCTCCCCTTGGAGAGTTTGTCCTTTTTTGATCATATGCATCGCTTCTATTCCAGCAATCATTTTTGTAGCTGTTTGTAATGATTTCAATCCAAGCATACTCCGAATCCGCTTTTTGATAAACCTGTGGTCTTGTTCAATGATATCGGGCTGATAATGTTTCCATTTAAATAAGTTTTCTGGTCCCATACTGATCACACCCCTTTTTGAAGCGTTAGTACCAGTATAGCCAAGTTTGAAAAACACATTTCAAACATTTTAGGATTCTTGCACCAGAACCAAAAATATTGAAGAGGGATTTATGGATATAAAAGAATACAAGTGTGGCTTAAAGCCACATATAACCTTCATTTGAGTTGTAAGCACATTCAAAGTCTGATGAGTAAATTAGGAAAAAACGACCTTATTACGAAAAAAGAGGTGTATGAGATTTCAGATAACTATTTAAATAGAGACTCTCAAGCTTCAAGACCAAATGAGAAATGGAGTAGTTTGTATGTATAACAGCTATTTCAATTACATAAAACATGCGATATTTAGACGAATCGTCTTATTCAGCAGTGTTTACTGAAGAGAGTAATTCTTTCCTTTTTAAATAAAAAATGAGACATGCTTGTTTAAAAAACTTGTATAGAAAATTTTACATTTATTTCAAACAATTTGCTTGATTTATCGTTTACTTACACCAGTATCATATGTTCTGATTATAGTTGATAGGGAAGGGGATTCTACGACCAAGACATAGCAGGTTAAACCGTTTGTCCTGTTATTATATAGCGCCATAAAAAAGAGACAAAATCTAGGTTGAGAGAAGGGGCTCCTGGGTTCTTTCTCTTTCTTTTACGTTCTGATACATTCTCATGAATAGCGTTTAGCGAACCACCATCCTTATTTTTGGTTACATTGACAGCTGAAAGGTGCATGATTTGTGAATGTGATGCCCTCATAGATGCTCCTGGTTGTGCGAGTGGAGTAGCAATCCCAATGGTATTTACCACCATATTTCCTCCTGAAACACTATGTGGTGTGGCTTCTTCATATACCATTTCTTGTAATTCTACCCAATCTATCGTAAATTCCGCACCCTCTGATTGAATAATCAAATCCACTTGGGTCGTATTCGCATCTGGATAGAAATAGAATTATTGGGTTATAAAAGTAGATTGGGTGAAGAATAACATATGTTTTTGATTTCCTGGTGGCACAATGGAAATCGTTCCTTGTCCTTTGGCACGAACGCGAACACGATACTCTGTATTGCCTCCCTTACTTGGTAAGGTAATGATTTGAGAAACTGTGCTATCCCAATCCGATAATGTCAAGACAGGTTTCCGATTGCTGTCTTGTGGGAAACTCACTGTACCGGCTATATTCCCATTTTGTGCTTGTTAGAGAAACAAACCATTTTGAACAATATTCCGTGCTTGTAGTTGATTCCAAGCGCGCAGAGCGGCTTGATAGATTGCTGCTTTTTGTTGTGCATATGGATCTTGCATCGGGATACCTGGCATAGAGCCTTGTTGAGGAGTACTTTGTTGCAGTACCATTAAGTTCTCCACATTGGTATAATTTACATTTGGTCTGATTGTTCCGCTCCAATTTGAGGAATCATACATGGCATTTAATTGATTTGTAGCCTGCTGTAAGCTCGCATTGATTTGTGTCTGTTGCGCCAAATAGGGTTGCAGCCATTGTTCATCTTGGTGCTGTACTTTTCTTATTTCTGCCACAGTTAGTGGGCGTCCCTCTGTCAAGGAAACCTGACTTATTGTTGCGAATCCATTCGGTGGTACGGTAAAACCAACTGTAATACCTATGTTCGCTTCCGGATGTAGCGCACCTACATCAATCGGATATTGGAAGAAGTTAGGGCTACTATTGACATCTTCTGCAGATGTAGGCAGGGAGGTAGAATAGGCTACATTGACGACTTGATTGACTTCATTTCCATAACGGGAAGTCATAATGTGTAACGAATCCGCCTGTAAGACGAAAACGGATAGATAATAGCGTGTATACGGCTTTAATGCTGATTCCGGTACAGTCTGATAAGCATATGATGGATAGACGAGAGAAGAAGGAGGCAACACCAGTTGACGTCCCCCGTATTGTGAGTCTCTTGATGAGATGAATACTTTGCGTCCAATTTGCCATCCTTCACCTGTAAAACTTCCACTGCTCAATACATTTTTTGATTTAATCAGGCGTTTTGCCTGATTCACTTGTGTATTTAATTCTCGTTATAAAATTCTGAAAACTTCACTTGTTATAAGTTCAATTTCTCTTTTCTTTGAAAGAACACAATTAACAGGCGTTTATGGTCTATACTACTGTTCCTATCGATTATTTGATATTGATGATATAATTCTAAATGTTAGTGGAGGCATAATTAGCTTTTATATTGTTTCCATGATTGCATATAATAAAAAAGGGTCTGTTGCAAAGTTTAAAAAAATAGAGAACGGATTATAAAATGGCGTTTCTGCTTATATATAGCCTGAATCATTTCAATCCCTTTTATGCTTGTCAGCAAATTGAACAAACAACGTAAAAGAACTTCCCTACGCCGTCGCAAGCAAAAAGGAAGTTCTAAGAAATACTTATACCTTAATTTTATACTTATATTATAGCATCTGCAAAATCAATTAAAAATCCCACTGCCTAATTAGGCAGTGGGATTTTTAGATTACTCATTGTGAAAGTGTAAAGTAAATTATTAATATTCAAAATAAATATTATCAATTTACTTTATTTTATACTCATGACAAAATATAATTACGCTAAATTTTTCTTTCAATCTTTTCCCTAATAAAGATTGAAGCTATTCACAATGTTTAGCTTGAAAAAGGAAAGCTCATTTCTTGTAAAAGAATGAGCTTTTTCTTTACTCTTTTTCATACATATTCTATCATATAGCTTACGATATTACTGCATTATTCTTATGCGGTTTCTTAGGTTTATCATATATTATTATTTTTGGAGAAACAATAAACATATACACTATGTCAAAAACGATGGTTTTTGATAATTATATTTTTTGATAAAATTAACTTCATGAGGAGGTTATGTTTCATACAAAATCATATATACGGCTATGCCAGGGTCAGTACTCAACAACAAGATTTAATTCGTCAATTAGATTTACTAAAAACTTGTAATTGTACGGAAATTCTTACAGAAAAAATGTCTGGAACAAAAAACGATCGACCGGAATTGTTGAGGTTAAAAGATAAAATTAGAATAGGAGATACTATAATTGTAGAAAGTTTTTCACGGTTAGGGAGAAGTACCGAAGACTTAATTGAATTAGTAGAGTATTTTGAACAACAAGGTGTAAAGCTAATTAGTTTAAAAGAAAACTTTGATTCGAACGCGACTTAATCGTTCAACGAACGAGGGAAGGTTTGGAAAGCTCTAGAGCTAGGGGAAGAAAAGGTGGCCGTCCCAAGGTAAAAGAAAAATACATTGAAAAAGCATTAAATCTATATGCCTCTAAAGAATATAGTATTATTGAAATAGTTGCTATGTCTGGAATTAGTCAAGCTACTTTATATCGCTACATAAAAGAAAAAGGGATAAGAGATAAGGTACATCCTATTGAAAAAGAAAAAATAGCCAAAATTAGAATGTGGCTTAGAATAGAAAATAATAATAAATTTGTTAGGGGAAAAAGCAAGGTACGAAAAGAAGTGGAGCAATATCTCCGATATGATTTTAATATGGAAATGAACGCATCTAATGAATATGTATTTTTCGTTCCCTACAAAGATATTGATGATCTAACAAAACAGGTTGAAGATATTATCTGTGAGATTGCAAATACCGCTGATTGGAGAAATTGTTTCATTGAAGCGGATACATATTGCGATGAATTAAACTTGTATTGGTGAAATATTTTAAATGGTTTATCCTGCATGAATAGGCAGTTGATCCCCCACTTCAAAACTCAACGGAAGCAAAGAAGTTCGGTAGGGATTAACTGCCCGTAAAAGCTCTAATGGTTCAACTAATAATCAGTAGGGAATGAACACATGAATACAAAACTCTTACTGATTAGAGGTTCACTTTATTGGTATTTCTTTAAAAGATAGGAGAACTAATATTGACTAAGAAATTTAGATTATCAAATGAAGAGGAAAAACAATTCAATCAATTTCTTACAACAGATGATTTTGCAGAAATATTAGCAATTATTTGGAGATATGGATCTAAACGAAAAGGGTATTTTTCTATCAGAAATAAAAAAAAAGAAATTCCAGAGCGATTTCGTGAATTAGTTGTAAGAAGTAATTCTGTAAGATACTGCAAGAGAGAACGTGAAGGGAAAGTTAATTTTTGGGAAATCGGGATAAACGAATGCCATCCGCTTGTGAAAAAGATCGAGGAAATGAACTGGACGCCAATTTCAGAAAAAAATCGAACCTTTCCCAAAGGGACTTTTAACGAAAAAGTGTTTGTAGCGACTTATATACGCTTATTACATGATTTAGGAACTGTACATGGCCAAGATAAAGGAAAACTATATAAACGTGCGCGATTACGCATACATGGATCTGTTGATGTATTGAACAACATAGCCCGTGTGTTACATCGTGAATTAGATGTAGGTTTAAAACGCATACAAACAGACGGGAAAATACCGCAAGCAAAACAAATTTATTATCAATCCAAAAAGGAAATTCCATTAATACTGGAGTTTGCGGGAGCAATCGAATCTTTACATAGATTTTATAATTTTCGCCTCGGTTATATCTGTACAAATGAATCAAAGAAAGTATAGGGCTTATGGTATTGCAAATAAAAATGTGTAGGAAAGGCTTATATCAAGATGATATTGTATCCCTGGTTCTTCTCCCAGGGATACAGATGTTCCTTCAATAAAAGAGCATGATAAAGATACATAAGAAGTAAAAGGAAATATCTCATTGCTGAAATCCACATTATTTGCTATACTAACAGAGCTTTCGAATAGCGTTTTACTTGTTCTAGACGAGTATGTACTTGCTGACAAAAAGACTTGGTGTATCCAAGTCTTTTTGTTTTTTATAGTTAAGTGTAATTAGTATCAGAATGAAGATATTTTCATTCCTTCCTCAAAAAGGGGCAGGGCAACGATTCCTTCTTTTTGTGGCTATTTTTGTGATTTGAACCATAAGTTTGCCGTTTCGGCAAGTTTATGGTTCTTTTTGTTTGCGGCAAACTTATGCTTCCAGGATTTGAAGAATATTTTTAATGTCGTTTTTAAATAAATTCAAGATGTTTATAAAAAGACTAAATGTTTTGTCCACTTTGATCTGTCTATCTAGAGAGAGGTTTTTATAGCTAAAAGAAAATCTGAACTGAAAGGTGAATAAAGAAACTGGTGAGCAACAATAAAGTTACTCCACTAAAAGTGGCAGATTCTTGAATAAGCAGGAAAATTTAAGGGCATATATCTTCAAGAAAGAGAAATTCACTTTTTATTGAAATAAAGGATTAATAACCAGAGAAATAATACATTTCAATACAACTATTATTCAGTTCATTTCATTACAGGATAAATTCGATTTTTAAAACAGTATAGCTACCATATTATTCAATCCTAAATATGTAGTTTGTATATCTTAACTTATACTTAATGATTCTAAATTAAAACGTTGACATAGTCCACTAAATATTTTATTATTTGTTGACATAGTCCACAAAAGAGGGAGGGATATTATGAACCATAATGAAAATATTGTTAGTGATATAAGGCGATTTAATCGATTTTATACGAATATACTGGGTTTGTTAGATAAGCATGTATTTAATGGTGAATATTCTTTGACGGAGTCTCGGGTAATTTTAGAGATTGGTTTCATGGAAGAATGTATCGCAAACGATTTAGTCGAAAAACTAGATATTGATCGCAGCTATATGAGTAGAATAATTGCAAAGCTTATTAAAGATGGTCTACTAATTAAGGAAAGTTCGACGGTTGATAATAGAACAAGTCTGATTCGATTGACACCAAAAGGGACTGCTTTTTTTAATCACTTAAATGAAAAATCTAATGAACAAATAGTGAAATTACTACAGGGGCTGTCACAAAAAGAAATAGAAGAAATACATGTTTCTATGTTGTTGATTGAAAAGAAATTAAATAGAATTGAGGAGGATATGAATGATACGATTTGATAATGATTATGCAGAAGGTGCCCATGGGCGAATTTTGAAACAATTAGTTGAATCTAATGAAGAGCAAACACCTGGATATGGTATGGATGAACATTGTGCAAAAGCGAGAGTATATATTAAAGAAGCATGTGATACAAAGAATGCAGATGTACATTTCCTAGTTGGAGGAACACAAACAAATACAACAATTATTGCTTCTATATTACGTCCGCATCAAGGGGTAATTTCTGCAATTACCGGTCATATTGCAGTACATGAAACCGGAGCAATTGAAGCAACTGGTCATAAAGTGCTTACTTTGCCGAGTGATGACGGGAAAATTCGTGCAGAACAGGTAAAAGAATTATATGATGCCCATTGGAATGATGCGACTCATGAGCATATGGTACAGCCGGGCTTAGTATATATTTCTAACCCAACAGAGAATGGAACAACTTACAGTAGATCCGAATTAGAAGAATTAAGCAAGGCTTGTCGGGAATGTGGTTTGCCATTATTTATGGATGGAGCTAGATTAGGATATGGTCTGGTTTCCAAAGGCAATGATTTATCCTTAGCAGATATCGCATCACTTTGTGATGTTTTCTATATTGGAGGAACGAAAATAGGAGCATTGTTTGGTGAAGCAGTAGTCATCATTAATGATGCTATAAAAAATGATTTTCGATATATAATCAAGCAAAAGGGAGGACTATTGGCCAAAGGGAGATTATTGGGAATACAGTTTAAAACTTTGTTTGAAGACGACTTATACTATGATATTTCCAGACATGCTGTGGAAATGGCGATGATGATCCGAGAGGCATTTGTTGAAAAAGGATTTTCATTAAGGTACGATTCCAAAACAAATCAACAGTTTCCTATTTTGCATAAAGATGTAATAACGAAATTGAGCCAAAAATATTCCTTTGCCATTTGGGAGAAAGTCGATGAAACGCACAGTATTGTCAGATTTTGTACCAGTTGGGCTACAAAAAAGGAAAATGTAGAAATGTTGATAGAAGATATTAAAAAATTAGAATCGCGATTTGCGAATGAGTGTATTGATTTGAATCAATAGTTTATCAGTTAAAGGAAGATGCAAAGTGTCAACAAAGGAATTATATGCTGAGAATAGTTATATTAAAGAATGTAAAGCGCAGATTGTTTCAGTAAATGGAAATTTAATTACATTTGACCAAACGATTTTTTATCCAGGTGGTGGTGGACAACCTTGCGATCAAGGGACTATTAAACAGGGAGATGAAATCTACGAAGTAGTAAATGTTAAAAAAATAGATGGTGAAATCGTTCATGAATTAGATCGTCCATTGCAGCACTTAGAACAAGCAGTCATCATGCATATCAACTGGTCTTGGCGTTTTCAAAACATGCGTTATCATACGTTATTACATGTTATTTCTGGTTATTTATTTCAACATTACGGTGCTTTAGCTACAAGCAGTCAGATTGAAAAGGATTATGCCAGATTAGAGCTAGCGTTTTCTCCTGAAGTTATAGAAGAAATACAGTTTGAGGAATTAGAACAATCAATATGTAGGATAACTTCTGAACATCATGATGTTCAGATAAAAACGATAAGTAGAAAAGAAGCTGAGCAGAAAGTAGGGAGTATTAAGACAATTATTAACTTACTTCCAGCTTCTCTTAACGAAGTACGATTAGTTCAAATTGATGATATTGACGAGCAAGCATGTGGTGGAACCCATGTTAGCAAAACAACTGAAATTGGCGACTTTTCCATTATTAAAATTCAAAACAAGGGCGCCACAAAAAGAAGGTTGAAAATTCAGCTTAACTAACAGCTTCTTTTTTTATTGATTGCATCATTTATTGTTTAAATGTCATCAGTGTTTATAAAAAGATTGTTCGGTGTTTTATTTGTTAAAACTTAATTATAAACCCTTATTACACAAAAGAGTGCGATTGTTGAGCAAACACAGGTAGAAAAACGATTAAAATTTCTTATATAAATTATTTACTAGCAACAAATAACCCAAGCATTTTTGATCAATTTTTTTCAAAATGTTTGGGTTTCTTCTGTTGAATGGTCTTTTTTTGTAGCATATTTTTGATTAAAATCTATTACAAAGTACCAGGATTCACGGCAAGTTTATGGGTTAATAATTAATCCATGGCAAAGTTATGATTCCATGTTCTTTGAACAATTAGATAAATATCTTCTAAAAAAAGTAAATTCCGGCAAGTTTATGCTTCCAATTGCGGCAAACTTATAGGTAAAGTGACAATTTTTATTTAATTTGCAGCTTGTAATCCATTAGAAGAAATGGCCATATCAAATTGGATATCGGGTGGTTGACGTCTATCGTCCAATCCATATTTCCCGAATCGATTTATATGGAAGGTAAGGTATGGACTTAAATCAGATAGTACTTCTTCGTCTAATTCATTTCCTTCTTGAATATATTCATGCAAGATACGGGTAAGTTGAAAGACGTTATAAAAAATGATACAATTTGCAATTAAATGATTGTATTTTATAATTTTCCGTTGTTTTTCCCGGTGATTTTCTGCAATAATTCCATCTCCCCCGAAGAATAACCATTTTGTAAACCCATTAAATGATTCGCTTTTATTTGTAGCCGCTTGAATGGTACTTCTTAACTCTTCATCTGATAAATATTTTAATAAAAATAGTGTACGGATTGCACAACCTAATTCACGAAATGCTTGATATAACTTGTTTTTCTTGCTATATGCACTGAGTTTATTAAGAATAGTAGAAGGATGAATACGTCCCATTTTAATTGACATCACAACACGTAACATATCCTCATAATGATCTTCAATTATGTTCCAATTTACCGAAGTTGTAAATAACTCATTAATATGCTGATAATTAGAGTCGTTATGCGGCCTTAATAATTTTAAGTTTTTCCAATTTCGAATCCGGGGCATAAGTTGGATTCCTAATAAATAGGATAATCCAAATATCGGTGCATTTTGTCCTTGCGTATCAGAATGTAGTGTATTGGGTTGAATATCAGACTGATTTTTCATCAGAATATCCAAAATATAAACACCTTCCCAGACACCACAAGGTATAAAGTGACTGAATAAGGCGATATAATTATCTGAAACATGGTAATATCCAATCCCACCATATCCACCGTAACGAATATGATTTTCAGATAATAAATTTTGTTCATAGAGATCCCACTTTGTTCCATCAGCCGACGCACTATTTCCAGTTCCCCAATATTTCGGTAGATTAAATTTATTATAAGCATTAATTAACCATTCAATAGCTTTCTGGATAGTGTCTTCCGTAATGTGTCGTTCATTAATCCAAGAAATTTGCCTTCTATCCACTGTACCAAGGGAACGAGCTGCTTGAGTAGGACCTAAATTACAACCATAACAAAAAGCGGTTGTTAGATAACGTTGAGATGGTTTAGCAATTTTGGCATCATAACCAGAAATAGGACCAAAAAATCTTGTCCAATTTAACCAATACTCTGTGTCACTCAACAAATCTAAAACATTAATAGGTACCATTTTCTCTTCAATTCGTTTTCTAACAGCCTTTAATAACGGTGATATTTTTTTCTTTTTTAATTTTGTTATAAAAGGTTCTCCATTTCGAATGATAACAGCTTTATTTTTTGGAAAAGAAGTATCTACTTTTTTCGCAAGTGCTTCAAGCTTATCATACACTTGTTTTTTAAATTCCCCAGCTGTTGTTGGAAGACCTGCTTGTTCACAAAACGTATGTAAGTTTTGGCGATATTCATCCCAAGATATTAATTGCTCTCGATAATCAGCGTACTGTTCGCTACCTTCAATACATAAATCTCTAGATTTCAATTCATTTCTAACTTGATAAAATACACAAGCTTCAAAGTGTCTTCTATTAATTTTATTTGGATATACATTTTTTCTACGATTAGAGCTAATCCAGCGCCACCAGCCTTCAGGGATCCAGGTTAAATCAACAAGAGGAACTGATTCTAAATCATTATGCATTCCATTCTTACGGGTGTAGATAGTTGAAATCCATTCAGATTTTTTATGTTTATTCTTTAATAGGAAAGAAATTGCTTGTCCTAGGCCTTTATTTTGTGTAGTTGATTTAAACCTTAATGACTCCAACATCTTAATTAATTCAGAACGATTACTTTTTAAATATTTCCACATAAAAGAATAATAGTTATTTCCAGTATAGGCTAGGTGTTCTTCACAGTTCTCTAGAATTTGTTGCCCACGATTTCCACCAATTAGTGTTTCTAATAATTGTAATCGTGTTTCAGAAGAACCTTCTAGTTGATAAGTAGTGATGGTATCACGTAATGTCGTAATGAGTTCGTCTGTTTGTTTTTCTCGTTTTTCTTTCAAAACATAGAGAGCTCTTTCCGCTTTATTTTCAGCTTTAGCAATTCGCTTGATAAACATCGTTCCTATATCATCAATCGTTTTGGCGTATTGAACATGTAATAAAGCTATAGTTAGTGTATATCGTTTATGTTGTTCCAGTTCTTTCATACGGGCTGCATCTAATGTTTTTGCTTCTGCAGCTAATCTTTCTATTTTAGCGGGCGGGATAAATAGCTTTTGAAAAAAATTACTTCCCAGCTGTCGGTCACTCATCCAGTTTTTCCGTGCAACCCATGTCTTGATTTGTTCTAGTGTAGGACGGCCTGGCTCTCGTTTTATCGCATACCAATCAGAATAAGTAGCTCCATCAATCTGTTGAAAGAGTGTATCTATTTTTTCTTTTTCTTCATTACTTAATGAATCTGCAACTCGTTTATATAGAGTACGATAAGCCATACTATGGATATGGTCTACAGATTTTACTAACGTCTGAAATGCTGGTAATTCATAACTATGTTTGATTAATTCATCAATCGCAATATTCACAAGATCACTTTTCGCATCTTTCTCTAACACTGCGTTTTCTATTGCTTTTAACATAATTTGACGGGCTTGATTATCAAATACTTTTGCTTTTCGATAATTCCGAATCATGGTGATTTGACGTTTTCCGGTTCCCGTCCGATGATAAGAATTCCATTTTTCATTACCAGAAAGAGCAATATTAGATGTTCTAGCAATATGCTTAATAATGACAAGGGGAACATCTGTAATGGGAATAAAATAGTTTAAACATTGAAAAGTTTTTAACAAAATTAAAAAGTTTAAATGTGAAAATGGATTACGAGAATGTGTTCTCGTCCAATGTAATTCTTTTAATGTAGGCGAAAATAGCTTATCTAGTTCTTTGGTTGTAAAGTTACTCTTTAATCTTGGATAAGCTGTTTCTTGAACAGTAAGCATGTTGCGGCTCCTTTCTTATGGTAGCGGATTTTGCAATCCCTCGAGATGAAATTTTCATTTCAAATCGTGTATTTTCCTATATAAAGAGGACCTAGATACATTTGTAATTTCACAAATTTGTTTGACTGTCATATTTCCTTCTTCATAAAGCTTCATTGCATAATTCATTCCTGCATGCTTTGTATGATACTTTTTAACTCGTCCTTGATACTTTCCCTCCTTTTTGGCAAGCTCAATTCCCTCACGTTGACGCATACGAATTAAGTCACGTTCCAATTGGTTGACGCCGCCCATTACTGTCATTAAGAAATGACTGTATGGATTTTCTTCAGATAAGTCCAACCAAGTATCTTTTAAGGATTTTAAATTTGCCTTTTTATTTTTTATGTAATCCACTAATTCAAATAAGTCTCTCGTACTACGGGTAATTCGAGTTAAGTCTGTCACATAAATTGTATCACCTTCTCTAAGATCAGTTAGCATATTTTGGAGTTCAGGTCTATCCTGTGTAGCACCTGATAATTTTTCTTCATATATAATATCTATTCCAATTTCCTTCATTTGTTGTAGCTGTCTCTTAGGGTTCTGATCAACAGAACTTACTCGTACATAGCCTATTTTTCTCATATTCTACTCTCCTATTTTGAAACAAGTCATATGGGACACTCTAAAGTACCATTATATCAGAATCAAAAGAACATCCCGATAGGGTGTACTCTATTGGGATGTTTCTGTGATTATTTAATAAAAAGAGATAGAGTGAAAATCATGTACGAAATACATGTAAGTAAAACCAGAAAGAATATAAGCTTCGTATGAGATACATATCGTTCTATTCTTTTTCTCATCTCAATTAGTTTTATTTTTGCAACTTAGAAGGATCAATTAGAATTTGTTCCTTCCAAGATCCGGCTAGCTTTCCAATTTTATTTATATTTACATCTAATGTAAGTGGCTGCTTGAAGGAATCTTTTCCCTCAGGACCTTCCACAAATGTAAGGACACTTTCTGGTCGATCTTTATCACGAATACCTACATGTTCTAAATCTTGCCCTGCCGCTTTTAGCTTGAATGGTAAGCCATTTTCTCCTTGAATAAATGGTAATTGTGAGAAGCTACCATCTTTTCCGTAGTACTCTGGGTTTTCCTCTTGTTGTCCATTTTCCTTGCCTTCACTTTTAAGATTTAATCCCGTTGTATCAAATTCATACGGTACTAAACTTCCATCTGCTTTTTCAATTTTATAATGAACAGATATACGTGAATCTGCCACATATAATTCTTTGAAATGTACCGTAACACCTTGATCTGTGATTTTCTCATCAATCGGAATGTATTGGCCATTTTTCATCATATCTTGTGTGACACCATTTTCATCTTGCATACCTTCATTTACAACCTTATCATTTGAAACTTCATTCGAAAAATAGGAAGCAACATTTGTCGCTGCCACTCGTACTTGTGGAATCATAGCTGTTGTGAAAAGTCCAGCTGCAGCTACCGCCGCATACATAAAGCGTTTTGATTTTTTATTCATATTCGTAAACAATCCCTTCTTCTGTTCAGTTTTTTCATTTATATAAGAAACTTTTTCTAGTTTTGTGCGACTTTCAAATGTTTTCCACGCTTGTTCAATATCAATGTTGATATCTTGTGATGAGTGTATAGTTTCATCCTCTAACATGACATGTTCCCATTGATTTAATTTACTAATTTCAAGTAATGTATTTTGGCATACTTCACATGTATCTAGATGCTTTGTAAATCCTTTTCTTTTATGATGAGGAAGCTCCCCATCTATAAACGCTTGAACAAACCCTTTAGCATAACAATTCATTTGTTATGCCTCCTCTACTTGTTTATACATCTTACGAAACTTCTGTTTGGCTCGGGCCAATAGTGTTCCAATAGAAGATATTGTCAATAACGTATTGAAATTCCCTTTTTTTGACGGAATCAAATTCCCTTTTATTAGCGATTTAATGTTGTTGGCTGTATTCCAGCTTTTTGCTTCTCACGAAGCCTATATGAATCTCCCTTGATATTAAATGTTGTTGCGTGATGTAAGAGTCGATCTAAAATAGCTGTTGCTAATACTTCATCTCCAAAAATCTTTCCCCACTCTATAAAAGATTTATTTGAAGTTACAATGAGTGCTCCCCCTTTTTCATATCGCTTTGAAATGATTTGAAAGAAGATATTGGCACTTAATTCATCAAAGGGAAAATAGCCTAGTTCGTCAATGATAAGAAGATCAGGACGACTCCAACGTTTGATTACTCGATTCAATAGTCCCTTGGTATGAGCCTTCTTACACTCATTAATAAAATCATCAGCTCTCAAAAAAAGTGCTGTATAACCTTTCATGATAGCTTCGCTAGAAAATGCAATTGATAAATGTGTTTTCCCTACTCCTGGAGGTCCTAAGAGTAGGACATTTTCCCCATTATTAATAAAACGGCATGTTAATACTTCTTTCACTCGCTTTTCGCTAATACTAGGTTGAAAAGTAAAGTCAAATTCATGAATTGTTTTATGAAACGGAAGTTTCGCGTGTTGTATTCGTTTCTGTAAAGCTGATGCTTCTCTTTTTTCAATTTCATGCAAAAGTAGGGTGTTTAGAAATTCAGAATATGGTACATTATGTTTAGATGCATCTTCTAAAAGACCATCAATTTGGTCGGCGGTATGATGCCATCCAACTTTGATTAAGCGTTCAATTATAAGCTGAGTGGTCATACAGAATCACTCCCTTCTAATTGTTCATACACTTGAAGAGAACGTTGTTCTACTTCGAGCTCATCGGGTTGAATGTGACGGGTCGCCAAACCTTTTGTTGTCGCATTCAGCCCTTTATAATGTTCAAGGCTTACATGTGTTTCAGTCTTACCTGTAAGAATTGGATGTATTGCGACGCACTCTAATTCATCATATATTTCAAGATGATGATCAAGTGTCTCTTTTATCTTCACTTGTTTGCCCACGAATCGAAACGGTACAGAGTAACGTTTTCCTTGATAAGAGATAAAACAATCCTTACTAACCTCTCGTATTTCCCATTTTGTAATTGGAAAGGCTGGTTTTGTATTAGACTTTCCTAGATACTTTTCCTCGACTTGATATCTTGCGATTGGAGCTTCTTTTGTTGTTCCATTTGGTTTACGATTTGCCGTTTTATTTAGCCAATCCCTGACGTCATCATTTAATGATTCTAAAGTAAATGTATGCTTACGCTGCATAAAATTCTTTTTAAGATACCCTACTACATTTTCTACTTTTCCTTTTGTTTGTGGACGATATGGCTTACACGCCTTCGGCACAATCCCATAATAGGATAGAAAATCTTCGAACCTTCGATTAAATCTAATCTCTACTGGTGTATGTTTAATTACAACAGTTTTCATATTGTCATAAAGGATTTGTTCAGGAACCCCATTAAAATAAGCAAATGCATTCATATGGCATTTCATTAAAGTTTCTAAATCCATACTTGTAGTAAATTCAACATATTTCATTCTGGAGTACCCTAATACCATTACAAACGCGTATACATCTTGTTCTTTTTCGTTAACTTTTATGTTCCCTATGTATCCCCAATCCATTTGAGCCTGTTTACCAGGTGGTGTTTCAAACCGTAAGGTTGCTTGTTTTTTAGGGGTTTGTCGATGAGGTCTGACAAAATCGCGCAAAATGGTAGCCTTCCCTGGGTATCCCATTGATACAATTTCGTCGTATAACACTGCGCAATTTGTAGTACCTTCTTTAATCCTTTGAAGGAGGTATGGTTTATATGGATCTAGTTTACTTGGTTTTTTCTCTACTTTCTTTTTTGATGGTAATGCATCTTGCTGGATATATTTCCGAATAGTTTTTGGATCAAATCCTGTTTCTTCAGATATCGCTTTGATTGTCCATCCTTTTTGATACAATTCTCTGATCATAAAAAATTCCCCAATCTTGACCATAGCTTCTCCACTCCATCATTGTCGTTTTGAAACCATTGTCCGTTATTTTTGGGGAATTTGGAACCGTTGTTATAAAGGATTTTACCACCGTTACTAACATTAAGTAATGAATTAAAGAAGCGAGAAGGGATTATTTCTATTACAGTTGAGCCTTATGAAAAAATCGAAGTTGGTGGAATTCGTGTAGATGGACCAGCTATTATTCTAATTAATCAAGAATAGGTAAAAATAGTTGCATGCAAGGAGAAAAGGATCAGCCTTTAAGAAAAGGGGGATCCTTTTTGCTTGCTGCAGCTAATATGGGATATACATAACTTTTATCTGATGTGTTGGGGTTAAAAGGAAGGAGAGGATGGAGATTATCATGGTGGAAAGCTTAATATTGGTAGGATTTCTTTTTACGTTATATAAATTAGTTGATAAAAAAACAAACTAATTATTTAAAACGATAGATTGTTTCCTTTTTAAGGGCGAGATTTATCTGAGAGTGAAATGGATCATCTAAAGGAGGAATTAAAATGGATGCAAGGAAAGAACGCATAAAATACGAGAAGATGTCAAAGAATTATGATCGTATTTATTTAGTTTCGTTTATCCTATTAATTGTACTTGTTTGTAGTAGTGTGATTATCATAGGAGCTACAGGCGGAAAATATGGAGTGTTTTTATTGTTAGCAATTTTACTTAACGCACGTATTACGAAAGAATCTCAAAAAAAGTATGAGCACTATTCTAATAAAGGGCGTATTTAAAATGATACATAACCAGAAAGGAACAACCTAGATGTATATTCAAAATATCCCTTTATCATCTCCTATTAACTAGTAAAAGTAACTTTATATAAATCATTTTTTTAGCAATGTAGAAATAGAAACCGTACCCTATTAAAATGTTATTTCCGTCCATATAATGAATTATCCTTCTAGCATATTTATAAGATTTATATCATATATTAGTAGAAAGAATGCAAGTTAGAAAGGAGTTTTATAGAATGAGTTATTTGGAGGGAAATGACTTTAGTAAACAAAATATGGTAAGTGTGCCTAATCCCTATGTATATCAGACATTACAATCAGTAATTGGTAAACATGTGGTTATTGAAACTGTAAGAGGCAATATAAGAGGTAAATTAAAGGATGTGAAACTAGATCATTTGCTCATTGAAGATACGGTGCCATATATTGTACGCATTCAACAAATTGTATGGATTATGCCAAAACAATAATCACATGTAATTTGATTTATAATAGATTAGCATTATAAATCAAATAAAAACACAGGGTTTTATCTCTGTGTTTCTTCAAATTTTCGTTTTTGGATATATGCTTGAGCATGGATAATTTCTTTCTGAAGTTCTTTTAATTCTTCCGTAGAACCAGATTCAATCCTCATGTACGTAGTAACTAGACTAATCATCATATCCATCTTCTCTACTATATTTTGAATGACCTGTTCAGATTGCTCTTTTTTAGGGTGTTGTATTGCTATTAGAGCATTTTCTATATAATTGTTCTTTCTTTGCTGGATATCATAAATAAACTGTTTTGTGTTTGAGTTCATTTGTTATTCCTCCGTTTTGGATATACTTCTATTCTATCATATTTGAATGGTGAATATTAGATTCCCCTAAATATACACCTGTCACATACATCTCCTCAAATATAGAAACTAATTCCTTAACGTACAGGGAGCTAATTAAACTATGTTAATTTTGTGTCTAAACGTACAATTTTTGTTTTTGATATGGTGAGCCCTAATTGTAGTGCCCAATCCGATGTAAATTCCTCAATAACAACAGATTTTTCCATATCTCTAATACCCTTATGTATTTTGTGCTTGAATATAATATCAGATTTAGATAAGCAAAACTATTTCAAGTGAATAGAATCCACTCTTTAAGAATACATAAAAAATATATATACAAGCGTATTCTAATCACTGCATCATTGGTGAAAGTAGAATTCTATAAATTTTGGAGGAAGAGATATGCAAAAAAAGGTTCTCCTGTTTACAGATTTAGGGATTGATGATGCGTTTGCTATACTGTACACCTTTTTTCGTAAAGACATTCAACTTGTAGGAATTGTGGCCGATTATGGAAATGTATCAAGAGAAGATGTAATAAGAAATATTAACTATTTAAAGTACATTGCGGGAAGAGAAGAAATACCTGTATTCCTTGGTGCTTCTGTACCGTTGACAGGTATAGTGATTCAGTATTTCCCTGAGGTACATGGAAAAGTTGGATTAGGACCTATTATTCCACCTGAAATTTCATATCCAGTTTATCCTTTAAATGATATTTATCAAATTATAGAATCAAATTTAGAAGATCTTACAATTATCAATTTAGGAAGACTTTCTTCGCTAGCTACGACTTTTGTATTAAATTTAGAAACAATGCGAAATGTAAGAGAATGCATTTGCATGGGGGGAGCTTTTTTCTATCCAGGTAACGTAACTGCTGTGGCTGAAGCTAATTTTTACGCAGACCCGTATGCAGCAAACTTAATTCTGCAGCATGCAAAGAACTTGACGATTATTCCTTTAAATGTGACTCAACACGCGATTGTTACACCCGAAATGGTCCAGCAAATTGATGCATTTCATCGGAGTACACAGGATCTTGCAGGACTCATCATCAAACCTATGTTAGATTATTATTATAATTTCTACTCCAAGTCTAATCCTGGTATAAGTGGAAGTCCTATGCATGATTTTGTAACAGTTTGGTATTTGCTAAATCAAGACGCTGTTAGTCTTTCAAGAGTACCTATTAAAGTAATCCCTGATCAAGGAGAAGGATTTGGTCAAAGCATTGCAGATTTTCGTTTTGTTACTAATCCAGGCTATAAAACGCATAATGTAGCTTTTCAGTTTGATTATGAAAAATTTAAGAAAGATATTATGGAAACGTTCCTAAAGAAGAGAGTGTAATAGACTTTATTAACTTCAGATAATACGGATTATGAGAATCAAATGTCACTTTACTTCACTTAACTGTAAATATCAAATTAACAAAACAAGTTCCCCTAAAATAAAAAAGACGTTGACTTCTCTATGTAATTAACTGTCGTTTCATGTCCAGCGATGATGAATAGCCAAATTGTCGAAAGAAGCTCGTTCTTATTCAACTTGTTTTCTTGCTCTCTTGTTTGAATGAGATCGTTTATCAAATCAGAATCAGGATTTAGACGCTTTTCGTTAAGTAATGTCTCAATGTAATGAATAAACTTTTAAGTGTTGTTTTAACTTCAGGTCCCTGAATAGGTTCCACAGAGGTGTCCATGAGTTTTTTGTCTATTTGCGGAACTGGTTTCGATCAGTGGCGGGAATCCCAAGCACCTCTGAAATGAAAATAATGGGTAGTGGTTAAGCAAAATCTGCAATAATTTCCATCTTTCCTTGTTCTTGTACAGCAACTAACAATTCGTCGGCAAGTTGCTGAATACGGGAACGAAGGTCCTCAATCATACGTGGTATAAAGGGTTTAGAGACCATCCGACGCAGGCGAGTATGATTAGGAGGATCTACCGTAAGCATATTCGGACTCTAGATTCTACAACATTTCAACTTACAGACAAGTTTTCTTGACATATACATTATTTTAGACAAGCCTTTTATAATGCATATAGGGTAAATTGTTAAATTTTGATTTTTTATATGTAAAATGATAATAAAGTTATTTAATTTCAAAAGTCCAAATAAGTATAACCCGATCTAAATTTAGATCGGGGTTAAAAATATAGTTGTTTAATCTTGATGTAAGAAACATCACTAGATTGAAAAATATAACAAAAAAGTTATTGAAAAATGAATCTTTTCACTTGATATATATTTCTTCTGGAGCATTTATACATTTTCATAGTAACCAACCAGCTAATCAATATGATTCCTGCAAAAAGTAATAGTAAATTACTATACAAATGAGTGAAAGAATTAGCATTCATAGGTAGTAATTTTCGGTTTAGCAAATGTATCGATAATAATCCACCTACAATCGCAATCCCCATTCCTTTCGTTAGAAAGCCTGGGAAATTAAGCAAACTCATTCTAGTACCAGCAGCCTTTTGTTCCAAACTACTGAAACACTGATAGAGATAACTGTTTTGGTCATGAACTCACTGTTGTAATATGTCTAGTGTGTCTTCATGGTATGTTTCAAGAAAAGGCCGAATGGCATATTCAGCAGTATTTCTTTTCGTTATTTCATACATGGCGTTGAATGAGGTTTCAAAGTTGTTAAGTCCATATTTTTCAACGTATTTTGCAAGAGGCATGTACATATATCCATTTGTAAACGTGCCTATTTCTGTTGTATTTTCTGGTCCTAATGTTTTCAGTAATATATGTATTGCTGCATTAAAATCTTTTTGTAAAGCATTTTGTAATTCATCTGCTATTACTTCAATACGTTGTTTTAACTCTAAACCTTCAACTTTACATGTTACAGAGGATACAAAGTTTTTTTTAGAGAAATTCGGATCGTATTTACAAATAGAATCAGCCATTTTTTCTGCTAATTCTTCGTTGAATAAAAATTTTAATGGAACGTATTTACCCATTTTTTCACCTCGGTGGCCAGTTAAAAGCAATTGTTATTTTTTTATCGACAATCCATAAACTAACGTCTCACTCGGAGTCGTAATACTAAAACCAGTCGTCTTATAATCAAGCTTCACTGTATCACCAGTGTAGTCTTTCGTGAATGAATCCATTTGTACGATAAGCTCTGCATCTTCATATACAACATCATCTGCGTTATATGTATCCCAAATTAAATCGACATCAACGAAAATACTACAAGAGTTTGTCATTGTCCCTCTAATGCGAATGATCTTTTTGTCTTCACGTTCTAATCTATGTATAGCTGCTTTTGCTTCATCAGTAATATGAATGTTCATAGTATCCCAACCTTTATTTATATTTCCTTTATTATTGCAAAAACAGGAGCAATAGGGAAGCAAAGAGGTTTGCAACAAAAAACGAGCAAACAAATTTGTTTGCTCGTTTCACTTTATTTTAGTTCACATTTATCAAGTGGAATCACTTTTGTTTTTTTCGTAAATTTATATCCTAACCATAGTACTAAGAAGAGTGGTAAACCGATGTAAGAAACGAGTACGCCATTCCAATCGATTGATTCACCCATAAATGCCCCGTAGTTTTGTCCTAAAATTACGATGATACAAAGTGTAAATGCGAAGATTGGACCAAATGGGAACCATTTTGCTCTATATGGTAAGTCATTTAAATCTTTTCCTTGTGCGATATATGCTTTACGGAAACGGTAATGACTAATTGCGATTCCAACCCATGCGATAAAGCCAGACATTCCAGATGCGTTTAATAACCAAATGTATACAACACCGTCACCGAATAAAGAAGCAATGAAAGCAATACTACCAACAATTGACGTTACGATTAACGCGTTAACAGGTACACCGCGGCTATCTAATTTGCCTAAGAATTTTGGTGCTTTTCCTTGGCGAGCTAAATCCCAAAGCATACGAGTTGATGCATACATACCAGAGTTACCAGCAGATAGTACAGCAGTTAAAATAACAGCGTTCATAACAGAAGCAGCAAAGGCAACGCCCGCTTTTTCAAAAATAAGTGTAAATGGACTTACTGTTACATCACTTGCTGCAAGGCTTTCAGTTGTATAAGGAATTAATAAACCGATAACGAGAATCGCAAGGATATAGAATAAAAGAATACGCCAAAAGATCGAACGAATTGCTTTCGGAATATTACGTTCTGGATCAGATGTTTCACCAGCAGCTACTCCTAATAATTCAGTTCCTTGGAAAGAGAAACCAGCTGCCATAAATACACCGATAATTGCCATGATACCGCCGTTAAATGGTGCATCTGCAACAGTGAAGTTTTTGAATCCAACCGTTTCGCCGCCCATAATTCCGAAAATCATCATGAAACCAACAATTAAAAAGATAATAATAGTAACTACTTTAATAAGTGCGAACCAATATTCAGATTCACCAAACCCTTTAACAGATAAGTAGTTTAAAAGGAAAATAATAGCTAAACATAATCCGCTCCAAATAAGAGAAGGGGTATCCGGGAACCAAAATTTCATAATTAATGTTACGGCCGCTAGTTCTGCCGCAATTGTAATTGCCCAGTTATACCAATAGTTCCATCCAAGTGCAAAGCCAAGTGATGGATCAACAAATTTTGTTGCATATGTGCTAAAAGATCCAGTAACAGGCATGTAAGCTGCAAGTTCAGCTAAGCTTGTCATTAAAAAATAAACCATAATTCCAATTGCGGCGTATGCAATTAATGCGCCACCAGGTCCAGCTGTATGGATGACACCACCGCTGGCAAGAAATAGCCCGGTACCAATTGTACCACCGAGAGAAATCATCGTAAGGTGCCTTGATTTTAGACCGCGTCTTAATTCACCTTTTCCTTGTGTAGTTTGCGTTTTAGAGGTAGATTGATTTGTTGCGCTATTCATGTTCAACACTCCTTTTCTTGTAGGTTAGGAAGGAGCGGGGGAGAAAAATACAAAAAACCGCCAAAGGAATTTGGCGGAACGTTTCACAAATAACCACCCCATCATACCCTTCCGTTAAGATAGCACCCCACGTTTACACGGTAATTTTGTAAACGTGACAGTTCTGTTCCTTTCGGAGACAGCCCCAGCTCATATTTCCAGAGAAGAAATATAAACTTCGGCAACTTTTCCTTTCAAACGGAGTCAGCTGACATTCTCTGTGTCTCGTCCGTTTTACTATTAAAAGTCGCAACCTCTACCTCATCGGATTGATGAGGATTTATATATTGCTAAGATTTTTAATATATGGCAATTGTAATGACTTTCTGAATATATTGCAAGATATTTTGTAGGAAAAAATCAAAAAATATCGGTTATTGTATAGGAAACGCTTGCAAAACTCCACCCGAACCAACTATTATGTAGCAATAAGCAAAGAAAAAATTGTTATACAAATGTTTCGCAAAAAATATTGAAAAATCCTTTAAATTAAAAGAAAATTCAGAAAAATAAAATTCGACATTCATGATAAGGTCATATTATTTGTTATAATTAGAGTAACGTTTAAGCAAAAAGGGGAAATCAAAATGAAATTAGAAACAGAAAGGCTCTATATAGTGCCGTGTACAGAAGAGAGGATTCAAATCGCTAACGAGCAAGGATATAATAGCGGTCCGCATATTGTGGGGCATGTAGGGAATATAAAACAAGATGCGGATTTATTATCATGGGGGGCGTGGTATGTTCTTCGGAAAGAAGATGGTATCGTTTTAGGTGATATTGGGTTTAAGGGGAAACCAAATGAGAATCAAACAGTAGAAATCGGTTATGGATTTATTGAGAAATATTGGAATCAGGGCTATGCAACAGAAGCTGTAAGAGAACTAATCGATTGGGCTTTCAAAACAGGAGAGGTAGAAACAATAATTGCAGAGACACTCCTAGATAATTATAGTTCGATGCGTGTTTTAGAAAAGTTACATATGAAGAGAGTAAATGCTACAGAAACGATGATTAATTGGAAAATAGAAAAATAAAAAATACCGCTCTAAATTGGGCGGTATTTTTATAGTTATGGTAGCATTTGCTTCTGATCATTCGGATACTCAGCCGTTGATGCGTTAGGCCGATTGGAATGATTTCGAACAGCAATGAAAATAGAAATAATAACGACAAGACCAACTGCAACGTAAGAAAGTGAAATAATAGTTGGATCCACTTTAAATGTAGTAAGCAGTGTACGAATATTTGTGAAGATAATAAGACCGCCAACTAATACGCCAAGTAAATGTGCTGGAACGATGCGAACTAACCATGCAGCAATTGGTGCAGCTACAATACCGCCAAGCATTAACGCAAATACCCAAACCCAGCTTACTTGTTCCCAGCCAAGTGAGATGAAGAAGCCAATTGTTGCAGCGAGTGAAACAGGAAACTCACTCGTATCTACAGATCCGATAACTTTTCTCGCTTCATTTCCTCTTGCTAAAAGTACAGGTGTCGTAATCGGACCCCAGCCACCACCACCAGTTGAATCAACGAATCCAGCGAATAAGCCAAGCGGCACAAGTTGTTTTGCAGACATACGTTTTTTTGAAGCAACAATTTGTTTTTGAATGATGAATCGTAATAAAATATAAACCCCTAAAGTAAATAAAAATACAGAAATGTACGGTTTAATGACATCACCAGGTAAATTGCTTAAAAAACATGCCCCAACAAATGCGCCAATTGCTCCTGGCAATGTAAGCCTGGAAACTGTATATTTATCAACATTTCCAAATTTGATATGAGATGCACCAGAAGCCGCGGTTGTAACGACTTCAGCTAAATGAACAGATGCGGAAGCGACAGCTGGTGCAATACCAAACATTAATAATAAAGAGGAAGACGTTACCCCGTATGCCATTCCAAGCGCTCCATCGATTAATTGAGCGAAAAATCCAATAATAGCAAAGACAATTAATTTCTGCATAAAAAATCCCCCTGTAATAATAAATGAAAAAGGCACTTTTCCCGTATGAGAAAAGTGCCTTTGGTTTTTCCAATCAGCAATAATTAAATTTGTTTCATTATAATACATATTAATCGTATAAATCAACTGGGTTTTAAAGTTTTTTGAATTGAATGAAAGAAAAATAAAATATACAATAAAAGGATGGAGAGAAAGGGGAGAAAGACATGTTACGATTCGATCATCTCGTACACGCAGTACATGGTACACCGGAGGAAGCAGCAAAACAAATGCAGGAACTTGGATTTCATACTGTATTAGGCGGAGAGCATAAGAATTGGGGTACTTGGAATAGTTTAAGTTATTTTGATTTATCATATATAGAATTTTTAGCAGTTCAACATGAAGAAAAAGCGAAAGAAGCAGAAAATCCATTAGTACAAGAAACAGTGGTGAAACTACAAAATGGAGAAGGAATGCTACAAATCGCGATCCGAACAGATGCAATTGAGGAGCTAGCAGTTAACTTTAATAAGTACGGCTTACATACGATAGGGCCATTTGAAGGGAAACGTATGAGAAAAGATGGCCGACTTTTAGAATGGAAAATGTTATTCGTTAAGCAAGAAGAGAACGGACCGAAATTACCTTTCTTTATACAGTGGAATGAAACGGACGAAGAAAGAAGAAACGATTTACGTAACAGTGGGACGATTACTGAACATAAAAACAAAGTGCAACAAATTGAAACGATTCATTACGCAGTAAAAAATGTTCGAGAAACAGTATGGAAATGGAAAGAAGTAATGGAGCTATCTACAAGCTCAGTTGTGAAAAATGAAAAATGGAATGCCGAGTGTCAAAGTGTAGTATTTGGAGATATTCATGTGCAGTTTTGTGAACCGATTGGAGAAGGGCTAGTACTAGAACATTTGAATAAGAATGGCGAAAATCCATTTGCAGTAGAGTTTAAAGGTGGAAATAAACGAGAACATGAAGTGCTAGGTAGTTTGTACATATATTAATAGAGGTGAACGTTGTGGAAGAAATGCTTAGAGAGATAGAGAGAATACTAGAATGGCCTCGTATTGCAACGTGTACAGCTATTTCAAAAGGTTTTTCACATGAAGAGAAATATAAAATAGAGTTAGAAAACACAGTAACATATTTTGTAAAAGTATGTGATGCTGTTCATTTTGAACGTAAACAAGAAGAATATACGTATATGAAACAATTAGAGTTATTACATATTCCAACGCCGAAGTTAATTCATTTCATAAAACTTGAGGAATTAAATAAATGTGTTCAAGTATTTGAATGGGTCCAAGGTGTAAATGGTGAAGAAGGTTTAGGGAAGCTATCGGTGGAAGAACAGTATTATGCAGGAAGAAAAGCAGGGGAAGTATTAAAGAGGATTCATTCAATTGAAAAAGAAAGCGTAAGTAATAAATGGGAAACGGTTCGATGGAATAAGTATGAAAGATATATAGAAGCATTAGAAGGTTACGAGGTGAAATTTCTCGATTTGAAGCCCATATTAACCTTTGTAGAAAATCATAAGTATTTATTGAAAAATCGTCCAATCACCTTTTTACACGATGATTTCCATCCAGCAAATAGTATGATTCATAATAAGGAGTTTATCGTTATCGATTTTGGTGGATATGATTTTGGCGATCCAATACACGATTTCTATAACGTAGCGATTTTTACTACAAGAATAAGTAAACCATTTGCAGTTGGACAAGTTCATGGTTATTGTGGGGGAGAACCGTCACTTCATTTTTGGAAACTGTACTCCTTATATGCAGCAATGACATTCCCAGCGGATATCGTATGGACAAACCGAAGCATGCCCCATTTAGTAGATGATATGAAAGAAAGATTGAACAGAATTTTAGAAGATCATAATCATTTTTCATCCTATATTCCAAAATGGTATCAATCACAACATGAGGATATAATAAACTATAAGTAATGGAGGGATTCATATGGATAAAATAGCAGTAATTTCAGATATTCACGGCAATATTCCGGCATTAGATTCTGTACTGAAAGATATTAAATTAAGAGGAATTGAACGCATTATTTGTCTTGGAGATTTAGTCGGAAAAGGCCCTCATTCTAGCGAAGTAATTGAAATCATTCGTAAAGAATGTGAAGTAGTTGTAATGGGTAACTGGGATGATTTTATTACAAAACCGACTGAATTTGAAGCGTTAAAATGGCATCAAAAACAATTATCGGAAGAACAAAATGATTATTTAAGAAGCTTACCATTTTCAATCGAATTTTTTATGAGTGGCAAATTGATTCGTATGTTCCACGCTTCACCGAGAAGTTTATATGAAAGAATTCAACCGCACGCTTCAAGAGAAGAGCGTGTTAGTATGTTCGAAAACAGTGAGGTCACAGAGAACATAGAAGGAGAAAGAAAGCCAGATGTCGTTTGCTACGGTGACGTTCACCAAGCATTCGTTCAAAATTTCAGAGGAAAAACGTTATGTAATGCTGGTAGCGTAGGAAACCCACTTGAAATAACACAAGCTTCCTATTTAATATTTGAAGGAACTTACAATGAAAAAGAAGCAGCGAGCTTTTCTATTCAACTTGTACGAGTACCGTATGATATTGAATTAGCTATCAGACTAGCAGAAGAACTCGAAATGCCAGAAATTGAAGAATACAAACAAGAATTACGGACTGCTTTATATCGAGGGTTTAAGGGGAAGTAAGCTAATAATATATCAACGATTTTTCAAATATATCTATCGTAACTTAAAATATATCAACGATTTTTTCGATATATCGACGATTCGATAAAGAATATCGACTTACCGACAAATAACGACATGTATTATTACTTGTAATAATATTATGTAAACTAAATGTAAAGGGAGATATCATGAACCGAAAACAACAAATCAAAAAAATTGCAGATCATATTGTAAAGCTAAACTTAACCTATCCAACAAGAGTTGGAGTAAGTGGTATTACAGCATCAGGAAAAACAACATTTGCAAACGAACTAGCGGAAGAAATAAAAAAACGAGGATTACCAGTAACACGCGCCAGCATTGATGATTTTCATAATCCAAGAGTGATTCGCTATGCAAAAGGAAAAGAATCTGCAAGGGGGTATTATGAAGATGCACACGATTATACAGCTTTCAAAGAAAGATTATTAATGCCTTTAGGACCTAACGGGAATTTACAATATGAAACGATTTCTCATAACTTAATAACGGATATGCCTGTACATAATGAGCCGCTATTGGCCACGCAAAATATGATATTAATAGTAGATGGAACGTTTCTATTGAAAAAAGACGTTGCGCATTTATTTGATTACAAAATCTTTGTAGATACAAATTTTGAGATTGCGAGAAAACGTGGTGCTAAGCGGGAAACTGAAGCTTTTGGAAGTTATGAAGAAGCAGAGAAGATGTTTTTAAACAGATATCATGCTGCCTGTAAGATGTATATAGATGAGCATAATCCAAAAGAGTGTACGAATGTTATATTTAAGAATAATGATTTAGGAAATCCAGAAGTTATATTTCATGAAAGAGCGTAATACATAATCAGAAATATATGTATAGCCTTTTGTTTATTGTTATAATTAAATTAATTTTATGAAGCAAATAAAAGGGGATAAGACAATAAAAAACGCAAAAAGGGGACAAGAAATATAATGAATGAAGTACTAGAACTAAAAGAAGAACTACTACAAATTAAAAATAACAATTATGCTGTACCAGAAGACGTAGATGCATATCCATATGCGCAATGGATGCTAGATTATATCGGATCAACTGATGCTGAATTACGTGATGATTTAATTTATAGTACGCTTCACACATGGATTACAAATGATGTATTTAGACAAAAAGAGTTAAGAGGATTAATGTTACAAGCAATTAGTCCTGATTATTTATTTTATAAAATTGGTGAAAAGGGAACAGACTCTGTATTTAAACGTGCATTCTCCGTATTAATTCCACCACTTATTTTATCTGTTCATGAAAGAGAACCGTTGTTATCCGAAGAACAACTGTACAGTGTAGCAGAACAAGTGCTGGAATATGTGTATTTAGAAGAAGATGTAAGAGGCTACGTAGAAGGAAAAGGCTGGGCACACTCTACTGCACATGCAGCAGATGCGCTCGATGCTTTAGCACGTACAATCCAAAATCGTGAGTTTTCATATGCTATATTAGCTGCTGTTCGTCAGAAGGTTCGCTTACATGACTACGTATATATTCACTTTGAAGATGAGAGATTAGTAGCGCCAATTATGTCGTTACGTAACCAAAATCTTTTAACTGAGGAAGAGTGGAGCAATTGGTTACATAGTATAGCAACGGTTGAAGACATCCGACATCCGCAGCATGCTATTTTAGTACAAAATATTAGAACTTTCTTAAGAAGTTTTTATTTCAGAGCTTTAGAGACAGAAGGTAGTACAGCCTTTACAGATGATATATTGGAAACTTTGAAGGATTTGCGTAGGTATTAAAAATTCGTTTTTCTAACAGAAAAGTACATAAAACCAACACCTCCCAACCATACTAATAAAATGTGTTGGAGGTGAGTTTAATGGACAAAAAAGACTTTGAAAAAGTATATAATGATTATTTACATCAAGGGGGAGAGCAAGCTCAATTTGAAATAGCTCAGGAAGTTACTTCAGGAGCAGAACAAATTGTTGCTGTTCGTAAAAATGATGAAGGTGATTTGATTGCTTTTAAAACAAGTAGAGGGAGAGAGTTAGATTATACGACTGCTCTTAGTGAAGCAAAATCAGGGAAGTTAGCTCATGTGGACGTATTTCATAAGTATGGTAGAGATATTATACGTAGTGAACCGGATGGAATAAAAGAAAATAATTTAGATAATTTACCTTCATTTTAAACGGGTAAACCCCAAGAAGAGAATGTTCATTTGGATATTCTCTTCTTTTCTTCCTCTACAAATAGAAGGTTTATTTCTGAAGTGCAATCATACTTTTAAAGAGCACTCTAAATTTCTCTTTATCTTCTGCTGTAAATGGTTTCGGTCCCTTTGTACGTTTACCACTTTTTCGAACCATTGCACTTAAATATCGTGTTTGTAACAATTGTTCAATGTTATCATTCGTATACTTGTACCCTTTATGATGAAGAACGATACAGCCTTTTGCTAAAGCGAGCGAAGCAAGACCGTAATCTTGTGTTACGATTAAATCTTCTTTTTTTGCTAACTGCATAATTCGGTAATCTGCAGCATCTGCTCCAGAATCAACATAAATTGTTTCGACACCTTTTGGCTGCTCTGCATTAGAATAATGTGAGAAGCTAGTAACGAGGGTAACAGGAATTTCTGCACTCGTAGCTTCAAAAATAATTACATCTTTTACAGGACAAGCATCTGCATCAACGTAAATTTTCATTTTTACCACTCCTATAAAGTGAAACTTTAATCAGTGGGGGGATTCACCCTTCACTGATTATTAGTTGAACCAATCGGGCATTTACGGGCAGTTAATCTCCCACCTAACTTCTTTGTTACAGCTAAATTTTGAGCTGGGAGTTTTATTGCCCGTTAATGCGGGGTAACTAGGTTCGTGTTGATAATAATGGTAGATTTTTCTTTTGTCAAACGAGAAGGCTTTATCTCACATTATTTTTCACAAAGCAAAATAGCCTCACGTAAACGAGAAATCCCTTCCTCAATTTGATTAATATTCACTTTTCCATAAGATAAACGAATATAACCATCTTTCGCACCGAAAATACTACCGGGCATAAAGGCGATTTCTTGTTTTAAACTTTGCATAATAAGTTGTTTTTCGTTTATCGGTTCTTTTAATTTTCCCCATATGTATATACCGCCGGTTGGGTTTGAAAAAGAGATTTTATCGTGAAGTTGCTCATTTAAGGCGCGAACGATAACGTCTCTTTTTTCTGCGAGTTGTTTTCGTAACGGTACGATATGAGAGTGAAATGGCACAGTTTCGAAAAATTGCTGCATAAGCCACTGCGGGAAAATACTCATACCTAATTCCATTTGGTGTCTTGCGTCGGATAACCTTTCTACTACAGACTGCGGGGCGACAAGCCAGCCGACTCGTAAACCTGGTGCAATCATTTTAGATAAGGAATGTACATAAATGACTGTCCCATTTTCATCTATTGATTTTAAAGTAGGACAAGGTTGTTTCTTTTCTAGTGTCAGCAAACTAGACGGATCATCTTCCACAATCGCAATTCGTAAGTCTGCACAAAGTGATAATAATTTTTTTCTACGGTTTGGATGCAGCATTGTGCCTGTAGGATTTTGGAAATTTGGATTTAAAAAGATCATTTTAATCCGATGCTTTCTATATAATTCTTGCACATCATCCGGATTAATACCATGTTCATCGACAGGTAACGGGAAAATACGAATACCTGCTGATTGGAATAACGGTAAGGAATAACAGTGTGAAGGACTTTCAAAAGCGACTGCATCACCTGGGTTTAATAGACATTGCACGATAAGGTGAAGTGCTTGTTGTGCGCCAGAAGTAATCATAATAGACTGTTCAGTCGCTTCAACTTTTAAATATTCCTTCATATATTTTACTACCGCTTGTCTCAGCGGGAGATAGCCCTGCGGATGATCGTAACTTAATGAATGTGTTAACGGTTGTTCTCGTAAAATCGTTTGTAGTTGATCGTGAGGATAGAGGTTACAACCGAGTTCTCCATTTGCGAAATCAATAATATTTTCATTTTGTTGTACTTCCGCACGAATATGGCGAAGTAACGGTAAGTTTGGTAAGAAAGTACCACCTTCTACGAAATTTCTCCAGTTCGGCGTTAATGTTGGAGAAACGCCCCACATATGTGTACTTACACGTGTCCCTTTACCAGTCGTACTTTCTACAATCCCCATAGCACGTAATTCATTATAAGCAGTCGTTACTGTACTACGGTTTACATTTAACTGCGTAGCTAATTTTCGTTCGGAAGGTAGGAAGCTTCCTGGAGGTAGTTCTCCGTATGTAATACGTTTCTCAATAAAGTCAACAACTTGCTGATAAATAGGGATTTTACTGTCGTTATCTAGCTTCCATTCCATACAAATGCCTCCGCATCTCTTATATACATTCAGTATAACAAATTGGCTGGGTAAAAAAACAGCCAATTGGACGGTGTTATATCCAGCCAATTTTACTATGCTAAATATGGAAGGGGAGATTCGGATGAAAAGATGGCAAATGGAATGGCTCCTAGTATCAGTAGCATTAGTATGGGGAGCGAATTATACAATTGGAAAGTATGGCGTGGCATATATGTCATCCATTCAATTTAATAGTTTACGATTTTTAGTAGCATCTCCGGTATTATTACTTATTACGTTTATGATGGAACGTTCATTACGTATTGAAAGAAAAGATAGGTTACGATTAGTAGTAGTCGGTATCGTTGGTACAGCAATGTATCAAACGATGTTTATGTTATCTGTGAAATATACTTCAGCAACGAACGCCTCATTATTAATTGCGATGTCACCTATATTTACAGGGATATTAGCAGTATTGCACAAACAAGAACGTTTTTCGATGAAAGTACAAATTGGTTCAATAGTAGCGTTTATTGGTGCAGCATTTGTTTTATTAACAGGACATACAGGAGGAGCTACTTACGAATATGCGTGGCTCGGAAATGTAATTGGATTAGTCGCAGCAATTGCGTGGGGATGGTATCCAATATTAGCGCAACCTCTTATTACAAAATACTCCGCAATGAGAGTTACATCATGGTCTACTTTAATTGGAATTGTACCACTTGTTATATACTGTTTATTCAACGTAAACTCTTTAACATGGCCAGTAGATACGCCAAGCTGGGGTTCACTAGCATATTCAATCATCTTTGCGACCATCTTCGGACTAGCAATGTGGTATGTCGGTATTAGTCAAATAGGCTCAACGAAAGTAATGGTTTATATGTATCTCGTACCATTGTTCGCAGTTATCTTTGCGGCAGTTACAATTGGAGAGCAAATTAATATGATGCAACTCGTTGGCGGACTTATTATCTTCATCGGCTTATATGTTGTAAAAAAAGGTGGAATGAAAAAGCCTGCTCTCAATTTGAAAAAAGTAAGTTAACAGTAAAAATGATCTCTTTCATATAGAAGGAGATCATTTTTTATTTCGTAATAAAAGCGCGTGTTGAACGGCCCATTTTTGATGATCGTGAAGGAGAAGTTCTACAGCAAGTAAAGGAGACATCCATCGCAAAACATGATCCTCCTCACAATTTTCAGTTTGTTTCTGCACCATGTTCGCAATGTAAAAGAACCCATCATTTAAATAATATGTATCTTCCATTTCTGCATAAAAATATTGTGACGCATTACCGACATACTGATCAATTTTAATTGCCCATCCTAATTCCTCTAGTAGTTCACGGTGCAAACATTCTTCTTTTGTTTCATTACCTTCCATACCGCCACCAGGTAAAAAGTAACGGTCTCCTTTTTGGATAACAGCAATCTTTGAAGAAGATGAATGGAAAATAATCGCATAACAACTAGGTCTTAATACATAATGAACGGTACGTTTTTTCGAGCCAAACGTGAGTTTTGAAATCATAAAACACGACCTTTCTCTATAAAATACATAAAAGGGATATTAAGGTAAATGCAGAATGATATAAGTATAATCTTAATAGATTGGAGTGGTAACAACATGATAAATCGAAAATGTTCAAGATGTAAAGAAATAACAGGTACGATGCACGGTGGTAAAAAAATTAAGGAATAATTTCTATGTGAAGACTGTTTACAAAAAGGAATTGAGAACGGAGAAATCGAATTATCACAAGTGGAGCAAGAACAAACTTCGTATCTTTCTATAAAAATATTAAAAATAATGAGTGTGATTTATTTAATAGGATCAATTTTAATGGCTTTTTCAACCGGTCCATTTATACATAATATGGGTTTTGAAGAAATATCAATTTCAGGATCAGAATTAGGTTTAATAAGTATTGTTATGCTAGGTTCTATATTTCAGTCAGTTCTTGTATTTTGCGGGATATGGGTATTCATCCTATTAGTAGAAACAGTCATTAAAATTTATGAAAAAATGAAGTGAGTGAGAGGGAGAAACATATGCGAGTAAGAAACATCCAAGGGGAAGATTATGTAAAGATTCATTCTGTTTTAAATGATTGGTGGGGCGGGAGAGACATGGCTGCCATGTTGCCAAAATTGTTCTTTATTCACTTTCAAGAAACGAGTTTTATTATTGAAGAAGAGGGAGAAACGTTAGGTTTCTTATGCGGATTCTTCTCACAAACGCATAAAGAGGAAGCGTACGTTCATTTTATCGGTGTCAATCCGAAGTATAGAAGAAGAGGAATTGCATCGACATTGTATTCGTATTTCTTTGATGTCGCACGTGCAAATAACCGTAAAGTTGTAAAAGCAATTACGTCACCAATTAACAAAAAGTCGATACAGTTTCATCAAGAAATCGGTTTTCGAATTGAGGCCGGGGATGATGAGGTAGAGGGTGTATCGGTACATACAAATTATGATGGGAACGGTGGTAGTAGAGTTTTGTTTTTGAAAAATGTGTAAAAGTAGGCTAGCGCAAAGTTAGCCTTTTTGTTGTGAGGAGCTAGAAATATGGAGAGTAAACAAAGTAGAAATGAGTATTTAAGACGCATACATAAGGTTCAAGATTATATAGAATCAAACATAAATGATGCACTTTCAATTGAAGAGTTAGCAGATGTAGCAGGATTTTCAAAGTTTCATTTTCATCGGATTTTTAAAGGAATCGTAGACGAGTCGTTATCTCGGTATGTGAATCGCTTGAAGTTAGAAAGGGCAACAAACCGTCTTACATATCGTCCGGATATGACGATTACGGATATCGCTTACCATTTTGGTTTCACCGATTCAGCAGTTTTCTCTCGTACATTTAAAAAGTGTTACGGTGTAAGTCCGTCTCAATATCGAAATGACAATAGCAAGAATTGCAAAGACGTAAGGGGAATTCCTCAATACAATGAATGTAAGAAGGTTCGAGGAAATGTTGAAATTGTAACAGCGGATAATATAAACGTCGCATACATAAGACATACAGGTACATATGAAGAGTTAGCTATAGCTTTTCCAGAAATGATAGAAAAATTATTTCGTTACGCGGCGAAGAAAAAATATCATGTATTTGAGGATACGAAAGTATTAACCATTTACCACGATCATCATGAATTTACTGAGGACTATCATTTAAGAACAAGTTTATGTATAACAATTCCGGATGCGTCCGCAGTAGAAACGAGTGATATTGGAATAATGATAATACCTTCAGGCAAGTATGCAGTAGGACATTTTGAAATATTCCAAGATGAATATAAGGGAGCGTGGGACTTTATATATGGTGAGTGGCTGCCAAATAGCGGATATAAACCGAGAGACTCGTATCCTTTTGAAGTATATAGAAATGACCCAAAGCAGCATCCAAAGCATAAACATATAGTTGATATATATGTACCTATCGAACCTTTTTAATTACAGGTTAAAGGGGAAAGAATAATGAAAACTGCTGAAAAGTTAGATCAGATTATAAAAGAAGAATATGAAAATATGAATGGTATGTTAGTAATGCAGAAAGGTAATGTTATTTTTGAAAAATATTATAACGGTTACGGTCCAGATGATGCATTTCACATAGCGTCAGTCACAAAAACGATAATCTCTGCGCTAATTGGGATATGTATAGATAAGGGCTATATAAAAAGCGTTGATCAAAGAGTAATAGAATTTTTCCCGGAATATAACGTTAATTCATCTGAAGTAACAGTAAGCCATCTTCTAACGATGACAGCTCCACATCCTTTCGTAGACTGGCAGGAACCGTTAGAAGAACTATGTACACAACAAGATTGGATACAATATACGTTAAATAGGATAGGAAACGGCGGAGAAATTGGATCTTTTAAATATTCATCTGCAGGAGCTCATATACTATCAGCGATCATAACGAACGCAATAGGAAAAAATGCGCGTGAATTTGCGAATGAATACTTATTTCAGCCACTCGGCATGAGAGAAATTCCAAACTATAATATGAAAGCATTTGGATTTGATGACTTATTCGGAAAAGATGTGAAAGGATGGGTTCACGATCCAAATGGTATTTCGGCGGGCGGCTGGGGACTAACGTTAACGGTTAGGGATATGGCTAAGTTTGGACAGATGTATTTGAATGAAGGTATTCATAATGGAAAACAAATACTATCAAAATCATGGATAAAAGAATCAATAGCGATGAATTCAAATCAATATGGTTACTTATGGTGGTTACGAGAAGAAGAGGGTGTCTATTCGTATTGTGCAATGGGTGATGGTGGGAATATGATTTGTTGTATTCCAGAGAAGGAATTGGTGGTGGTGATGGCTTCTGAAGTTGTGCCAGAAACAAAGGATAGATGGAGATTAATCAAAGAGTATATACTTTTAAAAGAGTAATGGTGAACTTGTAGAAAAATTTAAACGCTCCCCGTAACTTTCCTCAATAAAAAATCGTTAAACATTAGGAAGGGTTATTAATCACGAATGGGGGAGAACCATGAAAATTCTAATTCTAGGCGGTACACGATTTTTAGGAAGAGCATTTGTAGATGAGGCTTTACAGAGAGGGCATGAAATTACGTTATTTAACCGAGGAACAAACAAAGAAATTTTTTCTAATGTGGAGCAGTTAACCGGTGACAGAAATAACGATGTATCAAGTTTAAAAAATCGAACGTGGGATGTTGTCATAGACACATGTGGATTTTCTCCACATCATATTAGGAATGTTGGAGAAGTGCTTAAAGATAATATTGAACACTATATATTCATCTCAAGCCTTTCCGTATATAAAGATTGGATTCCGCATGACATAAAAGAAGACTATATATTACAACCTGAACCGACGGAAGAGCAAATAAAGGCTGTAGAGAATGGTGAAATATCTCATTATGAGCATTATGGTGCACTAAAAGTATTATGTGAAAAAGAAGCAGAGAAATATTGGCCAGGGCGTGTTTTACACGTAAGAGCAGGACTTCTTTCAGGGATGTTTGATTATACAGATCGACTTCCATACTGGATTCAGCGTGTAGCAAAAGGAGGTAAAGTGTTAGTTCCAGGAAGAAAAGATCGTCCAGTGCAAATAGTTGATATAAAAGATGTCGCAAACTGGGGACTAAACATGGCAGAAAATAAAAATGTAGGTACATTCAATGTAACAGGTCCAAATTATGATTTGACAATGGAAGAGCTATTAAATACGTGTAAAAAGGTTATGAATAGTGATGCTGAATTCGTTTGGGTAGATGAATCGTTTATGAATGGACATAAAGTACAGCCTTGGACAGAGATGCCACTATGGCTTCCAGAAACTTTTTCATTAGAAGGTGAGACGAAGCCGTGGAAAGGTGGGTTTTCAATTAGTATTGAAAGTGCTGTTAAAGAAGGACTTACTTTTAGAAGGTTAGAACATACAGTTACAGATGTGTATGAGTGGATGAAGAGTGTGGACGAATGGGAATTAAAAGCAGGTATTTCAAGGGAAAGAGAAAAGATGTTATTGGATAAGTGGTATGAAATAAAGAGAGTTTAAATAAGAATCTTGTGAAAAAAGGACTCTGTTTATTGCTTAAACAGAGTCCTAATATGAATCTACCACTCAATCGGTTCTTCCCCATACATCTCCCATAGCTTAGGAAACATCTTTTTTAAACCTTCCTCATCGTCTTCATCCCAATCTAACTCGATATCAACTTCCTCAAACTCTTCATTTGTTAAGACATGGTATAGTGTAAAGTATGTATCATCTTCATCCCCAGTCTTCTCCATGTAAACTTCTTGCCCGAAATATAGAGTAAGTTCTTCAATCTCTGGAACGTCATACTCACTCAAATTTTCTAATACAGGAATTAATCGTTCTGGATCTTCAATACAAGCTTCGTATGTCTCTTTTCCCTGATATAATAACCATCCACGGAAGTAATCGAAAGTATCATCTGAACAGCCACCCATAATAATATAGGCTGCTGCCCATAAATGGGAGGTATAGGAATCTTTCAAAATACGATGCATATGCGTATCGAAAGCAACAATTTCATGTACTGTACGTTTAGCAAGGTGGGAAGTAAGCCATTCTATTTGTTCTACTTGTTCCTCACCTTTCGTTTTTGCACGATTAAGTAGTTCCCAAAATTCTTCTTCGGTTATTGTCTTTTCTTTTATGTAATCTTCCCCTTGAATAGGGTTTATATATCCTTTTTTACGTTTGGAAGCAACTAGTTTATTAGCTTCTTTCATACATTCTTCTTCTGTTTCAAACTCTTTCGCTTTCACACTGCCAGCTGTGCCGATTTTTCCGTAAAACACAACATAGTCTTTTTCTTTCACAACGATTTTCCAAAACTTATTTGATTTCTCAGTTTGCTGGATTAATAACGTTTCCATCCGTACCCCCATAATGTTTTCTAGTGTGCAATGTGATTGTAACATATGTATATACACTTGTAATGATGAAAAATAAGAGTTCGGAAAATTCGAAAACGATTGAATGAAGTGGATAAATTTAGTAACCTTATTTGTACAGTAATTACATAATTGTTTTGTAATAATTCGATATTTATATGAGGGGGCATTACGGATGGATCTTACGTTTAAAGTAGAGGAAACATGTTTTAATTACCGAGTCGGAGCAATTTGTAAACAAGGTAATAAACTACTTATTCAGCAATGTGACGGTGAAGATTTTTGGTACGTACCAGGCGGAAGAGTGAAAATGTTAGAGAATAGTGAGGATGCGTTAAAACGAGAGCTTGCAGAAGAATTAGGTGTTCCTATGAAAGGGAAAAGATTAATATGGTCAGTAGAAAATTTCTTTACACTTTCTGAGCGAAAGTTTCATGAAATTAGTTTTTATTATGAAGTAGAGCTACATGAGTTACCTGCAAATGGAGCGGATCAATATATTTTGGAAGAAGAGGGTAGAACGTATTTGTTTAGATGGGTGCCAGTTGAAGAACTGCATACATATAACTTACAGCCTGCATTTATAAAAGAGAAAGTAAAGGATGTATCAGTTCACACAGAACATATCGTATTACAAAAGTAAATGTATTCGGAGGGGAAAATGGTGAAGGGAACTAAAAAAGAGGTACATATAAATGACAAAGTAATTTATTACACACATATCGAAAAAGGTTCTAGTACCGTTTGCTTTATGTTTTCAGGTTCAGGATACAATTATGATAAGCCGTTATTTTATTACGCAACGATGTTAATGCTTGAACATAAAATAGATGTTGTACATATTCATTATTCTTATGACGAACAAGTAATGAATAAACCAATGGAAGAAGTAACGAAAGTAATGATGGATGATATTAATCCTGTAATAAATGAAGTATTAAAAGATGAGCAATACAACGAGACTATGTTTTTAGGGAAGTCACTCGGAACAATTCCGATTGCAAATGATTTAATGAAGAGAGACGAATTCGCGCAGTCAAAAATGATATTACTTACACCTTTACTGACGTTTGATACAATTTTTGATTCTATCTTACATAGTCGACACGAAGGGTTTTTAGTTATTGGGGATAAAGATCACCAATACAATGCAGATCAAATTGATCAGTTATATAAAACGAATTTACAGATTGAAGTTGTCAAAAATGCAAATCATTCTGTAAATGTTGGGGGATATGAAACGGAAAATTCAATTGAGGCTATAGCGAAAATAATAGGAGAACTTAAAGAAGTTGTTAGGACAAACTAACCTATTAATACATGCAAAAGAGGTGCGAATTGCACCTCTTTTACTTTAATAAGCCTTCAAAACATGAAGTAAATAATCCTTACGGTTCAGCGGATTATAATCAACACGTTTTCGAGTAGGGAAGGGAGCCATAAGCTTTGTGAAACCAGCTGGCTTCGTTGTAAATATGCCGTCTCCTTCTGTAAATGAATGTAGCATTCGTTTAAAATTCTCTGTTTTTGCAACAGGTAATGATCCTGTTAACTGGTAAGAGTTATTATTCAATATAGGCTCTCTAAAAGTTGCTGGAACGGCAGCGAGCTTATACATCGCGGTACTAATTGCGTGCTCCGGTACAGTTAATTCAAACTCGTTTATTGGTTCATATACATGTGTTTCAGCTTGCTTTAAAGCATCCATTAATACGATCGGTGTTAAATTTCTAAAGTCACTCGCTGTTGTAACAGGACTAGCATAACCAGTATGTGTTAACGTGACGATAATATCTGTAACTTCCCATCCATATAATCCTTGTTTTAACGTTTGAAATACCGTATCTTCAATCGCTTTATGGAATGCTAAAGGTAGTGAGCCGAGCTCAACACCTAATTTATATGTTATGCCGCAATTAAGTTCACCACGTTCAACTTTGAATCCGACTGTTGCGTAAAATGGATTGGCTTTTTCACCCATGACTTCAACGGAATTCCCAATGCCAATTGGCTTTTCAATACATACAACTCGCGTATTTGAAAAAGTAACCTGCAAATTATATTTTTCAAAAAGAGTCGTTTCAATTACTTCTTTCTGTACTTCACCGAAAAGGCGAATATATAGTTCATTATGAACATCATCTTTCCACACTTTAATAAGTGGATCTTCTTCACATAGCTCCATAAGTGCAGCGTATAAATCATGAATTCTTTCTTTTGATACTGCATCAATGGAAGCTTCCATTTGTGGTTCGGCAAAGTGAATATCTTTTATATAATCCGTACGTTCACCAATAATATCACCAATTTTAATATCATTCAGTCCCCACACTTTGCAAAATTCTCCGCTAGGAACGATAGAAGCTTGAACAACATTCCCGTTATGAAATAGACATATTTTCTTACGTGTAAACGACCAGAAAAAACTCTTACATAAGCAATCTTTTCTCCAGAAGGTTCACGTTCAATTTTAAACACAACACCGGATAATGTTTCGTTTTCTGCCGACTTATTAGCTGGAAATAAGGTTGAAATATTTTCGAGCAGTTCAGTTACACCTATACCTGTCATGGCTGAACCGAAAAAGATTGGGTACACACTTGCTTGCTGTATTTGTTTTTCGAGTTCTTCTCTTAATAATACGTCCGGTACGATTTCATCATTTACATATGACGCAAGTAACGATTCATTATATGGCGCTAACAGTTCCGTACAATCGTCATATGATTTGTATGCAATAATCTGGGCTCCTTTCGTTCCTACGTTTAGAACAGAATAGAAGGGGAATGCTTCATTTGAAAGAACCTCTTTTATTTGTTTCATAACTTTTTCAGTGTTTGCGCCACTACGATCAATTTTATTAACGAATAAAATAGTCGGTATGTTTAGTTTCTGTAATGTTCGCATTAAAATTTTTGTTTGTGCTTGCACACCTTCAACGGCAGAGATAACTAAAATCGCACCGTCTAGAACGCGGAATGATCGCTCCACTTCAGCGATAAAATCAGCGTGTCCAGGTGTATCAATGACATTTACTTTTACATCATCAATAAAGAAAGAAACGACAGATGCTTTAATCGTAATTCCGCGTTGTCTTTCTAATTCCATTGAGTCAGTTTGTGTATTACCACTATCTACTCGGCCAATTTCTTTAATCACATTCGTTTCATAAAGAATACGCTCAGTCAAACTCGTCTTGCCAGCGTCTACGTGCGCAACAATCCCTATATTTATTGTTGTCATTTGTGAATATCCTCATTTCATTTTCCATTTTCAATTCCTCATTTCTATTTGTGTATTGCCGCATTATCAATCACTCTCCAGTTCTTTAAATTAGTATTATTATAGTGCAATTAACATTATTTGTAACGCTACAAAGTGCCTTAATTTGGAAAAAATAAAATAAAAACAAAATGCTTGCATTCTAAATCGATATAGATTATATTAATTGACATATCAACTATTGATACATCAAATGTTTTTATTTTGATTGTAAAGGAGGGTTAATTTGACAAGTTCATGCTCAAAAGAAGCGATTATTTTATATAAATTACACTTTCTAAATAAAGAAGTAAGTTCGAAATTTGAAGGGTGTACGGGTATGAGCCAGTCTCGATTAGAGCTTATACTTCAATTATTTGAAGTAGGTGAAATTAGTCAAAAAGCACTTCAGCAAGAAGTGAATATTGATAATGCTGCGATAACAAGGCATTTAAAGCAGCTTGAGGCCAATGAAATGATTGTAAGACGTAAAAATCCAGAAGATAACAGAATTACGTTAGTTTCTCTTACTGAAGAGGGACGAAATAAAATTCAAGCGTTTCAAGAGGAAAAAGAACGTTTTGCAGCATCTGCATTTAAAGGATTAAGTGAGGAAGAACGCGATAATCTTTTAAATATGTTAAATCACATTCAAGAAAATATAAAAGAATTATAAAAAAGGGAGAATACAACTATGACTAACTCAGTAAAAACAAATGATTTTAACGAAATTTTAACAGGACGTCGTTCAATTCGTAAGTACGACCCTTCAGTGAAAATTAGCAAAGAAGAAATGACAGAAATTCTTACAGAAGCAACACTTGCACCATCTTCAGTAAACATGCAACCATGGAGATTCGTAGTGATTGAAAGTGACGAAGCGAAAGCAACACTTGCGCCACTTGCGAAATTCAATCAATCTCAAGTAGAAACATCTTCAGTAATGATTGCTTTATTTGGTGATTTAAACAACTTTGATAACGCAGAAGAAATTTACGGTACAGCAGTAGAGCGTGGACTTATGCCAGCAGAAGTAAAAGAAGATCAAATGAAAAAACTTTCAGCTTACTTCTCTATGGTTACACCAGAAGTAATGAAAGATACAGTATTAATTGACGGTGGTCTTGTAGCGATGCAATTTATGCTAGCAGCTCGTGCGCACGGTTATGATACTTGTCCAATTGGTGGATTTGAAAAAGACCAAATTGCAGAAGCATTTGGACTAGATAAAGAACGCTACGTACCAGTTATGTTAATTTCAATCGGGAAAGCTGCAGACAGTGGTTACCAATCAGTACGTCTTCCAATTGAAAAAGTTGCAGAGTGGAAATAATTTTATAAAAGAACTTCAATAAGTGAAAGATGAGAGGGGAAACACCATGATTATTATTCACGCAATATTTCAAGTAGATCCAGCGAAACAACAAGTATTTTTAGAAGAAATTCAGCCACTCATTCACGGTTCAAGAGAAGAAAGTGGAAATGTATCTTATGACTTATATAAAGATACAGAAAAAGAAAGTGTTTATACGATGGTAGAAGTATGGAAAGATGAAGCAGCAGTTGCGAGTCATAATACGAGTGAACACTTCACATCTTTCGTTAGTAAAGCAGCACAGTTTTTAACTGCTCCGCTTAATATAAAAGCTTATAATGGAGAGTTAGTAAAATAATAAGGTAGAAAAAGATGACTTTAGCATATGGCTGAAGTCATCTTTTTTGTATAAGTAGAATCCATCTTGGACTCAGTTATGTTGATAGATAAGCGTTGCTCGTATCCTCAGTAACTGTGGTGAATTGTATGTTAAATTCGAACATTCGGTTTATTGGGATATTTTTCCGTGTTATAATTTTCTTGTAAATAAAAGGTAGAGGGGAGTAAGTAATGGGAGAATTTCAAAGTAATTTGCATACGGCAACACAACTTGCAACGAAAATGAGAACTGCTTCAGATAGAATGCAAAGTGCTACTAGTCGCTCTATAAATAAGGCAACGCGTACTACACTATCTGTGAACTTCCAAGCACAAGAAGCAAATCAACAAAATTTACAGATCACGAAACAATTTTGTACTGCTTTTCAACAAACAATTGATAATATCCATTCCGTAGCAAATGAATTTGAGAAAATGGATACAGGACTTCAAAAGACTTTTCAATAATGTAACAACCTACGTAAAGGGGAAAAGGTAGGGAGAAAAGATGAGTCAAGGAATTGAAACGAGAATCAATCAATGTAATCAAAAATTACGAATTATATTTGAAGAACAAAATGAAAACCGAATCGCGCTGCAAAATCAAGAACGAGCTGAGGCTAGTTTTCATGAATGGAAAAATAGAAGTAATCGTTTATTTAACCGAATACTAGAAACTTGGTATGGTGACAAAGAAGCATTTCACTTTTTTACGAATATGCGGCAAGAGATCGGGCAGTATGAAAGAAAACTTACATTCGAATTAGAAAACGAAAAAGAGACGTTGCTTAAAGAAAAACGGCATCTCAGTGAGAAAGAAAACAACCTTTCCTATGAACAGCAGCAACTACAAAGGGAGGCCAATACATGAGTTTAAACATGTATTTGGGAGAAGTACAAAGTCAAACTCAAAGTATGAACGCTATATGTAATGCTACGATTCAAAGTATGGAACAAGCCATTCAATCTATTGATGCCTTTGCGATAGACACAGTATTACAAGGACAAACATACAGTAGTGCAAAAGCCTACCTTGTCCAAACATTTCGGCCATTAGCGCAAGGAATCATATGCTTATGTGAAGAATTAATTCGCCAAAATGAAGCATTTCCAAATGAGTTCCAAGCGAAAGTTGCTTCGACAGATGTGATTGAACAAGAAATAAGAGAACAAATAAGGGGAATTAATCAATCGATTACAAGTATAGAAGCAATAGAAGTACTTACACCAATGCCCGGAGTAGGTGCAATTGTAATGGTATTAGGTGCAATGAGAAAAAAACTGGAAGAAAAACTAGAGCATTTATATGAATTCAATCATTCATCCAGCAACAACTACAGCGCCGCTCTCCAATTAGCAGCTAGCATCACAGCCGGACTCGCTGAAGTGCAAAGTGGGAAAGGATTTAGTCCTGTGAGTGGTACGTTTAGTACACAAGGGTTGAATATGGATTGGGTGAGTTCGATTCAGGGGATTATAGAAGAAACAGCTCGAAAAAATGATCAGTCAATTAAAGATATAGAAACAAATAACATAATTGAGAAGAAATCTCCGGTTAGAAATGCTTGGGACGATGCGGCAGACGGTATAGTTAGCACGTTTGAAACAGCGAAAAAGATGTGGGAAGCTATTCAAAGAGGATCGGGGAAAGCTGTTGGTGATGAAATCGAGTCCGCAATAGCTTTAAGTAATATGGACATAGGAACTTTTATTAATGTAACCTATGCACTTTTCCATTTGGATGAAACTGCAAAAAATATGTGGCATGCATTTTCAAATAAAATAAAACGAGATATGATAGAGGGAGATGCAGAGAGTCGTACAGAATTGACTACCTATGGATTAACACAAATAGCTACCACAATATTAGGCGATAGGGCACTAAATAAAGTAGGCCATATCACAAAAGGAGCAAAGGCATCAAGTGGAGTAAGTACATTTGCTAATGCAGTAAAACTAGCAAAAGAATTGAAGCCTACGCTTGAAATGTTACAATCATTTAAGAAAGAGGCTTCCTATGCATTCTCTAATGTTGGTGGAACTATTATAACCAAAATACCACAAGGTGAATTGATAGAAGCTTATTATAAGTTTGCGAAGTCTAAAGATGGTGGTAAGGGTACGGGTAAAACTGTAAGCAATTATCTTGATGATATAGTCGAGGCTGGTGGTACCAGAAGAGAAATAAATTCTAAACTTCGAAATCCATTAGATAATCCTAAGATAGCAAAGGAGATTGAGGGAAATACTGAAGCTGTATATGGATATTCACCTAAGAAGGAATCTGCCTTAAATAAGTTTGGGGTAGACTGGACAAATGGTGATGAAGTTGCTTATGCAAGAAGCGAAAGAATAAAGTATCATGAAAAAATACAACAAAAAAGAATACAACTAGAACAAGATATTAAAAATCTTCAAAATGATGGGCTATCTATGGAGGAAATTGCTAGATTGAAAGTCGAAGAGCGAAATCAAGGAAGAATGGAAACGTATATAAAATCTAATAATTTAGATGGATTGAATGCAATGAAAGAAAGAAATATTCTTGAATATGGCAGGGCAGAAGGACCTACACCTGAACAACTTTATAAAAAGTATGGTTCATGGGAAGATGTGATATATGGCAGTTTAAAAACAAATCCAGCAATGGATGTCTTGACAGGATTATTTCATAGTATGGGAGGAAAATAATTATGAAAGAAGAAAAAATACAAGGTAATATAAAGTGGATTGCATACAATAATTTAAGATTTAGAATAGAGAAGGTTAATGATGATTCATCCGTAATTTGGGTTTCTGATAATTTTGTAAATTTATGTTTTACCTTAGTAATGAATGACTTTTTAAGTAAATGTGAGGATGAGTTGAATATAAATATCGAAATTGATTTGACTTGGAATAATCATAGAGGTTTGATTATAAAAAATCATGATATAAATCTAATTTTAGGAGAAATAATTAATTTTATTAGCGAATGGGAGTTAGAAGGAAATTCAAATGCTGATAATTTTTCTACGGAAGAGTGGTATTCAGCATAAGCTTGCAGGGTATGCTAGCTTTCCATCATTTTTAGGAATTTAAAAATATGGAGGGAAAATTTAAATTTAATGTATGTTTAGGGGACATTGAATGTGAATTGAAACTAAAGAGTTAGATAAATATTTTAAGCAACTAGTGAGGAATGAATTCTGTATAGTAAAGAATTCATTCCTTTTAAGTTTGTTTTAATTTACTTGTAATTATAGTAGTTAATATTTGAAGAGGCAATCACCCTAAGTCGTAAAGACACGAAAGCCTATACTCAAAGTAAGATTTCAAAGCTTTAGGAAGAAATTGATTGAGTTAAAGGGGCTAAGGATGATACTTAGGATACGGCTAACGGTAAACCTAGCAGTAGCAAAAACACAAATGTAGAAAATTTTGATGCAAAAACAGCTACAAATAAACAAAAAGGTAATTATGGTGAAATAAAATCTAGTGACAATTTATTGAATAATCAAAGTTTAAAAGAAGCTGGATTTGAGTTAAAGCCAGTCGGAAAAAGTGCACCATCTGGCATAAATGATAAAATAGTAAAAGGAATTGATGGATTATACGAAAATGCAAATGCAGAATCAAAGATCAAATACGTTATAGATGAAGCTAAGTTTGGTAGTTCACAATTGGGGAAAACTAAAGATGGACGACAAATGTCAAATGATTGGTTGAATGGTGCGAAGACGCGAAAAAGTAGGATATTGAAGGCTGTTGATGGAGATATGAAATTATCAATAAAAATTACGAATGCATTGAAAAAAGGTGAAGTGGAAAGAGTACTATCAAAAGTTGATAGTACTGGGAACGTTAAAACTTATAGAATAGATGCAAAGGGTAACATCGTTGGAGAATGGCCATAATTTAGAAGCTAGGAGGAATTGAATGGTATGAGAGATTATTTATGTATAGAAGAAAAGTGTAGAGAAGGAATTGAATATCATAAAGAGTTTATAGAGGAAAATAGAGAAGATATTAAAAGTTTAGAAGAAGATACTAAAAATGGAATTCAAAGATATTCTAAAGATAATAAGAGTATTATAGAAGGGACATATCTAGCCAATTTTAGATATGAGATGGAGGATATTAGGGCAAAGTATTCTTTAGGGGAAGATGTTAGTGTAATAGAAGAAGATTTTCATAATGCAATTTATGATTTAGAGAATACAGGAAGTAGGGAAATTGGATATTTAAGTCTGATTTGGATGATTTCCTTAGGAATTTTGTTAGAAACGGATAAAAAGAATATAGAAAGATTAAAAAAGATAGTTGATAAAAAAAATATGAATGACGCAGTAATCGATTTCCTCTTATGCGCTAGTGATATCGGATACACAAAAATGACGAACAGATATTATAAAGAAAATCCATATGCAAAAACGAGAGAGATTATAGAACTTGCACAAACAGATAAAAAAGAAGCATCTAAAAGATTACAAACGTACATGGAGAAAGAATGGTTTAAAGGCCATTATGATTATGAATGGAAAAATGCGCATAAAGAACCTGGATATGTAGGGTATTGGAGCTTTGAGACAGCTGCAATAGTAAAGATACTCGAACTTGATGATACAAGTTTAAAAGATAATAATCATTATCCATATGATTTGGCACATTATAAAAATGAAATGAAATTTAAGCATATAGACCTAAGTGAATATCACTATGAAGATGAGACAGAAGAAATCGAGGATATAGTAGAAGGAATTGAACATAATCCTGCATTGGAAAACATTATTCCGCCAAAATGGCATTCATTGGTCAATGAATTGATCCATGACTATGATAATATGGACGATAGTAGTTTTTATGAAAAATACAAAAAAACGATAGGAATAGGTCAAGTGTGGTTCTTACCACAAGAGTATGAAGAAGAAAATGAGCAAAAAAATCTATTAGGAAGTTTAATTGTGTTTGCTCTGACGGTAAGAGATTATATATTACAATTGGACTATAAAGAAGATTTAGAGGACTACATCGATAATCTTAAAAATTTCTGGAATGTTTCAGAAACAAAGTTAGTTCAATTTATGTTAGAGAATGATCAAAATTATTATGCATGGGTACCAAAAGAAGCAAACATCCCAAATATGTATGAAGTGAAGATTGAGAGTGTCGATGTAGAGGAAGTTCTATAATAAGCAAATTAAAACATTGTGTATCATGAGTAATGTTGAAAAACTAATTTATACGGAATTTAATGAATTAAGAGGTTAAAAATAGTGGTAGTTTGGAGAATCCAACTGCCACTATTTTTGTGTTTACGAATGGTTCTGTAAATTAAGTAGAGTATTTCAGAGTGTATATATTATGTAGGAGAAGTAAATAAGTTAAAGGCGCTAAATAAAATCGGTCATATCGCAAAGACATCAAGTGGAGTAAGTACATTTGCTAATGCAGAAAAACTAGCAAAAGAATTGAAGCCTACCCTTGAAATGTTACAATCATTTAAGAGAAATGCTTCCTATGCATTCTCTAGTGTTAGTGGAACTATTGTAACCAAAATACATCAAGGCGAATTAATAGAAGCTTATTATAAGTTTGCGAAGTCTAAAGATGGTGGTAAGGGTACGGGTAAAACTAGTGAAATAGCTAAGGAATCTGGAAAAGTAGCCCAAACATTAGAAGCAGCTAGAGCACAACAACGTACGGTAATAGAATCAGTAGAAAGTGGCGAAGTAGCTTTAAAAACAACGAAGCGTAAAGGAAATTATGGTGAAATGAAGATGGATGACTTTTTTGAAAGTCAAACATATACTAGAATTAGTGATGATTGTGTATTAACATTAGATCAAAAAATTGTTAAGGGAATAGATGCTGTATATGAAAATTCATCTCCGCCACCTAAGTATGTGATAGCGGAGGCTAAGTATAACACATCCAAATTAGGAAAAACAAATGATGGTAAGCAAATGAGTGAAGATTGGATTCTTGGAAGTGAAAGGTTAGATAGTACTTTGTCAAAAGAAAAAGCAGATGAAATTGTGGAAGAGATGTTGCTGAATCCAGAAAATGTTCAAAGAATTGTTATTCAAGTTATGCCTGACGGAACGATTGTGAAGAAAATTCTTGAAGTATAAAAGGTGGAAAAGAAATTATGCTAAGGGATAAAATCAAAAATGATATATATTTTAACAAATTTATCAATTATGAGGAAAAGAGAATAGAAAAGTTTTTATTATTGGTTGAAAAGGTTATTGAGGGAAGAGGCAAAGATGATAAAGGTGTAAAGAATGGATATATAGCGTTACAAGGGTATTATTTTAATAAATTAAGGGCAATGTACTCTGCGGGTTGTTCTATCCAAACTATTCGTGATTTTTTACCTGAAGTAATAAATATAATGGAAAAAGTGTGGAATAAAGAAAGTGGATATATACGTATGTTATGGATGATATCTATAGCAGTAATGCTAAATGTTGAAGATAAAGAATTTAATAGACTAATAGCAATGGTAAGGAAAGAAGGATTAAATGATTATCTGATTAATTATTTTATTGCTTTTAGAAATAGTGAGCCATCAGATTTTTATGAGCAAAGTGAGTTTTATGTAAAATATCCATATTTCAAATTAAAAGAAGTAATTGAGAGTAATAAAATTTCACAAGAGAATTCTATAAAAAATTTAGAGAAATATATAAAGGAGTATTGGTATAAGGGACATTTAGAAGAAGCATGGTACGATGCACATGAAAATAAACATGACATTTATAGTGGTTACTGGAGTTTTGAAAGTGGAGCAATCGCTAAAATTTTAAAATTAGATGATTCAACCTTGAAAGATAGTTCATATTACCCTTATGATATGGTGCATTGCCAAGAAAAATAAATGTTGGAATCCACAGTGATAAATTTTAACACTGTGGATTTTTTAGTTTGTATTAAAGTAGGTATAAGGGTAATGTTGGTAATGGATCCAGTGAGCTAGATGTAAGAGCTAATTAGGAAATATGTACGAGATGTTGAAATGCAGACGAATTATGAATTATCACTGGATTTTTTTATCTAAATATCCATAATATCTAATTGGATGTTAGTAAATTCATAAACATATTGTTATCACCTTCTATTTATATCTGTATATAGAAATTAATTGAATGATGTAATTAAATCTTCAATAGGCCATATCACAAAAGGAGCAAAAGCATCAAGTGGATTAAGTACATTTGCTAATGCAGTAAAACTAGCAAAAGAATTGAAGCCTACGCTTGAAATGTTACAATCATTTAAGAGAGAGGCTTCCTATGCACTCTCTAGTGTTGGTGGAACTATTGTAACCAAAATACCTCAAGGCGAATTAATAGAAGCTTATTATAAGTTTGCGAAGTCTAAAGAAGGTGGATTCAGTAATGGAACTAGTCGGGCTAACAAGGTTAATATACCCGAAAGTAGCATTAAACATTCAAATGTAGGTGACTTTACAACACATCCTAAAACAGGAGATATTTCAAAAATGAAGGGTGGAGGACATGGACAAAGTAATATTGAATTTTTAGAAAAAAATAATGTAGATTATAATATAAATAAAGTATACGAAAATGGTGTTAGGGTAGGTAATGTGCCTGGACACAAGGTGAAAGCAAAAAGAACAGGTTCCAATCAATCATGGTTTCCAGAAAGCTGGACAGAGTCTGATATTACAGCAGCAGGTGCTAAGATTGCTGAATTGCCCGGATTTGCGAATACAGAAAATGGTGTGGCTATTTTTGCAGAGTATAATGGGGTTAGGGTTGGAGTTATAAAAACAAATGGAGAGATAGGGACTATTTTTCCAGATGCGACTAAACAACCGTAGATAGAGTTTGGAGGATTAATATGGATATAGCAAATAAAATGGAAGTTATATTAAATGAAAGAAAAAAATTAAATTTGAATGATGACTATGGGATACAAAAAAGTTGGAATGAAATAATAGAAGTTCTCTCAGAAAATGAGGAAAATACTATAAGATATTTAGAGAACTGTAGTAAAGAAGAGTTATATTGGATAAGTGAAGTTTTGGAAGATATAGTAGAAATTATACAAAGTAAAGAACTAATTAATTGCTTAAGAAAATTAGATGGGAAATTTCCAGAATTAGAAATGACAAATGATATTGATATTGCAGAAAGTTATATAGAAAATCCTTAAATTAAAGGAATAGTTGGTGTGCTTAAGCATAGAACCATGGGATATAATGATACTTTCTTGAAATTCATAGATCATGATGGTTGTACCATCGTGGAGTACTGTGTGCAATGAGAGAATAGAAAAAGAATTACGAGCTTAGGCGAGATGACATTTTACTGTACGACGAATATTAAAGACTTGGAATGGGCAAAAATTTATGCTACTTAAAAACATATGAACTTAAAGCATTTGGTTGTCTATTTGAGACAATAAGTGCTTTTTAATTGAAAGGTAAGCTATAAATTTATAGAAATTATTTTTATGAATTAAAGCTAACAGAATATGCACATAGGCTTCAATTGCAGGTATATAGTTTGTTTTTCAATGTCAAAAAACATTAAAAAAAACAGGGCAATATTATTAAATAGTCGGGTCCATTGTAGAAATGTTTGAAGGTATCTCGCTCATAGGCGGATCTAATTTCTTAACTATCGTGGCAGAAGTAGGAACTGGCGGGTTAGCGTCACCAATTGTTATTCCATTAGATATAGCAGCAACAGCTGCTGGGGCTAGTCTTTTTGCACATGGTGGATTTGTATGGGATAAATCGATTCAAAATACTAAGGGTACTATTCAAAAAAATTCAGTCTTCTGGTGGGGGTAAGGGTGCGAGTAATCGAATACCTTCTTATGGAAAAGATTCTGTACCTAAAGGTCCATACCGTGAAGTAAATGGTTATCCAATAAAAGTGAAAGCAGGAGCTCAAGAAAAGCATATTCCTGATACACCGAACTATAAACAAGAATTAGCAAATGGAAAAAATAAGAGCATTTTCTATGGCGATAATAAAATAGCGCAAGAATTGCTTGATAAGTTCGCCGGGAAAGGTGAACTATTAAAAAACGGTAGAGAAAGAGTAGACTTTGGTGAGCCAATAGGAAAATATTATGACCGCAATACTGGTGAATACCATGAGACTACTAAAGGGTTGATCCATTATGGAAAAGATGGCGCTCATATAGTACCATCAAGGCCATAAAAATCATAAGAAAAGAGGATGTAAATGGGGTACGATTCTTTAATTGGAACATTAATAAATTATGAACATAGTGACATGATACTAGAATGGAAAAGTGGATTGAGGATTATTGGAGAACTAGATACAGTTTTTGAAACAGACAATGGACTAGATGAGGATGATATAAATTATACAGAATATGATGCAGCTGTATTTAGAGTAAATAATATTTTATCTCGACCTAATACAAACGAAGGTACTGTATATAATTGGTTAAAACAAGAAAAAAGTTCATTGGTTGAAATTTCTCTCTATGATGATCCGCCAAGTGCAGTGTTTTTAACTGACGGAAAAAGAGTATGGGAAAGTGGAATATGTAAATAATAGGTGGTATATAAACTGAGACCTTGATTGGCATATATGCTTTTCAAGGTTTTTCTATGTTTTTAACACCTGTAAAGGGTGTTCATCAGTGGCACGAAATTGGTTGCAAGAATAAGAGGCAGATGAGAGTATGAGTGTACTTAGGATATCTAATAGAAATCAATGTCGATTCTTTAAAGAAACAATGAGACGAACTCAAGAGATTATAGAAGTACAAGCTGGCAAACCAAGATGAAACAATTTACTTTGCAAGAACAACAATTGAACTTACAAGAGCAGGAAGACAATATTGCTGCAGCTAGAGAGGTTGGGATAGCGAAAAATGTGTTGCGACAAGAAGGGCTTTATTTACAAAGATCTAGTGGTTGTGATAAAGGTGATTCGGGTTGGTATATAGGTCCTATTAATGAAGAAGTATCAGGAGAATTAGAGACCATATACGCCTACGAATTATTAAAAATGAAACCTGCAATTATTCAAGTACTAGCTTTACCGTATAATTATTTAGTAGTTTTTGAGAAAGACGAAATTAAATCGATTTTAAATGAAAGTGATATTGATATTTGGAGTGAAATAGAAAGATAGTGAATGTATATAAGGTGTTAAATACCCAATATGAAAATTACGTGAGTTAAGCACCTTATTGTCAATATACGACAATAGGTGCTTTTTTGCGTGCAATGAAGAAAAAATAAAAGATTCATTTTCACTCTATTTCATCTTCGAATTACATGTTATAATTTGGAAAAAATATTCTTAATTTTTAGATAATTTAAAGGTGGTAGATACTATATGAGTACATTAAAGAAGATTACTAATAATATTTCGAAAGTTATTATAGGAAAAGATGAATCGATTGAACTGGCAGCTATAGCTCTTATAGCAAGGGGGCATATTTTATTAGAAGATGTACCTGGGACAGGAAAAACAACGTTAGCGAAAAGCTTGGCTAAAAGTGTGGACGCTAAATTTCAAAGAATACAATTTACAGCGGATACTTTGCCTGGAGATGTTATTGGTCTTGAATATTTTGATGTGAAGGAATCGGATTTTAAAACGAGGTTAGGTCCTATTTTTGCAAATATCGTATTAGTGGATGAAATTAATCGAGCTGTACCGAGAACACAATCTTCGTTACTTGAGGTTATGGAAGAGCGTACTGTTACAATTGCGAAACAGACACATTCATTACCAGAACCTTTTTTAGTTATAGCAACGCAAAATCCACTCGAATCAGCCGGCACATTTCCGTTACCAGATGCTCAGTTAGACCGGTTTTTACTCACAATACGCCAAGGTTATCCTACGAGAGAAGCTGAAAAGGAAATGATGAATCGGTTTCAAATGAATGATCCATTAGAAACGTTACATTCTATTATTTCAAGTGAAGAAATTATTACGATGCAAAAGCGTGCAAGAGAAGTGTTAGTAGGGAATGATGTGCAAGATTATCTCCTTGAAATTATTGAAGCAACTCGTAACCATGAGTTAATTGAAATTGGTGTAAGCCCTCGGGGAACGTTGGCATTTATGAGAGCAATTCAAGCACGGGCAATATTAAATGAAAGAGATTACTGTACGCCAGATGATATTAAGACGCTCGCTGCATCCGTTTGTGCTCATCGTTTAACGTTAACGATTGAGGGAGAGATGAAAACGACGAAAGAACAAATTATGAAAGAAATTCTTCATACGATTAGTGTGCCAGTGGAGAATGTACGATGAATCAACAGCTTGTGTATACACCTTTAGCGGAGCCTTTCGTAATGGGGGTTATGTCAGTTGTAGCCGTTATTTTAAGTGTATTTTCAAGTAATCTACTGTTTTTATCTCTCGTATTTTTATATGTAATTTTAATAGGTGCTATGCATGTATATATACGTAAAGTATCTCGTGTTGAATGGGAATACAGTCAAGGGAATTCGAACGTTTTTATAGGTGAAACGAATATGTGCAAAATGAAAATTTCAAACAAGTCGATATTTCCTATTCTTAATATCGTATTTCGATTTAAATGTGAAAATAAGCTAACTTGGAATCATGATGAAATAAACAAAAATCATAGTACAGGTTCAAATTATTATATGAATTTTAATTTAAAAGGAAGGGAGTCAGTTTCATTTGATTTGCAAGCTGTAGCGTTAAAAAGAGGCATCGCGAAATGGGAAGAAGTTGAAATTGTTATTACTGATCTCTTTGGATTTATAACGAACCATATAACATATAAACAAGTTGATACGCCCTCTTATTTAGTCTTACCAGCTGTTCCGAAAATACAAGTTCCTGAATTACAAGAATGGTCACGAGGATTTCGAAAAGCGATGTCTTCACCCTTATATGATGAAACGAAAGTAATGGGAGTAAAGTCTTATGAAAATGAAGATTTTCGTTCCATCCACTGGAGTGCAACGGCGAAAACAGGGACGATAACTGCGAAAAAGTACGAGCGAACACAATCAGATAAATATGCGATTTATCTCAATTTGCAAAATAAAAGTGGCGTTTCATTGCGAAATGATATAGAAGAATTAATTGAATTAACAGCAGGCATATGTAAACAACTTCTTATGCAAAACTGTTCGTTTGAAGTATGGATTAATAGTGTGAAAGATAATGGTTTGCTACATATAAAAAATGGAGATAACCGGAAACATTTGCAAAATGTATTAAAGGTACTTGCCTCAATATCGGATCAAGATACACCTATAACTTCTTCTTATTTTTACACAGCTGGATTTCGGCGAAAGGAATTAGATGCGGTTCCTTTAATTCTTGGTACTTCCCCAAGGAAATACAGTAGAACGAATAAATGGGTCGTAATTAAAGAATAAGAAGGGGTTTATGTCATGGCTAATAAAGAGAGACATGTGAAAGTAAAGTTGTGGAGTGTTAGAGTATTAATACTACTTTTCTTTACGGTTAGTGCGATAACGTTATCACAAGGTGTTGTGCATGTACAAGACATAGTAAATGGGCTTTTTTCTAGTAAGACGGAGACAATATCGGAAAGAAATTATGATTTTACTAGTGTAGACGCACAGTTTGATGAACCTGAAAGAATTATAGATGAAGAAATAGGAGTTGTAGATACAAGAACAAAAATATATAGGGAAATTCCACTTTTTGTACGAAAAAATTCATGGACTGATGTGTTTTCTGTTCTTTCAAATGCATGGATTAGTGTCGTTTTTTATGTAATTATTGCATTAGTTATTCTATATGCTTTTTATAAATTAATGAGGAAAAAGGTAACAAAATCAGAAATAGAACAGGATAAACAATCGATAACAAAGGAAAATACGGATAGAACCGAAAAGAACAAGAAAGTGAAGCATCAGTTTGAACAGCCGTTACCTAAAGATACGATAAGGAAAACGTTAGTTGAATGGGAAAGAACATTACCATTTCACGAACAAAGAAGGTCTTATGAAACGATGCAACAATGGTTAACGAGAATTTGTAGAACGAGAGATATTATTTCGATATATGAGTCTGTTCGTTATGGTGCAAAGACGTATACGGATTTAGATGTAGAGAAGACTGTACGATGGATAGAGCGAGACGGTAAAGGGTGACATTAATATAAGTAAATAAAATTACCATATAATTAATTTTATTTAATTATATGGTAATGTATACTTACTTTTTTATATCAATACTAATGGAAATGGGTTGTCTTAATAGAGTATTGCTCGTTACATTTTTTGTGGAGTTATCTTCACTACATCAATATAGAATGAAAAAGAGATAAAACAATTACTAGTAGCATGTAAATAAGAAATTATTATTTATTTTTAAATTTTTGTAAGGGTGTGAAAACAGAATGAAACCGGTATTGAAAAACATACTCCTTTCCTTTATTTTTTCTGCAGCAGGGATGTGTTGGTTTCTGTTTATGGTAGTTAGAGGAGGCGGAGACTGGTTATTGTCTTGGATAGGTGTATTAATGGCATTTTTATCTTTATACACGATAATAGATTTATATTGTAAGTATACATACGATAAAAAAACGAGTAAATTGTTTATCAAAGCAACAATTACTACCTTTAGTTTTGCAGTATTGGGAATCACCTTTGGTATTGTACACGAGCTATTACAGCCATGGAGTCTCAGTTTAATGGTTTGGTATTGGTTGTTAGTGTTACTTTTGTTTGTAACGACCATAATATTGTTAGTTTTTGTATTATTTGTTAATCGTAAAAATTATAATATTCCTGGAAGATATAGAATACTTATACTGTTTAATCTATTTCTTACGTTAGTACCAGTACTGTGGCCACTACTTCTTACTATTATAGGAAATGGTATGAACGCTAGTGCAGGATGGTAAAAGTTAATAGAGTGCTTAAAAGAACGTGTTTATAAATGAAAACACGTTCTTTTTTTATTTCCATACATAATTTTTTCTCATCTGGTCGCCAAATTTTGAAAGTAAGTATTTCGTAAGGAATGGATAAGAAAAAAGAGAGATTTATCATATAGGATGAAAGTATAGCTTGAATCAATCCGATATTAATGGAGGAGAGAAAGCCTTATGAAAAAATGTAATTCAATTAAGTTAGCAAGTTTTGCAGTTTTATTAGCGGGTACTGCTCTATTCACACCTGGTTTTACTGTGACTGCAGAGTCAACTCAAAATATTTCTAGTTCGTCACAAGTACATGATCAAAAGAATCGTAATGGCTGGAAACAAGTAATGCAGGAAACAGTACAGCTTGGTGCTGTAGGAATATTAGCTAAGGCGTCTAATAACGGAAAAACTAGTAGTTTTACTGCTGGCGTGGCGGACTTAAGTACAAAGAAACCGATGAATTCGGATTATCGCTTTCGGATTGGTAGTGTGACGAAGTCGTTTACTGCCACGACTATTCTTCAATTAGTAGGAGAAAATCGCTTACAACTTGATGATCCAATTGAAAAGTGGCTACCGGGTCTTGTGCAAGGAAATGGGTATGATGGTAATCAAATTACGATACGACAACTTTTGAATCATACGAGTGGTATCGCTGAATACTTAAAGTCAAAAGACGCGGACATAATGAATTCGAAAAAAACGTATACAGCAGAAGAAATAGTGAAAATAGGCCTTTCGCTGCCTCCAGATTTTTCGCCGGGTAAAGACTGGTTGTATTCAAACACAGGATACGTAATACTAGGAATGCTTATTGAAAAAATAACTGGAAATAGTTATGCGGAAGAAATCGAAAAGCGAATTATTGAACCTTTGGACCTATCAAATACGTTTTTACCGGGAAATTCACCCGTCATCCCAGGAAAGAATCATGCTCGTGGATATGTGAAAATGGAAGGAACAGGCGAGTTGAAAGATATTACTTATTATAATCCGAGTTTAGCTAATGCAGCTGGAGATATGATTTCTAATGCGGATGATTTAAATAAGTTCTTTTCATCTTTACTCGGTGGTAAGTTACTGAAGGAACGCGAGCTAAAAGAAATGCTTACTACAGTTCCTGTAGAAGGAAAAGGGGTTGGTGACGCATACGGTCTTGGAATCTATGAGACTAAACTTCCAAACGGTGTTTCAGTTTGGGGGCATGGAGGAGGAATTCCTGGATTTACAACTTTTGCTGGGGGAGTAATTGGAGGCAAACATACATTGGCTATCAGTCTCAACTCTATAGGTGGGGTCGATATTGTTCCGCAGTTTAATAAAATGATGCAAATTGAATTTAAGAAATAGATGAAAAGAAAGCGAATAGCATTCTGTTGTAAAGGACAGTATTAGCATTCCTAGTATGATATCAAGTGTAATTCAACAATAAAAAGGATGTCAGTTACACGACATCCTTTTTTATTGTTGAGCAAAGAGGTGTGTTTTTGATTCTGAAAATTGTTATTTTTACAATTATTCCATATAATGAAGGGGATAGGGGTTATACAGGGGAGTTATGAATGGATAATACTTTAGTTTGTTAATTATTTTTATTTTAATAAATAATGTAACTAGATGTGGAGTGAAATTCATTGGGAGAAAATCAGTTTAGATGGAGTAACAAGCAATTAAGAGAACATGTTGAAGTAATAGACGGCACAAGAAGTCCACACATTTTATTGAAAAATGCAACTTATTTAAATTCCTATATACGCGAGTGGATGCAAGCACATATTTGGATCTATGATGATCGCATTATTTATGTAGGAGAAAAACTACCAGTGCAACTACAAGGATGCGAAGTCATTGATTGTGAAGGAAAGTATGTCGTACCCGGTTACATAGAACCGCATGCACATCCGTATCAATTATATAATCCAGAAACGTTAGCGAATTATGCGATGCAATTTGGGACGACTACTTTTATTAATGATAATTTAACTTTATTTTTCACATTACAACGTGAAGAAGCATTTTGTTTATTAGATGAATTTGAAAAGATTCCAGCAAGTATGTATTGGTGGTGTCGTTTTGATGGACAGACTGAATTGCAAAACGGGGAATCTTTATTTAATTGTGAAGAAATAATAGAGTGGCTAAAGCATAAAGCAGTTCTTCAAGGCGGTGAGCTAACAGCGTGGCCAAAGTTATTACATGGCGATGATGAAATGCTACATTGGGTGCAGGAAACGAAACGATTACAAAAAAAAGTAGAAGGACATTTTCCAGGAGCATCTGAAACGACTTTAGCAAAGTTAAAACTGTTAGGTACAGATTGTGATCATGAGGCGATGACAGGACAGGAAGCTTTTGCTCGTCTTATGCAAGGTTACACGGTTTCCCTAAGAAATTCTTCAATCCGTCCAGATTTAGAAGTGTTACTGAAAGAATTGCTGGAACTAGGAGTAAAGCAGTTTGATAGATTTATTCTTACGACAGACGGTTCACATCCTTCGTTCTATGAAAATGGAATGACAAATGTAATGATAGCTACCGCGATAAAACAAGGAGTGCCAATAATAGATGCTTATCATATGGCAAGCTATAATATCGCTCGTTATTACAATATGGAACATCTACATGGTTCAATTGCGACAGGTAGAATTGCTAATATTAATATTTTGGAAAGTAAAGAAAACCCGGTTCCAATAAGTGTAATTGCAAAGGGGAAATGGGTGAAGCGTGACGGTGTAAATACACATGAGGCATTACATATAGACTGGAGTAAACATAAAGTAACTCCATTATCACTAGATTGGTCAATAGAAAAAGAGGATATGATTTTCTCTAATAAAACGGGGATACACTTATTAAATAACGTTATTACAAAACCATACACTAGTGAAATCAATATAGACTGTGATGAATTGTCCACAGATCATGATGAATGTTTCCTTATGATGATTGCTCGTGATGGCGGTTGGCAAGTGAATACAGCTGTGAAAGGTTTTGCAAAAGAACTAGGTGGGCTTGCTAGCTCTTATTCTGGTACAGGTGACATCATTCTTATAGGAAAAAGAAAAGAAGATATGCTTACAGCTTTTCGTAGAGTAAAAGAGCTCGGTGGTGGAATGGTCATAGCAGAAAACAATGAAGTGTTACACGAAATAGCATTACCATTGCTCGGGATTATGTCTAATTTAAAAATGAGAGAATTAATACAGGAAGAGAAACAGATGGTGAAATTACTACAAGAGCGTGGCTACGCGTATGATGATCCAGCATTTACAATTTTATTCTTTTCTGCGACGCACTTGCCTTTTGTACGAGTAACACCTATAGGATTATATGATGTGAAAAGTAGTAAGGTAGTTGCCTCGCCCGTGAATTTGATAAAGCAATAATAAAAGGAAAGATCCTATAAAAATTTTATTTTATAGGATCTTTCCTTTTATTAGCATAAGAATATTGTAAGCCTCAAATGATATAGTATCTAAATCATTTGAGGTGATATGTAAATATGAAAAAAATATTTTACATTTTAAGCGTATTTATTCTGTGTGTATCGATACAACACGTTGTACATTCCCAATCAGATGCACCAGAGTTATCTTCGGATTGTCTCGAAGAAAGAAAAGTTAGAGATGAAAAGTATGTGAAGAATATAATACAGGACATTAAATCCACATTTAATTTAAATATTGATGAACATAGTTTTTGGGAAGTAAGTAAAAGAGATCTGGAGGCTGCTCATTTGATGTATGGTGGAAAGGAAAATGATTCTTATTATACTTCGCTAACTAAAATTTATGATAGTGGTGGATTTAGCGAACAGCCCAGCCTATTTGTGAGGGCGCAAGAAGCATTTTTACTTTATAAAGAAAAAGATAATATCAATGTAATGAAACGCCTAAAACTAGACGTTGAAAAAGGGGAATGGCTCGTTATAAAAACGAAAAAGAAGAAAGGGAAAAAAGTGAAATTCAAGCCGTTGCAATGTGAAAAAGATTATATGAAAAAGAAAAATGAGTATCATAATATAAAATGAAATAACGAAAATCTTACAGGAGAATCTATCTTTAATAATTTATAAACGAGACAATAAATTTTATTAGTAATTTTTCTATAAAAAACGTTATTTTAAACATTAAAATGACGTTTTTTATATGCTTAAATCTTTTGCAACGCACTCTCAATCTTTGCAGCTAAATCAGCAGACACTTTATGAAAATACCCTAAAACGACCTTTCTGATATCATCGGATATAACTTTTAAATCACTAGCTAAGTTTTCAGCGAGATGCTCTTTTTCTATCGGCTGTAACTTCGTATAAAATTCACCAGCCTGCGTAAAGTCATCCTGTTTCGTTATAGAAGTTCTTTCAAGTTTACCTTCAACGTACCTTCCTTCACCGGTTGTAATTTGATTAGCAGGTGTCCAATCTTGCTGCTGGTTAATCGTTAATTTGCGAAATTCTGGACCAATTCTTCTTCTTTGTGAATCACTGTAAATGTTAGCGCGCCCTTGCAGCATTTTATCATCTGATAGTTCTGCACCATCCAGTAAATTAGAAGGAGAGAATGCGACCTTTTCTACTTGTTCCATAAAATTTTCAGGATTTTTATTTAATACCATTTTCCCGACTGGTATGAGAGGATACGTCTGTTCATCCCATACTTTTGTGTCATCTAAAGGATCATAAGATAGGTGCGCTTCATCTTTCGGATCCATGAGCTGGACGTATAAACCATACTCCACTGGTTTACCATTTTTAATAGCATCATATAAATCTTTCCCGCTATAATCAGGATTTTCAGCAGCTAATTTAATTGCTTCTTTACTAGTAATGTATTGTACACCTTCAAATGGGTACCAATGATACTTTACATACTTTCGATTACCTTCCGCATTTCTCCATACATATGTATTAACACTATGTCCTGGAATGTGGCGAAGACTTTTGGTCGTACCATTATTAGAGTATAAACGGACAACAAAATGAATCGATTCAGGTGCTTTAGCGACAAAACTCCAAAATCTATTCGGGTCTATTAAGTTATTTTTAGGTGAAGGCAATAATGCTTGAATCGTTTCAGGGAAACGCATTGGATCACGAACAGAAAAAACAGGAATGTGATTACATAAAAGGTCAAAAATTCCTTCTTTTGAATAAAATTTTGTAGAAAAACCGCGTACATTTCTAGCAGTATCCGGTGTTCCTTTCGTACTAACAGCTAACGAAAATCGAACCATAACAGGAACTTTCTCATTAGAATTTTGTAAAAAACTTAATTTAGTATGTTCAGACATCGAATATATCGTTTGAAAATAACCGAACGCACCAAATCCTTTTACATGAACAGGCCTTTCTAAAATTTTTTCATGAATAAATTGTTGTAATGACTCATGCAGTACACTATCTTGTTCTAGTACGGGGCCACGTAAACCAACTGTTTGAGAGTGGAATTTAGCTGGTTCAGTAAGTTCTCGATGTTTATTAAAGTCTTCATCTAATAAATCTTTTTTATATTTATCATGTTTTTCATTCATCGATATAGCCTCCAAATTTTTTCGTCGATTGTTACTAAATATGATTTTATAGTCCCAATTATGTATGACATGCAAAGTTCAAAGCAGTAACATACCGCTAGATGAAAAAAACACATATGTAGTGGACCTGTTGAAATAGAAGAAATTATGGAAAAATGAATATCGGGAAGAGAAAGCACACGTTTTAATAAAAATGTGGAAGAAAACCACTATTAAAATTTCAATCTTAAAACTTAATTTATAAACGATTATATAGAGAATGAACGTTAAAAAAGGAAAAATAACTAGGAGGAATTTAACATGTCGGATTGGTTTCAATTAGATAAAGAATATATGGTGTCTACATATTGTCGTACAGAGGTTGCAATGGAAAGAGGAGAAGGATGTAATCTATATGATGTAGATGGTAAAGAGTATTTAGATTTATTTTCTGGCGTAGGAGTAAATGTATTAGGATACAATCATCCTAAAATTGTACAAACGACAATGGAGCAAGTTGCGAAATCGTTGCATTTACCGTTTCATTTCTTAAACCCAGTTGCAATTGAGTATGCAAAGAAATTAGTAGAGTGTACTTTAAAAAGCGGAAAAGTCTTTTTTACAAACTCTGGTACGGAAGCGACAGAAACGACATTAAAATTAATTGATAAATATAGAACTATTGCGAATGAAGAACGTGATGGAGTAGTTGTGTTAAAAGATAGTTTTCACGGGAGGACGTTAGGGGCACTACATTTTACGAGACAAGAAAAGGTATATCAAAATTTCCCTAAAACATCTATTCCTGTATATGAAGTAGAGCGCGAAAATATAGACCAATTAGAAGAGACCATTATTAAAGAGAACCCAATTGCGATTATGCTAGAGCCTGTTTTAGGAAGTGGGGGGATTTATCCTTTATCAAGTGAATATTTACATGGTATTCAATATTTATGTGAAAAATATAATGTACTTCTTGTCGTTGATGAAGTTCAAAGTGGTATGGGTAGAACGGGAAAACTATTTGCTTATCAAAATTTTAATATTACACCGGACATTATTCAAATTGGTAAAGGAGCAGGAGGCGGGATACCGCTAGGAGGAATTATTGTAGGTGAAAAGTTATGTGATGTATTTGCACCTGGAGATCACGGTACAACGTTTGCTCATTCATCTATGGGAACGGCTTTAGGGTTAACTGTATTAAACACATTGATTGACGATGGTTTAATGCAAGAAGCGTATGAAACGTCACTATATTTAAATGATAAATTACAAGAAATTCAGAAAGAAAATTCTTATTATATTCAGGAAGTACGTCATGCTGGCATGATGTTTGGAATTAGTCTGAATGATACGTATGAAAATGTGAAGAAATTACAGATTGAGCTAATGAATAAAGGAATGTTAGTCGATGTAACACAAGGGAATATTATTCGATTACTTCCGCCGTATATTATTACGAAAGAGGAAATTGACGCATTTATTAATCAGTTTATTATTTGTTTAGATAAAGTTGCTGCTGTAGTAAGTGCTTAAAAATTAAAGCTATATTTTATATAAAGTGCACTCTAATTGTTAGAAATAGTTTTACAATTGGGGTGCATTTTTTATAGTAGAATTTTGTGAAATACAGTCGTTATGAAATGAGAATGAAAAAATAAAAGGAACTTTATTAGATTTGATACATTATTTATTGATATTTGGTTGGTGAGGAAAAGAGAAAGTAAATGTGTAAAGATAGTAGATAAAACGAGTGGTACTAACAACTAATGATAGAACGTTTTGAAAATAATAGCATACGAATATATATATGATAAGAATGAGGTGATATATTGGAAAATAATGATATTCAATTTACTTCTTTACAAATGCGAACTGATAGATTTGGGTGGGCTGGTATTCAATATACAAATAAAAAGCAAGCTATCTTATATACTCGAAACGGAGGAGTAGAATGGGAAGTTGTTAATCCTCTAAATTCAATTATATTATTTGGATATCCAATAAATGCTCGAAGCTCTTGGGCATATGGTTTAACAAAAACGAATGATGATTTATTGCCCGCTATATTTTATACAGTTAATAGAGGGGAAAGATGGAGTGAGTTTATATTACCAATTGAAGAAGAGTGGGAGAAATCGACTGATGTTCAAGTACAATTGCATGCCACCAATATGGATAGTATATGGATTGTATTGTCTAGAAAGCTTGCATCAAATAAATTTGAACATAATTTATACTACATGAAAACGAAAGGGAGAGTATGGAAAGTAATTAAAAATATAAGTATTAGTGATAGTATTTCAGGAATAACATTTATAAACGAGTTAGTTGGATTTATTTCATTGCACAAACAATATGAAACATCAGCGGTATTTAAAACAATAGATGGCGGGGTAAATTGGAAGCCTATAAAAGATATTCCAAGTCTTGAAGGAAGTAATAATGAGACTTCTATGGCTTATAAAGCAATCTATAAAAATAACTTGTTAGTAATACCAACTAAAATGAATAATGATGTATTTTTAATGAATTACTCATTTGATAAGGGGAATTCGTGGCATATTTCAAATAAAACAATAAATACTAGTAAAGCGGCTGTTTCTTTTTTTAGTTCCTATTATGGCTGGGTTATAAATAGTGAACATGGAAGTGTATATCAAATAATAAAAAAAGGAGCAAAATGGATAAAGGTATCAAGTAATTCATTGTTGAAAAATGTATTTTGTTTACATTTTTTTAATCGGCGTAAAGGTTGGGCGTGTAATAAAAAAGAAATATTTACTACAACGGATAGAGGTATAACATGGAAAAAGATAGTATATAAAATTAATAATGTAAATAAATTAGTTTAAAACAGTCCTAAAGAAATTAGGGCTTTTTTTTGTTTTTAAATGGTGAGAGTTGTAACAAATAATGATAAGAGGAAGGGAACGAGTGTAGAACTTATATTTTCAAAAATAGACGATTGTTTTTACACAGTATAATTCACTTTTGAATATGTTAATAAAGTAGCAAATTCATAGGAAATGGTAATACTTAATATTTTATCCCGCTTTAATGGGCGGTAAGACCCCACCTCAAAATTTAGTGAAAGCAAAGAATTTAGGTGGGGGTCGGGCTGCCCATTAAAGTCCGATTGGTGAGGGCTAATAATCAGTGGGGGATGAAGAAAACCCCCACTGATTAAAGTTTCACTTTATGTCACATGATGTGTAAAGGGGGCGTGTAATGAAATCGTTAACGGTTATTATTTTGTATAGTGAAAGAGAGCAAATATTAGAAGAGTCAATTCAATCTATATGGAAGCTAAATCCTCTTGAAATTATAATTTTAGTTCCTAACGATAGAAGAAATTTGTATGAAATAGCAAAGAAAAATAAATGCCATATTGTTTTGATGGATAAATATAGTACGTATTATGAGGGGTATGAAGCTTCTGTAAAGGCAGCAAAAGGAGATGTTTTGTTATTTGTAGATAGTAATTTTTCAATATCTACAAATGAGATGAAGAAATTTATTGAACCAGTTGTTACAAATCAGGCTGATGTAGTATTAAACAAAATAGATAAATTTGTAGAAGTTGGTAAATGTCCAAATATGGATATTGTATGGAGAAAAATGTTAAATGAAATTTTAAGTCGACCAGATTTAAAAAGCAATTCAATACTTTCATTACCATATGCACTTGCGAAGGAAGTAGTAGTAAATATCGGCTTTGATTATATGAAAAATATCGTTCTAGCTCATATGAACATAGTGGATCAAGGATGGCGGATTAACGATCAATATGCAATAAAAACGTTATCTAGAGATGAAACGTTAGAAGAGGAAGGGTATTTAGTTAAAAAAGAATTGTCAGAAAATGAAAAGGAGAAATTGGGAAAATATTTAATCGGTATTTCTAAATGGATAGAGAAAAAGGGAAAAAGAGTAGGGTTTACTGATGCAGGAAAAAGAAGAGATATTGTTCAAAAACTAGGTGAATGTAAGCGATACCCTTCCTATCATCAAGGGTGGGGAATGCATTCTTCAATTTATGATGGGAAGCAACTTTCTGTCATTATACCGGTGCAAAATGAAGAGGAAACTATAGAACAAGTAATACTTGAGGCGAGAAAAATAGAACCACTAGAAATAATTGTCGTTGTAAATGGTTCGATAGATCAAACGGCCAATATCGCTAAAAGACTTGGTGCTACTATTATTAAATATAACGAACGACTCGGTCATAATGTTGGACGTGCTATTGGAGCGCTTGAAGCTACAGGAGATATTCTTTTATTTATTGATGGTGATTTTAGTGTTTCAGGAAGTGATTTACATCACTTTACAAAAGCAGTTTCAGATGGCATAGACATAGCGTTAAATGATTTGAACCCAATGCTCAATCCGCCTTTTTATATTGTTGATATTGTAAAATATATGCTTAATTTAGCATATGATCGCCCAGAATTAAGTAATGGATCATTAGTAGCTATTCCACATGCAATGAGTAGATCATGTTTAGATGCAATAGGGTGGGAAACTTTACTATGCCCTAGTCTTGCACAAGTAAAAGCTATATTACAAGGATATAGGGTAGAATGTGTTCATTATGTTGATGTTGTAAAACCGAATAGAATTCGTTTAAAGGAAAATGTAAGTCAAAATGGACATCCTCCAGCAGTATTAAGAATAATTGGTGATCATGTTGAAGCTCTCTCTTACTTGATAGAACAACTCGAAATGGATGGAAAGGGTGATTAAACTGTTAGACCAGTATAAAATAATTAACATTTCATATGAACAATTATGGCAAATGGATTTTCAAACTACGGAGCCATTTATACTCAAGGTTAATTGGGATAAAGTAACGTATGAATTTTTAATTCGTATTAAGCCCAATGCTTCTAACACAATTGTTTTTGGATCCGGAGCAGGTGGGTTTCAAGAACAACCAATTGGTCCACCTATTTTTCATCGACATTCTTGGATGAATGAATTTGAAGATACTGTTATATATTATAATGATCCTACTTTATATCTTGGAAAATTATCTTTAGGTTGGGGACAGGGAGAGTTAAATAGATTTTATTTACAAGATATAGCTAATATTCTAGAAATATTATTTATAAAGTTAAAAGTTGATTCAAAAAATGTCTTGTTTTATGGAAGTTCTGGAGGAGGATTTATGTCTTTAATTTTAGCTGGATTCGTTAAAGGTTCCACAGCTTTCATTAATAATCCTCAAACAAATTTAATAAAGTGGATACCTGTACCGGTAAATTTAGTTTTCGATTTATCTTATCCAGGTTTATCAAGAGAAGAAGTTGAGGAGAAATTTGGTGAAAGAATTAATGTTGTGAAATTTTTTAATCACATTAAATATGTGCCGAACATTTATTTTTTGCAAAATTTCGCGTGTGAATTTGATGTGCAAAATCATTTGCTACCATTTATTTCTGAATTAGAGCAACTTGATAAAGACACGGAAGTAAATCAAATTATAATTGACTTATATTTTGATAAAAAAGCAGGGCATGCAGCTGTAGGTAAGAGTGAAACAATTGAATATATAAAAAAAGTAAAACCTAATCAGACTGTAAAAGAAGAACAAAAAGAAGTGGACCTATCAGTCGTTATAGTTTTAGGAGAAGATAAATCAAAATTGAATCAAATTTTAAATAAAGTGCAGCATATAAAACCACTAGAAATTATTATTGTATCTGATGATAGAATGAGTGCGATACAATCTATATCAACATTTGTTGAAAGTAACGTTGTTGTGATTGAGGAGAAAAGTAAATGGAAAGCACCAGTTCATGGGGCAAAAGTCGCCAATGGTGATGTGGTCTTATTTTTAAATGGAGAAGATGTTATTTTTTCGGTAGAATTAGAACGATTTATAGAACCGCTACTAAAAAAGGAACAGGATGTAATCTTAAATAACATAGACTCCGTATGTTTTGAAAAGATGAGAGTAGAATGGCCAAGTATTGCTATGGTGTATAGAAAAATAGTAAACGATGTATTGGGGCGCATGGATTTAAAATATGATTCGGTGTTATCTATGCCATATGCCATTAGAAAAAAAGCAATTGAGGACATTGGATATGACACTTTGCAAAATCCCGTTCTATCTCAAATAACTTTTATTGAGAAAGGGTGGCGACTACAATCCTCGTCAGCTATCACTAACACCTCCTTGAATAATATACCCACAAACAAAACCTCTTTCTATAAAAATGAATTAACTAAATTAGAAGTATGTGAGATTAAAGAAAACGTAAAAGCTTTGGAGAGTTGGTTACAACGAAAAGATGGTAGAGGTAACTATACAGATGGAGGAAGAAAAAGAGAAATTATAGAGCAACTAAAAAAACAGAAGAATTATTCACTTTTTCATAAAGGATGGGGAATGAATTCCTCTATTTATAATGGAAAACAGTTATCGATTATTATACCAGCACAAAATGAAGAAACAACGATTAAAGAAGTTATTCTTGAGGCAAGAAAAATTGAACCGAAAGAAATAATTGTTGTAATTAATGGATCAACAGATCAAACAGAAGCAATTGCTAAGCAACTAGGAGCTACAGTAATTGTTTATCAAGAAGCATTGGGTCACGATGTAGGACGGGCAATTGGTGCACAAGAAGCCACAGGGGATATACTTCTCTTTATTGATGCTGATTTTGCTATTCCAGCAAAAGATCTTCACCCATTAACAAAGGCTGTTGCCAATGGGATTGATATGGCTTTAAACGATTTAAATTTAAATCTTAGATTTCCTCTATATATTGTAAATTTATATAAATATGTGTTGAATATTGCTTGTAATCGTAAAGATTTAGGAGTGGGATCCACAATTGCTGTTCCCCATGCTATTAGTAGAAAATGTTTAGAGGGAATCGGCTGGGATACACTTCACACAGCGTGTGTTGCGCAAGTAAAGGCAATATTAGAAGGATATAAAGTTGAATGTGTCCATTTTGTAGATGTAATGAAACCTAATCGTATTCGGCCACAAGAGCATTTTGCCACGATAGGACATCCGCCAGCTGTATTAAGAATTACTGGGGATCATTTAGAAGGATTTTCGTATTTATTGAAGAATAAGGGTTTTAAAGATTTATTTTAAAAGGGAAATTTGTCTATTGAATGAGTAACCTCAACATTTCATTTATGCAACTTAACGATATTTAGTATTGCAATGAAACTGAAATCAAAAATTTTTATTATTTTTAGCTTAGGTACAAGTGAAGAGCATGTTTCACTGACTGATAATAAATGAACAAGTAACCAAAAGGTAAAGGCTTCTTTATATATATGAAGGAGCTTTTATCTTTTTTATTTTATGTATGGAAAGTAAAGAGTGAATAAAGTTGTAACAACATTTTTATTTCTGAATAAATTGATATTAGATATAAGAAAGGAGGAAATATCTTGTCTTGCATCAATAAAAGTTGTTTTAATATTTGTTTAGAAACTAAAGTCAATCCAAATGGTGGGGCAGAAATATTCGTAAGGTGCAATGATGAATGTTCATCTAATTTTAATGTAATACCGTTTATTGCATGTGTTTCTATTTCAGTAAAGGATGATTTGAGTTTTTTAGTTGATTTAGATTGTTTAATAAAACGTTAATTTTCTTGGAACCTAATAGTAAAATAACATCTAATTTATAAAATTTAGTAAGAGAGTCGTGTCCGAATTTAACTAACTGCATATATTGTTAAGAGAAAGGAGGGAGAGTTATGGCATGTACTACGAATAATGTTTGTTTTGATGTATGTCTTAAAATTACAATTACCCCTGGTAGTGGAATTGACGCTGTAGTGGATTGTGGGGGTGCATGTGGGACAAGTCCTACAATTGTAATTAGTCCTAGTGGATCAATTGTAATTACTTTACCATTAGTTGCATGTTTCTCAATTACACTAAACGATGATTTAAGTGTTGTATCTTCATTAACAAGCCTCTCTTTTCAAACTTCTTAAGAAAATCAAGAAATGAAAAGCCTACTTTCTACTTTTCTTTTGAACTAATGTAAAAATAAAAAAGATGGTTACAAACCATCTTTTTTATTTTGCTATATATTTAAATTGAATTTATATATTATCTGTTCGTAAGGATATACAATTAAGAGCATTCAGTGTCTCCTTTTTGTTCGAGGAGGTAAGAAATTGCCTCTATATGATCACCAATGATTTGCTGTGTTGCTAATGAAAGGTGGCCTTCCTCAGAGAAGTGTTTTTTGGGTCGAACTCGATTTATCTTGTCAACGTCGACAGAATGGGCTTTTTGTATATGCAAGCCTGCTAAAATTGTTTTAACTTGACTTAAGGTTGGTGAAAGAAGTGAATCAAATCCAATTATATCAATGCATTTTCGACTAAAAGCATGAGGGACAGCAATTGTGGATCCCATACCTAAATCTTTTCGATTACATGCTAAATTAACAGCATACTTACATGCAGTCACGATAGTATAAGGAAGACGATACATGTAGTAGTCCTCTAATTTATTTAAAGCTAAATCGGTTCCATTTTGAACAGATTGTACAAATGGTAATAAATCAGAACTAGGAATTAAGAAATCACCATCAATAAATAATAATATATCACCTTTTGCAAAATATGCACCAACGGCACGTCCGGTATCAATGCCGAGTGCTTCTTTGTAAGTAATAACTGTTGCACCGCAATTCTTCGCCAATTCCTCTGTTTTATCTGTTGATCCATTAACAATAATGATGATTTCTAAAGGTTTTAATTTCTGCACCTCAAAAATGATAGATTCTATCGTTTTTTCTTCATTTTGAACAGGGATAATGATGGATAATTGTTTATTTCCATAAGTATTTGAATAAAACTCTTTACCTGTAATTATTTTTGGTATAGCTTTTTGTTCGCCGTTTTGAAGTTCTAAAATAATATCTCGCCTTCGATTATTATCAGTATAGTTTCCTCTTGAATTTTGTAATATATTTATCCAATTTTCAATTGCTTCTAGGTGATAACGAATGAGTTGTTTTGAGGGGAAGGAGGGAATTTGCGGTATAGAAATTTTAAAATGATTGCTAATCCGAAATTTATTTTTAATAATTTTCATTTGTGCTAATATCGGATTTAATAAACTTTCTGGAGTAATTGCTTCAAGAATTTCTTTTGTTATTGCATAGGGAGGAAATAATAATGAGTTAACATGTAAATCTGGACGATGAAAAAAATGATTCGTAACTTGCTGCCAAATCATTTCTATAGTTGGCTTTTGCTTTTGATAAAAAAAATCATCTAAATTGTTTAATACTAAGTCAGCTGATTCATCTAGTAATGGTTGAAGAAATTGTTTAAGTAAGGAAGGGTGGATATTGTAATTTGCATCTAAAAATAAGAGGTACTTACCCTTTGCTTTTTTTGCACCAATTACATAACAATTATTTGATTCTGTCGGTTCTTCTAGCGTGATAATTTTACAATTGTAAGATTGTGCAATATCAATGGAATCATCGATACATCCGTTAATAGTAAGGATGATTTCTAAAGGCTGTAGTTGTTCACAGGCTTTCAAAATTTCAGTTAAAACTCTTATGTTATGCTGTATACGAATAATAATAGAAATCGGATTTTTACACATAAGTAGTCTCCTTTTTAATCAGAGGTAGTTATTAATAAGGTTAGATAAAATAGGAGATGTATATTTTATTATATACGTAACGACTATTTAGTTTTATCAGATTTAGAATTTTCATTACCTGAATTAGAACCTTTATTTATTCCAGAAGCGAGTAAATTATTGAGAACGCTAAGGTCTAATTGCATAGGGATTGAGTTTTCGGATGTAGTTTTCTCATTTTCTTTTTTCGTAGTTAATATAGTCTTTATATTTTTTATTTCTTTATATTGCTTTAAGGTAATGAAAAATCCAGAAATAATTAAGAGAAAAGAAACAGTAGCAAGTAAAAGGATTATTTCCAACATAAAACAGCCTCCTTTAAAACTACAATAATATTATAGTTGAATGTAATAAAACAGAATTCGAGCCAATGAGTTCACTTTTTAAATATATGCAAGTCTTTAGTAAAAGTTACTAATTTCTAAGTTAGAGGAAGCAATTATAGAAACGTTATAAATATAAATAAATGAAAGGTTCATTTATAGTGTAAAGGTATATATTATATAGCCTAAACTTCATTTTATAAAAAGTTAAATAGGGTGTAAATTTATACAAAAAGAGCATTTAATTGGACAAATAATTAATTATGTGAAATAATAATAACAGACAAGGAGACGTTGATTTCCCTTAAGTGCTTCGAATTAATTTTATTCAATAAGAGAAGGTGTGCTTAAAGAAGTTAAATTAAAAAAGGAGCTGTTTTATTATATGCAACAAAATAATGATTTAAATTTTGAACCTCAAGACGTTAATATTGTCAATCCTAAACAAGCCAGGAAAGCAGTAATTGCTACTGGTATAGGGAACGCAATGGAGTGGTTTGACTTCGGATTATACGCGTATTTAGCGGTAATTTTAAGTCAATTATTCTTCTCAGGTGTTGATAATAGTGGATTGCAACTTGTACTTACATTCGGTACATTTGCAGCAGCCTTTCTCGTTCGACCAATCGGAGGTGTATTCTTTGGTAGAATAGGAGATAAGTACGGCCGAAAAATCGTGTTAAGTACTACTATTATTTTAATGGCACTTTCTACATTATTCATCGCATTACTACCAACCTATGAACAAATTGGTGTATGGGCACCAATACTACTTTTAGTTGCCCGAATGATTCAAGGCTTCTCTACAGGCGGCGAATATTCAGGAGCAATGGTTTATATCGCAGAATCTTCTCCAGATAAAAAGCGTGGTATACTCGGTAGTGGTCTTGAAATTGGAACACTCTCAGGTTACATTGCTGCATCGGTAATTGTTACCATTTTGACGTTATTGTTAACAGATGAGCAAATGCTCAGCTGGGGATGGCGTATTCCGTTCTTAGTAGCTGCACCAATTGGTTTGGTCGGTTTATACTTACGCCGTCATCTAGATGAATCTCCAATCTTTGAAGAGATGGAAAAAGCACAAGAGGAATCTGAAGACAATGAACAATTTTCATTTATGGACATTATTAAGTATCACAAAAAAGACTTCTTATTAAGCACAGTAATTGTCGCCTTCTTTAATATTACGAATTATATGATTCTTTCGTATATTCCTTCTTATCTAACTCAAGTACTTAAAGTCGAAGAAACAACAGGCTTATTAATTATTTCTATTACGATGGCACTTATGATTCCACTAGCACTATATTTCGGTAAATTAAGTGATAAAATTGGTAATAAACGCGTTGTGCAAATTGGTTTACTTGGTTTAACTGTATTTGCAATTCCAGCATTTTTACTAATAGGTAACGGACATATTGCAGCTATATTTGCAGGTATTTTCGTATTAGGTTTCTTCTTAAGTGTATATGAAGGAACATTACCTTCATTATTACCATCACTCTTTTTCACTGATGTACGTTATCGAGCACTTTCGATCTCATTTAATATTTCTGTATCGATATTCGGTGGAACAACGCCGCTTGTATGTTCATACTTAGTTCATGCAACTGGTAACCCGCTCGCACCGGCATTTTATTTAGCAGGTGTAAGTATTATTGGATTAGTTGTATTTAGTGTACTATTCGTTACGACTTCAGGGCGTGCGCTAAAAGGTTCATATCCTACAGTAGAAACGAAAAAAGAAGCACACCAAATTGCTAAAGAAGATCCTGAAGAAACACTTTGGTGGCATGAAGAGTCATTAGAAATTGAAGCAGGGAAGAATGCTTCCATTTAAAAAGCAACGTAGAAGTATAAAAAGACTCCTATGAATATAGGAGTCTTTTTGTTACGTTATTTCTTTCGTTTCTTCAAATTTTTTTGATATGCATAAAGCTTATGAATCTCTTTCTTAAATTCATGTAGAAGTACAGTGTTTGCACCATTTGAATACCGCACAGTATTATAAGCATCTATAATAATATCACTTTGAATATTTACATCTTCTTCATCGTTTATTCTTTCTAGCCAAGTTTCAACAGTTTCTCCCCGTTTTCTATTTAAAGGAGAGGTTAACTTACTCTCTAGCTTAAAAATTTCCTTCCGAATTTCGTTATGTGGCGGTTTATTTCGTTTAAAACGATTTTGGCTCATTCCTTCTTTATCAGTAATGATAGTAGATTCGAAGACGTGCATATTTGGTAAACTTAAATGTTTTCGTTTTTTTACTATTTTCCAAACGACGTAAATAGCGATAGCTGTACAGACTATTATTGTAGCGCTATTTATGAGTATTGGATCAAAATCAGGAATTTTTTTTCCGTCTTCAATTTTTGGTTTTAAGAGATGTCCTTTATTTGCCCAAACATCTTCAGTATCTTTTAATTCCGCTGCTTTAATTAATGGCATTAAAGCATAGCCGACGCCTAATGCGACTACTTCCGTTATAAAACCAAAAATAAGTCGAATGAAAGGAAATATTTGAACAATTAATATACTCATTAAGCCAATCGTAATGATAGAAGCAAAACGTAATAGTTGTTGTTTGCGATTTGCCCCGGTTAACCAAAATGTAATCATAAGATGCAAGGCTAACATTAATAGTTTCCACAACGGTGGAAAGGGTGCATAAAATATAACTGAAACGACAAACCATACAATACCACCTAAAGATTTTTGAACTGGATATCCAGGTCCGACCACATGTACGATAAAGAAAAATAGTGGTAATATGATTGTGCCAAAAAGAGAAAAAGGTAAAAATAAAGAGAAAAGAACGATTTGAAGAACTAAAAGTATTACAAATCCTGTTGTTTTTTTCTGCATAAATTTATGAATAAGAAATACTCCAATATAGCCTGTTGTTAAAAATATTGCAATACTAATTAGTTCATCTCTTTCTGTTAATAATGAAAGCAGGAGGAGCAGAATGAAATCATGAATGTGATATAGCCAAGTTTTCAACCGATTCCACCATCCCTTCACTAGTAATGAGAAACGTTGGCTGCGAGAGAAGAGGGAGTTCATTTCTTTGTAAACCAATGTATATCATTGTAGACGATCGTTCTCTCTTTCTCGTTACATAATGAAGGAATCCTTGTTTCGGAAGTAACGTACTATCATCTGAAATACGGGCTAATTCTTCTAAAGCTTTTGCATATTGCGTTTGCCCTTCATGTAACGATAAATGTAATGCACCACCTTCTGCTAATACACTAATAAATAATTCAAACGGTATGTGATGCTTCGTTGCATATTGGCAAATGTATGTTGCGAATGAAATTAAATCTTCAACATTATCTTTCCAACCAAATCCACGATCGGCAGCTAAAGAAAGACAAATCGTCCAACTATAATTTTTTACAGGTTCATATTGCTTCGCTTGTAATTCCTGCATTTTAGCAGATGCCTTCCAATGAATAGAACGGAATGATTCACGTTCATAGCGTTTTACACCTATAATAGATGTTTCGTCATTGTAAAAAGAAAAATTCGTTTGATAGGATCCGATTAAAAGTTGCTGAAGTTCTTGCAAACCTGCTACTTCTTTAGGAGAAGGATACACTATAATTTCAGTCCTTAATTTATCAAAAACAGGTAAATGTACAGTTAATAGATGAAATGGATCTTTTAATACACATTCAAACTGTTCAATTTGAAACACCCCACGCTTCGTAGCGGTTAATGTTAAATCCCATTTTTGTGCCGAATGTGCAGGTTGTGAAAATGGGAAAGAGAATAACGTTTTTGATATTTGTTCAATGCCTTGCTCTTTATGCGGTATAAGGGACGAATTTAAATGAAAGTAACAAACACCATTAACGAGTGGTATGCTGGCTACATTTTTTAAATGAATAAAAAACTGTCCAGATTCCTCAGGAAAAAGCCGTGTAGTTTGTTTCTCATTTATGATTTGAAACTTCTTCTCTATGAAAGCGACATATTTATAAATAAAAATCGCAAATATATAATAGAAGAAAAAGAGAAACATAAGCATTCGTTGCGGGAAAAAGAATGTGAAAAGTAACGCGATTGGAACGGTTAGTTGAATAATATGAAGTTGAAAAAATAAAGGTACAGTTACAACGCGCTGTCCATTCATGTTTGCTCAATCTCCACGGGTACATCAACTTCTTTTAAAATACTTTGCATAATATCATTTTTTGTCGTACGTAATGCGCCTTCCATTGATAAGACGATACGGTGATTCCAAACAGAAGGAACTAACAATTGTATATCTTCTGGTGTGCAATATTCTCTCCCGCGTAAAAAGGCTAAAGCTTGAACAGCACGTACTAAAGCTAATGTGGCACGTGGGCTTACACCGTTAGCGATATAATCATGATTTCTTGTAGCATGAGCAAGTTTAATAATGTAATGTTCTAATGGTTCCGAAACAAATATTTCTTTTACTCGTTTTTGAGATTCTAAAATATCTTCTAATGAGATGACAGATGTGACACTTTCTAATGGTAAATCGTTCCGAAAACGTCGCATCATTTGTAGCTCATCTTCAGGAGTAGGATAACCGATTGAAACCGTCATTAAAAAGCGATCAAGCTGTGCATCTGGAAGAGGGAAAGTCCCTTGTGATTCAATTGGGTTTTGCGTCGCAATAACAAAGAACGGTTTCGGCAGAGGCGTAGATTGTTTTTCGAGTGTCACTTGTCGTTCTTCCATCGCTTCTAACAAACTTGACTGCGTTCTCGGCATTGCACGGTTAATTTCATCTGCTAGCAAAATGTTTGTCATAACCGGTCCAATTCTTAATTCGAATTCGCTTGTTTTTGGGTTGAAGTATTCAACACCTGTTACATCACTTGGAAGTACATCAGGGGTGAATTGAACGCGAGAAAAACTACCACCAATACTTTTGGAAATGGTTTTCGCCAGTAACGTTTTCCCAGTACCAGGCACGTCTTCGAGTAGTACATGTCCATCAGCAAGAAGTGAAACGAGCAGTAGATCAATAACATTTTCTTTCCCAACAAACACAGATCCGATATTTTCTTTCAATTTATTTATCATATGTACCATTCCTTTCATTATAAAAGAGCTAATATTTCTATATTTTAACAAATTATTCAGAAAAATTGTATGGTTTTTTAATTCAAAGAAATGGATATTTAATTATTAAATTACTCTTGAATATTTTGGAATATGATTATATAATATCGATATACGATGTATCGTAAGTCGATATATCATAAGGCGATGTATCGGAGGTAGTTATAATGAATGCGAAGGCGCAAAAATATATTCCGTTAACTGAGGGGACATATTACATACTGTTATCACTAGTGAAACCAATGCACGGATATGGAATTATGCAAATGGTAGAAGAGATGACAAATGGGGAAGTAAAGCTCGGTCCTGGTACTTTATACGGGAATACGACGAAATTACTTAAAGAAAAATTAATTGTTGAAGTTGCCTCTACAGATAGAAAGAAGTGCTATGAGTTAACGCCGTTTGGGAGAGAAGTGTTAGAGCTAGAATATAACAGATTGCAGAGATCTGTAAGGAATGGAAATAGTATATTAGGGGAGTGAATGAGAGATGGAGACAAAGAAGGTATTTAAATTTTTCATGGCATGGAGTTTAGAAAAAGAAGAAGTTTTTTTACGGAAAATGCATCAAAAAGGTTGGGCGTTACAAAGATATAATTTGTTGTATACGTTTAAGAAAACAGAACCAAAAGATGTAGTATATAAAGCGGATTTTAGATTGGTTTATAGAGATTCAAAAGAAAAACAACAGGAGTACTTTGAAATATATGAAATGTCTGGTTGGAAACGTGTCACAAGTTTTACAAGATGGAATTATTTTTGTAAGGAAGTAGAGAAGGGAATTGAGTTACCTGACATATATTCAGAGAAGGACACGAAGGTGCAAAAAATGAAGGAATTATTACAATTTTTCGCATTGATTTCAATAACTACATTACCCTCAATGTATAGCGTATTTTTAAGTTCAACAGAATCAAGGGTGCCAATTTGGGCGAAAGTTATGACAGGGCTTGTAGGTTGTATGTATGCTTATTTTTTCATGAGGATTTTTTGGAAAATCAAGAAATTGAAAAGTGAAATATTATAATAAAGATTAGACCCTAGAAGAAGACAATAACAATGACATCATTATCTTTTTTAATTTCTATGTAATTCTATTTTGTTAACTATTTTTTATATAATAAAACATTATATATTTAAGGCATAGAACTAGTTAGAAAGATGAATACCAGTAACAACACCTAAAAAAATCATAAATGAAGAAGAAATAATTAATAATAACGAACGAGCAATTAATATCAATTTATTAGATTTTTGATTTTTATAAAGGAAATAAAGTAAAAGACGACAAACAGTAGAAAGTATCCATATAGCTAAACCGTAAGAAGTCGAGATTTTCCTCCAATCGAAGATCCAAAAGTAAAAGATGACTATATGACAAGTTAATAGTAGAAATATTGATGGAAGCGTTATTTTTTTATTATTTGTTTTACCTCGCTTATGTAAACATTTCCAAAAGAGTGCGAAGTTTAACATATAATAAGGAAGAAATACATTTTTAATTAAGTTATTACACGGAAAAATCCCTTATAGAAAAATCTATTTCTATAAGGGATAATCATGTTTTTATTAGAAAGACTGATTTTGAGCAGGTTTAATAAATTGTTCTGGGTTTTCAACAAGCCCACATACAGCGCATTGGACGCGATAAGTAGGTCCTTGATAGGCCATATGAAAAGCATTCATCGTGTCATTTGTATATTCTTCTTCTACTTGACCAGTTTGTGGATTTAATTTGACTGGTTTTACTTGTTGCTCAAGAATATTAAAGCGAGTACGGTTCGTTTTACAACTTGGACATAGCATTGGTTCCATATGTATACACCTCCATTTGTATCATTTCTTAAACTCTTTAATTTTATGCAAGCAAAAAACTTTCTCAATATAAATAGGTGTTTAATGTATTTAAAATTCAGAAAAAATAAAATATAATAAAAGTACGAACTGGTTATGTCCAAACCAAATCTCCTGTTTTATGCCAATAAGCTGGGGGGCCGAGAAATCGGCCTCATTTTTTTTGCTCATTACTACAAAAAACAAGGTTTTTATGAGACTTTTGTCGAAATTTTAGGGGTAGATATAAAGGGGGATGGAAAATGGATTTGAAAATGAAGTACATCATTTTATATGTAGAAAAGTTTGAGGAATGTTTAAAATTCTATAAAGATATTTTACAGTTACCTATAAAAGCAGAGCACGGTACATATATTGAATTTAATACTGGAACGACCATTTTAGCGATGAATACGCGGCAAGATGTGAAAGAATTAACAGGACTACTGCTTACAGAAGGTGAATTACAGTCTTCTCATTTCGAATTAGGATTCGTTGTTGAGAATGTACAAGAAACGATTGAGCAATTTAGAGAACAAGGTATTAAGATTTTAGTTGAACCTATTGTAAAACCGTGGGGACAAACAATTTCTTACATTGCTGATCCAGATGGAAATTATATTGAAATTTGTAGTTCATTAGAATAGAGGGAGAAAGAGAGATGGGATTTCCAAAACTAGAAACAGAACGTTTATTCTTAAGAGAACTTACACTATTAGATGCGGAAACGATGTTCGAATATTTTTCGAAAGAATCAGTTATACGTTATTTCGGAATGGATTCTTTCGAAAATATTGAGCAAGCGAAAACAACGATTCAAACGTTTAAAAATCGTTATGAAGAAGGAAGTGTATTTCGCTGGGGAATCGAGAAAAAAGGGACGGGCCAATTAATTGGGACGTGTGGATTTCATTTAATTAACAATCATCATAGACGAGCTGAAATTGGTTATGAATTAGATGATACATATTGGGGACAGGGGTATGCATCTGAAGCATTACAAGCAATTTTAGCTTACGGATTTGAAATACTGCAACTAATAAGAATCGCAGCGGTTGTATATGTAGAAAATAAAGCTTCACAACAATTATTAAGTAAAGCAGGATTTCAAGAAGAAGGATTACTTCGAAAACATATGATTCAAAATGGTGTCGCTCATGATACCATTTTATATTCTTTATTAAAAGAAGAGTGGAAGAAGTAATGAGTACAAATGAGCTTATAAATGTTATGAAGAAGCATAAAGAAAACCGCTTTATTTTAGGGATAGATGGTTTAAGTCGATCTGGAAAAACAACATTCGTAGCAAATTTAAAAGAAAATATGAAACAAGAGGGCATCCCGTTTCATATTTTTCATATTGATGATCACATAGTGGAGCGTAATAAACGCTATCATACAGGATATGAAGAATGGTATGAGTATTATTGTTTACAGTGGGATATTCCATACTTGAGGCAGAAGTTTTTTCAGAAGTTACAACATGAGACAAAACTGACTTTGCCTTTTTATCAAGAGGAAACAGACTCATGTGAAATGAAAAAAGTACAGATTCCTATTGTAGGCGTAATTGTTATTGAAGGAGTTTTTTTGCAGCGAAAAGAATGGAGAGATTTCTTTCATTATATGGTCTATTTGGACTGTCCAAGAGAGACAAGGTTTCTACGTGAGAGTGAAAAAACGCAGAAAAACTTTTCAAAGTTTGAAAATAGGTATTGGAAAGCAGAGGATTATTACTTAGAAATGGAATTGCCGAAGGATAGGGCGGATTTAGTCATCCAATGATTTGAAAATAGAAGGTGAATAGAATGAATATTTTATGGGATTTTGATGGGACGTTATTTGATACGTACCCTGCATATACAATGATGCTTTCTGAAATATTAGGTGATTCAGTAGAAAAACAAGAAATATACAAAAACTTAAAAATATCATACTCTCATGCAATTCAGTATTATAATATTTCATGCGAGCAGGAAGAAAAGATTAAAGTTTTGAAGGGAACATTCACGCCAAAAGATATGAAACCTTTTGCAGGTGTCGAAGAGGTTTTGAAATTTGCAGATAAAAATGTGATTATGACCCATAAACATAGGAAAGGGGTTATGGCCATTTTAAAATATTACGGCTGGGAAAAATACTTCGTAGATATGGTTACAATTGACGATGGCTTTCCTCGAAAGCCGAACTCTTTAGCTTATAATCATCTGCATAAAAAATACAATATTGATTTAGCTATTGGAGATAGAGAATTAGATTTATTACCTGCAAAAGAATTAGGTATTTCAACATGTATGTTTCAAGGTAATTGTGATGTAGCGGATTATTCTTTATCACATTACTCGGAGTTTTTTAAGGTAGTGAGTGATAGAGAGTTTTCTTTATAAAAAAAGTTATGAATAAAGACTGTATCTTTCATTTTAAAGGTACAGTCTTAATTTTTTAGAACTATTTCATTTTATTTTCTGTATATAAAAATTGCTAGGAGTTAAAGAATGTCCGTCCATCTTTATTAAAGAAGTAGCCAGGTTAATTGTTAGATAGAAATAAACTGAAGGATAAAGTGATAGCGTCCACTTTATCTTTTTTATGTTTTAACCAAATTATGGTTATTCATGTTAATATGAACTCATAGCTATATAGAAGGGGTGGGGTTAGTATGAAAACTGAAATAGTTCCTACAAAGAAGTACAGTATAATAAGCTATATATCTTTACTCATCGGCATTTTGTGTTTTCTATTCGTTTTTATAACGCCAACAAGGATAGCCAATGCAGGTAATATAGTTGGAGATTATATTACAATTGCCCTGACAGGTGTAGGTATCATGCTTTCAATAATCACAATGACGAAAAGAACAGAGAAGAAGGGAATTGCTATTCTTTCATTAATACTGTCCTCATCATTTTTTATATTTTGGATCATAGCAATTATCCTATTGTTTACTGGTCAAATTAGTTTTGCGCCGTAATGTGTAATAAAAAGAGTCCTTCTCGTATGAAGGACTCTTTTTATTCGGTATCTTCAGGTTGATATTCTAAAATATCCCCGGGTTGGCATTCTAATGCTTTACATATTGCTTCTAAAGTTGAAAAACGGACTGCTTTTGCTTTTCCATTTTTCAAGATAGAAAGGTTAGCCATTGTAATTCCAACCTTCTCCGAAAGTTCTGTTACACTCATTTTTCTTTTTGCTAACATTACATCAATATTAATAATAATTGCCATATTATTCACCTCAGACCGTTAAATCATTTTCTGATTTTATATCTATAGCATCTTTTAATAGTCTTTGGAGAACGGCAGCAAAGACCGCGATTACCATTGAAGCAAAAATCATAATCATTCCGATAATAATAATGCCAGGGGCGTCATCTCTCTCTGCCACGAGATAGAAAAGTGGCATACCTAATACATATAATACACTAATTGCCAATGCGCTGTACTTAATATTTTTTAAAGCTTGAACAGATAGCTCTGAGAATGCGTTATTTTTATCAATATAGTTTAAAAGCTTAAATGTTTGGTACAGTGCGAAGTAATAAGGTATTGCTGTTGCGTATAAATTGATAAATACAAGATATTTAATATATGCAATATCTGGATATAATTCTGCGGCAAAATTTCCTATTTTAGGGACTAAAAAAATGCACATAGCAAGAACGGGGATTCCGATCAGAATTACAACGGTCTTTAAAAAGAGTGTGGATCCTTGTTTCATAAAAAGCACCTCATTTATTTAATATCTTATTAATTTAACATGAAATTTATTGTTTAACAATAAATTTTTATTTCTTTTAATTGAGGATTTATTGTTAAATAAGTAATTAATGAAAAGGATGTTAAATCTTTTTTATAAGATAAATGATACATATCAATATTTAATTAAAGAAAGAGAAAGTAACTATTGTTAGCTTTATGAGAATTGGGAACTAATAAAACATATGTAGGTTTTGGTATGGAAAAGGAAATAAGGTGTATTGAAATGAATGCAAAGTTTATGGAGGAACAATCATGTTGAATTATGGTGTGAAGATGAAAAAGTTACTATTGGTGGGAGCTATAATAGTAAGCGTATTAAGTACGGAAAGTATGATGAATTATCATGCGGCCAAAGCTAAGGTGAAAAAAGTAGAACACCAGCCTAAAAATATAATTATGATGGTTATGGACGGAACGAGTTCAACGGCGACAACATTGGCTCGCTGGTATAAAGGGGCACCGCTTACGTTAGATCAAATTGTAACAGGAGGTGTTCGTACGTTTTCGGCGGAATCAGCTATTACAGACTCAGCGCCAGCAGCAACAGCTTTAGCAACTGGAAATAAATCGAATTCAGGATATGTAGGTGTATTACCTTCTATTGTAAGTTCGCCTAGCTTACAGCCAATAAAAGAAGAAGAAAAGTTACGGCCGGTCGCAAACGTATTAGAAGGCGCAAAATGTACTGGTCGTGCAACTGGCATTGTTGCTACATCTGAAATTCAGCATGCTACTCCGGCCGGATTCTCCGCTCACCATGTCAATCGCAAACATTTTGACGTAATTGCGAAGCAGCAAGTATATCAAAATATAGATGTCGTATTAGGCGGGGGAAAAGCGGCGCTTCTACCTATAAAAAGTAATGGAATCCGAAAAGATGGTGAAAATTTAGTAAAGGTGATTCAAGACAAAGGGTACGATTTTGTTGAAACGAAAGATGCGTTATTGAACTCCAAATCTAATAAAATTTGGGGCTCTTTCTCACATCATGCTCTTGCGTTTGATATGGATCGTATAGCAACAAATCCAGAACAACCAACACTTTCTCAAATGACAGAAAAAGCAATTCAAACATTATCAAAAGATAAAGATGGCTTCTTTTTATTCGTAGAAGGTAGTAAGCCAGATTGGGCAGCTCATGCTAATGATCCAATTGGGATTATTAGCGATGTATTGGCATTTGATGAAGCGGTAGCAAAGGCGTTACAATTTGCGAAGAAAGATGGGGATACGATGCTCATCGCTTTAACTGATCATGGTAACAGTGGCATTTCTATAGGGAATAGGAATACGACAAAAGGATACAATACTACACCGGTTTCTGCATACATTGATCCATTGAAAAAGGCGAAAATGACACTTGAAGGAACTATAAATAAACTGAAATCTGATTTATCAAATGTAGAAGATGTAGCTAAACTATACGGTTTGGATAATCTAACTCATGATGAAAAAGAAAAATTAAAAGTGGCAAAAAAGAAAATGGATGTAGGACGAATTCTTACTACATTATTGGCTAATCGTGCAAATATCGGCTTTACGACAGGAGGACATACAGGTGAGGATGTATTCTTACATTCTTATGGACCTCAAAAACCAGAAGGCTTAATCCAAAATACAGACATTGCGAAGACGATGGCGAAAGCGATGGGCTTTAACTTAGAAGAAGTAACGAATAAAATATTTTTAGAGAGTGAACAAGCCTTTAAGAAAATCGGTGCAACTGTAACAGCCGACAAAATCGAAGGAGCAAACCCGTTACTCGTAGTAAAACATAATAAAGTAGAAGCACAATTATTTGGTAACAAAAATATAATTCGTATTAATGGTAAAGGGTATGAATTAAGAAGTATTATTGTAGAGAGTAATGGAAAGTGCTATGTACCAGAAGAAGCAATTCAACTATTTGTAAAGCATTCTCGTTAAAAAATTGCCAACCAGTTAAGCTAACTGGTGGCAATTTTTTGTGTTTATTCTAAATATAAGTGTTCGAATTGTTTTGTAAAGTTTTCCATATGAGACTTGTATAAATGTTAAAGGGAAATTATATTTTTTCTTACATTAAAAAATTTCATTTTGTAGAATAAGAAGTTATACATATAGTAAAGTCTAATGTGTTATCAATTAATATTTACGAAAAATATATTAATACTTTAGAATTTCTTTAATGTTCATTATTTTTTATTTAAGGTTATCCGTTATATTTATAATATGTTTATTTCAATTTATCGTATTGCAGCGCAGTTTCATATAATTATAAAGCAATCATCAAAATAAAATCTCCACTAGAGTAAATTTATTATTTTTTTGCGGAAATTATTATGCAGCTAAGAAAACTGTAATTTATTGAATTAGAAATATATTAGAATTTACTTGAAGAAAGAGAGAGGGAATAAAATGAATATAGTGCACTTACGTCCTAAACAGCGGTCTAAGTATCGCATTATGCTAGGGAAGTGGTATTACTCTACAAAGAGGTACATTCAGTGGTTGGCAGATGGAAAAACATATGCAAAAAGGTTCCAACAAGAAAAGCTACCTTGTACAGCAATTCAGCACCGAACGATATTACTTCGTAAGCTCAAAGATGTAGATATGTGGTATCAACAGAATAAGGTTGTTAATTTGAAAATTGCTGTTAAAAAACTAAATGGTATCGTCATTAGACCGGGAGAAACATTTTCTTACTGGCGTTTAATAGGTAAGCCAACGAGGAAAAAAGGGTATGTAGAAGGTATGGTATTACATTACGGATCTTTTCAAACAGGTATTGGAGGAGGTCTTTGTCAGCTTTCGAATTTAATATATTGGATGACTTTACATACACCACTGACAGTAACAGAACGATATCGTCATAGCTTTGATGTCTTTCCTGACTCTAGGCGAACTCAACCGTTTGGGAGTGGGGCGACTTGTTCCTATAACTATTTGGATTTACAAATTAAAAATGAAACGGACCAACCGTATCAACTTCACCTTTATATGACAGATGAACATTTAGTTGGTGAATGGAGAACAGTCTATCCGCAACTTTATCAATATGAAGTGTATGAGAAAGAACACTCAATTCAACCTGCATACTGGGGCGGTTATATACGACATAATGTGATTCAACGTAAAGTATATAATCAACAGAAACAGTTAATAGAAGATCAATATGTAACAGAGAATCACGCTATAATGATGTACGAACCACTATTAGCTTGTAATAATGAGAATAGTGAGTAATATGGTAATCCATAGATTAAATAGTATAGAAAATATTTAATTCTTATTTTTATTAAAAAAGTATGAATCCCAGATTTACTGGATTTTGATTGTAACTAAGAACATATAAAAGTTCACTGTTATTTATAGGAGGGTCTGTTTGTTTTTATATCTTATGTATTTCACCCTGCATAAAAAATATTTCTCAACATTTTATTTATTGAAAAAGATTGAATATTCGTATTATAAAGAATATTATGTTGTTATTGGCAAAAAACGATAATTTGCAGACATTGGGGAGGAAATACATTGAAAAAGAAATTAAAACCATTAGCGGTATTAACAACAGCAGCAGTACTAAGTAGTACGTTTGCTTTTGGAGGTCACGCAGCTTATGCTGAGACACCAACATCATCTCTACCAATAGATGAGCACTTAATACCGGAGGAGCGTTTGGCAGAAGCGCTAAAACAACGGGGGGTAATTGATCAATCTGCATCACAAGCTGAGATGTCAAAGGCTGTCGAAAAATATGTTGAGAAAAAGAAAGGGGAAAACCCTGGGAAAGAAATCTTAACAGGAGATAGTCTTACACAAGAAGCTTCTGATTTTATGAAAAAAGTAAAAGATGCAAAAATGAAGGAAAATGAACAGGCACAGCAGCCTGAAGTAGGCCCAGTAGCTGGACAAGGTGCAGCATTGAATCCAGGGAAATTAAATGGAAAAGTACCTACTACATCAGCGAAGCAAGAAGAATACAATGGAGCTGTTCGAAAAGATAAAGTACTTGTTTTACTTGTAGAATTTAGCGATTTTAAGCATAACAATATTGATCAAGAGCCAGGATACATGTATTCTAAGGACTTTAATCGTGAACATTATCAAAAAATGTTATTTGGTGATGAACCATTCACTTTATTTGATGGATCGAAGATTAACACATTTAAGCAATATTATGAAGAACAATCTGGTGGCAGCTATACAGTTGATGGGACTGTAACAGAGTGGCTTACTGTTCCAGGAAAAGCATCAGATTATGGTGCTGATGCGGGTACTGGGCATGATAACAAGGGGCCTTTAGGACCAAAAGATTTTGTGAAAGAAGCATTAAAAGCAGCGGTAGCAAAAGGAATCAATTTAGCAGACTATGACCAATTTGATCAATACGATCAAGATGGTGATGGAAATAAAAATGAGCCAGATGGCATTATCGATCATTTAATGGTTGTACATGCTGGCGTTGGTCAAGAAGCTGGCGGCGGTAAATTGAAAGATGATGCGATTTGGTCACATCGTTCAAAACTAGGTTCAAAACCATATGCAATTGATGGCACGAAATCTTCTGTTTCGAACTGGGGCGGAAAGATGGCTGCATACGATTATACAATCGAGCCTGAAGACGGGGCAGTTGGTGTGTTTGCGCATGAGTATGGTCATGATTTAGGTTTACCAGATGAATATGATACAAAGTACTCAGGACAAGGTGAACCTGTTGAGTCATGGTCTATTATGAGTGGTGGTAGTTGGGCTGGAAAAATTGCAGGAACAGAGCCAACGAGTTTCTCACCACAAAATAAAGAGTTTTTCCAAAAGAATATGAAGGGGAACTGGGCGAATATCCTTGAAGTAGATTATGACAAACTTAGCAAAGGAATCGGTGTTGCGACATATGTAGATCAAAGCACTACAAAATCTAAACGACCTGGAATCGTTCGTGTTAACTTGCCGGACAAAGATATAAAAAATATCGAATCAGCGTTTGGTAAGAAGTTCTATTACAGTACAAAAGGAAATGACATTCATACAACACTTGAGACACCAGTATTTGACTTAACAAATGCAAAGGATGCTAAGTTCGATTATAAGGCATTTTACGAACTTGAAGCGAAGTATGATTTCCTTGACGTATATGCGATTGCAGAAGATGGAACGAAGACACGCATTGATAGAATGGGCGAAAAAGATGTAAAAGGCGGCGCGGATACAACTGATGGTAAGTGGGTTGATAAATCATACGATTTAAGCCAATTCAAAGGAAAAAAAGTAAAACTGCAATTTGAGTACTTAACAGATATTGCAGTAGCTTATAAAGGGTTTGCGTTAGATAATGCAGCATTAACTGTAGATGGAAAAGTTGTTTTCTCTGATGATGCAGAAGGTCAGCCAGCAATGACGTTAAAAGGCTTTACTGTGTCTAACGGATTTGAACAGAAAAAACATAATTACTATGTAGAGTGGAGAAATTACGCTGGTTCTGACACTGCGTTACAACATGCACGTGGACCAGTATTTAATACAGGAATGGTTGTATGGTATGCGGATCAAAGCTTTACAGATAACTGGGTAGGCGTTCATCCAGGTGAAGGGTTCTTAGGAGTAGTAGATTCTCATCCAGAGGCAATTGTAGGGACATTAAATGGACAACCTACTGTGAAGAGCAGTACGCGTTATCAAATTGCTGATGCGGCATTCTCATTTGATCAAACGCCAGCATGGAAAGTAAATTCACCAACACGCGGTATCTTTGATTATAAAGGATTACCAGGAGTGGCAAAATTTGATGATTCTAAGCAATACATCAACAGCGTTATTCCTGATGCAGGACGTAAGTTGCCGAAGCTAGGACTGAAGTTTGAAGTCGTAGGCCAAGCTGAAGACAAGTCTGCAGGTGCAGTTTGGCTTCATCGATAAAATAAGGTAAAAAGAAGAGAAGCTGCGATAAGTCGGTGAAACTGACTGGTTGCAGCTTTTTTCTTCTTGTGAAAAAACTCTCTGTTTTTTATGTACTTATTGGAAAAATTCGAAGTTTCTTTGATACATAAAATGCTCCGTCTATCCAATTATAGAAGCTATTTTGGACGTAAGAAATTTGTAAGTAATGAGTAAGAAAAAAGAGATTTTCATAGTATAAAATATTTATTATAGCTACTTTTAACACCTGATACTAATAGTGTGCTATAATATGAATTAGCAACAAAAAGGAAAGGAATTAGAACAATGACCTTAGAAAATACTAAAAATTTAAAAAAACAAGTTGCTCCTTTTGAAAAATCAACGATTAAAAAAAGTGTTTGGCAACTGATCAACACAATCGTGCCATTTATTATTTTATGGTACCTTGCTTATAAAAGTTTGTCAGTTTCTTATTGGTTAACTTTAGTTCCAGCACTGTTAGCCGCTGGATTTATGACAAGAATTTTCATTATTTTTCATGATTGTACCCATTATTCGTTCTTTAAAAGTCGACGTGCAAATAGAATAGTTGGAACGTGTATGGGTGTTTTAACATTATTCCCATTTGATCAGTGGGGGCATGAGCATTCTATTCACCACGCTACGAGTGGTAATTTGGATAAGAGGGGTACAGGGGATATTTGGACGCTTACAGTTGATGAATATGTAGCAGCACCATTTAGACTTCGTTTAGCATATCGTTTATATCGCAATCCATTCGTTATGTTTGGATTAGGTCCGATTTATGTTTTCTTGCTTAAAAATAGATTTAACCGAAAAGGTGCAAGACAGAAAGAACGTATGAATACTTATTTGACGAATATTATAATTGTTGCTGTAGTAGCTATACTTTGCTGGGCAATTGGGTGGCAATCGTTTCTGTTAGTACATGGTACGATATTCTTAATAGCAGGTTCAGTAGGGATTTGGCTGTTTTACGTACAGCACACATTTGAGGATTCTTATTTTGAAGAGGATAAAGATTGGGAATATGTGAAAGCGGCAGTGGAAGGAAGTTCTTTTTATAAGCTTCCTAAAATTTTGCAATTTCTAACGGGTAATATTGGATTCCATCATGTTCACCATTTAAGTCCAAGAGTACCTAACTATAAACTAGAAGAGGCACACAATAATACGCTTCCGTTAAAAAATGTACCAACGATTACGCTTACTACAAGCTTACAATCACTACGTTTCCGTCTTTGGGATGAGAAAAGTAACAATTTTGTTAGCTTTAAAGATGTCAAAAATATAATTAAAAATAATGTTTCTGTTCGAGTGAAATCTGAACTATAATTGCATCGTATATAAAACTCCCCTTAATCATTTTCGATTTAAGGGGAGTTTGTGTTTAAAGAGTAGATGCCAGATAAGAGGAAAATTTACATAATTCAAATTGTAATTGAAGCAGATTAGGAATTGCTCGTACGTAAGTACAAATATAAAGTGACAGTAAATGCATTATGTTAACAAGTGGAGTTATCATGAATTTTCCATTACGATAACTGTTCATAAATCCGACGAAAATTAATAGCAAAAGGGGGATCGTACAACATTATATCTAAAAAATTAGAAAAGACTTGAACGGAAATTTCATTCATTTTTCTTGGTGTTTCGCATTCCATACACTTAAATAGGATGCATATTCTAATTCATCTGGATTGTCATGTAACATAGAAATGAATTCTAATTTATTTCTATCACAATCTAGAAAGTATACACTTGCAGCGGGCATCCACCTTTGGACAATTGGCTCTTGATTTCCTTTTCCTTGACTTCCTATCACTTCTATTCCACGTTCCTCTAACCACGCTTTAGAAGTCATTAAAAACTCTAAATTTACACCAAAAGCAAAATGTCTCAGCTCAAAGTCTTCGATATTATTTACTTCCCATAGTCCAAGCATTTGTTGTTTATTTTCTCCGACCCAAAAGAAAGCCACTCTTCTTTTGGAGAGTTTTCTTGCTAACGTCAATCCTAGCTTGTTTTGATAGAAATTTATTGCCTTTTCTAAATTTCTTACATGTAAATGAGTTTCGTATATGTTCTGTATTATTATAATCATTCCTCTCTTTATTGGTAACTACCAATTGAATAGTAAATGTAATTCTAAAGTTGAAATATGTATAAGCCTAGTAATGTACATCTATATCCGATATACCTATTTACTATTATATTGAAATTGGAATGTGATAAATCCCACTGAGGTAGTAAGTGTTTAAATGAACCCTCTACTACTTTTGTAGGAGAGGGGATATATTCATTAAATTCAGATGAACTCATATTTAAATAATAAAAAAAAGACAACACATGAAGTGAAACGCCACATGTTGTCTTTTTTATATCGTACAATATTACGAAGTTTCGCTAATTTTAGTTTCACTTTGAGTGTTAGTAGCAATTCTTTTCTTAACTTTAAAGTGATAGTATGTGTAGCAAAAGATGATAAATGGTACAGTACAATAAATGCCTAGTCTTTGATCTGGGATAAAGATAAGACTTACTAATATAATGCCATACAATCCAAAACCAAGAATTGGTACAAGGGGATAGAGTGGAGTTCTGAACTTCAAGTCTTCTAATTTTCCACCTTCAGCTAAATAGTGTTTGCGGAAAAAGAATTGAGAAACACAAATTGACATCCAAACAATAATTGTTATGACTCCAGAAATGGAAATTAACCATAAGTAAACCGTTTCAGCAGCTACTACGCTTGTTAAAAGAGAAAAAGCAGAAATAGCTATTGTCATGATTAAAGCGTTGAGAGGAATCCCACGTGAGGATAATTTCTTTAAAAATGCTGGAGCCATTTCGTTTTTTGATAAAGACCAAAGCATGCGAGTAGCAGCGTATAGTCCTGAGTTTGCAACAGAAAGAACAGCAGTAAGAATAACAAAGTTCATAATATCAGCTGCATATGGAATACCGATATTATCAAAAACAGCAACGAATGGGCTCTTTGTGAGTCCTGCTTCTTCCCAAGGAATTAAAGCAACAAGAACAAAGATTGCTAAGACGAAGAAAAACATTGTGCGCCATATAATATTTCTAATAGAACGAGGTAAAGTTTTTGCTGGATCTTCACTTTCACCTGCTGCGATTCCGACAAGCTCTGTACCTTGGAAGGAATAATTGACTGTAACCATTGTTAATAGAATAGCTGCAAGTCCATTCGGAAATAAACCACCATGATTTACGAAATTTGAAAGGAGTGGAGCTGGTTCGTCGCCTTTTAAATCAATAAAGCCGAACATAGCGGCGCCACCAAGAATTATAAAAGCTATAATGGCAGATACTTTTATACTTGAAAACCAAAATTCTGTTTCTGCATAACTACGAGCAGATAATGCGTTAATAGTAAAGATTGTAACGCCAAATATTAAACACCAAACCCAAACAGGAATATCAGGAAACCAGCGCTGCATTGTAATACCGGCAGTTGTAAATTCAAGACCGGTCGTATTCGCCCAGCTTAACCAATACAACCATCCGATTGTAAAGCCAGTTGCAGGATTGATGAATTTAGTGGCATATTCCTGGAAAGAACCCGAAACAGGCATGGCTACAGCGAGTTCACCAAGACATAGCATAACGAAATACATTAATAATCCACCGGCCATAAAGGCAAGTACGGATCCACCAGGTCCAGCTTGACTTATTATAAAGCCAGATCCGTTAAATAACCCCGTTCCAATCACACCACCGAGTGCAATCATGAATAAGTGTCTACTTTTCATCGTACGTTTTAATTCATTGTTTGTATTGTTTACTTGCGCCATTGTTTTCCTCACTTTCGTAGTTGATAGAATAAAGTTTGATGTTTTCCCGTATTATGGAATGTATTCCGTGATGTGAAATCTTGTTATAATTTTCAGATAATTAAAAAGAAAAGTCAATATTTTTTTGTTTGCGTTTTCAATTCGTTGTTAGTGATATATTTTTATTGTTAGAAAATTGAATAAATATATTGATTTCATTTCGAATGTTTGCTAAATTGGTAGTTAATTAAACGTACTAACATACTACGAGTAAAGTTGAGGCGAGTTATGGTACAGTCCATTGATCGAGCGATAAGTATTATTAAATTATTGAATTCTACAAATGAAAAAGAGTATTGGGCTATTTCTGATATAGCAGATGGAACACATCTCCCAGTTAGTACAGTACATAGATTACTTAACTCTCTAATGGAGCATGGGTTAGTTACACAAATACCAGAGACAAAACAGTACAAAATTGGACCAATGTGGATGGAAATAGGGTTACGTCAATTGGAGAAGGTAGACTATAGATCTGTTGCAAGAGAAGTGATGAAGCGGTTGGCCTTTGAAGTCGAAGAAAGTGTCTATTTAAATATTCCAAACGGAACGCATTCTATTATCATTGAAAGAATTGATAGTCCTTTAAAAATTCGAGTTATCGATAATCTAGGGGAACAAATTCCACTTTCAATTGGTGCCGCAAATAAAACGATGCTAGCCAATATGAAACAGAATGAAATGGAATATATTGTTGAGCAGCTACTTCCTGCTTTACCAGAACAAAAGCGAATTCTTCTTGATCAAATAAAGCAAATAAGAAACGAAGGATATGCTGTCAGTTATGGAGAAAAAACAGAAGGAACTGCTTCAGTAGCTGCACCAATTATTGGATTTAATCATAATGTAGTGGGAGCATTAAGTGTTGGGTTAATTAGTCATCGTATTAATGAAGATCGACTATCTTTTCTTATTAATAAGGTAAAACAAGCAGCTCATGAAATATCAATAAAAATCGGCAGTACATCAGAACTATAATTTTGATAACTGTCGTCATTTTTTATTCATATACTGGAATTCATTTTCATAATGCGGAAAAATAGGGGGATTTATATGTCAAAGTGGCAATCAAAAGAACAATTGATTCAATTATTAAGCAGTCTAGTTGAAATTCCTAGTATTACCGGTACAGAAGCTGAAGTAATATTGCCAGACTTTGTTGTGGAACAATTATCTGATTTACAGTACTTCAAAGACAACCCACAACATTTGCAAAAAAATCCGACGGGGGACGGACGATATTTTGTTACAGCGCTCGTAAAGAAAAGCGATTGTACAAAAAATACCGTAATTCTAGTTAGTCACTTTGATGTTGTAGATGTACAAGATTACGGAGTATGGAAAGAGGATGCATTCAACCCTAAAAAGTTAACGTCTATGTTTTATTCTCATGAAGATGAACTACCAGCCCATGTACGTGAAGATATAGAACAAGGAGATTGGCTATTTGGTAGAGGAACAATGGACATGAAATGCGGCCTCACGTTACAAATGGCAATGATTGAGCAAGCCTGTGAAGGAAGATTTGATGGAAATGTACTTTTATTAGCTGTTCCAGATGAAGAAGTAAATTCGGTGGGGATGAGGGCTGCTGTTCCAAGATTACTAGAGTTAGCAAAAGAACATGATTTAAATTATAAAACAGTCCTAAATTCAGAGCCTATGTTTGCAAGACATCCTGGTGACCAAAATAAGTATATTTACACGGGTTCTATTGGTAAAGTGTTACCTGGATTTCTTTGCTATGGTAAAGAAACACATGTAGGTGAACCTTTTGCGGGCTTAAATGGTAGTTATATGGCGTCATTAATAACAGCAGAATTAGAGTTGAATACGGACCTTTGTGATATTGTAGAAGGGGAAGCGAGTCCTCCGCCAACTAACTTACTTCAACGGGACTTAAAGGAGGATTATTCTGTACAAATTCCGCATCGTGCCGTTACATTATTTAATTTGTTTTTACTAGAAAAATCAATGACAGATGTCGTTTCATTGTTACGTCAAAAAGTAACGAAAATAGCAGAGAAAATAGAAGAGAAATATGAAAAGCAAGCATATCGTTTTTCTAAATATAATCCGTTTATACCGCCTAATATGAAAGTGAATGTATTAACGTACGAAGAGCTTATCGCTTATGCAATTGAACAACATGGTCAAGCGAAAATAGATGATATTCAATCTAGTATAATAAAAAATAGAGAAGAGAAAGATGATCGTGCGGTAACAATTGATTTAGTAGATAAACTAGCTATTTTATGTAAAGAAAAGGCGCCGATGATTGTACTTTTCTTTGCTCCACCATATTATCCAGCTGTAAGTTCACGCAACGATCCATTAATTAAAGAAGTAGTTGCAGAAATGGAAAAGTATGCACATTACAATCATAACATTACATTTGAAAACCAAAACTATTTTGGAGGAATTTCAGATTTGAGCTATGTGGGCTTACAGAATCCACTACATTCAATGAGTTCACTTGTAGACAATATGCCATTATGGGATAAAGGTTACTCGATTCCACTTCAGGAACTAGAAGAGTTTGACGTTCCAGTATTAAATATGGGGCCGGTAGGAAAAGATGCCCACCAATGGACAGAACGTTTAGATGTAAATTACGCATTTGAAACGCTATTAGACATGTTACCGAAATGCATTGAAAAATTATTAGTTTCTAATAAAATTACACAAGTAAAGTAGTGTGATGAGTAAAATTATTTTAATATAATTAAAAACTAAAACGGCCAAACTCAAGTATATTCGAATTTGGCCGTTTATCATGTAGTGCATTTCTAGTTAAATTCATATGAATTCATAGCTAACATGATCTCTTTTATCGTTTTATTTTTTTGTTTGGCTAGACAGTTCAATAGACTTTTGCGTACAGCGCTGCATAGCTGAAATGATGGCTGTGCGTAAGCCTTTTTCCTCTAATGTTGCTACAGCTTCTATCGTTGTTCCGCCAGGAGAACAAACCATATCTTTCAATTCACCTGGATGTATTCCTGTTTCTAGTACCATTTTTGCAGACCCTAATACAGCTTGAGCAGCGAATTTATATGCTTGATTTCTAGGCATACCATCTAGTACAGCAGCATCTGCCATCGCCTCTATAATCATATATACGTATGCTGGTGAAGAACCGCTTACTGATGTAACAACATCCATTAATTTTTCACTTACAATCTCTGCTTGACCAAAGCTATTGAAAATGTTTAGCACATCTTCTAAATCTTTTTCTGTCACCATTTCATTAGGGCATAACGCAGACATTCCTTCTCCAACAAGAGCAGGTGTATTAGGCATTACTCTTACAACTTTTAATTTTTTATCAAAAGCTTCTTCAGTACTTTTAATGCTTTTGCCGGCAGCGATCGTTACGACGATAACATCGTTTTTGATGACTTCTTTTATTTCGTTAATGACCGCTGCGTATAGGTCCGGTTTAATTGATAAAATTAAAATATCAGCATTTTTAGCTACCTCATTATTGTCAGTAGTTGTAGTTAGCCCATATTTTTCGTTAGCATGTTTTAAATTCGTAGTGTTTAAATCCGAACAAATAACATGATTTGCAGACACTACCTTTTTGTTTAGCATTCCGCCAATGATAGCCATTCCCATATTTCCGCATCCGATGAATCCAATTTGTTTATCCATAATAACTCAATCTTGCTCCTTTTTAATAAATTATATTATTTCGAAATTGTTATCTTAAAATAACAATAACATCTCCATGCAATATAAAGAAACATTCTAAGAGAATATATTCCTTTTTGCAACAGTAAAAGATAAAAATGAATTATATTCGACATTCTGTAAATATATACACTATAATGTAAGGTATTATGTTTATGAATATGAGTTGCAGTTATATCAATTTGTATTTTCATTCAGTAGGGCAATCATTTCATACAAGAACTTGTCGCTCTATTTATTTTTTAAAATACCTCTTGACACCAAATCAAACTATATCGCATAATATAAAAAAATTAAACCGAAAATCGTTGAAGGGAAATAGTACATATGTCTTCTTGCGAAAGAGAGTGGAATTCACCGGCTGAAAGATTCCTCGTATAGAATATATCGAACCTATCCCTGAGTCTTAAATGAAAGTTTAGGCGTTCGCCCGCGTTATAGGCGCCAAGTGGATATCTATGTATATCAATTAAGGTGGTACCGCGGAACAATGACCGTTTCGTCCTTTTTATTTTATTAAGGGCGAAGCGGTCATTTTTATTTTGCTCTTGAATAGGCTAGGTGCAGCAATAATGAGAATAGAAATGACTGAAAGCTGTATGAATAAAAGTGTAATGTATAAAAAACTTTGATTTTAGATTTGGGGGATACAAAAGTGAAAAAACAACGAGTTGTCGTTAAGATTGGGAGCAGCTCCTTGGCAGATAGTCACGGAGGCATTTCTAAAGAACAACTTTCAGATCATGTTGCCGCATTGGCTCGATTGAAAGAGGAAGGACATGAAGTTTTGTTAATTACATCTGGAGCCGTTGCTGCAGGTTTTTCTGCTCTAGGATATCCAAGTAGACCTGTGACAATTAAAGGAAAACAGGCTGCTGCGGCTGTCGGACAAAGCTTGTTAATGCAGGCGTACACGGAGGAATTCCGTAAATATGGTATTGTAACTGCGCAATTATTGCTGACGAGAAGTGACTTTTCTAGAAAAGAACAATATAGTAACGCTTACGCTACTTTAGGAGAGTTATTAAACCGTTCTGCTCTTCCAATCATTAATGAAAATGATTCCATCTCTTTAGAGGAGCTAACGTTCGGTGATAATGATATGCTGTCAGCTTTAGTAAGCGGACTTGTTTCAGCTGATATGCTTATGATTTTTACAGATGTGAACGGTTTATATGACAAAAATCCTCAGAAAAATGAGGATGCGAAAAAATATTATTTCCTTCCTGAAGTTACAGAAGAAATCGCTTCTCTTGCAGGAGATGCTGGCTCAAAACTTGGGACTGGCGGAATGAAATCAAAAATCGATGCTGCAAAGACAGCACTCTCTCTTGGTGCGAGTGTATTTATTGGAACAGGACGTGGACAAGAGAAATTTGTAGATGTTTTAAAGGGCAAAGGTGATGGAACATATATCGGAAATGCTCCTCAAAAAGAAATGAAGATGAACAAGCAATGGATCGCGTTGCATTCGCTCGTTAGCGGACAAATTGAAGTAGACGCTGGTGCAGCTACTGCTATCATTCAGCATGGTAAGAGTCTTCTTCCTGCCGGCGTTACAAATGTGTCAGGATTTTTCAAAGTTGGCGATGTCGTAGAAGTAATGACGCAACAAGGGCACGTAATTGGAAAAGGGCAATGCACCTATAGCGCAGAGGAATTAAGAGAGATAAAAGGTATGCAAAGCCAACATATTCAAGCAAGAGGCGAAAGACATAATTATGAAGTTATTCATAGAGATTATTGGGTTTCACTTTAAGAATAGTGATGTTAAAAAGGAGGAAACAAAAATGAATGAAGTGTTGGCAAAGGGGAAAAGGGCGAAAGAAGTTGCTAGAGAACTTGTACTAAAATCTACAAGTCAAAAAAACGAAGCACTTGCTGCCATTGCTGAAAGGTTAATAGTAGAAACAGCTTATATTTTAGAGGAAAACAAACGAGATATCGAAGAAGGTAAGGCAAAAGGATTTTCTGATTCACTCCTTGATCGTCTAATGCTGAATGAACAGCGTATCATTGATATGGCAGAGGGAATTAAGCAATTAATTGAATTACGTGATCCTGTTGGAGAATGTGTAAGCAAATGGGAGCGACCAAATGGACTATTTATTCAGGAGATGCGTGTACCACTTGGTGTTGTTGGTATGATTTATGAGGCAAGGCCAAATGTAACAGTAGATGCTGCTACAATTTGTTTAAAGACAGGAAACGCAGTTATATTACGTGGTAGTTCTTCTGCTATCAATTCTAACAAAGCTATTGTTGACGTTATTCACCGGGCGCTTAAACAAACAAGCTTGCCTCAAGAGAGTGTACAGCTTATAGAAGATACAACACGGGATAGCGCGAAGCAGTTGTTTACAATGAATGATTATCTAGACGTTCTTATTCCAAGAGGTGGCAAGCAATTAATCGATACTGTTGTGAGGGAAGCGTCTGTTCCAGTACTTGAAACAGGTGCGGGGAATTGTCATATTTTCATTGATGAAACAGCGGATAAACAAATGGCATTTGATATTATTATAAATGCAAAAACGCAGCGTCCATCTGTATGTAATGCCATTGAAACGATTGTACTTCATGAGAAGTGGGCAGAGCAATATGGTAGCGAGTTGTTTTCTTCTTTGAAGGATAGAGGCGTGGAGCTACGTGGTGATCAAAAAGCATTGGCAATTGATTCTTCAATTGTGCTTGCTTCAGAAGAAGACTGGGGTACAGAATTTTTATCACTCACGCTGGCAGTTAAATTAGTTTCTTCTATAGAAGAAGCGATTCATCACATAAATACGTATGGATCTATGCATTCTGAAGCGATTATTTCAGAAAACGAGGAAAACGTCAGCAAATTCTTCACAGCTGTAGATGCGGCTGCACTGTATCATAATGCGTCAACTCGTTTTACTGATGGATCTGAATTCGGATTCGGCGCAGAAATTGGCATCAGTACACAAAAGTTACACGTAAGAGGACCAATGGGGCTTCCTGCATTAACTTCTACAAAATATGTGATTCGTGGAAATGGTCAAATTCGAAAATAAAAATAGAAGACACTCAATTCGATTGGGTGTCTTTCGTTTTAAAGAATGTTTACCATACAAATAGTCCAACAAGCATAGCGCTTAATAAAGAAACCGCCATTCCGCTAACAAGAAGCTTCCAAACATTTTTACCGATGACTGATGATTTTTCTCCGCCAAATAATGAATTGTAAGTTCCGTAAATCATACCTACTGTACTAAAGTTAGCAAAAGAAGCTAGAAATGTTGTTGCAACCGCAATCGTATGTGGTTGTAGCGACTTTAAGTTTGATTTTAAATCCATCATTGCAACAAATTCATTCGTCGTTATTTTGATCCCCATTAATTCAGCTACATACATAGCATCACTGCCTGATAAACCGAGTAAAAATGCAAAAGGACTAAAGATAATGGAGAAGATTTTTTGAATTGTTAACCCTGTTACAAAAAATCCTAAAATCCCATTTAAACATGCTGTTAAAGCTACATAACCAATTACCATAGCTAAAATAACGATAACCATATTCATCCCAACTAACATACTGTTTGAAATAGTAGAAAAGAAATCCTTTTTTTCATGTTTTGAAGGTGTGTAAACAACGTCTTCTTCTTTCGAAACTTCCACAGGATTTAATACATTGGCTAAAATTAATGCGTTAATACAGTTTAATGGGATTGCGCTGAAAATATATGTTGCTGGAACCATTGATAAATAAGCACCAAGAATGGATCCGCTAACGCTACTCATACTCATAATTCCAAAAGTTAATAATCGATTTTCTTTTAAAACAGATAATTGATCACGAACAACCGCAAGTGCTTCGGTGTTTCCTAAAAACATCATTTGAATCGAAAAGAAACTTTCTAACTTTGGTAAACGAGAAATCTTTGAAATAACTGCACCTACTTTATCAATAATCCAAGTTAAGATTCCGAAATAAGAAAGAATATCGAAAAAAGTAATAACAAAAATGATAGGAAGTAACGCACTAAAGAAGAAATCAATGTGCTGACTTTCCATAGCTGAAGGAAATGCAAATCGAATACCTTCATTCGCACATGCTAGTAGCCAACTGAAAAATGACGCAATTTTATTAATGATAATACTGCCGAGCTTTGTGCCTAACATAAACCACGTAATAAAAAGCTCCAATAGGATGAGAATTACAATTGGTCTCCATTTTATATGTTTTTTATTAGGCGAACATAAGAAAACGATTAATATGACAACGAAAATCCCTAACATATTCAATATGAAATACATGTCAACAACTCCTTGAGGCTTATTATTTGTATATAAAAAAGCCTCTATTCTTCCAAATTTGGATTATGATCAGAAGTTATGAAGAAGGTAAATGATGTTTGGGATTCACGTATTTTAATTTGCTTTATTTTGAGCAATCGCAGTAATTACAAAACAAGTAGCTATTTTCAATTGCTTTGTTGGATATTAAACGTATGCGATTTTAAACATCGTTTATCTCGGATTAACGGGCAGTAAGACTTCCACCTCAAAATTCAGGGAAAGCAAAGAAGTGATGTGGGGATGGGCTGCCCGCAAAATCCCGATTGGTAAGAGCTGATTAAAATTTCACTTTATAAATAAGAACGGTGAGTTGGCCATGAACCTTGAAGTTTCCGAAGCTGTATAATTTGTCCTGTATGATAAGCATCATGCAAAAGGATATTCATATATTGTTGCCAAACTGGTAGAGAAGGACTTAGTTGATCTAGTTCTGCTTCTTGAAGGGCGGTTAATGAAGATTGTAAGGCATCATGTACTTGAAGCGTTCGCTTTACTGTTTGTTGCCAAGCGTTATCATCATTAGGCTCACCTTGGATAAAGGTTTCATCATTATTTTGTGGAGCAACAAATGTGTTGTCTTCATGTAAGCGGGAAAGTAGGCGTTCTTTAAAGATTAATAAATGGTTCACATTTTCCCAAATCGTATTACTGGCAGCACCTTCTGGTTGCCAACATGCTTGTTCAGCAGTAAGATTTTTTAACGCTTCTGATATTGGTGGGTACCATTCTTCTTCGTAAAAAACTTGTTGGACTCCATTTTGCAACATTTCTTTTCTCCCCATTCGTATAGCCTCCTATTCATTTTTCTTAATAAAATCAATTCTCTTTTCTCTTCAATAAACCTTCTTTATAGCTGATCAAGAGAAGGAAATGCAATGTATAAAAGAGGCATTAAAAACTTTCATTTTTAATAATCAAGGTTTTAATTGAGTCAGAATAAAAAAGAGTATAAATCTTTTCTATTTGCTCATTGATTAGAATATTTTTAAAGTTGTAATATAATTCTAAAAATATAGAAGGTATAATTCGATAAAAATAGAATTAAATATATAGCAAACAAGGAGGGATAAAAATGGAGGTCTATCACATAACGAGTAAAAAGAGAGAAACTTATAACGTTCAAGTGAAATATTCGATACTTTTCGAATGTGCACTTGGCATTGCTGCGATTACTCATAAGCGGTTAATTGATACTCTTGAAAAGAGTCAAAATGAATGGGAAGAAATTAAGAAATCATTAACAGAAGAAATGAGAGAGCACTTACAGTTTGTAGAGGAACATAATACGTGGAAAGCGTTACTTCAGTTGTTGTATAAAGGGGAGTTTCAGGAAATATCACAGTTTCATACTAAAATCAATGCGCTTTCAGAAGTAGATTTGAAATATATATGTTTACCGTTTTTAGGCGAGAAGCATGAAAAGAAAAGACATTTAGCAGCGAGTGGAGACGTAACTGCAATACATGAACTAGAGGAACTAACGCAGGATCATCAGTTTTTCTCTACGTATATTCGTTTTATATGTAATGTGGATGTACAAGTGCTGAAACCTCATTTAATCGCTGTAATGACAGGTTGGTATGAGAGTGTTATTCAGAAAGAGGAAGAGAAAATACTTTCTATATTACAAAGAGACTATGAAGCGAAAAATGAGATGAATAAAAAGATGAAACCGGAAGAGTTCGTCGAGTGGGCGACTGGCGGTGTGAACTATATGCCAGAACCAAGTGTTCATAATGTACTTCTTATCCCGCAAATGACGTACAGACCGTGGAATATTGAGGCGGATATTGAAGATACGAAAGTATTTCATTACCCAGTTGCAAACGAAAGCATCCATCCTGAAGATCTATATGAACCGAATTATTTTTTAGTTCAAAAACATAAGGCGCTTGGGGATGAAGCAAGGTTACGCATTGTAAAAATGTTGTTTGAAAAAGAAAGAACATTGCAGGAAATTACAGAAAGACTGCAACTCGGTAAATCGACTGTACACCATCATTTGAAATTGTTACGTGCAGCGAAGTTAGTAGATATACATGACGGGAAATATGTATTAAGAAAGAAAGCAGTACAGTCGTTAGCGAAAGAATTAGATATGTTTTTGAATAGATAATTAACAACGAGAATGTACATAGAGGGAGGAATATAAAAGAAAAGTTGGTGTATGAAATTGAAAAATGTATTGAAAAATCGTTCGTTCTTTTTCATGTGGATAGGTAGCGCGATTTCAGAATTGGGCGGGGCTTTCGGAACGTTATGTAATTCGATTCTTGTTTATGAATTAACAGGGTCAAAAACAGCTTTAAGTAGTATGTGGCTATTATATTTCATCCCATCACTCATACTGCAATTAATAAGTGGCCCATTTATTGATAAATGGAGCCGGAAGTGGATTATGATTTTTTCACAATGGGTGCGAGCTGCCGTTTTCTTATTGCCGTTCGTCATGATACTTACAAGTAATATAGAAGTTTGGCATGTGTATGTCGTACAAATAATAATCGGACTTATTACGCCGCTGTATACACCTGCAAGTCAAGCAATTACACCGAGCATTGTAAGTAAAGAACAACTTCAAGACGCAAATGCGTATATTGATGGGATGGCTCGACTTATGATGTTTCTTGGGCCAATATTAGGCGGAGTAGTCATTCATTTGATTGGGGTAGAACTTACACTATCTTTCGTATGTATTTGTCTATTTGTTAGTGGTGCATTATTACTTTATATAAAAGAAAAGAGAACAACACAATCCATTCGGAAAACGTGGCTAGAACAGTTTCTTCATGGTTTTACATATTTTTTCACAAAACCAGTTATCGTTTGGCTCGGTGTCTTTCTTACTTTCGTACAATTTGGGGTCGGGGTAACACTGGTTACAAATCTTCCTTATATAAAAGATGAACTGTCAGCAGGTTATGCGGAGTTTGGTTATTTTATGGCTGGTTTCCCGTTTGGCTATGTAATTGGATCTATACTAGTCGGAAAAGTAACATATAAAAGCCGGCGTATACTTATGCTTGGTGGATTGTTTATAGGAGGACTCACATACATTTCATTAGGGTTCAATCATAGTATTATTATTGCAATAATAATTGAAGTAATAGCAGGGATTTGTATTGCATTTTTCAATGTTTATAACACAACAATATGCCAACAAACCGTGCCGAATAATATGATAGGACAAGTATTTTCAGTGCGTTTATTTTTCATACGATCCGCTATGCCGTTAGGTGTGTTAGTAGGGGGAATATTGAGTGAAATGTGGGGAGTAAGAGTGCTATATTTAATCATCGGTGCAATTATATGTGTCACCTCTTTAATAGGGATGTTACTTCCATATTTCAAATTTTTAGATGAGGCGATAGAAAAGAAATCAGCATAATTCAAAAAATTAAAACTTTACAATTGAAAATAATTATCATAATCAATTATAATAGAAGAATAGTAGTATTCGTATTACAAAGAGGGAGTGGGATATATGTTTATCGAAACGAAAACATTTACAGTAAAAGAAGGTACATCAAATATAGTTGTAGAACGTTTCACTGGAGAAGGTATTATTGAAAAATTTGAAGGCTTTATCGACTTGAGTGTTCTTGTGAAAAAAGTAAGACGAGGAGACGAAGAAGTTGTCGTTATGATTCGCTGGGAATCGGAAGAAGCATGGAAAAACTGGGAAACAAGTGAAGAACACTTAGCTGGACATAGAGCGGGCCGTGGTAAACCAAAACCAGATCATATTATTAATGTGGATCATGCGGTTTATTATGTGAAATCATCGAAAGCGGCTTATCAACAGTCGTAATATACAAGCAGAGGATACATGTTGTAGAAGCAAACATGTATCCTCTTTTTTAATACTGGGGGATGGGAATGATAGAAAATTTTTCATTCATTTAAAAAAAGTTCTAGGCTATAGAAAAAATATTAGACTTATAAAGCATGGTCTTAGATGGAACGCTTGAATATCTTGTCTTACATATTTAAGTGTTATGAAAATGAGTCTATATACCCTCTGTTTAAAAGGAGATGAGTACATGAAGCTGAATCATTTAAATTTATGTGTTGATGATTTATCCCGCATTAACGGGTAGTAAGACCCCCACCTCAAAATTCAGCTAAAGAAAAGAAGTTAGGTGGGGGATCAACTGCTCGTAAAAGCCCGATTGATTCAACTAATAATCAGTGGGGGATGAATAAAACCCCACTAATTAAAGTTTCACTTTATCAGAAGCGACATATTTCTTTGAAACATTTTTTGATTTTCAATTTTTGGAGCAAAAGGGAAAGGCACTAGTAGTGATGAGAGTTGATTTATACTTGTACTAAGTGATCCAAAGGCATTTAAGGGGAATAAGGAAGTTACGTATCCGGAAGCTTTTCATATTGGTTTTTTAGTGGATACATCAAGTGAAGTGGATCAAGCGTATAATCGTTTAGTAGCCGGCGGCATTGAAATAGACAAGGAACCTTATTCGATGAGAGGTAGTAGTTATGGTTTTTATTTTACAGTATTTAATGGCTTATTAATTGAAGTGTCTTGTCTTGATTATAGAGAAGATAAGAAAGTTTCAAAGCTTAATAGTGATCATCAAGAGTAATCATTTGAAGGTGTATAAAATTTAAATATGTATCATATTAGAAGACGGATTAAGAAAGTTTCACTGTAAAGTAAAAAAGACAGACTAATAAATAGTCTGTCTTTTCACATTAATTCTTCACGTCATTATAAAGTTCAAGCGCCTCTTTCACATTCAATCCATTTTTCACAATACCATGTATCGCTTGAATCATCGCAGCAGGATGTTCAGATTGCCATATGTTCCGGCCCATGTCTACGCCGATTGCACCTTCTTGCAGTGCATTGTACGTAATGTTTAATGCATCTTCAATTGAATCTAGTTTTGGGCCGCCCGCGATGACAACTGGGGCAGGGCATGTGCTCGTTATTTTTTCGAATCCTTCGCAGTAATACGTTTTAATAATATCAGCACCCATTTCAACACATACGCGGGAAGCAAGTGCTAGAAAGCGAGCTTCACGTTTTTGTAATTCTTTTGCGACTGCGGTAATGCCGAGTACAGGTAGGCCGTAATCGTGAGCTTCAGAGACTACATTTGCGAGATTCGAAACAGTTTGTGTTTCATAGTCTGATCCGACAAAAACAGAAACGCCAACGCCAATTGCGTTTTGCTTCACTGCTTCTTTCACAGGTGTAACAATTGTTTCATTCGCTAAATCTTTACCGACGACAGTAGCGCCGCCAGATACACGCATAACCATCGGTGTGCTGCAGTTTTCAGGAATGCAGGAGCTAAGTACACCACGTGTTAAAAAGAGAGAATCCGTGTAAGGAAGTAAGTTTTTAACAGTTTCAAGTGGCTGTTCAAGCCCGTGGATTGGCCCTAAAAAGTAGCCGTGATCTATCGCTAACATTACCGCTCTGCCATCAGGTAAAATTGTATTTAATCGATTTTTAAATCCCCAAGTCATTCCAAATCACTCCTTCGTTAATGTTGGATTTTCCTTTTGTACCGTATCTTTATTTGGTAAATGTGGTGACTTTATAAAAACAGCTTTAAAAGGTTTGTCAGAATGGTTAATCAGATAGTGAGATTCATGAGGGCGAACTTGCAGGACATCACCTTGTTTAATCGGAACTCTTTCGTTATTTACATAGAAGTCTATTTCACCTTCTAACGCATAAAAAACTTCTTCACACGTTGTATGGTAATGATTTTGAAACTCTTGCCCAGGCTGAATGACAACAAGACCAAGATCAATATTCGGGCCTTGTATTAAATATTTCGGCCCGTTATCACCGAAGCGATAGGAGAAATCATTTTCATTCGCTTTTAACATACAGTTCACTCCTTTATGTAAATGTGTTACAGTGCACCAGGCGCAATCCACATATGTGTTGTAAGTCCTTTATCAGCTAAAGCGAGCTGACTGCTATACACGGTTTTCCATGTTTCATAGAATTCCTTGTATAGCTCGTGATTTTCAGTGATTGGTTCAAATGTATTTTCCCACTGTACAAATTGTTCGGCAGTCTCTTCCATAGATGAATATATGCCAGCGCCAACTCCAGCAGCAATTGCAGTTCCTAAAGCAGCTGCTTCTTTCACAACTGGTACTTTTACAGGAATGCCGAGAACGTCTGATAGAATTTGTGGCCATAGTTGCCCTTTAGCGGCACCGCCAGCAAAAATGACTTCAGAAGGGAATGTACCAGTAAGATTTTCAATTAGTTTTAAGTTTCCAAGTGTAACGAAGGCGGCATTTTCTTCAATAGCACGGAACATTTCTTTTTTTCCGCATTTGTCAGCGTCTAAACTTAAATTTAAGAATGAAGGTGCGGCATGACGCCAAGAAATGTAGTTCATAACGTTTGAAAAAGTAGGGATAATACCATATGAACCGACAGGAACGTCTTTCGCTTGTTCTTCTAATAATTCATAAACGTCTACACCGAGTTTTTCAGCGAGCTTTTTTTCTTCTTGGCAAAAAGCGTCTCGAAACCAACGCATAACGAGGCCAGGGAAAAAGGCAATCGTTTCATATTGCCAAAGGTTCGGAACGACGTGACAATTTACTCGAATTGCAGCATTTGGATCCGTTGTTGACTCTGCAATATTCACTTCCTGTTGCCAAAAGCTGCCGCCGCATATTAAAGTTTGATTTGGTTTTACGACTCCAGTCCCGAGTGCTGCCATTTGAGCATCACCGCCGCCAGCGACGACAGGAATCCCTTCAAGTAAACCAGTTAGTGCTGCACACTCTTTTGTAACATTACCAATCACAGTGCCAGCTTCATTTACTTTTGGTGAGAATGGCAAAGATATACCACACTCTTTAGCGACATCGTTATCCCAATTTCTATTTTGTAAATTAAAGATTCCAGACGTACAACCGTTGGAAGGGTCGATTTGCAGTACGCCGCTTAATTTATACAAAATCCAATCATTTAACATCGTAAAGGAGTGAATATTGTTGTAGACGTCTGGTTCATGTTTTTTAATCCAAAGTAGGCGAGGTAAAGCACCTAATGAAAAAGTTTGACCAGATCTAGTATATAAATCTTCTTCAAGATGTGACCGTATTTCTTTTAGCTCACTAACTTCAGCGGATGCACGCCCATCAACATTTGCACAAGCCCAAATTTCTTGCCCATTTTTATCATATAAAACAAAACCTTCCCGCATACTAGTAGCACTAATAGCTTGAATAGAAGAAGGCGTGACATTACTTCTTTGTAAAACTTCTTTCGTGCATTGTTGTACTAGCTTCCAGTTTTCTATTACATCAAAATTCATAGAACCTGGGTAACGAGGATCCGTATTATGAACCCATTCTTTTTGACTGACCGCAATTTGATTACCTAGTAAATCAAAAAGAACAGCTCGAATGCTTCCTGTACCAGCATCAAAAGCTAATAAATGAGACATTAACAATCACCATCCTTTCGTAATAAGGAGAGGGCCGTTTCCTCATCGGTAATTAATGTATGAATGAACTTTCCCTTTAAGGCACCATAAATTGCATCTATCTTTTCTGTACCTCCAGCAACACCAACGACATGATTCATATTGCGCAAAATAGAGAGAGGCGTGCCAATTAGACGATTGTGATGCGAGAGCTCTAATAAATCACCATTCGTATTATAAAACTGTCCTAAAATATCGCCCGCCCCGTTTTGACTTCGAATATATGTCATTTCACGTAGCGTTAATTTTTCTTCTTTTACAATCGTAGCGTCTTGAGATAACCCGCCAATACCGACAACTGCTGTATGTGCAAGTGAAGCGACATGAAGCATATCTTTCACACTTGGTTCTGATAAAATACTTTGTGCCATTTCAGTAGAAGATGCTAGAAAAGGAGTAGGAATAATATGAAGATCACCTTGCATGTAGTGTAAATAGTTTTGTTTTCTTGGGAGATAGTGGTTTACTCCGCCTGTTAGCGTTACGAATGAAAGATTAATAGAACTTTCAAAATGAATGTTTTCTAGCATTTTACTTATCGTTTCACCCCAGCCGATGCCGAGTAAATCACCTTGTTGGAGATGAGTCTCTAAATATTGTGCAGCGGCTTTTCCGAGAGAAGTAGCATAATTGTTTATTGGAGTAGGGATAATGAAAGCATCTTTTAAGTAGAACTTTTTCATTAAATCACGTTCAATGCTCAAGCAATGCAAACCGGTTCCTTTTACGTGAAATGTAACGATACCTTCACTGCGTGCCTTATCTAATAACCGGACAACCTTATTTCTTGAAATATGAAGAAGTGAAGCAATCTCTTGTTGTGTTAATTGATCTTTATAATAGTACCAGGCTACTTTAGTTAATAAATTTTCTTCAAAGTTCAGCTGTGACATACTCTTCATCCCTTTCAACAATTGACCAATGCTTAAACATATGTGTCACATATTTTGTTTATTCCAGTTGAAACGATTAATAGTACATTGAAAAAAGTGTTCTAGATATGAAAAAAGGAATATACAATGCTACAAAACAAGTAGAACAAATAATCATTTTCTCAAAAAATGTTCTGGGTAAAGGCAGGTGACATCATGTGGAGAATGTGCCCTTATTACAAGTGAAGAAAATGAGTAAGGCGTTTTCGAATCAACTTGTGCTAAAGGAAGTGAACTTACAAGTAGAGCATGGTGATATATACGCTTTAGTTGGTGGAAATGGCGCCGGGAAATCGACATTAATGAAAATATTAATGGGGTTATATTCGTATGATAGTGGAGAAATGTATGTGAAAGGAAAGAGACAGCAGTTTGCAAATCCAAAAGAAGCACACCAAGAAGGGATTTATTTAATACCACAAGAACCGCTCATTTTTCCGCATATGACCATTGAAGAAAATATATGTATTGGGTTAAAAGAAAAGAAAAAGAAACTAAAAGTACAGATTCAGCAATTGATTAGCAGCTTAGGATGGGATATTGACCTTAATAAACTAGGAGGAACATTATCGATTGCGCAACAACAGTTAGTAGAAATCGTTAGAGGATTAATAAGAGAAGCTGAGATTCTTATTCTAGATGAGCCAACATCGACATTAACAACACATGAAATTAAGAGTCTTTTTGTGTTGATGAAAAGTTTACAAGAAAAAGGAATTGGGATGATTTATATTACGCATCGATTTCCAGAAATCTTTGAAATTGCCAGCAAAGTAGCAATACTACGTGATGGAATGGTTGTAAGCCAAGGTGATGTATGTGACTATACATATGACATGCTGATGGAGGGACTATTGCCAAAAGGATATAAACAGAAAGAGAAAATAGAAGTAGTTCAAGAGACAGCAAAGACGAAAAAAATATTAGAAGTGGTTGATATAAATGGTCACGCATTCGAAAATATATCATTCACTGTACATGCGGGTGAGGTTGTAGGTGTTGCTGGTATTATAGGATCTGGCAGAACGGAATTAGCAGAAGCGATATTTGGATTGAAAACTATAAAATCAGGGTCTATCTTATTGGGTGGAAAATCAATTGATACGTGTTCTTTGCATAAAAGGCTAGACGAAGGACTAGTTTATGTGCCAGAGGATAGGGCGAGGAATGGAATTTTCTCAATTGCTTCTGTTAAAGAAAATATTGCAGCAGCAAGTTTATATCAAAATAATCGCTTTTTTATAAATCAAGAAAAAGAAAGCGCTTTAGTTAATTCGTTTATAGAACAGTTCCGAATTGTTGTACAGAATATGAATAAAGAATTGGCATCTTTATCAGGAGGTAATCAGCAGAAGGTCGTGCTTGCGAAGTATCTTGCATGTAATCCTAAAATTATTATTCTTGATGAGCCGACTCGCGGAATTGATGCGAAAGCAAGGCTTGAAGTGTATGAGACGATAAAAAAAATGAAAAGGGAAGGACTCGCAATTTTATTAATCTCTTCAGATGTTGAAGAAATTGTCCAATTAGTAAACCGTGTATATGTAATGAGAAATGGGCGATTTGTTTCTCATATGGAAAAAGAACAACTGAGTGTGAATGAAGTTACACGCTTTGCATACGGAGGTGTAACGGAATGAAACGCATGTTAAAAATGCATGAAACGTCTATCATACTGTTACTACTAATTTATATAGCTATTGTAGGGATGATAAACCCTAGTTTTATTCAATTTACCTCGTTATCTTTACTGATGAAATCAAGCGTTATTTTAGTCGTGCTAGCAATCGGTCAATCGTTCGTCTTATTTACGAAAAATATAGATGTATCAGTTGGTTCAAGCATGGGATTAAGTGCAGCAGTTTGCGGAATGATGTTAACGAATGGGTATAGTGCATTCTTGTCGATATTTGTAGCTATTATACTTGGGGCCATTATCGGTTTCGTAAATGGTATTGGAGTTGCGAAGTTTCGGGTACCAGCCATTATTATGACATTAGGCATGTTAGGAATTATTAGAGGTGCAATGTTAATTTTCACAGGCGGGAAGTGGATTGAAGATATTCCAAACGATTTTAAGCAGCTGTCATCTATCATCATTCTTGGTTTACCTATAACTGTATGGTTCGTTCTTATTATTTTACTACTACTATACTTCTTTTTAAGAAAAGTGCCATTGGGAAGATACTTTTATGCGGTAGGTGATAATGAAGATGGCGCGAGGCTTATTGGTATACCTGTTAATAAAGTGAAGATATATGCGTTTATGATTTCAGGCATAAGCGCTGCGCTCGCTGGTTGCATATTTGTTATGGATATCGGGTTCGTGCCAAATCAAACAGGTACAGGATTAGAATTACAAGTAATCGCAGCCGCTGTACTAGGAGGAATTCATTTAAAAGGAGGAACAGGATCTTTATTTGGAGCTGCATTAGGAGCGTTATTTTTAGAAACAATAAGTAGCTCACTCGTCTTTTTAAAAATACCAGCATTTTGGAATAATGCTATTTCAGGTTTTTTATTATTACTTATCATCATATTAGATAGTGTTATGAAAAAGTGGAAGGCAGAAAGGAGGATGAATCTATGAAGTATGTATATAGATGGGAAGGGGTTCTAATTGTATTACTTCTTGTAGAATTCATCCTTTTTAGTTTAATAAATAGTGATTTCTTAAATATTAGTAATCTCCTTTTTAGTACAAATGATTTCCTATTTATCGCAATTGCGGCGATACCAATGACTTTTGTTATAGTAACAGGAGGAATTGATGTATCGATCGGCTCAATAATGGGGCTCACTTCGATCTTAATCGGTGTACTTTGGATGAACGGAATACCTATTTTGTTTGCTGTTATAATCGCCCTAATAATTAGTTGTTTAGCAGGCGCTTTAAACGGACTCATTATAAAAATGACGGATGTAGAACCACTCGTCGTTACACTCGGAACGATGTTTTTATACGGGGGAATTGCCCTCGTCATTTCAGGAGGGGCAGGTGCTTCTGGGTACGAAGGAATAAGCGGTTTACCTGATACTTATGTACAACTAGCAAATGGTAGTTTTATAGGAATACCCAATTTATTATGGCTACTTATTTTATTAACAATTGTATGCACGATTTTGTTTCACCGAACGATATACGGGCGCCATGTAAAATTAACAGGTGCGAATGAAAATGCAGCAAAATACACCGGGATTAAGACGAAGAAAGTAGTAATCATTGCTTACATACTTTCTGGGTTAGGAGGTGGATTAGGAGGAGCTTTCTTAACTGCATATTTCGGTTCTGCACGTGCTGATATAGGAAGCGAAACAATATTACCAATCATTACAGCAGTTGTATTAGGCGGGACACTTATTACAGGTGGAAAAGGAAGTATTTTCGGTACTGTACTGGCGAGTATTTTCATTGGGCTCATGCAGTATGGCTTGCAAATGACGGGTTTAACAAATGAACAATCCAATGTAGTAATAGGTATTATCCTTATTCTTTCAGTTATTATGAGACATTTCAAATTACATCAATTTTTAGCGGGGAAAAGACAGAGTTTGCATAAGGGGGAAATGTCATGAAGAGAAAACTAGGGATTGTATTGATTGTATGTATTTGTTTAATCGGTTTAATTGCGTGTTCTAGCCAAACGGCAGATAAGAAAAAGGCTGATGATGTGAAATTTGCATTTATTCCGAAATTAACAGGAGTTGGTTTCTTCACATCGGGAGGTGAAGGAGCAAAGGAGATGGGAGAGAAGCTAGGCGTACAAGTGAAATATGATGGGCCGTCTGAAGCGAGTGTATCAGGGCAAGTAAAGTATATAAATAATTTTATTAACCAAAACTATGATGCACTTATGGTTTCCTCTACATCAGTTGATGGTTTATCGCAATCACTACAACGTGCTAAGAAAAAAGGAATGACCGTCTTAACATGGGATTCTGATGTGAATCCGAAAGATCGTTCTTTTTATATAAGCCAAGGAACACCAGACCAACTTGCTAACTTATTAATAGAAATGACTTCCAAGCAAATTGGAGATAAAGGAAAAGTAGCATTCTTTTATTCTAGCCCGACAGTAACGGATCAAAACCAATGGGTAACGAAAGCGAAAGAAATTATTAAAAAGAAATATCCGAACTGGGAAATTGTAACGACGCAGTACGGTGAAAATAATGCACAAAAATCTTTATCCGTAGGGGAGAACATATTAAAAACGTATCCAGATATTAACGCAGTTATTTGTCCAGATGCAACAGCACTCCCAGCAATGGCGCAGGCAGCTGAAAACTTAAAAATGGATAAAAAAGTAGTGGTAACTGGATTTTCTACACCGAACGTTATGCGTGATTATGTAAAACGAGGAACAGTACAACAATTTGGTTTATGGGATGTAAAACAACAAGGTGCTCTCGCAACGTATGTAGCAAATGAAATTGTTGTAAAAGGGAAGAAGTTAAAAGTAGGGGATAGCTTCGAAGTAAAAGGAATTGGAAAAGTGAAAGTAGAGCCAAACTCCATTCAAGGATATGATTATGAGGCAGAAGGGAACGGAATTATCGTATTACCAGAACGAGTTGTATTTACGAAAGATAATATTGATAAGTATAATTTTTAGTAGACAAAAAAACGTCCGAATATATCGGACGTTTTTTTATTTCTGCATTAATTATGAACAGTTTCTTTTTCGTTTAATCCAAGTGTACGACCAGTAGAAGTGTGAAGGTCTTGGAACAATCTTGGATTTTCAGTTAGTGAAATGCCATATGAAGGAATCATTTCTTTTATTTTTTCTTCCCATTCTACCATGCGGCTTGGGAAACATTTTTCTAATACTTCGAGCATGACGTGAACAGCAGTAGAAGCACCTGGTGATGCGCCTAGTAATGCGGCGATTGAGCCGTCAGCTGCACTTACTACTTCTGTACCAAATTGAAGTGTTCCTTTACCGCCAGCATCAGTATCTTTAATTACTTGTACACGTTGTCCAGCGACTACAATATCCCAATCTTCACTTTTCGCGTTCGGAATGAATTCGCGTAATTCTTCCATACGTTTTTCATGTGATAACATAACTTGCTGAATTAAGTATTTTGTAAGTCCCATTTCTTTTACACCAGCGGCTAACATCGTTAAGACATTATTCGGTTTTACAGAACCGATTAAGTCAAGATTTGAGCCAGTTTTTAAGAATTTAGGTGAGAAGCCTGCGAATGGTCCAAACAGTAAGGCTTTTTTATTGTCTATATATCTCGTATCTAGATGAGGTACAGACATTGGCGGAGCGCCAACTTTAGCTTTACCGTACACTTTCGCATGATGCTGCTCTACAACTTTTTGGTTTTTACATACCATAAATAGTCCACTTACTGGGAAGCCACCGATATGCTTTGATTCAGGGATACCAGTCTTTTGAAGTAGAGGTAGGCTACCGCCACCGCCGCCAATAAAGACGAATTTAGCAGTATGATGCTCAATTTTACCACTATTCATATCATGTACTTTTACTTCCCATAAACCATTTTTCGTGCGCTTAATATTTTCGACACTATGCTTGTAGTTTAGCTCGACATTTTTTGTTTTTAAGTAATCAAACAACATACGTGTTAATGCACCGAAGTTAACATCTGTTCCAGAGTCAATCTTCGTTGCCGCCATCGGTTCATTAGATGTGCGACCTTCCATAATGAGTGGAAGCCATTTTTTTAATGTTTCAGGAGCATCAGAAAATTCCATTCCTTGAAACAGTGGATTTTTTGAAAGCGCTTCAAAACGGTTTTTTAGAAACTCAACATTTTTTTCCCCTTGTACTAAACTCATATGAGGTAGTGGCATAATAAAATCTTGTGGATTACGAATTAATTTGCTCTTTACAAGATATGCCCAAAATTGTCTTGAAAGCTGGAATTGCTCATTCACTTTTACAGCCTTACTAATATCTATAGATCCGTCAGCTTTTTCGGAAGTATAGTTCAGTTCGCATAGCGCAGAATGCCCTGTACCTGCATTATTCCATTCGTTAGAGCTTTCTTCCCCGGCACTTGCGAGTTTTTCAAAAACTTTAATTTCCCATTCTGGTGCTAATTCTTTTAGTAATGAGCCTAACGTTGCACTCATAATTCCTGCACCAATTAAGATAACGTCTGTTTTTTGCTGCATGTTGCTCATGATAATCTCTCCATCCCCTATATTGGCAAAAAAGTGTAGGTGTTTTCTATGTCTAAGCCGTAAAAGAGAAACACCGCCTAGGCCCCACCTAGGTGTATACCTTTTTTGTCTCAATTATATAACCATCTCATACTCTATTATAATAATTAATAGACTAAAATATCTAGTGTTATCTGATAATTTTAAACTATTTAACGTTTTATTCGCTAAAAATCTTATTTAACAAGCTCTTTTAAGGTGGTAAATAGAAAAAAATTACAGTTTGAAATTATCTCGAAAAAGCTTACGTATCCTTAAGTGACTAAATCGAGTACCTTTTTATGGGATTATTCTTTCTGTAATGGTAAGATTATTCTGAAAAATAAAAAGGAGGGACTCTAATGTGTACAAAAGAACAAATTTCAAACTTATTTCGAAACTTTTCAATAAAGGAATGTAAAGGGTCAAGTGATTTATATGAATATTTATCAATGAAAATTGCTGAAGATGAGGAAGTACTTACACTATCGTCCTATGCTCAGGTAGGTCAACCAGTCCCAAACTTACTATTAGGTGCAGTACATTATTTATTGCTAGCAGGGAAAGAACATCATTTAAAAACGTATTATAGTAGTTTAGTTGAAAATGCTGATACAAATTTAGATAAAGCTTTTAATCATTTTAAAGATTTCTGTAAAGAGTACCGAGAAGAAATCATTACTTTGTTACAAACGAAACTCGTTCAAACAAATGAAGTAAGACGGTGCGCATACTTATACCCAAGTTTCTGCTACATATTTAACAAAGTGAAGAAGCCGTTAGCGTTAATTGAAATTGGGACAAGTTCTGGGTTGCAACTGTTCTGGGACCAATATCGTTATTCGTACGGGATGGATGAAATGTACGGAAATATAAATTCAAATGTGCATGTAACTTCTGAAATAAGAGGGGAGAATGTACCGCATTTTCTAAAAGAAAGCCCATCTGTCGTAGAAAGAATCGGACTGGACTTACATGTGAATGATTTACATAATGAGGAAGATTATTTATGGTTACGTGCTTTAATTTGGCCAGAACATAAAGAAAGGCTTGAGATGTTTGATCAAGCTGCATCTTTAGTGAAAAATGAATCTGTCCAATTAATAGAAGGAGACGGTGTAGAGCTATTATCATCTATTATTGAACAAATAAGTGAAGAAGCTGTTATTTGTATTTTCCATACACACGTCGCAAATCAAATACCAGAACAAGTAAAACATAAGTTAGAAAAACAAATACAAGAAATTGGCGCAAAACGTGATGTATTCCACCTGTATAACAACATGTGGGATCGTGACCTTCATATTGATTATTATATTAACGGAAACGAATATCGTGAAACGGTTGGAGAAACAGAAGGACATGGGAGATGGTTTAGCTGGAAGATTGGAAATGAGACGCTTATTTAGATTAATAGGGGCGCCCTCACTTGTAAAAGAAGGGACCATAGGCTCAAGCATTGACTAAATGGTTAAGGAATAAATGTATTAGTAACATACAAAAAATGCTTCGGAGAAATCCTAAGCATTTTTTGAATTACATTTAAACCCCATAATGGATCATGTACTTCTGTTCTGCTGCAGCTTGTACAATGTAAGTTAAATCGTAATTTCTATTTGATTGCCTTCTGGATCACCTATTACACTTTCATAATAGCCATCTCCAGTAAAACGTGGTCCATTTAATAAAGGATAACCAGCATCTTTTATCACCTTTGTTAGTTCATTCACACGTTCTTCACTACCGACAGAAAAAGCCATATGAGCATAGCCGGTTATGTTTAAATTAGGCTTATTTTCAATCCCTTTTTTACGCATAAGTTCAAGTCTTGCTCCAGATTCGAACGTAATAAAATAAGATTCAAATTGTTTCGTTTTATTATGATATAAAGAGTTTGCTTTACCATTAAAGTATTTCATATAAAAATCACGCATACATTCTAAGTCATTTACCCAAATTGCAATATGTTCAATTTTCATAGGTTTCACCAATCCTATCTGTATCAATTAGGCTTCCACTGTATTAAATTTGCATTTGCATTGCAACAATTTTGCTTTGCTATTAAAGCTAGTTGTTAATTTTTGATTGTGTACGTACATACAATATGTAATTAAGTGAATGACCATCATAGTAATTACAGAAAAGGGTGAATACAGTATATGAATCAATTTGAACAAATGATGTACGTTGGTGTCATCATGTCTATTGTACTATCTGTAATGATTTTAGGGTCCTTATATTATAATCCTCGACTTTCGTTAACTGATTATCCGAAAGATATTCAAAAAGTAGTTTTTCCAAAATCGATTCATGAAAAAAAGCAAAGCATTTATTTTAATATTGTATATAATACTATTCTTTTCGGTAGTCCTTTCGTTTCTACATATATACTACATAAGCATGAAAAGTTAATGTATATGGATGCCTATTTACACACTTTTGGTATTTTAATGATTTTCAATTTAGTAGATTTACTTATAATTGATTGGCTAATTTTTTGCTGGATTACTCCAAGGTTTGTTGTGATTCCTAGTACGGAAGGTATGAAAGGATATAAAGATTATAAGTTTCATTTAAGAGGGGCTATTGTCGCTACTCAAATTTTAGCAATCGTAAGTTTATTTTTGGCGGGAATTGCTACAACTATTTAGTGTGAAGAAGAGCATGGAGCTTTTATAAAAGATAAGGAGATTTATAATATATAGAATTAGAAATGAGAATTTGATAGTATTGGAGTAAGGAGTTTTAATAACAGTATATTAAACAATATTAATATACTGTTGCAAATGTTTTGATATTATGTAAAATTATACAATTTTACGAAGGCATTTGGTAAAATTCAAAAAAATTTAATGGAGGCTAATATGAAAAAAGTAATTGGCGCAGCAACAGCAACTATTTTTGGATTGGGGGCGTTTACCACAACTGCTACCGCAGAAACAATTGTAACAGCAGATGTACTTAACGTACGTGAAAAACCGACTACAGAATCAAAAGTGGTCGAAAAAGTAAAGAATGGGCAAGAGTTAAAAGTCATAAATACCGAAGATGGCTGGTCAAAAATTGAGTTGAATGGTAAAGAAGTGTTTGTAAGTTCGGAGTTTACAAAAGATGTATATCATGTAACGGCGAATTTGTTAAATGTACGCACTGAAGCAAACACGGATTCAGAAATTCTTGGCAGACTAAAAAAAGATGATGTAATTGAATCAACGCATCAAGTAAAAGACGGATGGCTGCAATTTGAGTATAAAGGAAAAACTGCTTATGCAAACGTTTCTTTCCTATCAAGTACAGCACCAACTGAAAAGAAAACTGAAGAGAAAACGAAGCAAGTAGCGAAAGTACAAAAATCAGTTAAAGAAGAGAAAGAAGTAAAGACGCAGAAAGTAGCAAAAGCGAAAGAAACAACGAAAGCACAAGAAATAGTAAAGCCTAAAGAAGAGGTAAAAGTCAAAGAAGAAGTAAAAGTTAAAGAAGAACCGAAAGTGCAAGAAATAGTAAAGCCTAAAGAAGAAGCAAAAGTCAAAGAAGAAGTAAAAGCGCAAGAAATAGTAAAGCCTAAAGAAGAGGCAAAAGTCAAAGAAGAAGAGAAAGCGCAAGAAATAGTAAAGCCTAAAGAAGAAAAAGTCAAAGAAGAAGTAAAAGCGCAAGAAATAGTAAAGCCTAAAGAAGAGGCAAAAGTCAAAGAAGAAGAGAAAGCGCAAGAAATAGTAAAAGCTAAAGAAGAAGAAAAAGTACAAGAAATAGCAAAAGCTAAAGAAGAAGAAAAAGCAAGAGAAATAGCAAAAACTAAAGAAGAAGAAAAAGCAAGAGAAATAGCAAAAGCTAAAGAAGAAGAGAAGGCAAGAGAAATAGCAAAAACTAAAGAAGAAGAAAAAGCAAGAGAAATAGCAAAAGCTAAAGAAGAAGAAAAAGCAAGAGAAATAGCAAAAGCTAAAGAAGAAGAAAAAGCAAGAGAAATAGCAAAAGCTAAAGAAGAAGAGAGAGCGAAAGAAGCATCTAAAAACAACATACAGTCTGCTAAACGTGAATTAACGGTAGTAGCGACAGCGTATACTGCTGATCCAAGTGAAAATGGTACATATGGTGGACGCGTTTTAACTGCGATGGGGCATGATTTAACGGCAAATCCGAATATGAGAATTATTGCAGTTGACCCGAAAGTAATCCCATTAGGATCTAAAGTATGGGTAGAAGGTTATGGAGAAGCTATCGCTGGTGATACTGGAAGTGCAATTAAAGGTAATCGTATTGATGTTTTAATGGGTTCAAAAAGTAAAGCTATGAATTGGGGAAGACAAACTGTTAAAGTGAAAATTTTATAGTAACAATAATTATCCAAATAGAAGTCAGTTCTCTTTATGAAGTGCACCCCAATTGTTAGACACAGTCTAACAATTGGAGGTGCATTTTTTATGGCTAAATTTTCTTCAAAAGAAAAAATCCAAGCGGTG